>JAJYLH010000109.1 GCA_021787845.1 Myxococcales bacterium | reverse complement strand
TGGGGAGCTCGGAAAACGCGTTTCTTGGACTCTCCAAGGCGTGGGAAGCCCGGAAGACGCGTTTTTCGGACTCTCCAAGGCGTGGGAAGCTCGGAAAACGCGTTTTTCGGACTCTCCAAGGCGTGGGAAGCCCGGAAGACGCATTTTTCGGACTCTCCAAGGCGTGGGAAGCTCGGAAGACGCGTTTTTCGGACTCTCCAAGGCGTGGGGAGCTCGGAAGACGCGTTTTTCGGACTCTCCAAGGCGTGGGGAGCTCGGAAGACGCGTTACAGGCTATCCGCTTCGCTTAGGTTGCCGACCGGATCCGGCGCCACGCCCCCCTCCCCAGCCCCTCCCCCGCAAAGGGCGCGGGAGAGGGGCCTAACTGTTCTACTAAGCCGCAGAAGCCTCGCGCCGCGCGCAGATTCTCGACGCCGCGCAGCACGACTTCGTGGCACGGGCGTCCCCGCCCGTGAGCGCTTGGGGACCTGCCATGCCAGCGGGTTCGACTGGGCTTTCACGGGCGAGGACGCCCGTGCCTCAAGAAAATGGGCACCAACCTGAGCGAACCGGAAAGCCCGTGAGGATTGTTGGGCGGGGGCTTGTCCCAGGGCTTGTCCCACGCCGTTGGGGGCGGCGTCAGCATGCGGCGGGGGCAAGCCCGAGCCCAACGGTTCTCGAAGTTCATGCCTGCACCCGGACACTGGCGTGTCCGGCTCCAACTCCAATTTCGATTCCCATTTGAGGTAGCGCGGAGCCAAGGTTCTCTCGGTCGCGGTGACGCGACTCGTAAGCGTTCACGCTATTCAAGGGCGTGGGCAATCAGCGATGGCGTGGGCTGACCAGAGCGGAAAGCGACGCAGGCTTCGAGGAGATAGTCGAGGACGCTGTGCTGGTGCTGGCGTACGGTGGCGATGGCAGTCAGGATGCGCTCGGTGAATCGAGAGCCGGTCTCGCTGTCGTTGCCGAAGGAGCCCTTGCGCCAGAGCACGGCCGGGCGGACTGCCTGCTCCGCCGCGTTGTTCGTCGGCTCGATGCCCTCCACGTCCACGAACGTCCACAGGGCGGGCTCCAGGTCGAGGATCTTTTGGCACATCCCCGCCGTCTTCTTCGCGGCAGTCGTCGACGACTCGAGCAGCAGCTCCTTGACCCGCGCTCGCACCGGCTCCATCAGCTTTCGAAACTCGGGTCGGCTCAGGGTCCCGTCCCGGATGCGCTTCCACCACTCGAGCATCTTGTCGACTTCCAGGAGCATCTCGGCCGCCAGCGCGGCCCCCACGTCGTCGCGCTCGGTCATCCCCATCAGGTCTCGCAACAGGTGCGCCCAACACACCTGCCGCCGATGCACGTCCACGAAGTTGTAGCCGGCATAGCGGTCGGTCACCAGCCGCCCGCCGAACGCCGGGCCCAAGATCTCTTGCGCGATCTGCCCGGCGCGGGTCGTCGCCACCCGGAAGACGGTGGCCACCGCCGTCACCGCCACTCACAGGTACGCTCGCTTCTTGTCTTCCCGCCAGCCGGTCTCGTCCATGTGCACCACCGGCTGGAGTCCCACCGCGAGCCGCGCCTCTTCCACCGGCACCGCCAGCGCCTGGCTCACGTCGTCTTCCACCTTGCAGACCGCGCCGGTGGACACCGGGACCCCCCGAACAGGTCCAGCGCGACCTCCGACACCTGCCGTTTCGAGAGCCGACACCGCCCAGACAGATAGGCGAGCGTGGCGGTGAGCCGGGGGCCGTAGCCGTGCAGCAACACCTCGTCCGGCAGCGTCGCCGCCGTCACCGTCCCGCACGCCCCGCACGAAAGCGCGTGCGCCCGGTGCTCGGTCACCTCGGGCTTCGAGCGCGGCAGCTCGAGGACCTGCCATCGCTTGGGCGCCGGGTCCTCGCCGGAAAGCGGCGCGTGGCACCTCTCGCAGCGCTCCGGACGGTAGTCGACGACCCGATCGGGCGGGAGCATCACCCGCTCGTGCCCCTCGTGGCCCGGCTGCCCACCGCGCTTGCGACCCGACGGTTTCGATGGCGAACGTGCGGTCGCGGGGCCGTCCGATGAGGGCGGTTTCGAAGAGTTGCGCGAGCTCTGCGCGAGCTGCGCTTCCAGCTCCGCGACCCGCTCTCGCAGGGACGCGATCTCTTCCAGCGCCGCCCGAAGCAGCATCTCCAACTCGGCGATCCGGGCGTCTCGCGGGTCCAACCTCACGCGCCGCACACTACGCCGATAGACCTACTAGCTGTCAAGCACTATCGGCAGAACCCGTGAACGCTTACAGATCCCACCCACACCGCTAGCTCCGACGAGAGCGAGGGTGCGTATGCCAGGGGATCGGCGGTAATACTCGTGGTCTGCTGGGTAGCCGGATCGTACAAGCAGATTCCCGCCGCCTCTTCGTAGGGCAGGCTGGCGCAAACGAACGCGATCCGCCCGCCGCCTACCGCCGGATTGCCCCCGATCCCGATATCGTGCGTCGATCCATCGTGCTCGTCGAAGTAGACTACGTCCCCAGAGTTGACGTCGAGCCATGCCACGAGCGGGTATTCGAACGACGGTTCGAGTACGTTGCCCGAAGCGATTTCCGTCGTCGTCCCGGAGATCGTTTCCGCGCGAGCCAGTGCCGGACTCAGCGCCAGGAGAGCCAGGAGAGCTCCGCCAAACCCCCACGCAACCCAGGCGGAAACCGGCTGCCTCCAGCCTCGGAGAACTTCTTTCGACCCACGCATCGTTATCCCCCGGCCCGAACCCGTCGGGTCACTGTCTCGCCTGGCAACGAGCATGCCCGGTTCCTCTGCACATGCACTCCTGGGCACCACACTTCTCTACCGGCGCCCTTGGGCACCACTCGCCCTCCCATGCCTATCCGGTTGACGCAACTTGGAGCTGGACGCGTGAGTGTCCTGGTACTGCAACGGCCCGGGAAACCCGGGCACTGTCGTGTCCGGCTCCAACGAACGTCTTGGTGTGTGAACCGGACAGGCATGGATGGTGCTATCCAGAAAGCCTCATGGAGCGCTGCCGCTCGCGAGGGTCTGGACTTCCGAGGCGCTCAACGCGCGGTTGTAGATGCGCACGGCGTCGATGGTGCCGTAGAAGGGCGATGACCCGCCCGGGTCGCGGCCGATCTCCAGCGGCGTCGAGTCGGCGGCGAGAGGCGTGACAGCGCTGCTCGTCGTCACGTCGGTGCCATCGACGTAGAGGTGTCCGATGCCGCCGTCGATGGTGCCGCAGAGGTGATGCCAGTTGCCGTCCAGCGCGACGCCGCTCGCGGAGGCCGAGGTGGTGCCGCTGCCGAGCATCTCGACCAGGTGTTTTCCCGGGTTGAAGCTGAGCGCGTACCCAGCGGTAGAGTTCCAGACGTCTTTCTTCGACGCGATGCGCATGTAGGCATTGGCCGACGGGTTCGCGAGCTTGATCCACGCGCAGACGCTGACCCCGCTCGTCACTTCGAGGGCCGCGCTGGTCCCGACGCCGACGTAGGAGTGGACTCCATCGAAGAAGAGCGCATCGCCGAACTTGCCGCTGGTCCAGGTCGCGCTTTCGAGAGCTCCGTTGTCGCCGTAGCCGCTCGAGTCCGCGGTGGTCGAGCCCGAGCCCTCATCGAACTGCCATTCGCCGACGAGGCCGGCCGACGGGTTCGATGAGGCCGCGTTGACCGTGATGGTGACCGTCGCCGATGCGCTGTCACCGTTGCCGTCGCTGACTTGGTAGGTGAAGCCATCGGTTCCGGTGAATCCGGAGTCGGGGGAGTAGACGAGGTTCGGCGCCGTGCCGCTGAGGCTTCCGTTCGCGGGATTGGACGTAACCAAGTAGCTCACGACATCGCCGTCGGTGTCGGAGCCCGACAGCGTGATGCCAACGGGCATCCCGGCGGTGGTGGTGACGCTGATGTCGTTGGCGGTGACGACGCCTGGGCTCGGCGCGGTCCCGGCGAGGGTTGCGATTTCGCTCGCCGAGAGTGCGCGCGGGTAGATGCGCAGGTCGTCGATGACTCCGTTGAACTGGCTGGCGCCGCTCCCGTCACGGCCGATGAAGAGCGGCGTGCTTCCGGCGACCAGCGGCGCGACCGTGCTGATGCTCGTGCGATCGACGCCGTCGACGTACAGGTGTGCGGTGCCGCCGCTGATGGTTCCGGCCACGTGGTGCCATCCGCTGTCGAGGGTCACGGCGGCCGAGCCGCTCTGACTTCCGCTCCCAAGGATCTCCAGCCGATGCTTACCCGGATTGAAGCTCAGAGCGTACCCGTTCGGATCATCCCAGGCGTTCTTCTTCGAGGCGATGCGCATGTACGCGTGCTGCGACGGGTTGGCGACTCGAATCCACGCGGCGACGGTCAGCTCGCCGGTGATCGCCAGCGTCGAGCTCGATCCGCACTCGCCATAGCCGCTGTTCGGCAGCGAGATAGCATCGCCCGAGTGGCCTTGAACCCAACTGGTCCCGTAGAGGGTGCAGTCGTTCCCGTTGCCGGACGAGTCGAACGCGGTCGAGCCGGTGCCCTCATCGAACTTCCACCATCCCGCCGGTCCGCCCGATGGCGGCGGCGGCGGTGGAGGCGGTGGCGAGTTGGGCCACGTGTACGGCTGCGCGGCAACGATCTCCGGCGTGCCGCCGGTCGGCGAGTCCTGCGACCACAAGAGCTGCAACGGTTCGCCGCTCGGCACTTCGTCAATCGCACTCGTGTAGCCCTTGAACACCTGCACGTTGTCGACGACCGTCGGCGAGGCATCCCAGACGCCGTTGATCTTGCGCAGGTACTCCATCGTCATCCAGTTCGAGTTGTCCATGTGGTTCCAGGAATAGACGATGTCCGCGCCCATGTGCGAAAGCGCCGGCTGATTCGCCCACCAGCCCGTGCTCTCGATGATCATCGAGCTCGACCAGGTCGATCCATCGAACGAGCGGTACCTCAATGCCTCGGTGTCCTTGTCGGAGTAGCCGAGGTGCAAGATGCCATCGGTGCCGACCGTTACCGAGAACGCGCCGGCGTGGTACAAGCCCTCGGGCGCGAAGGCGATGGTCGGACCCCATTGACCGGTTGTGGAGCCGGCCGGGCGCACCCGGTAGCGGCCTGGCGTCGACGGGTCGCGGGCATCGAAGATCGCAACGACGGTCGATCCCTGCGCGTCGACCCGCCCGCCGATGATGGTGCTCGGGTGGGACGCGAGCTCTTCCTCGTTGCCCCAGGTCGCGCCGTCGTCGGTGCTCGTGAAGACATCCCATTCGAAGGAGCCGTCGGCATGCAGCAGCGACGCGGTGAGGTGCAGGACCCCAAGCGAGTCGCGGGTGATCGCCGGCCGGAACCAGCCTTCGTTCGGTCCCGGTGCGGCGACGGTGACCGGCCCCAGGTCGACGAAAAAGGTGCCCGTCGCGGTCAGCGTCTCGTGGAGGAAGACGATATCGAATCGCGAGTCCGCAGTGTAGTCCAGACTCTGCGGCTCGACGCCATAGACGAGCGAGAAGCCGGCGCCGTCGGTATCCGCGAGGAGGTCGGCGGTGTCGCGCACGGTCGGATCGCCTTGCAGCACCTGGTCTTGGACCCAGCTCGAGCCGCCATCGGCGCTGCGCATCAGGACGAGCCCGAGCCCGTTGGCGCCGTTCTCCTGCACCGCCGCCGCGTAGGTCCCGTTGCCCGCGCCCGACGGGCCGACCCGGACGACGTGCCGCTGAAAGGGGAGCGTCGTGCCGTTCGCGGTCTTCGTCGGCGCGACCAGGCTCGCCGCGAGCAACATCGCCATCAGGCTTGCCATCCCGCCCCCTGGCGCGCAGCCACGCGCCGCGCTCGCCCATGGGCAAGGTGGGCAGCCAAGAGCCGGACGCCATCGGCGAAGGGCTTGGCATGACGAGGAACTCACGCGACCCGAGTGGCGACCTCCGACCAGCGCCACGCGCTCGGCCGACCGGCGTGACGACCGCCGCGCTGGCGAAGCTGCGCGGACCGAGAGCGACGCGCCGGGCCGGGTGACAGCGCAGATCGACGTCGGACATCGGTCCCGTGGCGACGCGGACTTGCGCCCGCAACCCAACATCGACCGTGGAAACGACCGGGATCGTGGCACGGGCGTCCTCGCGTCCCTGCCCGTTTAGACTTCGTTGTGGCTGCCACAGGAGAGGACATCTTTGCCGCGGTCGACGTATCCGGTCGACCCCACCAGCGACTCGCTCTCGTCCATGTGCGATCAACCGGAGAAGCAGTTGCCACGGATGACGAGCCAAGCAGCAGGATGGGTTGCGTTCGCCCACACCCCACACGAAGCAGCGCAGAGCCCACAAGCGGCCCCGCCGTGAACGATGGGTTCCGCTTCGCTCCACGCATCCTGCGTCCCCGACGCCGACTCGGTAGACTTGACCTCTCGCGCGCGTCGTGTATGCTCGCTGCATGACGCTCGGCACCTTGACAGCATCGCGTTGGCCCCGGTCGAGTCCGCTCGCGGCCTTCCCCGAAACTCCATGATGACTCCCTCGTCTGCGCCTCGCCGATTCCGATTTCGCAGCGCCGTTCTCGCCGGCGCGATGCTCGTGCTCCCGGCGTCGGCCGCCCTCGCCGCCCCGACGACCCGCACGAGCCCGACGAGCCCCGCTGCGACGCTCGATCGCATGGCGCCTGCGCGACCGGGCAGCCTCGCGCCCGATCACGCGCAGGCTCGGGACCCGGGCGCATCGCTGCCCGCAGGCGGCACCGCGTCGGCGGCGGCAGCGTCGACCGGCCCCATGGTGACCTGGTACATGGGCGGCCGACCGGCGGATCTGCAGTTCGAAACAGGGACCTTGGAGGATCAGGCACGAGACCTGGGACCCTGGGACGAGGGCCGGCGGGCTCTATACTGGTTGGCCCTCGTCGTCTTGCTTGGCGCGATCGCCTGGCGCGCTCGACGGCGCCTTCCCGCGGCGGGCGCGCTGTTTCTCGGAGCTTTCGCGGTCCGAGCGATGGTGCCCGTCTGGGCGCCGATTCACGCCAACGATCATGGGCTCGCCGAGCTGCGCGGGCTTGCCGGGTTCGTGGGACAGTTGCCCTACCTTTCGGAAGCGAGCCACTACGGATACGCCCCGCTGGAGATCTATCGCGCTATCCTCGCCCCCGTCCACGGCGGAGCGAAAGGGGCGCTGGCCCTGTCCGTGATCTTCGGCGCGCTCGCGTCGGTGGCGGCCTGGGCGCTCGCACGCACGCTTTTCGAGAGCGAGGCCGCGGGGCTGCTGGCGGGCTTGTTCGTTGCGCTCTTGCCGGCGCATGTCTGGCTCTCCGCCTCGGAGAGCATCGCCGGGCTCGCCGGAACCTTGTGGCTCGCCGCTCTCGCACTGGGGCTTTCGGCGCAACGGACCGGACGGCGCATCGAGGCATGGGCGTGCGCGCTCGCCTTGGCCAACGCCACCGAGCTGTGGGTGACGACGATGGTCTTTCCGCTGAGCGCGATACTCTTCTTCGTTATCGTCGCGCCCGCCGGAGCTCGGCGCCGCTCGGCGAAGCTCTTGGGCATTCCTCTGCTGACAGCTACTCTGCTCGCGTTCGCGCTCCACCTCTACGCGCTTTGGCCGGTGCTGACCTACGCGGAAGTGAACCGCGGCGCCGAGGCGATACCGATGCTGCTCGGGTTCATGCTCCCCAGGCACCACGGTTCTCAGGCGCTGGGGGCCGCGCCGCACTGGCGGCTTCCTTTGCTCAGCGTGCAGAACCTTCTGTCGGCCCCGGTGCTGACCGCGGGGCTGGCGCCGCTGGCGCTCGTCGCGACCTTTGCCGTCGGGCGGCGCAAGCCGCGCATCGTTCTCGCCCTCCTCGCCACTTGGCTTGTGACCGTGGCGCCGAACGCCTTGATCAACCCCTGCCTGACGGACCGGCTACGCTACCAGACGGTGCCGGCTCTCTTGCTGGTCGTGCTCGTGTCGGGGGTCGTCGCCGGCATCCCTTGGCTACGTGCCACCTTGCTCGCCGCCGCGGTGTCGTGCGCGGGCGTTCCCGGTCTCGTCGAGCTCGCCAGAACGCCCCCGCTGAGGAACGCGAGCTACGCCCTGGACGTTCGCGCCGCCGCTCGAATGCCGAACACGCTGACCGTGCGGGTTCCGCCGGCCGAGATGGGCGATGACGAAATCACGGCGCAGTTCCCCGACTTCCTCTTCGCAGGCCGTGACCTCTACCTCGATTTCCCTCCCGGGACGCAGCTCTTCGGGTATCGCTCCGGCCATCGACCAGCCACGGTGTCCTTCGCGCGCTCCTTCTCGCGTCCGGCGGGCGCCTGTTTCGATTGGATTCCTCCCGCCTGCTACAGTTTTCTTTGGCGGGCTGCGGGAACCGCCGCCACGGCCAGGTTCAAGGGCGAGCCCATTCGCCCCGAATGCGTCTCGCTCGCCGCGGACGTCGATCCCCGGGCCAAGGCGGCGTTCGCGGCGCCTCTCGCCGTTCCCTGGCGTGCGGCCGGCTTCTACTGGATTCCCGCGCGGCGCCCGTGGGTCGGCTTCTTCCCCTGCCGGCGTTCGCACGACGCAGACGGGTCGCCTCGGCCGAGGCCGTGACTTGTCCCTGCTTTCGGGTCGTTTCTCGTGAGGGTCGCCGGGGCGCGAGCGGTCGGATCAACCGGATACCCGACGCTGACCGGCGATGACATCGCCGCAGCCCTCGCGTTCGCCGCCGACCTGTCGCGAACCGCGTTCGCACCGCTGTCGATCGAGGCGCGCTGATGCGTCTCGGGCTCGACGAGAACCTGCAGCTCCGACAGCTCGCGGATCGATGTCGCATGACGTCGGAGGCCACGCTGCCTGGTTGTCTGAAAAGTTTGCGCCGCCAGGCGGAACCTGCGTTAGACTAAAGCCCATGCGTCCTCGCCTCCCGATCGGCATGTCGGATTTCCTGAAGCTCCGCCGCAAGGGGCTGCACTACGTCGACAAGTCGGGTTTCGTGGTCGACGTGCTGCGTTCGACGGCGGAAGTGCTGCTCGTGCCGCGGCCGCGGCGGTTCGGGAAGACCCTGAACATCACGACGCTCGCCGCGTTCGTCGAGCGCACCGCCGAGGACCGGACCGATGTCTTCTCGGACCTCGAAGTCTGGCGGGCCGGCGACGACGTGCGCGCGCACTTCGGACGCTACCCGGTGA
>JAJYLH010000049.1 GCA_021787845.1 Myxococcales bacterium | reverse complement strand
GCCCAGCCCGAATCCGCCGGCATGGCAGGTACCCAGCGCTCACGGGCGAGGACGCCCGTGCCACTGATGAGGAGCCAAGCAGTCGGGGAGGCGGACGCGCGGCGGGCGACGTGCGGCGTGTCGGTACCCGGTCGGTTCCGGCCCCGCTAAGGCTAACCGCTACCGCTAAGCGGCATGGGAGTCGCGTCGCACGTTCCGTCCTCGGCTGCGCTGACGAGGGGCAGGAGCGGCGGAGCCCTGCGTCCGGCGGTGCGCGCCGGGAGCCAGCGCGGGGCGCGTGGGGACGGTGCCGAGGCGGGCCGACGCGCGGCGTTTGCGAACACGATGCCGGGCGGCGGGCGGCGGAAAGTGCCGGTAAAGACAGGAGAACGTTCGATTGCTTGCTCTGCTCGTGTCGTCGGCGTAGCATTCGGTCCGCCTCCCGAGGAATAGGCCGACGGAGCGCAACGGAGGAGAGACACATGGCGAAGACCGGAGGCGGTGGCCCCCGTCGGGAATCAGGGCCGAGAGGTTCGCACGACCCGCCGGCTGGGGCGCGGGCCCGTAGGGGTTCGGCGCCGGCGAACCCGTTCGTGAAGACGCAAGGGCAATGGGTCGACGAGTTTCGGCAGTGGGGTGCCGCCGAGGCGACGAAGAGGAGGAAGAAGAAGAAGAACGGGAAGTCGAGAGACGACCCGGCGATGCTGGCGACGGTGGTCGGTGCGGTGATCGTGCTTCTCACGGGGCCCGTAGAGAACGACGCCGACAAGGCGACGGTCGAGCGCATCCGTCCGGTTCTGGAGGAGAAAGGAATCGACCAGGGGTTCTTCGCCGCCGGCCAGGTCCTCGTGCAGGATCACGAAGCCGCCGGCGACCGACCGCTCGAGACGTCGGGGACCGAAGTCCTTACGCCGGCCGATCGCCAGGTCGTCAGCCAGGGCGGCAAGCTCTTCGAAGCGGTCCGCAAGGCGCTGCGCGGTCTCGAGGACGACACGAACAAGAAGGATGTCGACGCGCTCGTCAAGTATTCGAGAAGCCTCACCACGTCGACCGGAGTGAAAGCGGCGTTGACGAAGCTGACCAACGCCGCGCCGGGGCGCGGGTCGCTGTTGACCCTCGCCGGCGTCTCTTCCGAAGAGATCGACCAGGCGGTCACCCTGAAGAAGAGCCTCGTGCGTGTCGTCGGAAAGAAGCGCGTGCGCGTCCAGACGCGGCGGACCAAGAGCAAGAACGTCGGCGCCAGCGGCTTCTCGATGCTGCGCTGGATCAAGGTCTTCATCTCGCGCGCCACGATGGGCCTGATCAACGACGACGCTGGTTTCACGCTCGCCATGTCCGGGATCCCGGAGCCACTCCATCCCACGAAGAAAGCCGCCAAGTCGGGCGGCGGCGGTGGCAACGGCGGTGGTGGTGGCGGCGGGGGCAGCGGTGGCGGTGGGGGTGGCGGTGGCAACGCGGGTGGCGGTGGCAACGCGGGCGGCGGGGGCAACGGCGGTGGCGGTGGCAACGGCGGTGGCGGTGGCAACGCGGGCGGCGGGGGCAGTGCCGGTGGCGGCGAAGAAGTAGCGCCTCCCGCGGGCAGCGGCGGCAAGACCGCGCCAACCGCGGCTGGCACGACGAGCACCGGCGAAGACGCCGACGCCGACGCCCTGGAAGACACGACGGCTGAGGCGAACAACGCTTCGGCCCCTGCGGCGCCCGGTGACGCGAGCGCCGGAAAGGCCGACCCCGGCAAGGCGTCGGGCTCGTCCGCGAAGCCCAGCAAGAACAGGAAGAAGAAGTAGCGCAGCACGATCAAGGCGGCGGGCCGGGGCGTTGCGAGCGACGCCTCGGCTCGCGTGCGTCCGGGATCCAGAGCTAGGAATCCAGGACCGGGAGCTGCGCGACTCGGACAACGAGCTGTGCGGAGTGAACCGTTAACTGCGCAACAGCGATCATGAGCTGCGCGACTCGGACAACGAGCTGCGCGGAGTGAACCGTTAACTGCGCAACAGCGATCATGAGCTGCGCGACTCGGACAACGAGCTGCGCGGAGTGAACCGTTAACTGCGCAACAGCGATCATGAGCTGCGCGACTCGGACAACGAGCTGTGCGGAGTGAACCGTTAACTGCGCAACAGCGATCATGAGCTGCGCGAGGTGGATTGTTAACTGCGCAACAGCAATCATGAGCTGCGCGACTCGGACAACGAGCTGCGCGAGGTGGATTGTTAACTGCGTAACAGCGACCGTGAGCTGCGCGAGGTGGACTGTTGACTGCGCGGAGTGAACCGTTAACTGCGCAACAGCGACCACGAGCTGCGCGGAGTGAACCAGGAGCTGTGCAGCGTGGACCGGGAGCTGGGCGACGTGGACCGGGAGCTGCGCCGCGTGGATCGGGAGGCGTGCGCCGTGGGTCGGGCGCTACGCGGCGCGGATCGAGAGCTACGCGGCGTGGACCGGCAGTTGCGCGACGCGGATCGAGAGCTGCGCGGCGCGGATCGAGAGCTGCGCGGCGCGGATCGGGAGCTGTGCGGTGTGGAGCGGGCGCTGCGCGGCGCGGATCGAGAGCTGTGCGGAGTCGAGCGGGAGCTGCGCGGAGTCGAGCGGGAGCTGCGCGGCCCGGATCGGGAGCTGCGCGGCCTGGGCGCGGTGCCGAGGAATGCGCGCAGCTCTTGACGGGTTGCGAAACCCATGCCTAGCCTGCCGCGACTTTTTTCCCGGAGCGGGCGCTCGCCGCCTGAAGCCGGGCTCGAGGACCCATGAAGACGCTCACCCGTACGTTAGCCGTCGCGACCGTCGTGGTCGCCGCTGCCTGCGCGAAGAATCAGCCCAAGACCGCCGTCTCGCCGAGCGTGTCCGGTGCCGTCCCGGCGAAGCCCAGCGGGGGGGCGGGACCGGACGTGTCCCTCGACCCGGCGCTGACCGTGGCGACCGTCGACGGCGTCCCGATCACCGCGGGCGAAGTCGACGAGAAGATCGGCGACGACATGGACAGCGCGACCTTGGACTACGTGAACAAGGTCCACGACATGCGCGAGCAGGAGCTCGAGGAGCTGGTCGACGAACGGCTGGTCGACATGGAGGCGAAGGCCCGCGGCATCGACAGCAAGGTGCTCATCAAGCAGGAAATCCAGGACAAGGTGAAGCCGCCGTCCGAACAGGAGCTGCGCCAGGCGTTCGACACCATCGTCAAGCCGTCGCGGCCGGACCTGAAGTTCGAGGACGTCAAGACCCGGCTGAGCGACGAGCTGACGCAGGAAGAGGAGCAGCGCCGCGCGAAGGCGTTCCTCGACGAGCTGAAGGCGAAGTACCACGTGAAAACCTCGCTGCCGCTCGCGAAGGTGCCGCGGGTGGAGGTGGCGGCGACGGGCCCCGCGGTGGGGCCGAAGTCGGCGAAGGTGACCATCGTCGAGTTCTCGGACTTCCAGTGCCCGTTCTGCCAGCGCGCGACCGAAACGGTGAAGCAGGTGGAACAGGCGTACGGCAACCAGGTGCGAGTCGTCTACCGCTACTTCCCGCTGCCGTTCCATTCGCACGCGATGGTGGCGGCCGAGGCCGGGGCCTGCGCCGACCAGCAGGGGAAGTTCTGGGCGATGCACGACTCGATGTTCGCGAACCAGGACCAGCTCGATCCGGCCGGATTGAAGAAGCAGGCGCGGGCGGCCGGGCTCGATGGCGCGAAGTTCGACAAGTGCCTGGATTCCGAGGCGACCAAGGCGACCGTGCAGAAGGATCTGGCCGCGGGCAAGGCGGCGCACGTCAACGGGACGCCGGCCTTCTTCATCAACGGGCGGCCGCTCTCGGGCGCGCAACCGTTCTCCGCGTTCAAGGAAATCATCGACGCGGAGCTGGCGGCGAAGTAGGTTCGCACCATGCCTATCCGGTTGACACGCTTGGAGCCGGACACGTCAGTGTCCGGGTCGGATGCGGCGTCCCGAGCCAACCCGGGCACTGACGTGCCCGGCTCCAACGTCGGGCAAGTGTGTCAACCGGTAGGCATGGTCCACGCGATGGTAGGGGCGTGCCCCTGGTTCAGGATGCCCGGTGAAACCCCCGCGAGTCCGCGCGCGGAGCGGAGTCAGAGAGGAACGAGCGAACGCCTGCGACTTCGTTTGGCGCGGGTGTCGCGCCCGCAACCCGAATCGTGGGATGGGTGGAGCACAGCCCATCGTCCGCGGCCGTCGCTGATGGGTTCCGCTTCGCTTCACCCATCCTACACTCGGTGCGATGCGCCGCGGAGGCTCTAGGTGTCGCTGTCGAAGGATGAGGTGCGCCACGTCGCGCTCCTGGCGCGGCTCGAGCTGTCGCCGGACGAGGAGGAGAAGTTCTCGCGCCAGCTCGGACAGATTCTCGACTACATGGAGCGGCTGAAGACGCTCGACGTGACCGGCGTCGAGCCGATGGCGCACGCGGTCCGGCTACGGGGACCGGAACGGCCGGACGAGGTGCGCGAGAGCCTCCCGCGCGAAGAGGTGCTCGGGGGCGCTCCCGCGCGGGTCGCTGGAGGGGTCGCGGTTCCCAAGATCATCGAGTAGCAATGCCTCCGCAGGTCGATGCTGTGAATCATGTCTAGGGTCGGACAACACTCGGCGCCCTGCGCACGTACCGCTCATCCCGAGTCAGTGGTGACTGGGATGAAGCGAGCCTTCCCGAACCGCTCGTCCCTCGACTGCGCTCGGCATGAGCGGGTTGCCCACCGATTCGGTGGGGTTATTAATCGTTGCGAAAGTAGTCGCAGTCGGAGTCTCGTGGCACAGGCGTCCTCGCCTGTGAAAGCCACAACGAAGGCTACACGGGCGGGGACGCCCGTGCCACGACTGATGATGCGAGGTGCAGATACTTTCGCAACGATTAATGACCGGATGAGCAGCTCCAACCCATTTGACGCACCGACCGAGGCGAGATGAGCATCGAGACTGAGCTGCTCGCGGGGACCATCGAGGGTGCGGCGGCGGCGCTGGCGGGCGGGGCGACGACGAGCGCGAAGCTGACGCAGGCGGCACTGGAGCGGGTGGCGGCGGTCGACCCGAAGCTCCACGCGTTTCTCACGATCGACGAAGCGGGCGCGCGCGGGCAGGCGCAGGCGTCGGATGCGCGTCGGGCGGCGGGGCAATCGCTCGGCGTGCTCGATGGCATTCCGATCGCGCTCAAGGACATCTTCTGCACGAAGGGCCTCGCCACGACCTGCGCGTCGAAGATTCTCGAAGGCTGGGTGCCGCCTTACGACGCGACCGCCTGGGCGAAGCTCGAGGGCGCGGGCGCGGTCAATCTGGGCAAGCTCAACATGGACGAGTTCGCGATGGGCTCGTCCAACGAGAACAGCGCGTTCGGCCCGGTGCGCAATCCCTGGGACCTGACGCGCGCGCCGGGCGGTTCGTCGGGCGGGAGCGCTGCCGCCGTCTCGGCGCGGCTCGCGTTCGGAGCGCTGGGCACGGACACCGGGGGATCGATTCGGCAGCCGGCGGCCTTGACCGGTCTCGTGGGGCTGAAGCCGACCTACGGGCGGGTCTCGCGCTACGGCGTCATCGCCTTCGCCTCCAGCTTGGACCAGGTGGGGCCGCTCGCGCGCACCGTCCGCGACGCGGCGATTCTCCTGCGTGCCATCGCCGGCCACGACCCGGCGGACTCGACCTCGATTCCGGCGCCGGTGCCCGACTACCTCGCCGACCTCGAGGCGGGGGCGAAAGGGCTCAAGCTCGGCGTGCCGCGGGAGTATTTCGTCGAGGGCGTCGACCCCGAGGTCGAGCGGGCGGTGCGTGCGGCCATCGAGGTCTATCGCTCGCTCGGCGCGCAGATCCGCGAGGTGTCGCTGCCGCATACCGAATTCGCGACCGCGACCTACTACCTGGTGGCGCCGGCGGAGGCGTCGAGCAACCTCGCGCGCTACGACGGAGTCCGTTTCGGTTATCGCAGCCCGCGGGCGAAGGGGCTTCTGGACATGTATCGCAAGACCCGCGCGGAGGGTTTCGGCGACGAGGTGAAGCGGCGGATCATGCTCGGCACCTACGCCTTGTCGGCCGGCTACTACGACGCCTACTACCTTCGCGCGCAGCGGGTTCGCACGTTGATTCAGCGCGACTTCGAGGCTGTCTTCCGCGAGGTGGACGCGCTCGTCACCCCGACCTCGCCGACCGCGGCGTTCCGGCTGGGCGAGAAGATCGACGACCCGTTGCAGATGTACCTCGCGGACGTCTTCACGATTCCCGCGAGCCTGGCGGGGCTCCCGGGCATGTCGCTGCCGTGCGGCTTCACCGCGAGCGGGCTGCCCATCGGGATGCAGCTTTTGGGGCGAGTGCTCGACGAGGCGATGCTCCTGCGCCTCGCGCGGGCGTACGAGCGCGAGACGCCCTGGCACGCGCGCGCGCCCGCGGTCTGATTTCGAGGTGGCTTGAAGATGCAACGGAGCTGGGAAACGATCATCGGGCTGGAAGTTCACGCGCAGCTCGCGACGAAGGCGAAAGTCTGGTGCGGCTGCTCGACCGAATTTGGCGCGCCGCCGAACACCCAGACCTGCCCGGTCTGCCTCGGGCTTCCGGGCGCGCTGCCGGTCCTCAACGCGCAGGTGGTCGACTTCGCCATCAAGGCGGGGCTCGCCCTCGGCTGCCGGGTCAACGAGAAGAGCGTCTTCGCGCGCAAGAACTACTTCTATCCGGACCTGCCCAAGGGCTACCAGATTTCGCAGTACGACCTGCCGCTGTGCGAGTGGGGAACGATCGAGATCGGTACCGGCGACGAGATGAGAGCGGTGAGAGTCCGGCGCATCCACATCGAGGAGGACGCAGCAAAGAACCTCCACGGCGTCGGGGAGGGGGTCAGCGTCATCGATTACAATCGAGGCGGGACGCCGCTGATCGAAATCGTCAGCGAACCCGACCTGCGCTCGAGCGCCGAGGCGATGGAGTACTTCAAGTCGCTGCGGTCGATTCTGATCTACCTGGGCATCAACGATGGCAACATGGAGGAGGGCTCGCTGCGGTGCGACGCCAACGTCAGCGTGCGCCCGCGCGGGGAGACGGACCTGCGGACGCGCGCCGAGCTGAAGAATCTGAACTCGTTCAAGTTCTTGAAGGATGCGATCGATTACGAGGCGGCGCGGCAGGCCAGCGCATACGAACACGGCGAGGCCGTCGTTCAGGAGACGCGCCTCTGGGATTCCGCCAAGGGCGAGACGCGGTCGCTCAGGACCAAGGAAGAGGCGAACGACTATCGCTACTTTCCGGACCCGGACCTCTTGCCACTGGAGGTGCCCGAGGCGCGGGTCGCGAAGGTGCGCGAGACCCTGCCGGAGCTCCCGCGGGCCAAGGCGAAGCGGTATGCGCAGGAGAAGGGGGTGGCCGCGGCCGACGCGGTGATCATTGCGGGCGACCCGGCGTTCGCCGCGTATTTCGAACGGTGCCTCGAGGCGTATCGGGACGGCAAGCGGCTCGGGAAGTGGTTTGTCGGCGAGCTGGCGCGGGTGCTGAACGAGAAGGTGACCTCGCTCGCGACATTGAAATTCTCGCCGGCCGACCTCGCGGCGCTCCTGAAGCTGGTCGACGCCGGGACGATTTCGAACAGCGCCGCGAAAGACGTCTTCGCCGAGATGGTTGAGACCGGCGAGGAGCCGCGGAAGATCGTCGAACGCAAGGGGCTCGCGCAGGTGTCGGACGCTTCTGCCGTGGAGGCCGCCGTCGACCAGGTCCTCGCCGCGAATCCCAGCGAAGTCGAGAAGTACCGCGCGGGCAAGAAGAACGTCATCGGCTTCTTCGTCGGGCAGGTGATGCGCGCCATGAAGGGCCGCGGAAACCCGGGCGTCGTCAACGACGTGCTGCGGCGAAAGTTGGAGGGGTGAGACCAGGGGACCTGAACGAAGGCGACACCCCGTCCCGGCGTCCCTGCGCGGAGCCGAGCCCGATCGGGCGGTCAGTTCGTCGGCACGTAGAGCTCTCCGGAGGCGCCGTTGAGCCCGTTGCCGCTGTGGCACGAGTTGCAGGATCCGTTGGGCGGCGCCTGCTGCATCTTCATCACCTTGTCGCCGTACTGCACCGCCACCTGAATCGGGAAGGCGAGCGGCTCCGCCGTGTAGAAGTTTCCGGCGCCGTTCGTGCCCAGCGTGAGCTCGGTGCCGTTCGCGTCGGTCACCTGCACCTGCGCGCCGTAGACCAGGAGCGCTGACGAACCTTTCGGACCGTTGAAGACCGTCCCCGCCACCGTCCAGGCGTGCGACGACGTCCCGCCCTCGGCGTGGCAGGTCATGCAGTTCGAGCCCGGCATCATCTGCGGTCCGTTGGTCGGTGTCCCGCAGGCCGTGGCCCCGGCGAGGGCGAGAACGAGGAGGGGATGCTGCAATCTCATTGAGGCGCTCCGCACGACAACCACTTGAGGATACGGCTCTTCTCGCTCGAGCTCAAACGGGTGCCCTGCGGCATCCGGCCCGAGGAGATGTAGCTCGCGATGCGGCTCTCGTTGGCGGAGACGTTCTGGTAGTTGTTCGAGTCGTACTCGCCCGAGTGGCACTGCGCGCAGTAGTTGTCGAAGAACCCGCCCGCGTAGTTGGACCAGGTGTCCGTCGTGCAGGCGCTCGAACCCCCGGTAGAACCGCTGCCGCTCCCCCCGCCGGTCCCGGTGCCGCCGCCGCTCGTCCCGGAGCCGCCGGTCGAGCCCCCGGCGCCCGATCCGCCGGTGGTCGATCCGCCGGTCGATCCGCCGGTCGTCGATCCGCCTCCCGCCTGCTGGCAGCTTCCCGCGGTCGGGAAGCACGCATGCCCCACCGTGCTCCCGGTCTGGCTGTCCGTGATCGCCCAGCACGTCGCGCCGGCGGGGCAGTCGGCGTTGGTGTTGCAGGCGACGCCACAGTAGGTGCCGCTGTCGCCGGTATCCTGGAGGCAGAAGTTTCCCGATCCGCCGCACTGCGAGCTGTTCGTGCACGACTGGCAGTAGGAGGCGGAAGTGCCGCCGCCGAGACCGCCCCACCCCGAACCGCCGCCGCTCGACCCGCCCGAGGTTCCGGCGCCGCTTCCCGTCGTGCCGCCGCTGTCCGTGCCCCCGGTTGCGCTGCTGCCCCCCGTGGTCCCGGGGCTCGTCCCCCCGGCGGAGCCACTCGGTACCAAGCAGTAGCCCTGCTGGCAGACGTCGCCGCCCTGGCAGTCGGCGCTGGTGGTGCAGGACTGCGGGAGCGCTTCGCACCCTCCGCGAACGCAGTAGTAGCCCGCCGGGCACTCGGAGTCCCGCTGGCAGCCGGCCGCCTCGCCGATGCCCTGCGACACCGGTCCTGCCCCTCCTGCGCACGCGACGAACAAGAACATCCCGAGCATCGCAAGCCAGCGCATCCGTCACTCCGTGAACCGATGATGTGGGGGGCGACCGAATCAGAAGATGGTCGAGCGCTCGGCTCTATAACCACGCTCGCCCCGACGTTCTTGTGAGCGGTCTTATCGGCCCCGAACGTCGACCGGCGGCCGCTTGCCCGCCTCGCAATCCTCGGGCTACGCTCGATTTCCGACGTTGGGGGCCGCCCAGGGCGCCCTCCCTGTTTCGCCGAGCCGACCCAAGCCCGTCCGGGAAAGCCCCGCCGCCGCAGGGATTCACCATGCCTTCCCGCACCGCTCTCGCCTGCCTCGCCGCCGCGCTCGTCGCCTGCTCCGGTTCGAGCAATCCACCGGCCTCTGACGCCGGAGGACCGCCGGCGCCCGACGGCGGCGCGCGGGGCGACGCGGGCTCGCCCGACGGTGGCTCACCGGCCTGCCGCTTCGGGGGCGACGGTACGCGCGCGGTCGGATGGGCCTGCAACGCCGGCGCCGACTGCGCGAGCGGGCGCTGCTTCGTGCCGGTGGACTACAGCGGCGTTGCCGGCTCCTACTGCACCGAGCCCTGCGCCATCGGCGATGCCACCTGCCCGACCGGGTTCGCCTGCGAGGCCATCGGCGCGGGCGCGACGCCGGACCTGTGCGCGCCGACGCCCGGGACCGCGCTCCTGCCTCACGACCAGAGCGGGAAGCTCGGCGACCCGTGCAACGCCGACCGCGACTGCGCTTCGGGGTCGACCTGCCAGAACCTGGTCGACCGGAACGGCACCGTCAGCTTCTGCTCGCCCGCCTGCGATCCGTCGGCGGCCGATTCCTGCGGCCAGTGCGGCTCGTGCCTCGCGCTCGCCTACGACCAGAATTCGAACCCGGTGTATGGCTGCGCTCCCAAGGGGCCGAAGGGCATCGGAGAGGCGTGTACGACGAACCTCGACTGCCAGACCTTCGACTGCCAGGGCTTCTGCACCCAGGCCTGCGGCGGCGTGAACGGCATCCAATGCCCCGACGGGACCGTGTGCCAGACCGCGAACGCGTACCAGTCGCTGTGCGTCGAGCCGTCGGCGGTCGGGGGAACCTTGGAGGGAGCGCCGTGCCAGTTCGATTTTCAGTGCGCCTCCGGCGACGTCTGCGCCGACCCGCACGGCACCGGGACCACCACCTGCGTCAAGCCCGGCGCGCTCGGCGCGAGCTGCCAGTCGAACTCCGACTGCGGTGCCGGCCTGCGCTGCGCCACTGACGCATCGAGCGGCGAGCTCACCTGTCAGCCGGCGGCCGAGGATGGCGACACCTGCGCTGGGGACTCCGACTGCGCTGCCGGTCTGTTCTGCCGGGGCATCGCCTACGGCCTGCGCGTGTGCACGAGGAGCTGCACGCCCGCCTGCGACTCCGGCACGACCTGCGCCGCCATCGACATCGACACGAGCCTCGCGCTCTTCGACTCGAACGCGGCGGGCACCGCGCCGATCGCGCGCAACGACGACATCGACTTCCAGGGCGGCAACCACTGGAGCGAAATCGATCACCTGACCCTCGAGCCCGGCAGCTACTGGGTCAAGGTCGCCGACCTGAGCGAGTCGGTCGGCAGCTACCAGCTCTCGATCCTCGTTTCCGGCGCGACCCCGGCGAGCGCCACCGAGAGCCCGGAGACTTCCGTCCGCAACGACTCGGCCGCGACCGCGCAGCCGCTCGATTCGATTCCGGTCGTCGTCGCCGGCAACTTCGGGACGCCCGCCGACGTCGACTACTACCAGTTCACCGTGGCGAGCACGGTCGCGGCGACCCTCGAG
Organism: Myxococcales bacterium; assembly: GCA_021787845.1. Lineage (GTDB taxonomy): Bacteria > Myxococcota > Myxococcia > Myxococcales > JAJYLH01 > JAJYLH01. The sequence continues at coordinate 32,017 of JAJYLH010000049.1, read as the reverse complement.
ACCGGTCCTGGAGGCCCGAGCGCCTGCCTCCCGGACGCCAAGCTCGGCAAGACCGCTCTCGGTGGCACCTGCGACTTCGACGGCTACTGCGCGTCCGACCTCTGTGAGGCCGCCCTGGGCGTGTGCGGGAAGAGCTGCGCGACCGACGCCGACTGCGGCGACGGCGCCTCCTGCGTCGACTTGGGCAGCCACCACACCTGCGTCCTCGATTCGACGGTGGGCCAGGACAAGAACGGCACCGCCTGCGTCTACGGCTTCCAGTGCAAGGGCGGCCTCTGCGTCACCTTCCGCGGCGCCCAGTTCTGCTCCCAGCCGTGCGACGACCCGCAGACCGAGCCGTGCCCGTTCACCACCGAGTGCACGTCCGTCCAGGTGCAGCGCAATGGCCAGTCGGCAGCGGTCCAGGGCTGCGTGCCGGACGGCGATCAATCCGCCCCGTTCAACGCCGACTGCGTCCTGAACAGCGACTGCCAGGAGAGCCTCTCCTGCGTCGACGGCCGCTGCGGCGGCGTCTGCTACGCCGCTGGCGGCGACGCGGATTGCCCGAACCAGAAATTCCCGCCGAGCCCGACGCCGCCCGCCGTCGACTGCCAAGCCTGCCAGACCGACCAGGACTGCGGCGGCGGTGCCGCTCTGTGCGAGATGTTGCGCGCGGACGACTACGAGAGCGCCTGCGTCGAGCCCTGCGCCGCCGATGGCACCTGTCCGATCCAGGGATTCTCGTGCCGGAGCATCAGCGGCGTCGCGCAGAAATACTGCCTGCCGGACGAGGCGAGCTGCCGGCGCCCGGTCTGCACGATTCCGTCTGGCCAGCCGAGCGGGCTCTGCACGGTCCCCCGCGCCGCTCTCGCTGAGCTTTGCAGCGCGAGCTCCGAGTGCACGACCGGCCTGTGCGCCGACGGCTTCTGCTCGGAGGCGTGCTCGCCGGGGTCGAGCTGCGATTGCCCGACCGGCGACCTCGTCTGCGGAAGCCAGGGCCAATGCGTCCCCGCGGATATGCCGACCGAGGTCGAGCCCGACGACAACGACCTCCAGGCGCAGACGTTGACGGGCCCGCTGCCGATCGAGCTCGTCGGCAAGCTCGTGCCAGAAAACGGGCAGCCGGATGTCGACGACTACTCGGTCGAGCTGAAAGCCGGCGACGCGATCACCGTCACCACCCGGCCGCTGTGCGGCTCAGCGGCAGCGCTGATGCAGACCGCGGTGCGGATTCTCGTCGACGGCAACCCGGTCGCGGCTGGCGCGCAGAGCGAGAGCTACGACTCGGTGAGCTACACCGCTCCTGCCGACGGCACCTACGTCGTCCAAGTCAGCGACCCGACGCCCCAAGGCGAGCCGCCCGGCGCGTACGTGCTGGAAATCAAGAAACAGTAGCGCTACCGGTGAGACCTGACGCGAAAACGGCATCGCCGGTTCTGAGGAAAGCTGCGGTGACGCGGTGAATTGGCCCGCGTGGTGGGAGTGGGAGCTCGAGCTGACGCCGCACATCGAGCGTCGCATGGAGGATCGCGGTTTCACTGAGGTCAATCTGCGTGAGATGCTTCACGCTGCAATATCCTTCCGCAGGGATATCGTTGACGGCCGGTTCGTCGTCGCGACGAGACATCGGCGCGCGAGGTGGGAAGTGGTTGTCGAGCCCAGCGAAGAGGAACAAACTCTTGTCGTGATCACGACCTACCGGGTGTCGCGATGACCGCGCGCTTTCTCGAAGTCACCTACCGGAACGGCACGGCGATGGCGGCCTACCTCCATCTGCCTCGGGTCGCCGGAGCCAAGGTTCACCGAACGGCCGAGATGGCGCCCGGCCTGCTCGTCGACTTCGATAGCCGCGGCAGCCCGATCGGCGTCGAAATCACGGCGCCCTCGAAAGTCGGCGTCGCCGCCGTCAATGCGGTGCTCGAGCGGCTCGGCGTCGCGCGCCTTCGGCCACGGGAGTGGTCGCCGCTCGCCGCGTGAACGACAGTCGATGGGGGCTCACCGGCCCGTGTCCGTTCCCTCGCTGGCCGCCTCGATCGACTCCACGACCGGCACGTAGCCCGTGCACCGGCAGAGGTTGCCCTCGATCGCTTCGAGGACCTGGTCCCGTGTCGGTGCAGGGCAGCGGTCCAGCAGGGCTTTGGCGCTCAAGAGCATCCCGGGCGTGCAGAAGCCGCACTGCACCGCGCCGTGCTCCAAGAACGCCTGCTGCAGCCGCGACAGCTCTCCCTCGCGGTCGAGCCCCTCGACGGTCTCGACGCGCGAGCCCTCGACCTGGCCGGCGAGCACCAGGCACGAATTGACCGCGCGGCCGTCGAGAATCACCGTGCACGCGCCGCATTCGCCGATGGCGCAGCCCTCCTTGGTGCCCTGGAGCCCCAGGTCGTCGCGCAGCACATCGAGGAGCCGCCGCGAGTCGGGGACGTCGACCTCCACCGGCTTGCCGTTCACCTCGAAGGCGAGGTGCGTCATCGCTCCTGCTCCCCTGCCCGAACGCGGACCTCTTCGAGCCCGTCCTTGAGCATGTGGGCGAACACCGGCACCTTGTAGGCCGACGACCAGCGCCCGCCGATGCGCTCTTCGAGCAGCGCCGCCAGCGGCTGTTCGAGCGACGCCAGCGTCTCGGCGTCCAGCTTGCGCCCGACGAGGCGCCGTTCGATCTCGCCCAACCGCTCGTTTCGCGCGAAGACCGAGCCGGGCACGATGCGGATTTCCTCGACCCGCTCGCCGTCGAGCGCCGCCAGGATCGACAGGCTCATCCGGGTGATGTTGACCGCGTTGCGGCGGCCGAGCTTGAAGTACGAATCGACCCAGCGCCTGGGCGCCAGGGGCGGAATTCGAAACGCGACCACCATCTCGCCGGGCAGGAGCGCTGTCCTGTAGTTGCCGGTGATCAAGTCCTCGATCGCGAGCGACCAGGTTCCCGCCTTCGAGGCGATTTCCGCGCGCGCGCCGTAGAGGACGAGCGGTGGCACCGAGTCGGCGCAGGGCGCCGCGTTGACGACGTTGCCGCCGATGGTGGCGCGGTTACGAATCTGCTTCGAGCCGATGAGCGCCGCCGCGCGCGTCAGGACCGGATAGTGCCTGGCGAGAGGGCTCTCGATCAGCTCGCTGAAGGTGGTCGCCGCGCCGACGCGGAATCCTTCGTCGTCCTCGGTGACGCCGCGCAGCTCGGGAAGCCCGAGCACGTTCAAGAACCGCACCGGGTCCGGTGACTTGCGGTGCGTGACGAGCAGGTCGGAACCGCCGGCGAGCACCGTCAGCTTCTCCCGCTCCAACCGCTCGAGCGCTTCTTCGAGCGACTTCGGCGTCACCACCGTCACTTCGCCGAGGCGCGCCGCGCTCCGGTTCCGGCTCGCGTGCGCGACTTCGCTCTGCCGCTCCGGCTTGTCGAGCCGGCGCCCGAGAAACACTTTCTCCAGGGTCAGCGGAATCTCGGTCGAGCGCGTTCCGGTCGCGAACGCCACCGCGTTGTTGATGGCCGCCGCGGTCAACTCCAGCGTCGGCTCGCCCAGCGACTTCGCCCCGAAGGGGCCGTAGCGATCGGGATTCTCCACGAACACCGGCACGATGCCGCCGATCTCGCGCGCGGTCGGAATCAGGTACTGGTCGAAGTTGTCGCTCTTCACCTGCCCGCGCTGGATGTTGAAATCCTCCAGGAGCGCGTAACCCATCCCCTGCGTCACGCCGCCGTAGACCTGCCCCTCCGCTCCCAGGCGATTGATGACCCGCCCCAGGTCGTGCGCCGCGGTCACCTTGAGCACGTCGACCTTGCCGGTGTGCGTGTCCCCCCGGACCTCGGCGATTTGGCAGCCGTAGACGTAGGTGAAATACGCGTCGCCCTGGCCGGTGTGCTCGTCCCAGCTCACCTTGGGCGCGCGAAACCAACCGTGACCGCTCAAGCTCTCCCCCGCCGCTGCCGCTGAGAGCGCGGCCTGAGCGAGCGCCATCTCCTCCACCGGGTCGATGCCCGGCGTCACGGCGGTCGGCGGTCCCTTGCGACGGATGACGCCACCGCTCCACTCCAGCTCTTGCGCTGCCGCTACCCCGAAGCGCTCCCGGACATGGGAGAAGAGCGTCTCTTTCACCTGCTTCGCCGCCTCGGCCACCGCGCCGCCGCCCATCAAGGTCGAGCGCGAGGCGACCGTCGCGCCGCTGTCCTGCACCTGCGAGGTCTGCGGCTGCGGGTAGACCACGTCCTCCCAGCGCGCGCCGAGGATGCTCGCCGCGATTTGGCAGAACGTCGTCCGCAGCCCCTGCCCGTTCTCGTGCAGGCCGCAGAAGACGTAGATGCTCCCGTCCGGCTGGAGCGCTACCGTCGCCGCCACCGCGTCGGTCCCTTCGCCGCCGAGCGAGCAGCCGCGATAGCTCGCCGCGAGCCCGATGCCGTAGCGGAAGCGGCCGCCCTTGGCGTTCTCTTCCCGAAATCGCGCCAGCCTGCCCTCGTACTCGCTGCGCGCGATCGCCTCGCCGATCACCTGGTGAAGCGAAACGGTGTGCTCGCTCAAGAGCTGCCCGCTCGCTGTGCTGCTGCCCTGCCGGTAACCGTTGAGCCGGCGCACCTCCAGCGGCGTCAGCCCGCACTTCTCCGCGATTTCGTCCATCAGCGATTCTTGCGCGAAGACGATCTGCGGTGAGCCGAACCCGCGAAACGCGCCGGTGTAGCTGTTGTTCGTGTAGACCGCGCGCACGTCGGTCTCGACGTTCGGCACCTCGTACGGACCCGTCGCCTGCACCACCGAGCGCCAGGTGACGAACGGGCTCATCGACAGGTATGCGCCGGAGTCCGCGAGAATTTCGATTTTCATCGCGACGAGCCGGCCGTCGCGGCGAAAGCCGACGCGGTATTTCAAAAGGTACGGATGGCGCTTGTAGCTCTCGACCAGCGACTGCTCGCGAGTGTTGGTCAGCTTCACCGGCCGGCCGGTCATCCGCGCGAGCAGCGCGACCCGGCAGGCCATCGCGTTGACGATGTCGTCCTTCCCGCCGAACGAGCCGCCGATGGTCGAGGGCAGCACTTCCACGCGCGCGAGCTTGAGGCCGAGGTAGCGCGCGACCGCCGCCCGCGTCGTGTACGGATTCTGAATCGAGCCGAGGACGCGCACGCCGCCGGTGATGGGGTCAGGGACAGCGGTGACGCTCTCCGGCTCGAGGTAGGCGTGCTCGTGGAAGCCGGTGCGGTACTCGCGCTCGAGCACCTCGTCGCTCTGCGCGAAACCCTCCTCGACGTTGCCTCGGCGCAGCGGGTGGTGAACGACGAGATTGGTGCCGTATTCCGGATGGACGAGCGCCGCGTCGGGCTGGGCCGCTTCGCGCACGTCGAAGACGCCGGGAAGCTGCTCGTACTCCGCGTGCACGAGGTCCGCCGCCGCCTGCGCCTGGGCCCGGGTGCGCGCGGCGACCACGCACAGCACGTCGCCGGCGTAGAAGACCCGGTCTTCGACGATGGGCAGATGATCCTGCCGAATAGGGCCGATGCGCCGCTGCCCAGGGACATCGCTGCCGGTCACCACGGCGACGACGCCCGGCGCACGGCGCGCGGCGTCCAGGTCGAGCCGCGTCAGGCGCGCGCTCGGGTAGTCGGTATAGCGGCAAGCCGCGTGCAACAGGCCCGGTAGCTCGACGTCGTCGCCGTAGACCGCGCGGCCGGTAACCTTCTCCCAGCCGTCGACGCGCACCACCCGCTCGCCGATCATCGCCTACCCCTCCCGCAGGAATCGGTCGATGGCCATCGCCGCGTCGCGTCCGTCGCGGGCCGCGTGGACGATGAGGTCGGCGCCGCGCACCACGTCGCCCGCCGCGAAGACGCCCCGCCGCGAGGTCATCAGGTTGTCGTCGACGACGAGGCCGTCGGGTCCGAGCTGGCAGCGCGCGCTCTCCAAGAGCTTGCGGTCGACGTCGTAGCCGAGCGAGAGCACCACCGCGTCGGCCTCGAGGACATATTCCGAACCAGGAATGGGAACCGGCCGAGCACGACCGCTCCCGTCCGGCTCGCCGAGCGCCATCCGCTCGCAGACCACCCGCTCGACTCGGCCCGAGCCCTCGAACCGCGTCGGGCTCGTCAGGAACTGGTAGACCACGCCTTCCTCCTGGGCGTAGCCGCGGTCGGCCAGGCGGCCGGTGATCTCCTCCAGCGAACGGCGGTAGAGGCAGCGCACCTCCTCGAAACCCAGACGAACGGCCGTGCGCACGCAGTCGGCGCTGGTGTCGCCGCCGCCGATGACGACGCACCGGCGGCCGCGCCGAATCTCCCGGCGATCGGCTTCGTCGATGCACTCAGCGGGAACGTTGCCGTTCACCAGGAACCCTGTCGCTGAGTAGATGCCCTCCAGCCCGCACCCGGGCAGGTCGAGTAGTCGCCCCCGGGGAGCGCCGATGGCGAGCAGCACCGCATCGAAATCCTTGCGGAGCTCGCGGACCGTCACGTCCCGGCCGACCTCGATGCCGCAGAAGATCGCCGCGCCCTTGCGCCGCACCCGTTCGACTAGCCGCTCGACCCGGCTCTTCGCGTACTTGAAGGAGGGAATCCCATAGGAGGGGACGCCGCCCGCGACCGGTGCGCGCTCGAACATCGTCACCGCGTGGCCCAGCGCCAGGAGCCGGTCCGCCGCTGCCAGCCCAGCAGGACCGCTGCCGATGATCGCAACGTGGCCACTCGCCCCTCGAATGCGCTCGGGATGACCGCGCCGATCGGACCGATCGGTCGGATCCGACTGATCGGTCCGATCGGCGGCGCCGGCGAAACGCACGGGTAAACCGGAGGGCATTCGTGAAGGCGCAGGCGCGAACCACCCGCGCTCTTCCGCGACCCGCCCGACAAACGCCTCCAGCGCCCCGATAGCGACCGGTTTCGACGCCTGACCGAGGACGCACCGGCTCTCGCACAGCCGTTCGTGCGGGCAGAGCTTGCCGCACAGCTCCGGCATCGGCGCCGTGGTGGCCAGCACCCATGCCGCTTGGCGCAAGCGCCCCTGGACCACGTGATCGATCCAGCGGGGGATGGCGTTCCCGAGCGGGCATCCCTCGATGGCGCAGGCGGGCTTCGAACATTGGACGCAGCGCTCCGCCTCGACCCGCGCCTGCTCGAACGTAAAGCCGGAGTCGATTTCGTCGAAGTCTTTTGCGCGCGCGCGCGGGTCCCGGTAGGCGGGCTGCTGGCGCGCGAGTCGCAACGCCAGGCTCATGCGGCCTCCGCGACCGTCCGGCCTGCGCGCGGGCTGAACGAGAGCGCTCCCGCCGGGCACGCGCTCACGCACAGGCCGCACTGGAAGCAGCGCTCCTCGACGAGCGTCGGCGTCTTCCACGGCTCGGCGTGCATCGCATCGTACTGGCAGACGACGCCGCACCGGGTGCACCCGATGCAAAGCGCCGAGTCGAGCCGGGGCGCTTCCTCTTTTTCCGTGAGGACGCGCTGGCCCTGGCCGAACCGGCGGACGTAGGCGCCCTGGACGTCGGCGAAGCTCTGGCGCCCGTGCCGGTCGAGCCAGTGCGCCGCCTCGACCGCGACCCGCTCGTACACCTGCGGCCCTTCGTAGATCGCCTGGGTGCAGATGCCGACCAGCGACGCGCCCGCCATCAGGAACTCGATCACGTCCTCGCCGCGCGACACCCCCCCGACGCCGATGACCGGCTTTTTCACCCGCCGGGCGACCTCGAAGACCGAACGCACCGCCAGCGGCCGCAGGGGCTCCCCCGAAAGCCAGCCGTAGCCGTAGCGGCTCCCCAGCACCGGTTCCGCCCTCTCGATGTCGATGGCGAGGGTCGGCCCGAAGCTGTTGATGCAGGTGAAGGCGTCGACGTGCGGCTCCAGCACCGCCGCCAGCTCGCCCAGGTCGCCGAAGTGCGGGCTCAGCTTGGCGATGATCGGCAGATCCACCACCGAACGTAGAGCACGAGCGGTGTCGACCACCGCGTCGAAGGAGGTGCCGACGTAATGAATCGAGAACTCGAGGGCGTCGACGCCCTTGGCGGCGACCTTCGGCGCGACGAGCTCGAGCTCGTCCGCGGTGTAGCCGACGCTGGCGATGAACGGGATGCCCGCGGCTCTCGCGGCGGCGAGGCCGACGTCGTACTCGCGGTCGAGCCACTGGTCCAGGCTCAGCTCGGTCCACAGCTCGGTGTTGAGCATCCCGGCGCGACCGAACTGCGCCATGTTGGGCCTCGGCACCGGCGCCGCCCTCACCGAAACGGTCTTTGCGAGCAAGCCCCCGGCGCCGTTCTCGGCGACCCGCGCGAGCGCCGCGCCGTCGCGCACGTTCGGTCCCGCGGCCGGAATCACCGGGCTGCGAAAGGTGAGGCCCAGGACCTCGACCTCCTGCCGCGCCTGGGGCGGCGTCACCGGGAGCGGAACCCGCCACGAGGTGTCCTTCGGAAGTGGGTCGGCGTGGTCGGACATCGGTTCTCCTCGCGCCTGAGGACCCTGGGAATATCACGGATCGCGTGGACTGCTCCGCTGGGTCGCGCACCAGCGCGTCGTCCCGGACCGACCCGACGGTCGTTGACCGCGATATCCGGTTCACCGCACCAACGGGTCGCTGATTCGGTGGTCGCGGGGCCGCGAGGTGGGGACAAGGGTGCATCTCCGGCCGGCCACCGGCCCGCCACCACCGACCTGTGCCGGCGCTCTCGTCCAGACGCGATCAACTGTGCGAGATTCGCGCGCATGAGCTCCGGCGACGTCAACGCCCACACGCACCTCTACAGCGGTCTCGCTCCCTTGGGACTCCCCGCGCCCGACCCGCCGCCCCGCAACTTCTCGGAAATCCTCGAACGCGTGTGGTGGAAGCTCGACCGGGCGCTGGATCCGGCGACGCTGCGGGCCTCCGCCCGGTTCTACGTGGCGGAAGCGCTCCTGGCTGGCACCACCGGTCTCGTTGACCACCACGAGTCGCCGCGCTTCATCGACGGCTCGCTGGACGTGATCGCCGATGCCTGCGAGGAGCTGGGGCTGCCGGCGGTCGTCTGCTACGGCGCCACCGAGCGCAATGGCGGCCGGGAAGAAGCTCGGCGAGGGCTCCGGGAATGCCGGCGGTTCATCGAGGCCAACACGCGGCCCTTCGTCCGGGGGGGTGTCGGCCTGCACGCCTCGTTCACGGTCTCCGACGAGACGCTGCGCGAGGCTGGCGAGCTCGCTCGGGAGCTGAAGACGGTCGTGCACGTCCACGTGGCAGAAGATCGCGCCGACGTCGATGACGCCCGCCAGCGCGGTTTCGCCGGTCCCCTGGAGCGCTTGCTCGAGCTGGGAGCGCTGCCGCCCGGCTCGATCGTCGCGCATGGCGTGCACCTCGACGTGGAGCAGGTGCGACGCTGCGAAGCGGAAGGGCTCTGGCTCGTCCACAATCCCCGCTCGAACGCGAACAACCGTGTCGGCTGGGCGCGTTCCCTCGGGGCGAGCGCCCGGGTCGCGCTGGGCACCGACGGGTTCGCCTCCGACCTGGTGGCCGAGGAAGCCGCACTCCTCGCCGAGGCCCGCGCGCACGGGGAGCCCTCGAGGGCGGTCGTTTCGCGGCGCGCGGCCGGACGCCATCTCTTTTCCGCCTTCTTCCCCGACCTCAGCGCACGGGTCGAACCCGGCCGAATCGCCATCGGCGGCCGCGAAGTGGTAGATAGCGGCCGCCTCGCGGGGGCCGACGCCGAGGAGATTCGCGCGCACGCTCGCGAAGCGGCGCCGCTGTTGTGGAAGCGCATGAACGAGCTGTAGAGAGGACCGCCGGTGCTCGGGACACGCTGGGGGCGGCTTTCCGCTCATCCTGGGCGCAGTCGAAGGACGAGCGTCCCCGCGCAACGCCGCTCGCCCCTTCGACGAAGTTCATCCTGAGCAAGCGAAAGGCTCAGGGTGAGCGGGACCAACGCTCTGCCAACGGAAGCTGTGCTGGGCGGGAGCAAGAAAGGACAGCCACGATGAACAGCCGCTTGCCGGGGACCGAGACCGATATCGCCGACCAGGAGCTCCTGCGCCGCACCACCGGCCGCTTTCGCGAGGCGCTCATCGAGTTGCCGACCTTCGCCCAGCTCGCCGATCCGACGAAGATTCCTGAGCGCATCCGCGTCGCCCTCCGGGACGTCGACCCCGATTCTCCACATCCGCTGAACCTCTTTCGGGTGCACTGGTACAACGCCGAGGACCGACGGGGAACGCAAGCGCTGCCGGCCCACGTGATCCTGCCCGAGGCGCTGACCGGCGTCCCATCTCCCATCGTGGTGGCGCTGGGCGACCGCTTCCCGATGATTCGCGCGCACAAGGTGCTGGCCGCCTACGCCTGCCTCGCGCCGCGCCTCGTCACCGGCCGCTTCGACCCCACCCGCCACCGCGCCCTCTGGCCCTCGACCGGCAACTACTGCCGTGGCGGCGTCGCCATCTCGCGCATCATGGGCTGCCGGGGCGTCGCCATCCTCCCGGAGGGAATGAGCCAGGAGCGCTTCCGCTGGCTACGCGAATGGACGGTCGACGCGTCCGACGTCATCCGCACCTACGGCGTCGAGAGCAACGTCAAGGAAATCTACGACGAGTGCGCGCGGCTGCGGCCGGACCCGACCAACGTCATCTTGAACCAGTTCTCCGAGCTCGGTAACCACCTGGCGCACCGCTCCTGCACAGGGCAAGCGCTCTCGCACATCTACGAGACGATGCGGGCGAGCCAGCCGGACCTCCACGCGGCGGCGTTCGTCTCCGCCACCGGCTCGGCAGGCACCATCGGCGCGGGGGACCTCCTCAAGGAGCGCTACGGCACGCGCATCGCGGCCGTGGAGGCGCTGGAGTGTCCGACGCTCCTCTACAACGGTTTCGGTGACCACAACATCCAGGGCATCGGCGACAAGCACGTGCCGCTGATCCACAACGTGATGAACACCGACCTCGTGGTCGGCGTCTCCGACCGCGCGACCGACTCGCTCAACGTGCTCTTCAACACCGGTGCCGGCCGGCGTTGGCTCGCCGACGAGCGGGGCCTCGGGCCAGAGCTGATCGACTCGATGCGCCATTTCGGACTCTCCAGCCTCTGCAACGTCGTCGCCTCGATCAAGACGGCCAAGGCCCTCGGGCTCGGGAAGAACGACGCCATCTTCACCATCGCGACCGACGGCGCGGAGATGTACGCGACCGAGGTGGAGAAGACGCTGGCGAAGAACTTCCCGGCCGGCTTCGGCGCGACCGCGGCGGCTCGGGTCTACGGACAGCACCTCGCCGGCACCTCGACCGCTCACGTGCTCGAGCTGACGCGGGTCGACCGGCGGCGCATCTTCAATTTGGGCTACTTCACCTGGGTCGAGCAGCAGGGCATCCCCCTCGACGCCTTCGAGGCGCGGCGCGACCCGGCGTTCTGGAGCGAGCTCGAGACGCTCTTGCCGAAGTGGGACGCGCTGATCGACGCGTTCAACGCCGAGACCGGAGTGGGTGCGTGAGCGCTCTTGGCTTGCGTTGCAGCGGTTGCGGCTATATGGCGCCTGCCGACGCCGCGCCCTTCCGCTGCCCGAACGCGCGCGCCGGCGACGACGTCGACCACGTGCTCACCATGTCCGGTACAGGAGAGGGGAAGCCCTTTAGGAAAGACGGCGACCCGAACCCGTTCCTCCGGTACCGCCGGCTTCTCAGTGCGTGGACAGTCGCCCGTCGCCGCGGGCTGAGCGACAGCGCTTTCGTGGACCTAATGCGCGCGATCGACGAGGCGGTCGCGAGGATCGACGGCACCGGCTTTCGGATGACGCCCTACGGGCGTTCGGACGAGCTCGACGCGTGGGTGAAGAACGAGACGGTCAACATCGCCGGCTCGCATAAGGCCCGGCACCTGATGGGGCTCGCGCTCCATCTGAAGGTGCTCGAGGCGACGGGCGGCAGCGCTCCCGAGGGACATCTCGCGATCGCGAGCTGCGGGAACGCGGCGCTGGCGGCGGCGGTGGTGGCGAAGGCCATCGGGCGCGCGCTCGACGTGTACGTGCCGCCCGAGGCGAACCCCGCGGTCCTCGATCGGCTCCTGGAGCTGGACGCGCGCATCGTCCCCTGCGAACGGCGACCGGAGCTGCCGCCGGGCGACCCCTGCTTCCATCGTTTCCGCGAGGGCGTCCTGCGCGGTGCGATCCCGTTCACCTGCCAGGGGAGCGAGAACGGTCTCGCGCTCGACGGCGGCCGCACGCTGGGGTTCGAAATCGTCAGCCAGCACCTGCGCACCGGGAAGCCGCTGCACCGCCTCTTCGTCCAGGTCGGCGGCGGCGCGCTGCTCGCCTCGATGGCGCAGGCGGCCGCGGTAGCGAAGGAAACCGGCGCCGTCAGCGCGATGCCGCGGATCCACTCGGTCCAGACCGAAGGCGGTCATCCGCTCGACGCGGCGTGGCGGGGAGTTGCGCGCGACCTTGCGCGGCGCCTGGCGACGAGCGGCCAACGCCCCCCGGAACCGCTGGAGCAGATCAGCGACGCTGCCCTGGGGCGGTGGATCGGATCGACCGCGACTGGCACGCAGCTCGACGACGCGCTCCGCTTCGCTGCCCAGCACCGCTCTCGCTACATGCGTCCGGTCGCCGAGACGCCTCACAGCGCCGCTTCTGGAATCCTCGACGACGAGACGTACGACTGGGTCGCCGACGTGCGGGCGATGCTGGAAACGGGCGGCTGGCCGGTGGTGGTGCCGGAGGCGCGCATCCTCGAGGCGAACGAAACCGGCCGGCGCGCGACCGGCATCGACGTCGACTGGACCGGCACCGCCGGGCTCGCCGGGCTCCTCGAGCTGCGCGCACGCGGCGCGGTCGGAGCGGACGAGGAGGTCGCGGTGCTCTTCACCGGCCGCCGGCGCGAGGCAGTGCGTTGAGACGCTCGTCCCGCGACTGCGCTCGGGATGAGCGGACGTTGGCCCCAAGGGCTTGGAGGAGTTCGACATGAGCTTGGCGGAGACTGTTCGTTCGACGCTCGACGGCCTCGACGAGGCGACGCTCGACGGCTTGCGTGGCCGCAGCCTCCTGTTGACCTCGGAGTGGTCGGCGGCCGAGCTGGAGGAGCTCCTGCGCGTCGCGCGCGCCTTCGAGCTGCTGGACCGCTCTCGCATCCCGGCGGCGCTCTTCCCGAACGAGCTCGCCTATGCCCTGTTCTTCGACAACTCGACGCGCACCAAGTCGAGCTGGGCGGGAGCGGCGGCGAGGCTCGGCAGCTCGCCGGTGATCGTCGACGGCTCGTCGACCCAGGTCGAGCACGGCGAGACCGCCGAGGAGACCGGGGCGATGCTGGGGATGAACGCGCACGCGATGGGCATCCGCCACGACCTGATTCTCGGAGAGGGGAACCGCTTCCTCCGAGCGGCGAAGCAGGGCATCGACGGCTACCTCGCCGCGACCGGCGACGAGCGGGTGGTGCCCATCGTCAACCTCCAGTGCGACATCGACCACCCGACCCAGACCCTGGCCGACCTGCTCTGGCTGAAGAAGCGGTTCCCCGACGGCATCGCCGGCCGGAAAATCGCGGTCTCGTGGGCCTACTCGCCGAGCTATGCGAAACCGCTCTCGGTCCCCCAGGGGCTGATCACGCTCTTGACCCGGTTCGGCGCCCAGGTCGAGCTCGCGCACCCGAAGGGCTACGACCTGATGCCGGAGACCATCGCCCAGGCGCACGAGTTCGCGCGCGCCAGCGGCGGCAGCTTCCAGGTGACGGGCGAGATGGACCAGGCGTTCCAGGATGCGGACGTCGTCTATCCCAAGAGCTGGGGCCCGTTCGACCTGATGCTCGATCGCGTCGAGGCGAACCGCCGGCGCGACAAGGAGGGCCTCAAGGAGGTGGAAAAGCGCGCCCTCGAACGCAACGCCCAGCACACCGACTGGATTTGCGACGAACGGCGGATGCAGCTCACCCATCAGGGGAACGCGCTCTACATGCACTGCCTGCCCGCCGATATCGGCTCGGAGGTGAGCCGCGGCGTGATGGAGAAAGCGCGCCTCGACGTCGGCCGCGAGGCGAACGGCAAGGTGTACGTCATCATGGCGCTGTTGGCGGTGGCCAAGGCGAAGGCGCTCCAGGAGCAGCTCCTCGCGCTCGTGAATGGATGAGGGTTGCCGGGTCTTCAGGTACTAGCACCCCTACCGCTCACCCTGAGCGCAGTCGAAGGGCGAGAGGGTTCTTCTGGTGGCGCTCATCCTTCGACCACGCTCAGGATGAGCGGTCTCGCGCGACCCCGAGAACCTCGGGGTCCGGCGTGAGAGACGGGAGTGAATCGTGACCACAATCGACCTCGACACCCGCGTCAGCGAGCTGGCGCGCGAATACCTTCCGCTAGCGGTGCAGCTCCTCAAGGACGTGGTGCGCATCCCTGCGGACTACGTCGACCGCCCGGTCGAGGCCGGCGGCGACCCGCTCTGCGGCCTGTCGAACCACGAACGGCCGCGGCTCGAGCTGTTGCGCCGGCGCATCGTCGAGCTGGGCGCCGTCGACCGCGCGGAGGACGTCTTCTTCGACGGCTTCGGGAACCTGGTCTGGACGGTGCAAGACCCCGACGACGGCATCCCCGCGGCGGAGAAGACGGTGGTCTGGTTCGACGGGCACACCGACACCGTAAAAGCTCTGCGAAACCGCTGGCGGGAGGCGATCGGCGGCATCGACGCCTACGACGGCCTCGTCGATTCCGCGAAGGTCGACCGCGCGTTCCTCCGCCGCGAGCTCGGGTATCTGCCGCCGGACGACGGGTGGGAGCACCTGGTCTTCGGCCGCGGCTCGGCGGACCAGCTTTCCGGCGTCGTCTGCCAGGTCCTCGCCACCAAGATCGCCCGGGAGCTGCGCTCAGCGGGAGCGCTCCAGGGCATCATCGTACGCGCCTATGGCACCGTGTCCGAGGAGGACAACGACGGCGGCGGCCCGATGTACGTGGTGCGCAAGGAGCTTCCCGGCGCGAGCGCCGACCGGGTGCCCGACGCGGTCATCCTGAGCGAAGGCACCGGCTGCCGCACGAACGGCGCCTGCGGCATCTACCGGGGCCAGCGCGGGCGGATGCAGATCGAGCTGGTGGTCACCGGCAAGAGCTGCCACGGCTCGATGCCCTGGGAAGGGCGCAACCCGCTGGAGTTCGGCGGCGCCATCGTCGCCGAGGCTGCGCAGAAATACGACGCGCGGGAGGGTTTCCTCGACCACCCGTTCCTCGGCCATGGCACCCGGACCGCGAGCTGGTCGCACCTCGACACGCCGAGCGACTGCGCTGTCCCCGAGCGGCTGGTGGTGCGGTTCGATCGGCGGCTGACGGTCGGCGAGTCGCCGGAGCAGGCGGTGCGGGACGTCGAGTCGCTCGCGTCGGTCGCGCGCGCGCGCGACGCGGGCTTGGACGTGCAGGTGCGGGTGCCGACCTACGACGAGGCGACCTGGAGCGGTTTCGTCCTGCACAACGCGCAGGTCTATCCCGGCTGGATCACCCCGGAAGATCACCCGGTCATCACCGCGGCGGTCGACTGCTACCGCCGGGTCTCCTCGCCGCTCGTCGGGCAGGACGGCACCGCTGGCGCCTTGCGCAAGGAGCCACGGGTCGCCCGCTGGGTCTTCTCGACGGACGGCGTGGGCTTCCCGGTACCGGTGCAGGACCACTCCATCGCCGTCCCGGAAGAGAAGCGCTGGGTCACCTCGGGCGGGTTCAAGCACCCGCCGATGTTCGGCATCGGCCCCGGCATCGAGCAGAACACCCACAAGGTCGGCGAGTGCGTGGACGACCGGGAGCTCGCGGTGGTGATTGCGTTCTATGCGCGCTTTCCGTCGCTCTTGCGCGCAGCGAAAGCCTAGGTGACGTCATGTCCAACGACTCTCGCGACCGAGGGCTCGCGGTCCTCGCCATCGGGGGCAACTCGCTCATCCGCGACGCGCAGCACCAGCGGGTCAGCAGCCAATTCGAGGTCGCGCGCGAGACCTGCGCCCACGTCGAGCGGCTGCTCGAGGCCGGCTGGCGCGTCGTCCTCACCCACGGCAACGGGCCGCAGGTCGGCTTCATCCTCCGCCGGGTCGAGCTTTCGCTGCACGAGCTGCATCCGGTGCCGCTGGACTCCATCGGCGCCGATACCCAGGGTGCGCTCGGCTACATGATTCAGCAGTCGCTCGCGAACGAGTTCCAGCGCCGTGGCGTCGACCGGGAGGCGGTGACGGTGGTGACGCAGGTGCGCGTCGACGCCGACGACCCGGCGTTCGCGAGCCCGACCAAGCCGATCGGGTCGTTCATGGACGAGGAGACTGCGAAGAAGCACGCCGAGAACGAGGGGTGGCAGGTGCGGGAGGACGCGGGACGCGGCTGGCGGCGGGTGGTCGCCTCGCCGTTTCCGCGCGAGATCATCGAGCGCGACGCGATTCGGCAGCTCGTCGATTCGGGCTTCACGGTCATCGCCGCGGGCGGCGGCGGCATTCCGGTGGTGCGCCAGGAGAACGGCGACCTGCGCGGCGTCGCGGCGGTGATCGACAAGGACGACGCCTCGGCACTGCTCGCGCAACAGCTCGGCGCGGACCTCTTCATCATCTCGACCGCGGTCGACGCGGTCTACCTCGATTTTCGAAAACCCACTCAGCGCCCGCTGGCGCGGCTCACCCTCAGCGAGGCCAAGCGGCTGCTGGCCGAAGGTCAGTTCCCCGCGGGTTCGATGGGGCCGAAGATGCGCGCCATCGTCGCCTTCCTGGAGGGAGGGGGTCGGGAGGCCATCGTCACGAGCCCGGAGCACCTTCTCGACGCCGTCGAGCACGGGCAGGGGACGCACGTGGTGCCCGACGCGACGTGACGCGGATCCGTCTGGCGCCGTGTGGTCAGCGGTTGCGCCATTGCTATCCGAGACGCGCCGCGCAACGAGCTTCGGGCGCCTCGCGCGACACACGTCGCGTGACGAGCGGATCGATTGCCCGGCGGAGCATGGTAGCGCATACGCTGGCCTGCAGCGCTTCTCCTGTCACCCAATCAGATGGTGGTCGAGCAGCCGGTCCACCACCCGGCCGATGACCGCCATCGCCAGCGACCGCACCGAGCTCGGGTTGAGCGTCGCGCTGTCGCCGCTCCACAAGAGCCGCCCGTTGCCGTGCGCGGCGTAGAGCCGGGTCGACAGCCGCACCACGGTGTCCGTCCGCAGGTAGCCGGGCGCGTAGACGAAGCCCCAGGTGCCGTAGTAGTCGGGCCAGAACGGTCCGCCGAGCAGGAACGGTCCTGGTCCCACGTAGCCGGGCACCACCGTCGCCCGGTGCGTGATGCCGACCAGGTTCGTCAGAACCGCGCCGTCGGCGCCGGACGAATGGACGGCGTTCTGGACCTCGGCTTCGGAGGGCTTGCCCTGGCCGGGAAGCACCGTGTAGGAGCGAATCGCGAGGACGCCCTTGCTCTCCAGCTCGGCGGCGAAGGTGTCCTCGAAGATGCGGCGCGCGGTCGGGTCGCGGCTCATCCCGAAGACGATGATCCGGTGCAGCGGTGGGCCGCGGTAGCTTGCGTCCCGCCAGGTGTCGGACAGGTGCGTCGTCGCGCAGGCCGTGGCGACGAGCGCGAATAGAGCGAGCCGCGCGCGCATTCGTGATGCCTCCCCCGGACGGTCGCTCGCGCCGGCCCCCTCGAGTCAGGTAGGCAGGCTCCGGCCGCTCGGCAACCGGCGAGACAGCCGGTCGATCCGCCGATCGCATCGGTCCCGGCGCCCCGGAGCGCGTCGGGAAACGAATCGAGAGGAACGCTGGCGCAGCGCGAGGGCGGCTCAGGGGTCGCGCGAGACCCGCGCGGCCGCGGCGGTCACTCGGGGGGCGGCAGTGCCGCTGGTCGGCTCCGGCGCGAGCCCAGCGACAGGGCTCACGGCGGGCGGCAGCCGTCTCGGGGGCACGATGACCTCCGGGGGAATCGGGCAGCGGGTGCAGGGACCGCGCAAGGGGACCACCAACACCCGGCCGAGGCGCAGGAAGTTCGACCGCATGTGGTTCGCCCGCCGGATGGCCACCACGGTGGAGCCGAGCCGGCGGGCGATCCGCGACAGGCAGTCGCCGCGCCGCACTCGATGGAACGCGAGGTTCTGGTCCGGACGCTTGGCGAGGAGTGGCTCGATGCGGCGGCCCAATTCCTGCGCCCTCGCGTTGTAGAAGCGGACGTGGAAATGGTCGCGGTGCCCGCGGGCATGCTTGATGAGCGGCCGGCCATGACGCGGATAGAAGATCGAGTCCAGCCAGCTCTTGTTCTCTCCGATCGACAATGCATATTTATAGAGCTTTCGCTTGTTGCGCCAGTCGGTGAGGACGAACTGGACGTCGGTCTTCGTGAAGAGCGCCTTCAAGAGCGCCCAGTTCTTCGCGAGGTCCATCACCCGCCAGCCGGGACCGAAGCGCATGCCGGGCTTGTCGTAGAAGCCCAGGTCCACGTCGCGGCCCGACTGATGGCTCTCGTGGGGCCGCACCCAGCCGCCGTCCTTCGCGCCGACGGCGTTCACCCGCAGCGGGTCCGTCCCGGGAAACTCCCGGGCGACCGCCTTCGCCGCCGTGATCACGAAGTCGACGGTCTCTTGCGTCCCCCAGCAGTGCGCGGGCGAGATCACCTTCCACGCCTCCCCTTTCGGGAACGTCACCGCGTTGATCACGCGACCCTCGAAAGGGAAGCCGATGGACATCGAGCCGAGCGTCTGCGGTGCCTTTCTCCAGCGGCGCTCCAACTGCTCGTCGGTCAGGTCCTTCGTGTAACGCACCCAGGCGGGCACGGTGCCGGCGGGCTCGGTCGCCGGGCGGGCCGACGAGGCGGCCGAAGCGCTCACCGGCGGCGGTGCCGGTTTCAGAGTCCGCTTCTGGGCTGCGCTGGGGACAGCGGCTGGCTCGACGGGCGAAGGCGGTGCCGCTCGGGGAGCCGCGGGCGCGCGCGCGTTGAAGGCCCGCGCGGGGGCGGCCGGGGACGACCGCGAATCAGGAGCGCCGCGGGCCGACGACCGGGCCGCGGGCGGGAGGGAATTCGCGCCGGGATTCCGGGAAGCCGCGCCGTTGGCGGTGGGCGGCTGCGCTCGTGCAAGGCTAGCGGCAAAGACAAGGATGATCGCGAGTCTGCGCAGGGCGGCCTCCTGGGAATCGCCCTGTGCAGCGGGCGCGTCGAGTTCGAGAATCGCCGATCGGCGGCGGGTGTGGCAACTGCTCTCGCACCCCGACGACGACGCGTCTCGCAAGAGGCACGTGGCGCCGGCCGTCCTCGCGTCGAGGCGGCCACCGCTGTGGGTCGACGGGCGACAACGCCCGCGCCGCGAACGTCGGCGTCGTCGTGTCGGCCCCGCCCGAAAAGGGCGCTAGAGGCCGAACACCTTGCGGATGCGCGCGAACAGATCGGCGTGCGGGGTGGACTCGGGCGGCGGCACCGCTTCTGCTGTCACCGGGCGCCGCTCGAGCATGGTCGTGCGCTCGTAGTTCCGGGCGGCGATGGTCTGTGAAATCGACTCCGCCAGGGCGACGTTGGTGGCGAACAGGCGCATGAACACCGGCCGGCCGAGCTCCAGGATTTCGCACAGAGTGCGCGCGCGCACCGTCGCCGTCCGGGGCATCCCGGTCAAGAGCGACATCTCGCCGAAGTAGGTGCCGGACCCCATCCGCGCGACGCGCACCGGCGGCGTTCCCGCTTCCACCTCGACCTCGCCGCTCCCCACGACGTAGGCGGTGGTGCCGTGGTCGCCCTCCCGGCAGATGACCTCTCCCGGCTGATACACCCGCCGCGCGCAAGCGTCCGCGACCCGCGCCCGCTCGGCCGCGGACAACGAGGTGAACAGGTCGACTCGGTTGATGATCTCGGATGGGTTCACGTCGCCCATCGTAACCGCGGGTTTCATTTCTGCAAGCGCGTTTCGTGCGATCGGTGACTTTCCGCGGCGATTTCGGGTAGTCTTTCGGACCTTTGGAGCCGTCGGATGAGTGACTTCGCCCTCGAAGCAGCGCGGATGGAGCGCCTTTCGGAGCTGGGGACCGTGGTCCGAGGGCCGGTCGCCATCGAGCCGCCGCCCTGGCGGACCTCCGCGGGCGGGCCGCTGCTGGTCGTGCTCGGCCTCGGCCTGGCCGGCGGCGGCTACTACTTCTACGAGGTTGCGCCGCGGTCACCGGCGCCGGGCGGCCCCCCGGACCTCGCGGCGGCCATCTTCTTTGGCGGCTTGTCGCTGCTGGCGCTCTTCGGCGGTCTGGTGCTGCTCGGGCGGCGCGCCCGGAAGCGCGGCCAGCTCGAGCTGTTCGAGCGCGGGATCGCGTACTCCCACGGCGGCCGGGTGGATGCGATCGCCTACGACGACGCGGACGACGTGCGCTACGCCGACGCGCACGTGCTCGCGAACGGCCGGCGCATCGGCGTCCGGCGGCTCCTGACGGTCGCGGGCCGCACAGGTCGGGTCGAGGTGCGCACGGTCGCCCTCGCGGGCAAGCCCGACGGCTTCGGCGAGCTCGTGCTGCCGGTGCTCGACGGCGCCACCGCTTCCCTGGATCGCCGCCGCAAGGCAGGAGAGCCCCTACAGGGCGACCGGTGGTCGCTCGATGTGGACACCTTCAGCGCTCAAGGCCAGCGGGTGCCCCTCGCGGACCTCGCCGCGGTCGGGATGTTCGACGGGCGCGTCTCGCTCTGGAAGCCGGGCGCGGACGACCCGTTCTTCTCGACCCCGGCCACCGCGCGAAATGCCCGGGTGCTCCAAGAAATCGTCGCGAAGGTGGTTCGGCCGCGGGCGGAGGATCGGTCGTCGCTCGGCCGGGTGCTGTTCCACCGCGCCGTCTCTCGCGCGCTCGCCGTCATCGCCTTGGTTCTCGGCGTCGCCATGCTCGCCGTCGGCGCGCTCTTCGTGATGGCCTCCGAGACCGAGAACCTGATCGTCGGCGCCGGGCTCCTGCTCTGTGGCACCCTCTTCTCCTTCGGTGGTCTGTGGTTCTGGGCGAGCCGGTTCGAAGCTCGCGAGCGCGGCGTCGAGCAGCGGTCGCTCTTCGGCCGGCGCGTTTTGCGCTACGAGGAGATAGAGCGCTTTTCCTTCTCGTCGGTGAACTACTACCACAATGGCGCCTACGCCGGCACCAGCATCGTGCTCAAGTTCCAGCCCGGCCAGGGCAAGGCGATTCGGGTATCGACGAGCACGAGCAAGGGGAGCGACGCCGACCTCGATCGCCTGCGGGACCAGGTGTCGAACATCGTCGCGGCGCGATGGCTCCAGCGCGTCGAGGGCGGCGCCGAAATGCCGTGGGGCGGCGCGTCCATCGCCCGGGAGCACCTGACATTCCATGCCAAGAAGCTCTTTGGCAAGGGCGAGTTGCGGACGCTGCCGTGGTCGGCGCCGTTCCGGACGACAGTGGCGAACGCCAAGCTCGCGCTCACGGTGGAAGACGAGGAGGCGGTCGCTTTCGAGCTGCCGGCGAGCGCCGAGAACTTCTATCCCGGCGCTCTCGTGCTCAACGAGCTCGTCCGACGCGCGCGCGGGGGCGCCTCCGGCGATTAGCAGCCCGGCACCGCTGCCGCATAGCTCTCCTGCACCTCGCCGAACACCCGCATCCAGTCGGGCAGCGGCGCCCCGTCGAGCTGCGCCGCCAGCCGGTCGAGGAACGCGTGGGTGCCGGGCGCGAACCCGAGCGCCGTCGGCCGGGTCAGGCGCCGATGGGTGAGCTTGAGCCGTGTCGAATTGCCGGAGCGCTCCAGCTCCCATCGAACCACGGTCTGCTCGCCTTGCGGCAGCTCCGGACGCGGGTCGACGTTCCACTCGTACTCGAGCACCCGCGGCGGGTCCCACGCCAGGATCTTCCCGGTCCAATGGAACCGCGCCGGCCCGGAAACCATGTCGACCGAGCCGCCCGCGCGCCCGTCGATGCGAGCGGTGGTCATGAACCAGCGCTGCATCTCAGCGGGATCGGTCAAGGCCGCCCAGACCGCTTCCGGGGGGTGATGGAGCGTCCGTTCGAACACCAGGGAGGCGTGGTCGCCGTCGAACTCGATCTTCCCGGCAGGGCCGGCTTTCGTTGTCTCGTTCATCCGTCGTTTCTCCTCTTGGGCCGCGAAGCGCGGCGGCCGTGCTGGTGATCGAGGTGGCGCTCCAGGGCGCCGAGGTTCAGCTCCCAGAACGCCCGGTATCGCCCGAGCCAGGCGTCGAGCTCGGCGAAGCCACCCGGGTCGAGGGAGTAGATGCGCTTCTGCAGCTCGGGACGGACCCGGACCAGCCCCGTCTCCCGCAGGACCTTCAGGTGCTGCGACATCGCCGGCTGGCTCAAGTGGGGAAATGCGCGCGACAAGTCCCCCGCCGCTCGCTCGCCGGTCCGGAGCAGGTCCAGCACCTTGCGCCGGGTCGGGTCGGCCACCGCCGCGAACACGTCCATCGGACCGTCCTCCTTGGTGACGGCTTATATAAGCTGACGTGAAGATAAGTCAAGGCTGATTTTCGTCGGGTCAGGCAAGCCCGATCAGGTGCTCGCCCCAGAGCACGCCGTAGGCGCCGGCAACCGAGACGACGGTCACCAGCGCGCCGACCTCGAGGAACTCGAAGAACCCGAAGCGGACCCGCTCCTTCGCGCGTTCGACGACGATGAGGTTCGCCACCGAGCCGACCAGGGTGAGGTTTCCGGCGAGCGTCGAGAAGAGGGCGGTGGAGAGCCAGAGGAAGCGCGGGTCGGCGAAGCGCGGCAGCCAATGCGCGGCGAGCAGGACGAAGGGAACGTTGCTGACGACTTGCGAGGCGACCACCGTGAAGACGCCGAACAGCGGCGCTTGTGCTCGCGCCGTGTGGCCGAAGAGAGGCTTCAAGCTTTCGTACATCCGCTGCGCGAGGCCGGCGTGCCCGACGCCGGCGACGATGACGAAGAGCGCCGCGAAGAAGACGAGCAGGACGAAGTCGACCTGTTCGAAGACCTCTCGAGGATCCCGGCGCCCCAAGAGCAGAAGGAGAGCGGCGCCAGAGAGCGCGGTCCAGGAGAGCGGCGCACCCGCGAAGAATGCCGCCACCATCCCGGCGAGGGTCAGAACGCACAGCGAGGCGAGCGCGGGATGCAGCTCCGGGCGTTCCAGCCGCGGCCGAGCCAGGGCCCGGTCTGGCAGCTCGCGGCGGAAGGCGACGACCAGCACCAGCGCGACCAAGGCGAGCGCCACCATCGATGGGAGCAATAGCGCTCCCGTGTAGCTCCGGTAGCTCAGGTGGGAGAGTGTCACGATCAGCATGTCTTGCGGGTTGCCGGTGGGCGTCGCGAGGGAGCCGGCGTTCGCGCCGAAGGCGAGCGCGAGAAGGAACGGTTTGGGTGGTAGCCCCGCGTCGAGCGCGAGCTGGAGGACGAGCGGCGTCAGAATCACGCAAATCGTGTCGTTGACGAGCACCGCCGAGAGAAGGCCGGAGACGAGCGTCACGGCGACGAGGAGCCGGCGGGGCGAGGCGACGCGAGTCAAGGTGAGCCAGCTCACCCAACGAAGCGTCCGGGCCTCGACCAGAAAGGCGCCGACCACCATCATCCCGAAGAGCAGGAGCAGCGTGTCGGCGTTGACGCCGTGGACGGCCTCGGCCGGCGTCAGGACGCCGAGGGCGACCATCGCGACGGCCCCCACCAGCGCTCCCGCGGGGCGGTCGAGCCGGACTCCCGGCAGGCGGGTTCCCGCGATGAGCGCGTACGAGAGGACGAACACCACCAGCGCGACCTGCACGGAGGCGCACTATCTCACGTGGGGACGGCACCCCTCCTGCTTGTCGGATCGCGGGGAAGGGACTGATCAGACCGATCGGTCGGATCGGTCGGATCGGACCGATCGTCGTCGGCGCCGTGGGAGGGACCCCCGAGGTCAGCGCGCGAGCGCGCGCGCGAGGAGCGGCAGCGAACGGTCGAAGCGGTAGGTCGCGCCGGTGTGGCCGCCGTCG
This sequence comes from Myxococcales bacterium, assembly GCA_021787845.1. GTDB lineage: Bacteria > Myxococcota > Myxococcia > Myxococcales > JAJYLH01 > JAJYLH01. The sequence goes on along the minus strand of JAJYLH010000049.1, from coordinate 8,275 downwards.
AACTCCTCGAAGACGTGGGCGATGCCGTGGGTTCTAAGCTTGCGGGCGAACGCGCGGGCGCCCCACTGGAGGTTCCATTCGTCCCGGGTGCCCGCGTCGAGGAACAGGAGCGCGAGCGACGAGAGCGCCTCCCGAGGCTCGGGCCGTTCGATCATCCGGACCGGATCCCAGGCGAGCCAGCGCGCCCAGACAGAATCCTCGAGCTCGCAGGTCTCCTCGTCGAAGGGCAGGTCGAGCCCGAGGGGCGAGCGCGGATTCGGCGAGTAGCAGGCCGCCATCGCCAGCACGTTCATCGCCGACATCCACCGGCGGTCCTGCTTGTTGGGCGAAGCGAGGAAGGCGTCCAGGAGCCTGGCGGCACCGCCCTCCTTCTTCAGTTGCGCTGCCGCTCTCGGAAAGTCCGGCAGATACGCGAGCTCGAAGAGCATGTCGCCCGCGTGGCAGGCGGCGGCGCGGACGATTTCCGGGTGGCGCATCGCCTGGACGAGGGCACCGAAGCCGCCGGACGAGTGGCCGCAGGCGCCGTGGGCGCTGGTCTGGAACGTCGCTTCCAAGAGGGGCAGGAGCTCCTCCCACAGGTGGCGCTCGTAGGGGCCGGTCGCGGTCGAGTCGATCATCTGCGAGCCGCCGAAGCGGGTGAAGAGGTCTGGCAGGACGAGGCGCACGTCGGGAAGGTCGCCCCGGGCCCACAGCCGGTGCGCTCGCTGCGCCAGGCCCTCTTTCCACGGGTCGTTCGCGAGGAAGCTGCCCGCCGAGCTGCCGAACCCGGAGAGCATCCAGATCGCCGGCATCGGCTTGGCGGCAGCGGTCTTGGGGGGCGTCAGGACGGTGAGCGCCCGCTCGGCGGGGTCACCGCTCGCGTTCCCGCGCAAGAGCGCGCTCGACACCGGGATCTCGTGGAGCTCGAACATGGGCCGATGCTACGCGCAAAGCCGTGCGGTCAGCGAAACCAGGTGATCCGATCGAACGCTTTCAGGAAGATCCCGAACTGGGCCTCACCGCCGCCGCCGAGGGCGTAGTTCAGCCGCGCGTACAAGAGGCCGTAGAAGAGCGTGAGCTGCGGGCCGTTGGTGTTCGTCAGAGGGTCCCAGCTCCAGCCCGCGGCGGCGCCGGCGAGCCGGTAGACGTGCTGGACTTCCAGGTAGAGCTGGTCCTTCGCCCGGTCCGGGCCGAACAGGGTGTAGCCCAGGTTCAAGCCGTCGAGCGCCGGGACCCGGTTCGGGTCGAACACGCCGATGGGGCTCGTGTAGTACGACGCGCTCAGCTCCAGCCCTGCCGTCCCCACCGCGTGCGGCGACCGCCCGCCGAGCTCCGGTCCGCCCGCCCCGAAAGCGCCGCCGGAGAGCAGCACCCCTTGCAGCCCCTGGTCCCGGGGCATCACCAGCGGGCGCGCCGGCTCGACGTTCAGGTTCGCGTAGCCGGGCGCGTTGCGGTCGAGCTCCTGGTGGGCGTAGCAGCTCGCGCACAAGGCGACGAGGGCGACACCGGCGAAGTGCTTCACGGCTGCGCTCCGGCTTTGGGGGACGGCTTTCGGGGAGCGTTGCGCGCCGGGCCGCTCCCGGGCGCCGCCAGCGGCCCGAAGAACGGATAGTTGCGCTGGTAGAGCCGGTAGTGCAGCGTCTGGGTCGCACCGCCGGCCGAGATGGCGAGCAGGAGCTCTCCCGATCGGCGATGCTCGTTCCAGGCGCGGTTGTTGTCGAAGAAGAACGGCAGATAGTCCCGAACGACTTCCTTCTCGCCGAGGGTCGTCGGCGGCGGCGGGGCAGCGTCGGCCACCTCGCGGCCGCCGACGAAGAGCCGGGCACGTTCGAGCCGCACCTGGCAGGGGCCCTTCGGGCTCGTCACCGACAGGCTCAAGCCCAGGCCCGCCTTGCCGGTCTTCGAGATCCACGCCGTCAGAAGGGCGCACCCGACTTGCCGCGGGCTCGCGCTCGTCACCGTCCAGAACGGAAAAGCGAGGCGCGGCCCCACCTCCGGCTTCACCCGCGCGCACCCGATCGACGCCAGCGCGACGACGAGCAGAAAGCCGGCTCGCCGCTGGCGGGCGCGCACGGTTTCTGCTCTCATCGCCCGTTCGATCTCAGGAGGCCCCATGCCCCAGGCGTCGCGCACGGTCGAGGTCAACGTCCTGCCTGCCCAGCTCATGCAGGTCATCTCCGATTACGAGCGGTACCCGCAGTTTCTTCCCGAGGTGAAGAAAATCACCGTTTCCGAGCGGACCGCGAACAGCGCGCTGCTCACCTACGAGATCGAGGTGATCAAGCGCATCCACTACGCGGTGCGGGTCACCACCGACGCTCTCGTGGCGCGCTGGAGCCTGGTCCGGGGCGAGCTGTTCAAGAAGAACGAGGGCGCCTGGGTCCTGGAGCCGCTGGAGGGCGGCCGCACCAAGGCGACCTACTCCCTGGAGCTCGCGTTCGGCGGGTTCATCCCGGTCCCCCGGGCGATCACCGACCGCCTCGCCGCCCAGTCCCTGCCGGCGCTCTTGGAGCACTTCAAGGCCCGCGCGGAGTCCCTTTTCCCGAGGATGCCCGCCCCCTGACCGGCGGAAGTGAACGCCGTTCTCCGAGACCGCTCCCTTTCCCGTTGTGGAAGGCGCGATTTTCAGGTAGACTGGCGGCCCCCATCGGCTCGACGCGCGGACGCTCCCGTGACTTGTGCGACGGGCTCCCGCGCGCCCCCGAAGGACCACCGACTCGAAGGCGGTGCTTTTCGGCCGCCGTCTTCTCGAAGGCGAGGCGTCCGATGCCTGGTGCGGTGCGGCTTGGCGACATCGCGGAGTGCAAGGCCGACGCCCACGGCTGCCCGGCCTGCCCCCACCACGTCGCGGGTCCCGCGGTGAGCGGCTCGACCAACGTCTACATCAACAGCCTCCCGGCGATCCGCCTGGGCGACCCGGGCATCCACATGGCGTGCTGCGGGCCCAACACCTGGAAGGCCGCGCAGGGCTCGCCGACGGTCTACGTCAACGGCAAGCCTCTCGTGCGCCACCACGACCAGACCACCCACTGCGGCGGCGTCGGCAAGACGGTGAAGAGCTCGCCGAACGTGATCATCGACGGCGGCGCGGGGAAGGCCCAGGGCGGCAAGCTCGCCAAGACGCAGGACGGTGACGCGGGCAAGGCGACGACCGGCAAGGTCGACCTGAAGAAGAACAAGGACAAGACGGGCTGGACGCACAAGCACGGCACCGGGAAGGACGGGGACGTCTCGAAGGATCAGGCGGACAAGACGAAGGCCCGCGTCATCCAGGCGTCGCTCCTCCAGCAGGCGGTGCCGCCGGGCGAGAAGGTGCAGTTCGAAATCGACGTCGAGGCGGGCTGCCAGGGCGCCGTTCAAATCGAGGTGGTGGCGAAGTCGGGCGACGAGACGAAGACGGTGAAGAAGACGAGCGTCACCGCGGATGGGCAGAAGAAGGTGCTCCAGGGCAGCTTCCAGGCGCCGAAGCTCGCCGACAAGGAAACGAGAAAGGTCATCCACATCGTCGCCAAGCACGGCGACGACCCGCCGGTCGAGAGCGGCGACTGCGTGGTCACCGAGAGCGGTGTCGTCCTGTTCCTCTTCGACGAGGGCCTGGGCGCCGGCGACCCGGACCCCAAGGGGACCGAGCCGACCGGAACGCGGCCGAAGACCACCCAGCGCCTGACCGCGGACCTCCTCCAACAGAAGAAGCTCCAGGGCCCGGTCAAGGCCCAGGTGAAGATTGGCGGGAAGAACCACGACGTGACGTTCAACGACGACGGCGTCGCGGTGATCCCGCCCAAGGTCGACCTGCCGAAGAACCAGCCGGCGCCAGGCGCCGCCTACGCGGAAGCCGACGTCCAGGTGACCCTGGTCTCGCCGGCGGAGCTGAAGAAGACGTTCAAGGTCAAGGCCTTCGCGCCCCAAGGGGGTTGAGAGCGGTTCCCGAGAGCGCTTTCGCTCGAGGGGAGCCGCTCGTCGTCGAGAGCCAAGGCCTCTAGCGTGGCGGCGCGCGTCGCAAGCCGGTGCGCGCCCCAGAGCGATCGGAGCCGGCGATGGCCTCCCCAGACACGGAAACGACGCTGGTCGCCCCCCTCCTCGGAGGGAAGGGCGGCTCGGGCGCAGCGGTGCGGCACATCGAGAGCCCTGTCGACCGGCAGCAGGTCGCCCGGGTCGCCGAGGCGAGCGAAGCCGACGTGGTCGAGGCGGTTTCGGCCGCCCGCCGGTTCCTCGCCAAGCCGCCGGTCGCGCCCAAAGAGCGCGCCGCCGCCCTCACTCGATGGGCGCAAGCGCTCGAAAACGAAGCGGCCGCGTTCGCCGACCTCGAGGTGTCGCTCACCGGCCGGCCGCTCGCGCTCGCCCGGGAGGACGTGCACGCCGCCCTCACGACCCTGGCCTTCGCGACGAGCCATCCAGCCGCGGGCGAGGAGGCCCTCGACGTCCCCCGCGGCAAGGCCGCGCTCGGTCCCGCGCCGCTGGGCGTCGTCGCCGCCTCGGTCTCGGAGGACGCGCCGCTCGTCGACCTCGTCCGGCTGGTCGCGGCCGCCGCGATGGCGGGCGACGGTCTCGTCCTCTCGCCCGACAGCCGCGCGATGCCGCTCGTCGCCCGGGCCCTCGAGCTCGCCCTCGCTGCGGGCCTCGACGTGGAGAGCGTCACCGCGGTCCCCGGGCGGGTGGCGCAAGAGGCGCTCGCGCGGGCGCCGGTCGAACTGTTCGTCGCCAGCACCGAGGACCTCGCGACCCTTTCGCTCGCGGCCAGGTCGGCGCGGGAGGTCGGCCTCGAGCCGGCGACGGTCGCGCCGCAGATCGTGCTGCCCGACGCGAAGCCGGCCGAGGTGGCCGACCCGCTGATTCGGGCGGCGTTCTTCCCGCCCGCCGACGCCCGCCGCGAAGCGGTCGTCTTCTTCCTGCCGGAAGCGAGCTCCTCGGAGATGCTCGGCCACCTGCGCGACCGGGTCGAGCACTTGAAGAGCGGAAACCCGCGGGAAGAGGGGGTCGAGGTCGGGCCATACCTGTCGGCGGCCCGAGCGGAGGAGGCGATCCACGCCGTCGAGGACGCGCTCGCGGGCGGCGCCCAGGTGGTGGTGGGCGGCCTTCCCGACGCCCGAGAGGGCAAGAGCGCTTTCGTCCCCCCGTCGCTCCTGTTCTGTCCCGAGGTGTCGCAGGCCCGCGCCGTCGCTCGGCCGGGGCCGGTGGTGCCGGTGGTCGTCTACCAGGACCCGGACGACTTGCCGGCGATGGTTCACGCCCTGGGCGCCCGCAACTTCGCGGGGGTGTTCGGGCGCGACCTCGACGTCGCCCGGCGGATTGCCGCGCTCCTGCCCGTCGGAACCGTTTTCGTCAACCGCGCGCCGTTCTTCTCCACCGCGACCCAGCGACGCGCCCGCGGCGTCATCCGCCCGAGCCTCGGCCTCGGAGAAAGCGGTCTCGCCGGAGCGCGAACGCTGAAGGCGGTGTGGGAAGAAGCGGGTCCGGGGAAGCCGGATGCCGTCGGCCTGGGAGAGCCCTCTCGCTCGGCGGCTACGCCGGTGCCAAGCGGCGCGCTCCCGGCGATCGATCTGGCGACGGGCGAGGTCTTTGCCGCGGTGCCGCGGACGGACCCGACCGAGGTGGACGGCCTGGTCGCGCGGGCTCGGTCGGGAGCCGAGTCGGGCCGCCTCCTGTTCGATCCGAAGGACCGGGCGGAGCTGTTGGAGAAGCTCGCCGCGGCCCTGGGAAGCAAGAGCGCTCACGCTCTCGCCGAGGCGGAGGCGCGCGGTGGCGGCGTTCCCTGGACCCAGCTCGAGACCGAGGTCCTCCCGGCCGCGGTGAAATGCCTGCGGGTCTTCGCCAAGGCGGCGCGGGACCTCTCGCCCGCGGCGGTCTCCCGGGAACAGAAGAGCCAGGCGGTCACGTCGTACGAGCCCTCCGGCGCCTCCGCGGCGATCCTCGAGTGCGCTTCCCCTCTGCTTCCGGCCGTCCGCCACCTCGCCGCGTCGATCGCGGTCGGGACTCCGGCCATCCTCCGGCCGCGGGCCGAGGCCGCGCTCTCCCTCCAGCGGCTGGTCGAGACCTGCGAGGCGAGCGGCTTTTCTCCAGGCCTCGTCCAGCTCGCCGCCGGCGACGATGACGCCCTCGCCCAAGCGCTCGTCACGCATCCGCTGGTCGCCCGGCTGAGCCTGGTCGGTCCCAAGGAGAAGCTCGAGCCTCTCGCCGGCCTCGCCCGCCAGGTGATGAAGCCGGTCGCGACCGACTACGACGTGCGCTGGCCCCACCTCGTTTTCGACGAGCACCAGGTCGAGCCGGCCGCGCAGGCGGTCGCGCGGGCGGCCCTCTTCGCGAACGGCGCGCTGGGCACGAGCGGCACCCGGGTGCTCGTGCACAAGGACCTGAAGGCCACGTTCCTCTCTCGGCTGACCGCCGAGCTCAAGGTGCAGGCGGGCGATCCGCTCGACCGGGCGACCGGCGTCGGCCCGCGACCCAAGTCGCAGCAGGGCCCGCTCGGGCGCGCGGTGAAGAGGGTCCAGGTCCTCGGCAAGGCGATGAGCGTGACCGAGAGCCGAGGGGAAGCGCTCTCGCCCATCATCGGCGTCGCCCAGGGGCTCGCGCCGGGCGAGGACGCGGCGGGTCCGGCGGTGTGGGTCGAGCACTTCGTCGCCGCGGAGCAGGCCTTCGGGCGCGCGCTCGAGCTGTCGCGCGGCCGGGCGATCGCGGTCTGGGCGCAGAAGGGAAACCCGATTCTCGACGAGGCGCGCCGGCTGCCGGTGAGCGCGGTGTTCGTGAACGGGGCGGAGCCGTGGGAGCCAGCGATTCCCTTTGGTCCCGGGGTGGGCGGGGTGGCGCTGGGCGGCCGGCAGGCGGCGGCGGCGCTGGCGGAGCCGAAGACGACCTGGATTCCGCAGGGCGCGAAGGTGGCGCCGATTCCCCTGGTGCCGGAGCTGGCGCCGTCGGCGGGGGGCGCCCTGGGAAGCGCGGCGAAGAAGGTCGCGCCCTGGGGTCTGGGCGCGGCCGGGCTCGCGATGATGGCGCTTCCGGCCGTTGGAGGGGGTGGAAGCGGTCCCGCTCTCCCATTGGGCCACGGGCTACCGTCACCGCTACCGACCAGCGGTGGCGTAGCCGCACCCTCGGCGCATCCGCTGGGCGCTCCGAGCCTCTCGCCGGCGGGTCCGGGCGTTTCGGTTCCCGGGGGTGCGTCTCCGCTGGGCATGCCCGGGCGGGGACCGGGTTTCGCGGGCCCAGCGGCGGGCCCCACGATGCCGGGAACGACGGGTGCGATTCCGGGAACGACGGGCGCGAGCGCCGGGACGAGCGGGGCGATTCCGGTGCCTTCCGGCGGCGTTCCCGGTGGGAGCCTCCCGATTGCGGATCCCGGGACCGGTGCCATCCCCGGTACCACCGGCTTGCCGATTGCGGACCCGGGTGGGTCGCGCGGCCAGACTTCGGTCGGGCCGGTCCCCACCGGGACCTCCCCGGCTGGAACCGGCGGCATGACGGCGGTCGGGCCGCCGGGCTCCGGTTCGCCAGGAGGGACGACAGCGCTGCCGGTGACCGGCTCGCCGGCGCCCACCGGCGTGGCCACTGGCGCTCCGGGCGGCCTTACCGGAATGACGGGCGTGGCCGCGGTGCCGATTCCCGCCACCGGAGGCACGACCGGAACGGGCACGACAACGGGTGTCCCACCGGGCACGACCGGCGCGACCACGGGCGTGCCGGGAACCACTGGGCCCGGAGGAGCGACCTCGGGACAGGTTCCGGGAACGACCGGCATGGGGACGACGGGAATCACCCCGGCGCCGACCGGCGCGACGACCGGCAGACCACCGCCGATGACCGGCACGGGCGGTCGGACATCGGCTCAAATCCCCGGCTCGACGGGCTCGACGGGCTCGACGGGTTCGACGGGTTCGACGGGTTCGACGGGCTCGACGGGCTCGACGGGTTCCACTGGCTCGACCGGATCGACAGGTTCGACGGGGTCCACTGGCTCGACTGGCTCGACGGGCTCCACCGGTTCAACCGGATCGACAGGTTCGACGGGTTCGACAGGTTCGACAGGTTCGACGGGTTCGACAGGTTCGACGGGTTCGACGGGTTCCACTGGCTCGACGGGTTCGACGGGTTCGACGGGTTCGACGGGCTCGACGGGCTCGACCGGATCGACGGGTTCAACCGGATCGACGGGTTCAACCGGATCGACGGGTTCAACCGGATCGACGGGATCGACGGGTTCGACGGGCTCGACGGGCTCGACGGGTTCGACGGGTTCGACGGGTTCGACGGGTTCGACGGGTTCGACGGGTTCGACGGGTTCGACGGGCTCGACGGGCTCGACGGG
>JAJYLH010000048.1 GCA_021787845.1 Myxococcales bacterium | reverse complement strand
TAGACTTGCCCGTTGATCGTCCGGCTGAACGTGTGCATGTCTTTCATGTACACCGGCCCCGCCCCAAACGCCAGGAAATAACGCCCACCAGCCGCCCGTCGCCCCTCCCGGATGCGAAACTAGGGCCTAGCAAGATGTCGGCGAGCGGGCTGCCAAAAGAACTCTGTCAGACGCGACTAACACCGTCACGGCTCTACTTCTCGATGGGCGTGGTCGTCACCGTAAGTATTGGTACCTTGTTGCTGCGCCTGTTTCTTGCTTGGCACCGTGCGGTAGCGTTGCATCGTGCGCCTTGCGGCAGTCTTGTTCTCTTGATCCTTTTGGTTCCGATCTTTCTTGCAGGACCTATTGCGATGCATGATTCAATGCTTTCGGCTGTTATTGGACGACATTCGATCACTTTTGTCCGTGCCGGGCGCTGGACAGTCGCCAAGTATCCACTTCACGCTATCCGAAGCGTGTCGACGGGTCGGAACGGAACCGTTGTCTTCCGGATCGCTGGGCAGAGGACTATCATCATTCGACCTGCCCATCGTGACTGGCGCCGCGTGGACGAAGCCGTCAAACGAAATATCGGATGACCACGCTTGCTTTCAATGTCGATCGTGGATTTCTCCGCCCAATCTCCCAGGGCGCGCGCACGACCACGCTCGGCTAGACGTCGCTCGGCTACCTGTCGAGCCTTACCGACTCGCTGAACCGGTCAGTCGTCGCGCTCGAACCGGGGCAGGAGGCGATGCAGCACTCGCAGGCCCTGCAGCGGGAGGCGCCTTCGATTGGGATGGTCCCGGACGATGCGCGCCACCCGTGCCGGGTCCAGGTAGAATCGCCGGAAGGCATTCCTCTGCATGCGTAGCAGCTCCCGGTTCGAGACCGCGCTCATCCCGCGGCTGGCCTGGAAGTAGTTCATGGACTCGAACGAGGGCTCCCGCGCGACGAGCGCAGGCGTGGCCTCGCGCGCCATCTGGTACAGCCGCGTACCTCCGTAAAGGGTGACGAGGAAGAAGAGCGCCTGGTGGAGCTCGCTGCGCACGGCGTAGTCGACCGTGGACCGCATCTCCTCCGCCGTTTCACCGGGGAAGCCCAGCATGAAGAAGCCGGTGGTGTAGATTCTCCGTCGGGCCGCCGCCGATATCACCCGTTGGACCCGGTCCAGGTCCAAGCGCCTGCCGATGGATGTCTGCAAGCGCGGGCTGGCCGTCTCCACGGCGATCGCCAGGTGTACGGTGCCGGCTCGATGGAACCGCGAGACCAAGTCGTCGTCCAAGAGATCGGCTCGCACTCCGTTCGGGAAGGCGAGCTCGAGTCTCCATCCGCTCTCGGCCACCCACTCGAGGATCTCCCCGGCACGCCGCCGGTCGAGGTTGAAGGCGTCGTCCAGCACCAGGATGTTTCGCACCGACAACTCTCGGACCAGGTGCTCCAGCTCGGCCATCACGCTCGCCGGGCTCCGGGCTCGGAATCGCCGGCCCATGATGTTGTGGCAGTAGGCGCAGTCGTAGGCGCAGCCGCGAGAGGTGAGGATAGTGGCGTACCGTTCGCCGCCGACCTCGGCCATGTGGCTCAGCCGGCTGTAGGCGGCGACATCCACCAGATCCCAGGCGGGCCAGGGGATGGAATCGACATCCGCGATGAGCGCTCGCGCGGGCGTCGTCAGGGTCGCGTCCGCCTGCCGATAGCAGATCCCGTTGACAGCGGAGAGATCGGAGCGGCACGAGACGGCGTGCACCAGCTCGACCACGGTCGATTCGCCCTCGCCGAGGACCGCCGCCACCACGCCGGGAAGTCGGGCGACCCATTCGGGGTACGAGGTCGCGTGCGGCCCGCCGACGATGATCGGTAGGCCCGGGAAGGAAGCGGCGATGGCGGAGGTGGCCCGTTCGAGGGCTCCGGCCTCGACGGTCAAGGCGCTCAGGCCGACCATGTTCGGAGAGAAGGATCGGATCGCGTCGAGCAACGCGCGGCGGCCGGGCTTCACCGCGCTGTCGTGGATGTGGACTTCATGGCCCGCCTTCCGGAGGGTGGCGGCCAGATACATGACTCCCATCGGTGGTGCCACCTGGTCGTTGCCAAAGGTGCGGTGACGCATCTTCGCCAGCAGGACTCTGGTCACGGGACACCCGGTTCGCGGCGAACGAAAGAGATCACTGCCAACGCCGCGAGCACCCAAGCCAGCATGGTCTCCGCGTTCAGAGGCAGGTTGGTGCGATCGTAGTCGAGGAAGTAACTCGGCCGGGAAAGGTAGTATGGGTAGGTGACCGGCGGCTTCTCTTCGGGGCGCTCGGCCAGGAGCCGTTTCAGGTCGAGCAGCGTCACGCCTTGGGAGTGCGACACCACCAGCAGAGATCCGTCAGGGGAGGGCTGGAGCCACTGGACTCGGGGAGGCACGGTGACGCGCGCCACGACATCGCCGTCGGCCGGATCGAGGACGCTGATACCGCCGTCGAAGTAGTTCGACACCAGGAGGAGGTCGCTGCGCGGGTCGCGTGTGGCGTAGCGGATCCCTCGCTCGAGCGTGTATCGCTCGAGGATGGCCAGATCGGGGAGCCGAAGCCGGTAGACGCGTCCGGTGAGGACGGACGAGACGAAGATGCTCCGTCCATCGTGGGCCAAGACCGCGTTCCCGGTGGGGCCCGGCAGCCAGGTGACGGCGGTGGTCCGGGCGCGGGAGAGGTCATAGGCGAGCACGTATCCGGGCCAGGTCGTGATGATGAGCCGGTCCTCCGCGGTCAGGACGGCGTCCTCCACCGGCTCGCCGAGGAAGAGGGGCGCCATTCGGCGCAACGACGCGTCCGCGCAGGTCTCGCGACCCACCGGCTCCAGGGTCGGGAACGAGTAGCGCAGGATGCCGCAGCCACCCTGCACCGCGACGACTTGGTTCCGCCGAGGATCGAAGGCCACGCCGACGAAGTGATGCCGGCCCTCCATCCGGTCGCCCTCCACGTGCGTGGCCGCAAGCGTGTGGAAGTCCCGGGCGTCCAGCACCCGGGGTCCCGCGAGCCAGTCCACCGTGATGATGGTTCCCGCTGGCGAATGGGCCGCCACGCGAGCGGTGACGCCGGAGCGGGTGAGAGTGGGCGGGAGCGCCGGCTGAAGAAGCGAGAAGGTCTCGGCCTGACGCCGGTAGGGCAGGAACACGCGGACCAGACCGGCATCGCCAAAGGCGAACCGGTACCGGCGCTGGGGCCGATGGTATCCCCCGACGGCCATGCGGCTCGGAGCCGGGGCCAGCTTCAGGTGCTCCGTGTTCTGCAAGATGAAGGCGCTCGCCAACAGGCCCACGGAGCCGAAAGAGCAAGCGCAGAACAGGCCCAGCGTGATGCGGAACGCGCGGGGTCCCGCCGGATGCGAGAGCGCGTAGATCAGGAACGCGGCGACCACCAGCAACACCGCCACGCGGGCATCAAAGGTCGTCAGCAGCACCGATCCCGGCAGGTAGAGGAGCGTCCCGGCGAGGCCCAGAGCCAGCAGGAACGCGCGCCATGCCCGCCTGCCCAGCCCCGAGCACGCCATCGTCCGGGGCCGGGTCGCTCGCACCAGGAAGAGCACCAGCAGGAGGTGCGGCACGGCCAGACCCGGAGGACCGAAGAGCAGGTCCGGCGCCAGCAACCCGGCCAGCACCAACCCTCCGCTAGCGCGCCTCACCAATATCTCGCCCTCAACCGGGACATGAGATGGCCGAGATGGCCGACGCCTCGGACCTCCGGCGCGAGCCCGGCCAGGACCGCGGGGCGCCCGTAGAAGCGAAGGAAGGCGCGCCAGAGCGCGCGCTTGAGCTGGCCGGCGCTCATGCCGTCTGGCACGTAGGCGAACCTCCCCGCTTCGTAGCGCAGCGCCGAGAAGTCGGTATCGAGCAGCTTGCCCTCGGATCTCAGCCGGTCGAACAGGGGCGAGCCCGGCAGAGGGAGAAAGGCGGCGAACTGGGCGCGGTGGAGGGGCGCCGAACAGGCGAAGTCGATGGTCTGCCGAATGTCGTCCAGCGTCTCTCCCGGCAAGCCGATGAGGAAGTTCCCAGTCACCCGGATGCTGGTCACCTGCCGAATCAAATCGAGCTGCTGCCGGACCGTGTCCAGGGTCACGTCCCGTTTCATCTCGGACAGGACCCGCGGGACGCCCGACTCGATCCCGACGGTGACCGAGTAGCAGCCGGCGCGTTCGAGAAGCCCGAGCAGCTCGGCGTCCAGCCGGTCCAGCCGCACCCCGTTGGGAAGCGAAAGTGCGAGCTTCAGGCCCGACCTCAAGATGCCTTCGCACACCGCCCGGGCGTGAGCCTTGCGGGAGGTGAAGTTGTCGTCGAGGATCTGGATCTCGCGCACCGAGTGATGTCGGACGAGATAACGTATCTCCTCCAGCACCGCCTCGGGTGAACGCAGGCAAAGCGACCGTCCCGCGGAGGGCGCCGCGCAGAACTGACAGCGATAGGAGCAGCCGCGCGAGGTGATGATGGGCGCGATGGGCAGCGCGCGGACGAAGGTCCCCAAGGGCGCGACGGGGTAGCTCGCCGGCGGGATGTGGTGCCAGGCGGGCATCACGGGATGGTTCGGGTCGGCCCGAGCGGTGTGCGGACCGCGCTGGACGAGCGCGCCTTGCCGGTAGTACAGGTTGGGGACCTCATCGAGCGCCGCCCCGCCATCGTCGAGGCGCGCGACGAGTTCGGGCAAAGCCCCTTCGCACTCGCCCGTCAGCGCATAGTCGAAAGCCCGTTCGCCGGCCAGGGTCTCTTCGGGGAGCGCATCCACGTGCCGCCCGCCGATGACGATGCGGGTCTCCGGACGCCGCTCTTTGATGAAGCGCGCCAGCCGGCGGGCATCGTCGATTCCGCACGAGTAGCTCTGGATCCCGACGAGGTCCCAGCGCCGGTCCACCGCCATCCGCCGGACGCGCGCCGGCGTCCAGCGGCGCTGAGCCACGTCGGCCACGGTCACCTCGTGCCCGGCCTGCTCCAACGCGGCAGCCAGGTACCCGAGGCCCAGGTTGGGGCTGCGAGTGACGCTGGCCTGGTGGTTGACCAAGAGTACGTGCACCGACACGAGAGGCAACGTTAGGCGCTCGCCAGTGCAGAAGTCAACTGGCCGCGTGAGCCCTCAGACCCGGGGGCCTCGAGAAGTCGCCCTGGTTGATCCCATGCCGATCCGGTTGACGCACTTGGAGCGGACACGCGAGTGTCCGGGTCGGATACGGCGTCCCGGGTCGACCCGGGCACTGACGTGCCCGGCTCCAATGACCGGCAAGATCGTAGGGCGGGGGCTTGTCCCCCGCCGTTTCCGCGACATCGGCATCGCGGCGGGGGACAAGCCCCCGCCCTACGGAATGGCGCGAAACGCGGGGAATCCGAGCGAATCGGGCGATAGGTCAGCGCTTATGGGATAAGGTCCCGCCCTACAACGATCGACCGGCAAGCGTGTGAACCGGATGGCCATGGTTGATCGCGTGCCCGTCCGGCTGACGTTCTTGGAGCCGGGCACGTCCGTGTCGGGGTTGGGCCGGCGCCGTGCGCGACCCGGTAGACTCTCCTCGTCGTGTCTGGCGGCTCCCTTCCGCGCCGGGACGAGCGTGACTAGCTTCGTCGGCGCCGGCGCGTCTCTGCGCCCCGACCGGACGCGCGGCAACGGCAGGAACAGAAGGAGGCCAGCGATGACGCAAAAGCCGACCAAGGTCCCGAGCCATCTGGACATGCCCCAGCCGCCGCCCGAGGGACGTCCCTTCGAGGTCGGCGCGACGACCGCTCTCGTGACCCGGAACGACAACGAGACCGTGACGCTCCGCCTGAAGCGCACGCTCTGTGCGCCGGCCGAGCGGGTCTACAGCGCGTTCGTCGATCCCGATGCGCTCGCCGCCTGGCTCCCGCCGCACGGGATGGTCGCGCGCACGCACGAGATGGACGCGAGGGTCGGCGGCAAGTTCCGAGTGTCGTTCTACACCGTCAACAAGTCGTGGAGCAGCACTTTCAGCGGTCGCTACCTCGAGTTGGTTCCGGGCCGGCGCCTCGTGCACACCGACAGCTTCGAGTCCGGCGACCCGTCGGCTCCCGGCGAGCTGCGGGTCACCATCGCCTTCACCCCCGTCGAGGGCGGCACCACGCTGGACATCGAGCAGGCCGGCATCCCCGTCGGCCCGATGGCCAACGGCGCCCCCTACGGCTGGGCCCAGAGCCTCGACAAGCTCGCGCAGCTCGTCGAGCCGGAGCTACCCTTCTGAAGGGGCGAGCGGTTCTGGCCTGTGCTTGCATCCGCTCTTTGGCTACACCCTCTACGTGGGCAGCCCAGGAAGTTCGCTAACGGATTCGACGGCTCCGTTTTCGCCACGCGCCTCAAGCCATGCCAGCCCACTAAGCGCGGTTTGAAGATTCGGTCGAATCGGATGGCACCGCGCTCATCGCTCGTCCGACCACGTTCGGAAGGACCGCCCAGGATTGGCGCGTCGCCCCCGGTCACGACGGCAATAGGCCCGCGCGGACGGCGAGGCGCGCGAGGGCGATGGCGTCGTGGACCTCGAGCTTGTCCATCAAGTGGGTGCGGTGGGTGTTGACGGTGTGCGCGGAGATGCCCAGCGCCCGGGCGATGGCGCGGTTCGTCCGGCCGCGGGCGACCTCGATGAGCACCTCGCGCTCCCGGGCGGTCAGGAGCGCCAGCGGGTCGGGACCGGTCTCGGGGAACGGCCCTTCGCGGCCCGAGGCAACCTGGCGAATGGCGTCCGCGAGCTCCGCGGTCCCCGCTCCCTTGACCACGTACGCGCCCGCGCCCGCGCCGCGCGCCTGCCGCACGTGCTCGACCGACGCGTGCATCGAGAGGACCACCACCCGGATGCCCATCCCGCGCGCCAGCCGGCACACCTCGACGCCGCCCAGGCCCGGCAGCGCCAGGTCGATCACCGCGACCTCTGGCGCGAGCCTCTGGAGCAGCGGCACCGCCTCGTTCCCGGAGTCCGCCTCGCCCGCCACCTCGATCGCCGGCGCGCCCGGCCACTCCGACAACAGCCGCCGCACGCCCTCGCGCAGGATCCGGTGATCGTCCACCAGCACCACCCGAATGCTCTCGCCCACCTCAAGCCTCCGACCACGGCAGCACTGCCGTCAAGCGGGTGCCCTTCCCCGGAGCGCTGTCGACGGTGAAGCGGCCGCCGAGCCGCTCCGCTCGCTCGCGCGCGCCAACGAGCCCCAGGCCCAGCACCTTCCCCGGCACGAACCCGCCCCCGTCGTCCTCGACCTCGAGCACCACCTCTTCGCGCCGGCGCCACAGGCGCACCCGCGCGCGCTTCGCCCGCGCGTGGCGGACGACGTTCGCGAGCCCCTCCTGCGCAAGCCGAAAGCACGCCTGCTCCAGCTCGGCGCCGACCCGCCCGAGCGGCTCC
The DNA here is from genome assembly GCA_021787845.1 of Myxococcales bacterium. Classification (GTDB taxonomy): domain Bacteria; phylum Myxococcota; class Myxococcia; order Myxococcales; family JAJYLH01; genus JAJYLH01. Next base: position 36,165 of record JAJYLH010000048.1, on the reverse strand, counting down.
GCCTCGACGCTCACCTGGAGCCCCGCCGTCGAGGCCTCGCGCCCGAGCCCTTCCAGCGCCGCGCTCAGACCCAGGTCGTCGAGCGTCGGCGGGCGCAAGCCGCGCGCGACCCGCCGGACCTCGTCCAACGCGGCGTCGACCAGCCGGCTCGCCTCCAGCGCTTCTGCTGGGCGTCCGGATTTCGCCTGCAACCGTACGAGAGCCACCGCCGCCGCGCCCAGCGCCTGCCCCACGCCGTCGTGCAGGTCGCGCGAGAGCCGCCGCCGTTCGTCCTCCGCCGCGCGCTGCGAGCGCCAGGCGAAGAGCCGCACCAGATCCTCCTCGCGCAAGAGCCGCAGCGGGAACGAGTAGAGCGCTACGGCCAGCGCCGCGCCGAGCACGCCGAAGACGCCGAGGAGCACCAGGTCGCGGCGCAGCCATTCGGGCTCGCCGACCACGACCTCGAGCTTCGCCGGCCGGCCGTCGAGCACGAACGCCGCCGAGCTCTGGACCGTCGGCCACCTGGCGCGGGCGGGCATCGGAGCGATTCGCGCGAGGAGCCGGCCGGAAAAGAAACCGACCACCCGGAGCGTCTCGATCTCTTCCGAGCGTGGAGTCCGAACCGCGCGCTCCAGTGCCTCGCGCAAGCCCTGCTGTTGTGCGCCGGCGGTCCGCGCCAGGTCGAGGGCGAGCGCTTGTGAACGGCGGGTCAGGTCGTGGCGCTCGAGCAGGAAATCCGCGACGGGCGCGGAGAGCGCGACGAACAGCCCGGTCGCGACGGCGAGCGGCCGCATCCCCGCGCGAAAGCGGCTCGACAGCAGCCCTGCCGCATGGAGGCTGGCCTGTCGCTGCCCGTCAGCGCCGTCGAGAGCCGGACCGCCGTCTTCCGGCGGGAGAGCAAGGTCGGACAAGAGGACTCCCCGCGCGAACGAATCCGGTCGAGCGTAACGCGGCCGGCCGAGCCCGAACAAATCCCCGTCAGGGGTAGGTTTCATCCGGTTCCGCGCATGTCCCCGCGCCGTGACCTGTCCGATCGGACCGATCAGTCGGATCCGACCGATCGGTCTGATCGGTCGTTGGCCGGCCGAGAAGGGCGCGCCGAGAACGGGAGAAACTTGAGCCCGGTCCCTCCTCGCCACTTGACGCGAAGTCCTTTCCCCTGTCCGATCCGGCCGATGAGACGCCTCGCCCTCGCTTTCGCCGCCGTTCTCGCCGCCTGTGGCTCCGGACCGCAGAACGTCGGCCCGCCGCTGACCGCGTCGCCCTCGCACGGTTCGATGTTCGGGCAGTACCAGGTGAAGCTGTCGGGCAACGTGAGCGCTCTCGGCCAGGTTACCGACGTCAAGTTCGGCGGCATCGAGGCGTACGACCTCCAGGCGACCGCGACGACGCTGACGGTGACGCTCCAGGGCGCGCCGAAGCCGGGGCCAGTGGACGTCGAGGTGACCGGCTCGCGAGGGAACGCGCTCGACCACGGGCTGTTCACCTACGACCCGGCGGCGCGCGGGGTGCCGCTCGAGTGGATGGCGTTCGGCGCGAGCCTGACCCAGGGCACGCAGTCCGGCGGCATCGACCCGCACTCGCAGATTTGGGGCTACTCCGGGCAGCTCGCGAAAGCCGCCGGTGTGTTCCTGGCTCTGCCGCTCTTCCAGCCGGCGTTCGTGCCGCAGGTTCAACCGACCCAGCTCACGCCCGACTGCGTGGGGCCGACGCTCGGCTCGATGATTCCGTCGATGGCGCAGTCGATCATCGGACCCGACGGCAACATCGACCTGGCTCTCGCGCGCATCGACCCGACGATGACCCCGCGGGACATCGCCATCGGCGGCGAGCCAGTGAAGATGATCCTGAACGGCGGGACGGGGAATCTCGCCTTGCTGGAGCACGTCGTCGAAGATCCGATGACGTCGGGTCCGAACAATTTCATGGCTCCGGTGAAGACCTCGCAGATCGACCGGCTCGAGGCGCAGGATCCGGACGTGGCGTTCTCGGCGGACCTCTTGGCGAACGACCTCGACCCGGCGGCGACGCAGACCGACGACGTGCACCCGGAAGAGATCACGCCGCTCGACCAGGTGCAGCCGCTCCTCGTCGAGATGATGCAGCGGCTCGGCAAGCTCCACGGCCAGTACTTCATTGCGAACATGCCGTCGCTGACGTTCCTGCCGGATGTGAAGATCGCTCACGACCACAGCATCGCGGCGGGCACGGAGACCGAGGCGAGCTTCGAGGCCAAGAAAGAACAGATCGACCAGGAGACCGACGCCTACGACCAGGCGCTGGCGGACGCGATGAAGCCCTACCGGAACCTGCACCTGGTCGATTTCAAGGCAGCCGCGGAGAAGCTCGAGCGGGACGGCGTCGAGGTCAACGGCGAGCACCTGACCGTCGCGGCGTACGGCGGGCTGCTGAGCCTCGACGACGTGCATTTCACCGACACCGGCTACGCGATTCTCGCGAACGTCTTCATCGACGCGATGAACCCGGTGCTCCACGCGCGCATCCCGGACATCGACCTCGCCCAGGTCGAGAAGAACGACGCGCTCTCGCCCGCGCACCTGCGCGCCGACGGGCTCGAGTGCGTGCCGCCGCCGTAGAGACGGCGTGTGCAACTCGCGTGGTTTGCTTATCCAGTTGCCCGCACCCTCCGATCCGACCGATCCGACCGATCCGACCGATCGGTCCGATCCGCTTTTCGCGTCCACGGGCGCGGCGACGCCGGTCAGATCCTGGCGAGCACGCGCTCGAGCTTCTGCGCGACCTGCTCGGCGATTTCCTCGACGCCCGGCTGGCGGACGACCTTGAACAGCTCGCGCGGGTTCACCGCCTGGACGCTGACCGTGCCGTCCTCGCCCTCGACGACGTCGACGTTGCACGGCAGGAGCACGCCGATGGCCGGCTCGGCGGTCAGCGCCCGGTGCGCCAGCGGCGGGTTGCAGGCTCCGAGAATGAGGTACGGCCGCCGCTCGACGCCGAGCTTCTTCTTCAGCGTCGCCTGCACGTCGATTTCGGTCAGCACGCCGAACCCTTCGACCGCCAGCTCGTCGCGCGCGCGCTGGACCACCTCGGTGAAGCCGCGGCCGGGAAGCGTGCGGGTGAAAGCGTAGGACACCTCGGACATCGCGAACCTCCGGGCGACTTGGAGGCATGGAGTCGCGGAAGGATTCGGCTCCGCCCGAAGCGCGGCGGCAATCGGCCGCCTGACCGATGCCGCCGGACCCCGGCAAGTGCGATAAGCTCGTCGCCGATGCAGGTGCGCCGCTTCCTTCGCCCGGCTTTCGCGGCGTGCGTGCTGGCGACGGTCCATCTGACCGGTGCCTGCTCCGCGTCCAGCCCCGGCAGTGGAAAGCCGCCGGCGATCACCTCGGTCACGCCCGACGCGACGAGCTTCCGATCCGCGGCGACGGTCACGCTCAGCGGCAGCGGTTTTGCCCGCGACGACCAGGTCTCGTTCGGCCCGCTCCCGGCGAAGGTGCTCGAGGCGACCTCGGACGCGCTGCACGTTCAGGTTCCCGCCGCGAAGAAGCCGATGCGCGTGACCATCGAGGTGACCGCCGGCCAGAACAGCGCGACCTCGGCTCAGCCGTTCGTCTTTCGCGGGATGGCACCGGAGGATCTGCACTTCGTCGACCAGGGAGCGCTGCCGGTGACCGCGTCGATCTTCGCGGCGGGCGACATCGACGGCGATGGGAAGACCGACCTCGTCGCCGCGACCGCCGACCATGTGATCCTGCTGATCGGCGACGGCAAGCTCGGGTTCAAACAGAAAGCCGACGTCGCCCTGACCGCGACCTCGCTCGTCGTGGCGTCGCTCGGCGGCAAAGGCGAGACGATCGTCGCGGGCGGCGCGACGCTCAGTCTCATCAAGCTCAGCGGCGGCACCTTGACCGCGACCGCCGTCGACGGCGCGCCGGCGATTGTCGCGCTCGCGACCTGGCCGCTCGCCGATGGCGCGGACGACGTGTACGCGGTGACGCATGGCGATTCCGGCTACGCGCTGGCGAAGCTCGAGCCGGGCGAGAAGCCGTCGCTCGAGACCGTGTTCGACTTGGGAGCTTTCCAGCCGGTGTCGCTCGCGCTGGCGGACGTCGACGGCGACGGGGCGGTCGATGCGCTCCTGGGCGGCGCGAGCGAAGGGCCGCGGCTGTTGCTCGGCGACGGGCACGGCGCGTTCGGCGACGCGGCGGCCGGGACCTTGCCGGGTTCGGTGGCCGGCGCCGCGCGGTTCGCGGACCTGGACGTCGATGGCCGGCTGGACATCGTGATTGCCGCGGCGAACGGCGACCGCGCCTGGCGCAACGCCGGGAGCATCTTCGCCGATCGGACGAACGAGCTCTTTGGAGCGTCGGGCGCCCGCGCGGCGTTCGAAGCCGACGTCGACGCCGACGCGGCGATCGATCGGGTGGGCAGCGCGAACGGTCTGACGATTCTGCGCAACGACGGCTCCGGGCACTTTTTCGATTACACCGTCCAGGCCGTGCCCGACGCGATGCGCTGCTCGACCGCGGTCTTCGCGGCGGATCTGGACGGCGACTCGGATCCGGAGCTGATTGTCTTGGCCCCCGACGGCGCCGATCATCTTCTCCAGAACTGGGCGCCGGCCGCCTGGGACGACAAACCCGGCTATGGCGGCGCCGCCGCGTGCGAGGCCGGGCCATGACGCGCGCGCGCCGGTGCCTTCCCCTCGCACTCCTCTGCCTCCTCGTTTCCTCCATCTTCGCCTGCTCGCAGAGCTCCCTGTCCGGCGCGTCGCTGGAGCTCGACTCCGTTTCGCCGGGCACCGTCTCCGCCCGCGGCGGCGAGACTCTGACCCTGCGCGGCCGCGGCTTTTCCGATGGCGTTCAGGTCTTCGTGCGCGACCAGGCGCTGACCGCCAACGTCGTCGACGGCTCGACCCTCCAGGCGACGATGCCGCCGAGCTACGCCGGCAAGGCGGATGTGACGGTCAAGCTACAAGACAGTACCGCGACCCTGAAATCGGCGCTGACCATCACCCCGTTGCCGCTCGACTTCGCGGAGGCGCCGGCGTGGACGCTACCGAAGCTCCCGGGGCCGGTGGACGTGCTCGGTTCGAGCGCCGCGGGGCCGCTCGCCGGTGGCGCGTGGGGCTTGGACCTTCTCACTTGTGCGAAGGGCACCGTTTCGGCGCTGCCCGTGACCGCGCTCGTCAGTGGCTCCGCAGATGCGGCGACGATGCCCGCGGTCCTCGCCCTCGCGAGCGCGCCGTCGGGCTTGCGGGTCGCGGTCTGCGTCGACGCGACGCCGGCGCTCGAGTTCCTGGAGGCCAAAGCGGGCTCGCTCGTCGGCAACGGGAGCGCGGACCCGGGCGGCGCGTGCGTCAAGCTCGCGATGGGCTCGGTGCAGCCGGACAACCCTTGGGTCTATGCCCTCGTGCAAACGGACTCGGGGCTCGCTTTGAAGGCGTGGATGCCCGGTTCGACCTACAAGGCGGTGACCGTCGAGACGCCCGCTTTTCCGCCGACGGTCGATGCCTTCGCGGCCGCCGACTTGAACGGCGACGGCGGTGACGACCTCATCGTGGCGGGCACCGATGGCACGACGCCTTCGCTTGCCGCGTGGATGCGCTCGACGGCCAAGGACGGGTCGCTCGTGTTTACCGACGAAGGCACGATTCCGCCGCGCGCGACGCGAACGTACGCGCTCGTCCCGGCGGACTTCGAGGGCGATGGGAACACGGACGTCTTCGCGGCCGGCGAGGGGGCCGACTCGTTCTATGTCAATGACGGCCACGGGCATTTCGCGGACGAGTCGTGGAGCCGGCTGCCGTTCAGCCGCGCGACCGCCGCCGCGGCCGCCACCGCCGACTTCGATCGCGACGGGCGGCTGGACCTCGTCGTCGCCACCCCCGACGCGGCCGACCGGCTGTACCTGGGAACCGACTCCGGGTTCGAAGACCAGACCCCCGCGCTCGGATTGACCCCGGACCTCGGCGGCGACGCCGTCGTCCTCGACGATTTGGACCACGACGGCGACACCGACGTCATCACCGCCACCGCCGCCGACCACGCCTTACGCATTCGCTGGATGGTCGCGCCAGGCGGGTGAGGCACCTCGGAAAACTTTTCGCACCGATCGACAACGGTTGCGGGGTGCCCGGCCGGGCCGCGAGCCGACGCGCTTCCCGAACCCCCAAACGATGCGGATTCGCCCGGTGGCTCGGTTCTTGAATCGGCCCGGGCGATGTGGGTTCGGGCACCGCCGTTCGAAGCGTCGGCCCAGGAAGGATTTCTGCGATGATCGGATCTTGCCATCCGCTCGACGCCGCCCCGGTCGCGCGGTGGCGCGGCGAGGCGCCGGCGGCCGGAGGGATTGGCCGGCCGGTGCGGGCCGGGTGGCCGGCGACGCCTGGCTTCACCCTGGTCGAAATGGCCATCACGCTCGCGATCGCCGCGGTCCTCGCCGCCATCTCCGTCACCATGCTCCACGGGGTCAAGTCGCGTAAGAACTACGCCTCGGCGGTGTCCGGCATCGAGGCGGCGATCGAGGTCGTCCGCGCGGACTCCTTCGGCAACGACCACTCCACTGTTTTCGTCGTCAACCAGACGACCGGCCAGTACTGGGGAATCGAAGACGACGCCGACAACTTCAGTCTGGCCACGTTCAACCCGGCCACTCCGGCGCCGGCGCCGGACCGGTTGCTCGTGAACGGGACGCTGGGAGGCTCCGCGGCTTTCGGCCCGTCCAACGGCTATGGGCACTCGCTGCCACAGCCTTTCTCTCCCGTCCCGGCGAACAATCCCTGCACCTTCTGCGCCGGCTCGTCGAACCCGCCCTATGGTGCCATCACCTTCTCGGGCGGCGACGGTACCACCTTCACAGGTTCCCCCTCGCAGCGCGGCTCGTTCACGGTCCAGAACACCGCCAGCGACGGAGGGGGGGGCACCACCACCATCGCGATCGTGGGCATGACCGGGGCCATCGGGACCTTCCAGGGGTGAGCTGATGAAGGCGCGAGGGTTCAGCCTGATCGAAGTGGTGATGGCGATGGCCGTGCTGACCATCGGCATCATGGGGCTTTCGGAGCTCCAGGTGATCGGCGTGAAGGGCCGCGACTTCGCGCGCAACATCACCACGGCGTCCCTCTTGGCGCACGATCTGTCGGCCAACATGGACGGGTGGACCTACACCGACAGCCGTCTCAACCCGCTGGCGACGGTGACATCGACGACGGACCCGACGGTGACCGCGCACTGGGACATGGGCCGGCTGGTGACGGTGACGACCAAGGCGGAGTTCGGTGAGGTCGCCAACGACACCAACGCGACGACGTCCGGCGCCCTGGGGACCGGGTACACGGGAATCGCCTCGCCTTCGGGCTTCTACCGCTATTGGAACGTCTTTGCTCTCAGCCTGAGCGGTGGCACCACGGCCAAGCTGGTACAGATCATCGTCCGCTGGAACGAACCGGGGTTCGGCATGCGCCAGGTGGCGTTCAGCACGGTACTGACCAATCCCCAGGGGCTTTATCGATGAGCCGCCGCGCCTACACCCTGGTCGAGCTTCTGGTCGCGATGGCCCTGGGTCTCATCATCCTGGGCATCGGCATCGGCGTCTTCGTGAACCAGATGATGTCCTACCAGGCGCTCGACCTCGCCCGCACGGCGCAGGACGCGTCACGAGACGCCCTGCTGTTCATGGAACCGGCGCTGCGTCGCGCGGGTTTTGGCATCGACCCGCGCTACGCGCTCGACTTCAGCAATTATGCCTGTGCCTGCACGACCGCTCCGTGCGACTGCCGCGATCACATCGACGCACCGGACGAGATCGTCTTCGTCGCCCGAAACCCGCTCTACTACTGGGTCGACGATGGCGTGAGCGGTTGTTCGACGGTGGGGGGCTGCTTCAGTGGCCACGCGTGGTCGGTTTCGGCCACGAGCACCACCTCCGTCACGGTGAGTGCGGACGTCGGCGACCAGTTCCTGAAGGGACGGGTAGTCCAGGTGGTGTGCAGCCAGGGCTCGGCGTCGACGATGGCGACCATCGCGACGACCACCAAGGCCACCGCCACGGGTCCCCTCGACCTGCCGCTCACCGCCGCGGTCAGCGGAGACCCCTACCAGGAGAACAACTTTTCCCCGACCTGCTACACCCAGGCCGGAGTCGGGCTCTTCCTGGTCGACCGCTTCCGTTTCTTCGTCATGACGTTTGGCAACACGCCCTACCTGATGCTGGACCAGGGTCTCGACTGGAACCAGAACGGGGTGGCGCCGAACCAGGACGGAGTGGCGCCGGGCACGGGGGACACGGACGACCTGCGCCCCGTGGCGGCCAACGTCGAGGACATGCAGGTCGCGTATCTCTTGAACGTGGGCACTCCCTACGGCTTCACCGCGCCGGATTCCAATACCAACTGGGTAATCGGGGACGCCTCGGGGGTGTTGGAGGAGCCGAACCCGGCCGTGGCCGCGCCGGTGTACGCGACGGCGTACAACGACCCGACTCGCTTCAACATGAACCCGGCCAACGTGGTGGGGGTGCGGGTGACGCTCTCGGTCCGTTCGAGCCAGCCGGATCCCTCCCAACCCCAGGGCTGGCTGGGCGACCCGCTGAAGCTCTCGGAAGATCGGAACGTTCAGTTGACCAACCTGGGCCGCTACCGCCGATATACGATCTCCACCAGCGTGACGCTGCACAACATGTCGGCGCGTAGCTTGGCCGTCTTCTGAGGAGCCTCGATGACCCGCCGCCAGGGGAAAGCTCGAGAACGCGGATCGGCGCTGATCGTCACCGTGGTTCTGCTGGTGATCCTGACGATCGTCGCGCTGGGGCTGGTGACGCGCAACGCGAACGAAATCGACGCGGCCGGAGCGGTACGCCACTACGCGTCGGCGACCTCCTGCGCCGACGGGGCGCGCCAGTTGCTCTTCGCCGAGTTCTCCATCTACGGTGTCGCGCCGACCGACCTGACGCTCGATACGACGATCGGCGACAAGACCTACACCAGCGGGCACTACAACAACTTCGACTTGAAATCGGTGGTGGTCGCCGGCGGAAGCGGAGACAACGGCGCGGTCGGGGTTTCGGACGTGGTCAACCGCAGCGGTTCTCCGCACCTCGGCAGCAAGCTGTACCGCATGACGGTGGTCTGCTCTGACACCGACGGGTCCCATCAGGACGAGGTGGAGTTCCTGGTGCGTTTCGGTATCTAGGAGGCGCCGATGGACGAGGCTCGAGGGTCGACCGCTCTTACAGGCATGACTGACCGGTTCGTGCGCTCCCCGAACGATCGTTGGAGCCGGACATGTCGGTGTCCGGGTCGGGCAGAGTGCTGGGCTAACCCGGACACTGACGTGTCCGGCTCCAAGTGTCACCGCTGCTCTTCGAGGAGAATGCCCATGCGTTTGTCGCTGACGGTCTTCCTCGCGCTGCTCGTGGCGAGCCCCGTGGCCTCGGCCGCGGTCGACTCCAGCTCCTGGAACCGCAACCTCCAGCGGATGGACTACTACACGAACCCGCCCCAGGGTGGGGACGCCCAGTTCTTCACGGTCCAGGCCCAATCGGGGGTCATCGTGCTCATCTACCCGACCAAGGCGTCGATGCTGGGTTTTCCCCTCGCGCTCTACGAGATGCGCAAGAACAGCGGGACGGACGAGGCCAACTGCTCCAATAACTACCTGAACGCCCTGACCTACCAACTGCCCGCGCAGAACACCGCGTACTCCAGCCTGGCCGGAAAACCCTACTCGCCCACCGCCACGTATCCGAACCCGGAAGAGGCGTACGCGGCGAGCGATTACCCGGTGAGCGACGGCCTCGTGACCGGCCTCAGCGGCTACTACCGTTATCGAAACTGGGTGCCCGAGCAGAGCGGAACGAACGAATCGGCCCTAACCGCCTGTACCAACGCGGTGACCGCCACCGCCGGCGGCGCGGACGCGATCGCCGCCTGTCAGACCTGTCTCTCCAACAGCGGCTATTGGCTGAACCCAGCGGCCCTACCCAGCAACACCACGCCCAATGCGGCGGTTTTCTCGACCAACTGGCTGCGGTTCTATCCCCCGAAGTGGGAAATCCTGAAGCTCGCCTACAAGCGGATGGTCGCCGGCCCAGCCCTCGCGCACTACCGCGAAGGAGTGATGGTCGCCGGCGGCGCGGTGAGCGGCGACGGGACCGACGGCAAGGGCGGCTACGTCATCCAGAAGCTCCTGCCGCAGTCGTGCCAGGGGCAGGGCGCCAAGAACGGCTCGGGTATCCTCCAGGCGAGGCTGCAGGCGGTCGAGGGGCTCTCCTACACCAGCACGGCGTATCCGCTCGCGGAGATGCTCTTCAACGACGGCTACTACCAGAGCGGCACGGACTCGACCTGGTGCTGCTCGAGCGCGTCGCCATCGCCCTATTTCACCAACTCGTTCGTGCTCAACTCCAGCATGGGCTCGGACACCAAGGGCGGCCCCTGTCCCGGGTGCAATCAGGACTTCTTCATCATCTTCTCCGATGGCCGCGGCGACTCGGCGAACCCCTACTGCACGACGTCGACGGGAACGCCGCCCGTGCCCTGCCAGCAGGCGGCCCAGTGCAGCACGTTGGGCATGGGCCTGGAAGACGACGGAGACGACTTCCTCGGTTCCGGCGAGGCGGGAGGCTGGCCGCCGACCTTGCCCTCAGGCCAAGCGTGGCCGACCTACGCCGACGTCTGCGCCGACGACTTCGCGCCCGACGTGGCCTACTGGATGGCCCACAACGACATGCTCCAGACCTCGCCGGGCAGCAGCATCGTCAGCTTCGTGGTCGCCATCGGCACGAGCGCCAACGCCTACGGGGCGGGAAAGTTGGCGGCTCTCCACGACGTGGCGGATGCCGGCAAGGGCAGCTACCTGGAAGCCACCGACTTCAACGACTTCGAGGCCAACCTCAAACAGACCCTCCAGGAGATCATCCAGCGGACCACCTCCTTCTCGGTGGCGGCGATCACCACCGTGCAGACCCGAGGGTCGACCTACGCCTTCATCCCCCGGTTCACGCCGGCGCAGGGCAACGTCTGGAACGGGAAGCTGTACCGCCTGGGTCTCTTCAACGAGTTCGCGGATGGCTGCACCGCGGCCGACTACAACATCAAGGATTCCAAGAACCCCAACGGAGACGCGAGCTGCTCCGACGTGTATCTGACCGACTCGAACGGCGCCTTCGTCGGTGACGACGACCAGGGCAACATCAGGCCGCTCGACACCTCGCAGCCCTATCCGTGGACCCAGACCCTCGCCAACCAGTGCGCCGCGCCCTACTGGGAAGCCTCCCAGGTGCTCACCGACCGGGTCGACGCCGTCGACGCCGGCACCTCCACCGATCACCGGACCATCTACACGGCCTACGACAGCAACGGCGACGGCATCCCCGATGCCCTGATATCCTTCGATACCGCCTCCACCGACCTCACGATCCTCACGCCGCTCTTGCAGCTCGGCGGCTACACCGGCAGCTTCTGCCAGGAAATGGCGGCTAGGACCAGTCATGTCTACACGCAGGACAGCGACTGCGCGGCCGACCTCATCGCGTACGTTCGTGGCCAGAATCTGTTCAAGGAGACCCCGGAGTGCCAGACGAACTCCTGCCCGGCCGCGCCGACCTGCGCCTCCAACGCGGATTGCACCGGAGGGCTCACCTGCAACAACGGGGCCTGTTGCGCGGCGACCCCGCCGGCGGCGCGCCCGGACATCCTCGGCGACATCTTTCACTCCTCGCCCATCCTCGAGGTGCCGCCGGTCACGTCGTTCCTCTGCGACCTGGGCGTGATCACCCAATGCCAGGCGGCTCTGTACAGCGACACGCTCACCCCCGACGGAAAAGCCGCGTACACCGCTTATCAGACCGACTCCACGAACGAGTATCGGACCCAGGTGCTCCTCGTCGGCGCCAACGACGGGATGCTCCACGCGTTCAACGCCGGCGACGACCAGGTGGACGGCTCGGGGAACCATTCGTTCGACTACGGCACCGGCCGGGAGATGTGGGCCTTCATTCCGCCGGATCTCTTGCCGAAGCTGCGCCTCTACGCCATCGACACCAAGCATGAGCTCTTCGTCGACGGCACGCCGATGGTGAGGGACATCTGGGTCGACGGCAGCGGCACGAGCACCAGCGACAAGACCTACCAGAAGGACGCGGACGAGTACCACACCGTCGCGATCACCGGCGAGCGCGACGGGGGACGCAGCTACTTCGCGTTGGACGTGACCGACCCGGCGAACCCGAAATTTCTCTGGGAGTGGCCGCCCACCGGCTCGACGACCGCGCTCTACGCCGGGCGGAGCTGGGACGACTACGCGCCCTCGCCGCCTCCGGTCGGCCCCATCGCGATCAACGACCCGAACGGTCCCCTCACCGTCGCCGGCCAGAAGGCCAAAGAGGTCTGGGTGGTGGCGGTGGGCGGCGGCTACGACCCCAACTACATCAACGGCGCTGGCTACTACCTCCTCGACGCGTGGACGGGGCAGCAGATCTATCGCGCGACCCGCCTCGACGTGCCTTCCGGCAGCTCAGACCCGCGCGCCTCGATGTTCCCCATCGCCGCGACGCCTTCGATGATCGACCGGGACGGCGACGGTCTCTTCGACACCTTGGTCGTGGGGGACGTCGGCGGGCAGGTCTGGGTCACCAACATGATGACGCCCGGCGCGGAAGGCGGGAATGGGCTCGTCACCAACTGGAACGCGGCGCGCGCCTTCATCGAGTTCAAGAGCTCGCCGTTCTATGACCGCAGCCCGTTCTTCCAGATGGCCAGCGCCGCCGTTCTTCCCAACGGCGCCATCCGGGTCTATCTCGGGAGCGGGAACCGCGATGCGATCGACGACTGGAGCGGCACCGATTGCCAGCTCTCGGACATGGATGGCTGCATGCGCGACGACTGCAGCGTGGACGTGAACCAGCAGACCTTCCAGAGCGGCTCGCACTATGTCGATTCCGAGCTCAGCTACACCGCGGGAGCCACGGCGCCGTCGGTGGTCAGCTTCAGCACCGGCGGCGCGGCCGACGGCAACGCCGCGACGGACGCGGCGACGGTGAACATCGGGACCACCATCACCTGCGGGAGCGGCGGCAGCGGCAGCGTCGCCGCCACCTACTCGAACGCCGTCACCTGCGACTGGGGCACGCCGGAGTGCACCGGTTCCGGAAAGCCCGACTCGACGCAGTTGACCTACACGCCGAGCATCACCCAGCAGCCGGCGCGTTTCTATTCGATTCTCTTGTTCGACAACGCCACCCACAACCCCAACCGTGTGCCGTTCACGGACGCCGCCAGCGCGGCGACCTACGATGCGGCCGCCCTCACGGACACCGACCTCGTGAACGCCGACACGACGGCGGCCACCGCGACCGGCAACGGCTACTACGTCCAGTACGCCAACCTGCCGGAGAAGACTTCCTCCCAGGTCCTGGTCTTCGACGGCTGCGCGATCGTCAACACGCTCCTACCGGCCCAGCCGCCGACGAACTACTGTTCGACGACGACGATTCCCAAGAGCACGGCCTACACCTACCAGGCGGACGCGACCACCGGCGCCATCGCTTGCGGGACCGGCGCGACCGCCCAGGCGACCGTACGCTCCACCACCCAGAGCGCCATCGTCCCGCCGCCGATGCCGACCCCGGTGGTGTCGGTCAACTCGGTGTCGGGCACGGTCAGCTACGGCGGCATCTCCGTCGTCCCGGGCGCCACCGAACCGACCAACCTGGTCATCGGCGGCGGCGGCGTCATCGGCCCGGTCGAGTGGCTCGAGGTTTCCAAGAAGATGCATGAGTGCCGGCACCTCGGGACCAACTGCCCGTAAGCGCCAGAGGCCGAGCGAGACCGCCGCTGCTACCCGCGGTGGGCGGACAAGCCAGTAGGATGGACAGTCCCGTCGAGCGCGGCTCTTCGCGCTCGGCTTCGCTGTCCGTCCGAGAGCGATCGCGCCGGATCTTCTGCGCGACTCGAGCGGCATCGGCCCGCCGACAAACATTCGCTCTGGAACGACGGGCAGCCCGAAGCCCTGCGGGCTCCGGGACTGCCCATCCTACTGTCTGTCGATCCGTCAGGGCGACACCGCGGCAGGCGCCCAGACGCTCCGGCGCGACTCGCGCGCTTTCCTCCCCGAGGCCCCCCTCGCGCGACGGCGATGCCCCGAATTTCAGCGAGTTCGATGGGTTCGGCGAGTTCAGGCTTGACTGAACTCTGGGAACGGTTATCCTTCCGCCCGGTCGCGGGGTGGGAGAGCGGGTGAGCGTGGCGCGAACGAAACCAGAAGAGCTGATGGCGTTCGTCGAGGAGGCGGCGATCGTCTACGGCGAGCTGGGCCTGCCGCCGATGGCGGGGCGCATCCTCGGGTGGCTGTTCGTGTGCGAGCCGATGGCGCAGACGCAGGCCGAGCTCGCGGACGTGCTCCGGGCGTCGAAGGGCTCGATCTCGACGATGGTCCGGGTGCTCTTGCGCATCGGGTTCATCCGGCGGGTCAGCCTGCCCGGCGACCGGCGCGAGCGCGTGCAGCTTCGGGAGCCGAAGCCGGGCGAGATGCGCGAGGAGCAGGCGCGCCGGTTCATCCGGATGCGGGAGCTCGCGGACCACGGCATCCGGGCGCTGGGCGGCGAGGCGAGCCCGCGGGCGGCCAGGCTCGTGCACCTGCGCGACCTGCACGCGTTCCTCGAGCGGGAGCTGCCGCGCCTCTTCGAGCGGTTCCACCGGGAGATGGAGCGCAAGCTGAGGAGGGGCGGTCACGGAGGGCAGGGGCGTTGAGCGATCGATTTCGTCGTACTGGTGCACCGGAACCGAAGCCGCTCATCCCGACCGCAGTCGAGGGGCGGGGAACGGAAAGCGGTTGCCGCTCATCGTGGAAAGCGGGGGCGGTCAAGTCAAGCTGAAGCGCTTTGGAGAAGCACGGTTGTTCGGGCGCACGTGATGGCCGCGAGCATGGGCACGCGGCGGGAGAAGAGAGCGGCGATGGCGCGCATCGTGGAAATCGAGAACGTGGTGAAGGAGTATCCGCTCGGGCACCTGTCGGTGCGGGCGCTCAACGGGGTGAGCCTCCACATCGACGCGGGGGAGTTCACCAGCATCGCGGGGCCGAGCGGGAGCGGGAAGACGACGCTGTTGAACCTCATCGGCTGCGTCGACGTGGCGACGAGCGGAGACGTCCGGGTCGACGGCGAGTCGACCGGGAGCTTGGGCGACCGGGCGCTGACGAACTTGAGGCTGCACAAGATCGGCTTCATCTTCCAGACCTTCAACCTGGTGGCGGTGCTGGACGTCTACCAGAACGTGGAGTTCCCGCTCCTGTTGCAGGGGGGCCTCTCGAAGAGGGAGCGCGAGGCCCGGGTCCATGACGTGGTGGAGAAGGTGGGGCTCGCGGCGCAGGTCCGGCAGCGGCCGAGCGAGCTCTCCGGCGGGCAGAGGCAGCGGGTCGCCATCGGGCGGGCGCTCGTCACCCGGCCGCGGCTGGTGCTGGCCGACGAGCCGACCGCGAACCTCGACTCCAAGACCGGCGCGACCATCCTCGACACGATGAAGGAGCTGAACAAGGCCGGTACCACCTTCATCTTCTCCACCCACGACCCGCACGTGATGTCCCGGGCCGACCGGGTCATCGAGCTCGCTGACGGGATGATCGTCGGCTCCGGCCAAGAGGCCGCGTAAAGAGCGGAGGCGTTTGATGACCAGCCTGGACACGCTGAAAGTGCTGGTGCGCCTGTCGCTCAGGAGCATCACGAGCCACAAGGTCAAGAGCCTCATCGTCGGCGGCATCCTCGCCTTCGGCACGTTTCTGTTGGTGCTGACGACGACGTTCTTGAACAACCTGACGAGCGAGATGGAGCACGCGGTCACCGGCGCGCTCATCGGCAACGCGCAGGTGTACTCGTCGGACGCCAAGGACAAGCTCGCGTTCTTCGGCGGCTTCGGACAGACGCCGGACATCGGCCGCATCCACGATTTCCCCAAGGTGCGAAAGGCGCTCCTGACGATTCCCAACGTCCGGGCGGTGGTGCCGATGGGCCGCGGGCAGGCGGCGGCGGAAGGCGGCAACGTCCTGGACGACAAGCTGGGCGAGCTGCGCGACACGGTGGAGAAGAACGATCAGGCGAAGATTCCCGGCTTGGAGGCGCGCGTCCGCCAGCTCGCGGGGCTCTTGAAGCAGGACTACCTCGGCCGCAAGGAGCTGTCGTCGAACACCCAGGAGCTGGACAAGGATCTCGCGGTCATCGACCGGGCGATGAGCGATGCGTTCTGGGCGGACTTCCAGACGAACCCGCTGAACGATCTCGACTGGCTGGACGAGAACCTCGCCCCGCTCCAGGCCGACTCGGCGCAGCTCTATCTGAGCTATCTCGGGACCGATCTCGACGCGTTCGCCCGAGACTTCTCGAAGTTCGCGATCGTCCAGGGAACGATGGTGCCCAAGGGCCACCGGGGCATCCTCCTCTCCAAGGAGTTCTACGACCGCCAGGCGAAGAACCTGGTCGCCCGGGAGCTGGACACCATTCGCGACGCCCGCAACAAGGATCACAAGACCATCGCGACAGACACGGTCCTGCAAGAGACCGTCCGCAACATGCAGAAGCAGTCGGCGAAGCTGGTCTACGAGATGGACCCGGAGCAGTCGGTCGCCTGCGCCAAGGAGCTGCGCGCGTACTTCGGGCCCCAGGCCAAGGGCGACCTGAAAGAGCTGCTCCGGCAGCTCCTGAAGATCGACGACCAGAACTTCGACGCCCGCGACCGCGAGTTCTACCGGGTGGTGGCCCCGAAAATCCAGCTCTACTCGATCAAGGTCGGCGGCATCCTCACGCTCCAGGCGATGTCGAAATCGGGCTACTCCCACGCGACGAACATCAAGGTCTACGGCATCTTCCATTTCAAGGGGCTGGATGATTCCATCCTCGCGAGCGCCTACAACCTGGTGGACATGATGACCTTCCGCGACCTCTACGGCTTGATGACGCCGGCGAAGCTCAAGGAGCTGCAGGCGCTCAAGAAGGAGGTCGGGGTCAAGGACGTGTCGGAGAAGGACGCGGAGGCGGACCTCTTCGGCAGCGGCGACAGCACGGCGCTCGTCACCACCGGCACCGCGGCCGACATCAAGGACACCCAGCCCGTCGTCCACGCCAAGGTCGCGAACGACAAGCCGTTCACGCAAGCGGACATCGACGACGGGGTGGTGCTGAACGCCGCCATCCTCCTGAAGAACGGCACCCAGCTCTACCGGACGATGCAGCAGATCACCCAGCTCTCCGCCAAGGATCATCTGGGCATTCAGGTGGTCGACTGGAAGTCTGCCGCCGGCATGATCGGGAAAATCATCGGCGCGCTGACCATCGTCCTGGTCGTCTCGTTCGTGGTCATCTTCATCGTCTCGCTCGCGATCATCAACAACTCGATGCTGATGTCGATGATGGACCGGGTGATCGAAATCGGTACCATGCGGGCCATCGGCGCCCAGCGGCGGTTCGTCCTGGCGATGTTCCTTTTGGAGAGCGCGGTCTTGAGCGCGGGGGCGGCCTTGTTCGGCATCCTCGGCGCGGACCTGGTGGCCCACGCGATGTCGGCCAAGGGGTGGCCGGCGGCCGGCACCAACATGATCTTGCTGGTCCTCTTCGGTGGACCTCACCTGCACCCGCACGTGACGGCGATGGCGGTGGCGGTGGGCGCCGTCTGCATCGCCCTGGTCAGCTTCATCGCCACACTCTATCCCGCGTATACCGCCGCCCACGTGCAGCCAGTCGTCGCGATGCAGCGGCGGGAGTAGCGACATGATTCCTTACGAGAAACGCTTCTTCCTCGCCCGCTGGGTTTCGAACCTCGGCCTGTTCTTCGCCGCCGTGGTCGAGTTGGTCCGGCACCTGCCGCTCTACCTCACCATCGGTGGCCGCAACCTCGTCCAGGCCAAGCGCCGGGCGCTCCTCCTCGGAGGGGCCCTCGCTCTGGTCACCGTGCTCTTCATCGTCTTCGACGGGCTGGTCAGCGGCGCGAGCCAGAGCATGACCCACTCCGTCCGAACGCTGATCAGCGGCGACGTCAACGTCGCGGGCTTCTACAAGCAGACGCCCGACAGCTTCGCCGCGCCCATCGTCCTGCACGCGGCGGACATTCGGAAAATCGCGACGGAATCGACGCCGGGCGTCGACTACATCCTCACCCGCGACCGGGGCTTCGCTCAGGTGTTCAGCGACACCACCACCTCCTTCACCGGACTGAGCGGCGTCGACCCGAAGGAAGAGACCCGCCTGCTCAAGACGCTCACCCTGGCGCCGGAAAAGGACTACGAGAAGGGCGGCGGCGACCAGCGCAAGGGCGACTTGTCGAAGCTCGGGACGCCGCACACCATCGTCATCTTCGCGGGCGAGGCCAAGCGCTGGGGCGTCGAGGTCGGCGACGTGGTCACCATCGTCAACCCGACCCTGAACGGCACGCAGAACTCGCTCGACCTGACCGTGGTCGCCATCTGCGACGACCTCGGCCTGCTCTCGCAGTTCTCCAGCTTCGTTTCCAATCAGACCATCAGCGACCTGTACCAGCTCAAGCCCGACATCACCGGCGCCGTGCAGATCTATCTCAAGAACATCGACGATTCGACCCAGGTGATGAACCACCTGCGTCACGTCTACGCGGCCAAGGGGTACCGGCTGGTGGACCACGAGTCGACGCCGTTCTGGCGCAAGATCCAGGAGCAGACCCAGGAGAGCTGGAGCGGGCAGAAGCTCGACGTCACGACCTGGGAAGACGAAGCGAGCATGTTCACGAGCATCATCAAGGGGGAGCACTGGTTCGGTGGGTTCCTCTTGGCGGTGCTGCTCGCGATCATCATGGTCGGGATCATCAACGCGATGTGGATTTCGGTGCGCGAGCGGACGGGTGAAATCGGGACCCTGCGCGCCATCGGGATGTCGCGTAGCCGGGTGCTGGCGATGTTCATCGCCGAGGCGGGGCTGCTCGGGCTCATCGCTGGGGGTGTCGGCGCCCTCGTCGGCACGGCCATCTCGCTTGCCGCCGACGCGGCGCACCTGCACATCTCCGTTGCAGCTCTGCGCATGTTCCTCCTCTCGGAAACGTACACCCTCTACATCACCGTTCCGGCGGTGCTGGGCGCGGTCGTCGGCTTCACGGTCATCACCGTCGTTGCCGCGCTCTGGCCGGCGTTGCGCGCCGCGAACCTCCAACCCGTCACCGCCATCCAGCAGGTCGAATGATGCCGCTCTTGGCGGGGACCCACCTCTCACAAAAAGGACCGTCGATGCGTCAGCTCTTCGCTCTTGGTTTGGTGGCCGCGACCCTCGTCGCCGTCCCGCGCGCGCGCGCGCTCGACCAGGCCACCGTCGACAAGCTGGTGGCCCAGGTCGACGAACGTCAGAAGAACTTCGGCGACTACAAGGCGCTCATCTACATGGAGCAGAAGGAGCGCGACAAGAACGACACCATCCTCGAGGCCTACGTCTACCGGCGCGACAAGAGCGACAAGCTCGTCATTCTGATCACGAAGCCCAAGGAACAGGCCGGTCAGGGCTACCTGAAAGTCCACAAGAACCTGTTCATGTACGACCCGACGGTGGGCAAGTGGGAGCGGCGGACCGAGCGCGAGCGCATCGCGGGCACCGACGCCCGCCGCAACGACTTCGATCAATCGACCTTGCACACGGACTTCTTCGCGAAGTTCGTCGCCAACGAGAAGCTCGGCCGGTTCGACGTCTACCACCTGCACCTTTCCCAGCGGCCGGGCGCCGACGTGCCCTACCCGGTCATCGAGCTGTGGCTCGACCAGGCGACCGGCAACGTCTTGAAGCGCCAGGAGTTCGCCTTGAGCGGCAAGCTGATGCGCACGACCTACTACCCGCAATGGGAGAAGCTCTACTCGCAGTCGAAGGGGGACTACGTCTACGTGCCCGACCAGATTCGGGTCTACGACGAAGTGCAGAAGGGGAACTCGACCACCATCGTCATCCGCCAGGTCGACCTCTCGAAGCTGGACGATTCCATCTTCACCAAGGCCTTCGTCGAATCCCGGAGCCGCTGATGCGCGCGCTGGCTTACCTGTCGGCCCTCGCGCTGGTCGTCGCCGCCCTGCCGGCCCATGCGGGCGAGACCGACGCGCAGCGGGAAGCGGACCTCTTCGGCGCGCCGCAGGGTGATGCCAAGAGCTCCCCATCGAGCGCTCCGAAGAAGTCGAACGACCACGCGGCGGCGGAAGACGAGATGTTCGGCGGACCCGCGCCGGTCCAGACGACGCCCGCGCCCTCCAGCGCTTCTGCGTCTGCGCCCGCGGCTTCCTCGACGCCGTCGGGCCTCGCGCCGATCGATGAGAACGCTCTGATCGCCGAGGCGATCAAGACCAACAACAAGCTCCAAATCGGCGGCCGGTTCTTCAACCAGGACCAGATTTCCTGGCACGAGAAGGCCTCGCTCCAGAACTCGCAGCTTTCTCTCCCGAGTCTGCTCGACGTCTACCTCGACGGCCGTCCCAGCGACCGGGTACGGATCTTCGCGCTCGGCCGCGTCCAGTACGACCCGACCGTGGGCTCGGCGCCGGCGCTGCCGGGCTTCGGCTCCTCGCAGCCGCTCTCCGTCGCGCTCGATCAGCTCTGGCTCAAGTGGGACATCTACCGAAAAGTCTTCTTCACCCTCGGCCGCCAGCGCATCAAGTGGGGCTCCGGCGTCTTCTGGAACCCCACCGATTTCTTGAATCCCCAGAAGCTCAACGCGCTCGCGCTGGTCGACACCCGCCTCGGTACCGACATGCTGAAAATCGAGGTGCCGGTGGAGAAGCTCGGCTGGAACTTCTACGCCATCGCCGACCTGCCGAACGCGAGCACCCCGGACCATGTCGGCACCGCTTTTCGCGGCGAGTTCACTTTCGGCACCGCGGAGCTCGCGCTCTCGGCCGCGTTTCGCAAGGCGGCGCCGCCACAGCAGCTCACTCTCCCGAGCTACCTCGCGGCGCAGATTCCCGATGGCTTGGCGCCGACCATCGAGCAGGAGCTCGCCCGGGCGACCCCGACCGCGCACTCGGGCGTGACCACCCAGACGCAGCTTGGCGCGGACATCTCGGCCGGCGTCGGGCCGTTCGACGTCCACGCGGAGGTCGCCGTCTCCCACGGGCTCAAGTCGCTCGTCTTCGACAAGCCGTTCGCGGTCGACCCGACGACGTTCACCTTCCAGCCGCCGAGCGCGCACTACGTCGACGCCGAATGGGTGCCCCAGGCGGTGGTCGGCGCGGACGTCTCGCTCCGGTACGGCGACCAGGGCATCATCGACGTCGCGGGCGAGTACTTCTACAACGGCCTCGGCTATTCCGACCCGAACCTCTACCCGACGCTCATCGCGGAGGGAGCCTTCACCCCGTTCTACCTGGGCGAGCACTACGCGGCGCTGTCGGTGTCGGTACCGAACCCGGGGACCTGGGACAACACGAGCTTCACCCTCTCGCAGCTCGCGAACCTGAGCGACTGGTCGTTCCTGACCCGGCTCGACTACAGCGTGGTCGTCCTGACGAACCTGACCTTCCGCGCCTTCGCGAACTACCACTGGGGGCGTTACGGAGAGCTCAAGTTCGCCCTCGCCGGCGCGACCGCCGGCCTGCCGACCGGGACCGCCACCGCACAGCTCTCGACGGCCGACATCTGGGACGTGGGGGTGGGCTTCATCGAGGCGTTCTGATCCCTGATAATCGGACGATGCTGCGCCGTTCGCTTCCGCTGTCGCTTCTGCTCGCGCTCGCGCCCGCGTGTCACCATCGCGCGCCCGCGCCCGCGTCTGCGCGAACGCGCACGAGCCCCACGGGAGTGCCGGTGCAGTTCAAGAGCGCTCCCGAAGGGGCGACGATCGTCGTCGACCGCGAGGAAGTCGGCGTCACCCCCGCGACGGTACGGGTTGAACCAGGGAAGCACTGGATTCTGCTGCGAAAGCCGGGATACGCGCCGAACCTCGGGCAGGTGAGCATCGAGCCGCACCTGCGCACCCGCTACGAGGTCGGGCTGACGCCGGGGAAGTAGCTCGGCGACAAGACCGATCCGTCCGATCGGTCCGATGTCGCGGCGGGACGCCGGCGAGGCGGACCCGGATGCCTGTGTCTGTCTCCTGTCGAGCTTGCCGCCCGCGCTTGGCGCCGTTACGGTCCTGCCGCACCCTTTCGCGAGGTTTCCGATGCCCACGCTCCCCGCTACCGCTTACCGCCCAGCGATACCGCTCCCGGACCTCAGGCCGTTCATCGGCGGCGCGCCCGTCGACGCGGCGAGCGGCCGGACCATTCCCGTACGCAATCCCGCGACCGGCGAGGTGATGTGCGAGGTCCAGGAAGCGGACGCGACCGACGTCGATCGCGCGGTCGCCGCGGCGCGTGAGGCGCTGTCCGGCGAGTGGAGCCGGGTCGAGCCGAGCGTGCGCGCGCGTCTGCTCCGGCGGCTCGGCGACCTCATCGACCAGCATCGCGAGGAGCTGGCGCGGCTCGAGAGCGCCGACAACGGCAAGGCCTACCGCGAATCGCTCAAGGGCGACCTGCCGGAGACCGCCGAAATCTTCCACTACTACGCCGGCTGGACGACCAAGCTGCGCGGCGAGACCGTCCCGGTCGACGGGCCGTACGTGAACTTCACCCTGCGCGAGCCGGTCGGCGTCTGCGGGCAGATCATCCCCTGGAACTTCCCGATTCTGATGGCCGCGTGGAAGATCGCGCCGGCGCTCGCCTGCGGCAACACCGTGGTCCTGAAGCCGAGCGAGCTGACGCCGCTGACCGCGCTCCGGCTCGCCGAGCTGGCGCGCGAAGCGGGCTTTCCCGCCGGCGTCGTCAACGTGGTCGTCGGCTACGGCCCGGTCGCGGGCGAGGCGCTCGCCCGGCACCCGGACGTCGACAAGCTCGCGTTCACCGGCTCCACGCGCACAGCGAGAGCGCTCCTGCAAGCCTCGGCCGAGTCGAACTTGAAGAAGCTGTCGCTCGAGCTGGGCGGCAAGAGCCCGCACCTCGTCTTCGAGGACGCCGACCTCAAGGCGGCGGCGAACGCCGCGTTCTGGGGCGTCTTCATGAACCAGGGCGAGGTCTGCGCCGCCGGGTCGCGGCTGCTCGTCCAAGCGACGGTCCACGACGAGCTGGTCCAGCGGCTCGTCGACCGCGCGGCGCGGATGAGAATCGGCGACCCGTTCGCGCCGGGCGTCGAGATGGGCCCGCTCGTCAGCGAGCACCAACTGCGCACGGTGATGGGCTACGTCGACTTGGGTCGCACCGAGGGCGCGAAGCTCGTCGCGGGAGGCGAGCGCGACACGGCGCCCGAGCGCGCCGGCGGCTACTTCGTCCGGCCGACCGTCTTCGACGAGGTGCAGCCAGGAATGAAGATCGCGCAGGAAGAGATCTTCGGGCCGGTGCTCGCCGTGATGACGTTCGAGAACGAGGCCGAGGCGGTGCGGCTCGCGAACTCGACGATCTACGGGCTGGTGAGCGGGGTGTGGACGCGCGACGGTGGGCGGGCGCTACGGGTAGCGAGAGCGCTCAAGGCCGGCACGGTGTGGGTCAACGACTACAACGCCTTCGACGCGGCGAGCCCGTTCGGCGGCTACGGCCAGAGCGGCTGGGGCCGCGAGATGGGCGCGCAGGCGCTCGAGCTGTACACGCAGGTCAAGAGCGTCTGGATCCGCCACGACCGCTAGGTCGTTGGAAAAGAGTAACATGCACAAGTCACGTAGCCCTGGACCGCTCACCCTGAGCGCAGTCGAAGGGCGAGCGATCAGGGCGGTCCCGCCGATCCCGCGTCCTCCGACTGGCGCTCGAGATGACCGCTCGGGATGAGCGGAAACCCGACTCGATACGAACATGTTCAACCAATTTCTTCCCGCGTCCTGTGGCGCCGGCCGAGACTCGACCCGCAGTGCCAGGCCACCTGAACCCATCGAGCGCGGGCGCCCGGAGCTCGGCGCGTCCTACCGCGCGCGCGGACGCGTTGAGCTTCCGCCGCGCTGGCGGGCAGGCTTCTTCTTCGGCGCCTTCACGGCTGGCGCCGGAAGCTCGCGGGTGGTGACGCGGACGAGCTCGACGAGCCACTCGCGGTCATCGAGAGTGCTCCCGATCAGGAAGTACGGTTTCGCTCCGGGATAGGGCGGCGCCTCGACCGGCTTGACGATGAAGCGCCGGCCCGCATCGGTCGGCTTGACGAAGAGCTGGTTGTCGCAGATCAGGGCGACCATCTTCTCGTCGCAGTAGACGCCGTACTCGCCGAACATCTTGCGGCTGCGTACCGCGCCGGCGCCGTCGAGCTGGTCGATCACGAAGTCGGCGAAGCTCTGATCCGTTGCCATCCGTGGGCACCCACGACGCTCGTTCGGCGTCGGAGCGGATGCTGCCGCGAACACCGGAGCGAATCAATTCTCGGGTGCCAGGCTTTCCACGTCGCTCAGGCCGGCTGCTGCCAGGCCCTCACCCCCGGCTGTCGCGCGCCCTCTCATCTGCGCGATCCCTCGACTTCGCTGCCATGAAAAAAGGCCCGTAACCCCGCGAAAGTCCTGCACTTCGCCCGGACCCTTTTTCATCGCCCATGCTGAGCCATCGGCTCATGACGTCTCGGGATGAGCGGCGCGCAGACGCGAGGGGGCTCAGAGAGCTGGAAGTGGTTACCGAGTTTCGGCGCCCTGAGTCCCCTCGCGTCCCGACAGTCCGATCGTCGGGATGAGGGGGCGCGCGGCTGCGGGGGAGGCCGACTCACCGCCAACCTGAGCGAGGCGGAAAGCCCATCTCCCGCGGTTGCCGCCGAGCGCCCGCCGCGCCTACGCTCGCCCCGTGGGCCCCCCCTGGATTTTCTCCCGCCGGGCGTTTCTCGCTGGCTCAGCGGCATCGCTCCTGGGCACCCTCACGCCGGGGTTCGGTTGCGCCCGCAGCCCCTCGAAACCGAAGCCGGTCGACATCCGCTTCCGCCTGGCCGACGGGACCTTCGACATCCTTGCCGACGGCGCCGTGGTGCTCGAGCGAGCGACCGCCGATGTGCTCGTCGACGACGGCTCGCCCGGCGGACCGAAGCTCTTCGCGCTGACCGACGAGGGCACGCGCACCAATCCCGAGCCGGGCGTCTACGTGTTCGAGACGACCGGCGTGACGCTCACCCTGAGCCTTTCCGCCGCCGCTGACGGCACCGTTCGCGCGCGGCTCGAGGTGACGAACACCGGCTCGCGCGCGGTGACCATCCTTCGCCTCGCGCCGATCGTCGTCGATGCCAGCCGCGGCGGAGCGCTGCACCTGGGCAAAGATCCGGCGCGCCATCGCATCCTCGAGAACGGCTGCTTCGTCGCCCTCGACGTCGCCGCGCAGGCCCAGTGGGGTGACGTGCAGCCCTTCCTGTGGGCACAAGCGCTGCCGATTCCCTTGCGCGGCAACTCGGTCTCCAACTGGAGCCACGCGGTCGCCAGCATCGACGAGCCCGACCAGTCGCTGGTCGCCGGCTGGCTCACCTTCGACCGGGCGGTGCCCACCCTCGGCATCGCTTTCGACCCGAGCGCCGCGCCGGCCGATTCCGCCGGTCGCCGACCGTTTACGCTCTGGGCCGCCGAATGCGCTCTCGTCTTCCACGGCAAGCCCCTCGCGCCCGGCGGCACCCTCGCGTCGGAAAAGTTCTGGCTCGCACCACGCCCAGCGGATCCGCTCTCGGCCCTCGAAGCGCTGGCCGACGCCATCCAAGCCGAGCACGGCATCGTTCCCTGGTCGCAGCGCGGCCCTGGCCATCCCTCGCCGAGCGGCTGGAACTCCTGGACCGGCGGCGCGGGCACCGGCGGGTACGGCCAGGACATGGACGAGCCGACGTTCCTCGCCAACCTCGACGTCTGGGTCAAGGAGCTGCAGCCCTTCGGGGGAGCGTGGTTCCAGATAGACGACGGCTGGGAGCCGCTCTACGGCGACTGGGAGTGGCGGGCGGACCGCTTCCCGCACGGCGGCGCGTGGCTCGCCGAGCAGATTCGGCAAGCCGGTTTGACCCCCGGCCTCTGGATCGCTCCGATGACGCCGGACGCGAAGAGCCAGTTCGCGCACGATCATCCCGACTGGTTGCAGAAGCCGGAGACCGGCCTGCCGGGCGTCGTGCTCGGCGACCGCCTCACCGTCGACTGCTCCTTGCCCGCGGTCGACGACTGGCTCGGCCAGACCTTCGGCACCCTCCGGCAGGAGAGCTGGAAGTGGGCGAAGGTCGATTTCACCTATTGGGACATCCTCGGCCAGCACCACGACCAGACCCTGACCGCCATCGAAGCCTGGCGGGAGGGCTACCGCTCCATCAGAGCGGCGCTGGGGAGCGAGACGTTCATCCTCGGCATCGGGGTGATGGGCGCGAACATCGGCACCCTCGACGCGATGCGGCTGACCCTGGACAACGCGCCGCGCTGGGACGAGGTCGACCCGGACGACGTGTTCTCGACCGTCAACTCGTTCAAGGCGACGGTGCGCACCGGCTCTCGGCGCTGGTTCTACCAAAACCGCGTCTGGGTCAACGACGACGACCTCGTCTTCTTCCGTTCGGCGCCCGAGGCGAGCGGCGTGCCGCCCCTGACGCTGGAGGAGAGCCGCGCGTTCGCGACCTGGATTGCGCTCGGCGGCGGCAACGTGACCATGGGCGACAAGCTCGTGGACCTGGCCGGGCACCCCGAGTGGATCGACATCGCGCGGCGCCTCTTGCCCGCGTGGCCGGCCGGAGCGGTGCCGCTCGACGTGATGGAGCGCGACTATCCGGAGCGCTGGCACCTCGCGATCGACGCGCCAGCGGGGAAGTGGGACCTCATCGGCCTCTTCCACTGGGGGAAGAACCGCGACTTCTCGGTGAAGCCCGAGGTCGTGCTGAGCGACACCGAGCCGCGGTCGTTCACCGTCGAGCTGCCCGAGGAGATGCTGGTCTGGGCCTTCTGGAGCGAGCGGTTCCTCGGGCGCCAGAAGGGATCGATTGCGATCACCGTGCCCTTCCACAGCGCTGAAGTGCTGGCGCTGCGCACCCCCTCTGGGGTTCCCCAACTGCTCAGCACGAATCGCCACGTGACGATGGGCGCGACGGACCTGGGCAAGGTGACCTGGGATGGGCGTTCGAAGACGCTGTCGGGCACGCTCGCGGGCGCCGTCGGAACCGAGCGGGCGCCGTGGAGCTACCGGCTGGCGTTCTACGCGCCGGCGCCCTACTCGGCGAAAGCGGCGCAGGTAGACGGCGTCGCTGCCGCTACCCTGACGCAGGATGGGGAGGTCGTCCGCCTCGAGTTCGCGCTCTCGCCGGGTCAGCAGGGCCAGGTCGTGTCGTGGCGGGTGGCCTTCGCCTGAGCCCGCCAACCCGAGGCATCGAGGCCGGTCGATGCACTCGCCCTGATGGTGGAGGCGGACACGTCAGTGTCTGGCTCCAGGTCCGCTCCAAGTGCGTCAACCGGAATAGGCATGGCTTGCTCAATCAAGGGTGATCGCACGTCGCGTGAGCTCCCGACCGCCCGTCCTGAACTACCAACCCGAAAAGTCTTGTCGGCACGCGCGGATTCTCGATGCGCAGCGTCGGGGTAGTAGTGCCGGCCCTCTGGCCCGTCGTCGTCGTGCCCGGCCGGAGGGCGGACACGACTGGTCGTGGCTCGTGCGGTTGGGTCGCAGGCGTCAGCCCGCGCTAGGCATAGTCGAAGGACGGGCAACCGGACGGCCGGTATGTTTTTCGGTTTGCACTTTTGCAAGTCCATGTTATGCGCATCGTCCGGGGTGGGAGAGGGGGAGCGGCGGGGATGGCGAACGGCTCGCGGGTTGCACGCACGCAGCGGATCAAGAAGCGGATAGCCGTGCGGTACGGACCGGCGTATCCGCTCTTGGGGACTGGCTTCACCACCAACGTTTCTCCGCGCGGCCTCGCGATGTCCGCGTCGAGCGTGTTCAAGCCGGGAACGACGCTGGTGCTGGAGCTGCGCCTGCCGGGCGAGGACCTGATTCGGGTCGGCGGCGTCGTCGCCTGGGCGCTGCGCGGCGCGCCCGCGATGGGGTTGCCGAGCACGCTGGGTGTCGAGATCACCGGGGCCGACGAAAGCTTCTTTCGGTTCCTGGGCAAGCTCCCGGGCTTCGACGGCGACCGGGCGGCCGCTTCGGCTTCGCCTGGCGGCAGCGCTGCCGGATCCTCGCGCGGCGTGCGGACGCGAGCCGACCGGTATGCTTCCGAGCTGCCGTTCCGCTTCGGCACCACGAGTGCGCTCTTCCTGACCGGACGACTGCTCAACGTCTCCGCGAGCGGCCTGTCCTTTCGCGCGACGGGGCGGATTCCGGTGGGCACGCCGCTGCACTTCGCCGCCGACTGGCCCGGAGGTTCGTTGCAAGGGACCGGGGTCGTGCTCTGGACGCGCACTTTGGCCGGCGAGCAGGTGCACGGGATGCGGCTGACGCAGGCGACGGAAACCTGGTTCCGGCATCTGCGGCAGCTTTCGGCCCCGTGAGAAACGGCGCGGCTTTCAGAACACGAAGGGAATCAGCCGGCGCGTCTTGCGGGCGTAGTCGCGGTACTGGGGAAACCGCGCCGCGACGTGACGTTCCTCGCTGCCGATGCGGACCGCGATGGCGCCGGCGGCGACGGTTCCGCAGACGATGGAGGTCCAGTCGAGATGCGTCGCCACCGCCGCGCCCAACGCGATGAGGACGCCGAGGTAGATCGGATTTCGCACGAAGCGATAGGGACCGGTGGTCACGAGCCGGCCGGCGGTCGGGCTCGACCCGGCGTAGAAGCTGCGCCAGCCGAAGGCGAGCCGCGCCCAGACGACCAAGGCGAGCCCGGCGAGCTGGAACCCGATCGCGACTGGCGTGGTGCCGAGCGCCCGGTGCGTGACGACGAGGACGGTGACGGGCGCCACCAGCACGAGGTACGCCATCCAGCCGACCATCGCGCGCTCCCTCTGGGGGCCCCTCGCGCCGGACCCCGACGACGTTCGCTCACCCCGCTACTGGAAGTACCCGCGGATGACCATGTAGATCCAGCCGTTGGAACCCGAGTTGGCGAAGTTGCTGAAGTCGATGTGGCCGTTGGACTTGAGGGGAATGACCTGGCTCGAGTACCAGAGGCCGTAGTTCGAAGTGTACCCGTCGGCCTCGCCGTTGTAGACGAGGTGGATGCACTGCGTCGCGAGGTCGCCGAAGACGGTGCTCGGCTGCGTTCCCCGGGTGTCGATCCAGTCCCGTTGATACGAGGTGCAGCCGTTCCCGAGCACGAAGACCTGGTGATCGTTTGAATCAGCCGTCGCGAACACGTCCGCCAGGATGGCCTTCATCCCCGGTTGGACGGCGGCGGGCAGCGCCACGTCGAAGTTTTGCAAGCCAGCGAAACTGAACTCCTTGATCTGCGGCGTCGGGAAGAGCGACAGGATGAGGTTCCCGGACGCGGAGATACTTCCGCCGATCGTGACGTTGCCCTTGAAGTATGCGTTGCCTGTGCCGAGGCCGACGAACGCCTGCAAGGTGCTGGTGCCGCCTCCGACGAAGGCGATGGAGTTGGGCTCCAAAGTCGCCTGGCCCGCGATGGCCAGCGGGGTGTCGATCTGCCGGTGGTAGATTCCCCAGTTCGTCGAGGTGTCGGCGCTGTCCAAGAACACCCATGAATCGCGGTCGCCCGGCGCCGAGTACAGCCCCACGTTGCTCGAGGGATTGGC
The DNA here is from genome assembly GCA_021787845.1 of Myxococcales bacterium. GTDB lineage: Bacteria > Myxococcota > Myxococcia > Myxococcales > JAJYLH01 > JAJYLH01. Next base: position 6,608 of record JAJYLH010000048.1, on the reverse strand, counting down.
GGTCTGGTAGCTGGAGAGCAGAAGCGTGTCGGAGCTCTTGAACCGGTCGCCGGTCACGACGCCCGCGGCGCTGACATTGCCGGAGACCGAAAGGTTGCCGCTGGTCGACGTGTCGGTGTCCGACCGCATGAACTGCGTCGAGTCGATGCCATCGAGCTTGTCCGAGCTCAGGTTGGTCACGGTCTGCGCGTTCGCGTTCGACACGGTGAACGGCTGGCCGCCGGGAGCGGCGAAGGTCGGCGCGGTCGAGAACGTGTCCGCACCCTTGAAGTCATCGCTCCCGTCGAGCCGCGGGATGTTCGACGACAACGCGCCATCCGGGATGTTCGTCAGGCCGGAGCCGCTGCCGGTGAAGCTCGGCGCGGAGACCGGGCTCGTGAACGTCTTCGTCCCGCCGACAGTCTGATCTCCCTGCGTCTGCACGAATCCCGTCGAGTCGATGCCATCGAGCAGGTCGGCGTTGAGCCCCGAGCCCGGTCCCATGACGAGCTTGGATGCCGGGATGCTCGCGTCCGGCAGCAGCGACGGCATCTGCTCGCCCATCTGGGGCGCGAAATCCACCACGAGCTTCCCGCGGGTGACCATCGCGCCGTCGAAGACATAGTCGTTCGCGTCGCCGGGGATGGTGCCGCTGTCGAGCACGAGGACGAGCGAGGTCGCGCCGCTCGTGATGACATGGCTCACGCTCGCGCGGGCGTAGGTGCTGCCGGTCGTCAGCGGCGCGCAGTCGGTGCCGCCGTCGTCCTCCAAGCAGACTCGTCCTTGCGTCGAGCCGGCCTTCCTTTTGGCATAGACCGAGGCCGTGAACGTCTCGCCGATGGCTCCCGCGATGTCGCTCGAGGCGATGATCGTTTGCTGCACCGCGACCTGGCCGCTGGAATCGGAGTCGTTGATCTCCAGCGCGCTCGCGCCGAAGAGCGGGTCCGCCACCTGCGCACGCGTGCCGGTTCCGCTGCCGAGGGTCACCCAATCCGTCGGCAGATCGCCCGGGCTGCCGAGCTCGAAGGACCCGTTGCGCACCCGGTTGTCATACTCCTGCGCCGCGAGGTCGGCCGAGGTCGCGTACTGTCCCAGCACGTCGCTCGTCACGTAGTCCGACGCGGGCTTGCCGCCGAGCTCGCTCGAATCCGACGCCACCATGCCGGCGCCCTGGAGCTGCTGCGCGAGGTTCACGATGTTGCCGTTCGAGTCGATGACCGGGTGGCCGCCGACAGAGACCGAGGTCGCGTCGACGCTCGAGTTGGTGATGGTCGCGCCGTCGATGGTTCCGCCCTGCATCCGGTTCGCGAGGTCGGCGCGCTGGGCGTAGGGCACCGTCGCGAGCTGAAGCCGCGGCAGGAGCTCGTTGTTGTCGATGGTGATGCCGAGATACGTCGGCCCGGCGAGGTCGTCGGTCGTGATCGGCTGCGCGTTCGCGTCGGCAGGATCGCCCAGCCGGACCGCGTAGTAGCCGTTTGCGACCTGGATCGACTGCGTCTCAGTCCAGACCGCGGTGCCGCCGGTCGCTTGATGGTAGAGGTTGAAGGTCATGCTGACCGATCCGTTGACCGGCTGGTCGTTCGAATCCAACAGGCGCCCCTGCTGGACCAGCGCCTGCGGGACGAACGGCTCGTCCGCCCACGCCGCGCCCGCGACGAGCGCCAGACCCGCCGCCAAACCCAAGATCCGCTTCGCCGACATCGCTCGCTCCTCGCGCGCCTCGCGCTGACCAAGACCGGCCCGTTCGATACCACATCGGCGCGCCTGTGACCAGCGCCCCGTTTCCTCCAGCCGCTGCGCGGATTCGGGCGGCACGACGGACGCGGATACTCGCGCGTGCTGCCCGCCGGGCTTGACAGGCCTCGCGGCGTGGCTACGATGGCCGCGATGGTCCGGCTCCTTCGCATGCTGCTGGTCTGGCTGGCGCTGACGGTCGCTCCGGTCGTTGCGACGAGCGCGCAGGCGCATGCGTACACCGGACCTGTCGTCGAGCTGGTCGAGCGTGCCAAGCCGCCCTCGCGCGAAACTCCCCGCGTCGATCGGCGTGCCGTCGCCGCTCCCGGTCGCCTCACGCCCGCGCGCGCCGTCGTCCGGCGGCTCGCGTCGCGCCCGCATGCGTGTGCGCACTCGCGCGCGCCCCCGCGACTGTTCGTCCGACATCGCGCGCTCCTTCGCTGAGATCCGGCCGACGTCGTTGTCGGTCCTGAACCTCGCAAAGGAGATTCACCATGAAGCGATGGCTCCGGCGCCTCCGATTCGTGCTCGCGCGGGCGGCGCTCATTCTCTTCCTGCTCGCGATGGCGGTGCTGCCGATGCCGGTGGTGCCCTTCGTGATGTTCTTTCTCAAGCCGCGGCGGCGCGAGGAACCGGCGCTCGTCGTCCGGCGCGACCGGCAGCCGCCGTCGGGCGCGGGCTGACCGGGCGCCATCGCGCGCGACGAATCATGGGCTCTCGTTTGAAGAGCTTCCCGGTTCGTCTGCTTATCTGGTTGACACACTTGCCCGACGTTGGAGCAGGGCACGTCGGTGCCCGGGTTGGCTCGGGACGCCGCATCCGACCCGGACACTGACATGTCCGCCTCCAAGTGTGTCAACCGGATAGGCATGCAACGAACCGGATAGCCGCTGTTTTTGTTACCGCCCGCAGGTTTGTGGCTGCCAGTCGGGCTCGAAGCTCCCGTAGGAATCCGTGAAGATCTGGGTGCCGGGCTCCGCCGGCTCGAGCATGCACAGAGGCCCGTAGGTGGTGTAGGTGCACAGCGGGTTCGAGTTGTGCGGGCAGTCGTAATCCTGGTCCATCTCCAGCGCGTAGGGATCGACGAGCGTCGAAAGGTCCTGCCGGCCGAGCGGCGAGCTCGCCCGCGTCGAGGCGGGGTCGGAAAAGTACTGTGTCTGTCCTCGCGGCGCGCCGGCATTGGTTTCGTCGCTGAGGTCAAAAGGCGAGTGGGGGCCGCCCAGGTCGTGGGAGTCTCGCCAGTAGCTCGTGGGAACGACGTCGCTGATGTCGTAGCGGCCATTCGGCTGCCGGGCGCCGTGATGGCGGTTCGCAGCGAGCTGCGCCGCTTGCAGGGTCGCATCCATCGACATCAGCATCCGGTTGTACTCACCGCCTCCGCAGCTTCCCGGATTGGTCGCGGTCGCTCCCTGGCCGCCCGCGATTCGGTAGACGCGGGTGACGTGGGAGAGCATCGAGCTCGAGTCGCTTCCGAGGAGGCTGCCTTGCATCCTCGCGGTCAGGGTGAGGAACACCGCGCGGCTCGACGGATCGAGCTTCGTCCAGACATCGAGCGCGCTCGCGACGTTGCTCGCGTCGAGCCCGTTGGTCTGCGGGGTCGCGGCGTGAGCCTCGAGAAACTCGTAGTAGCTTTGAAGGAGGCGATTGCGGTTACTGTCGAGGGTGTCACCCGTGCACGCCGGCGCGACCGTCCCGCCGTCCACCCCTGCGTCCGCCGTCGGCCCCGCGTCGGGTTGCCCGCCGTCCCGATCCGGCGTCCCGGCGTCGCCGCCCCCGTCGGCGACGGCGCCCGCGTCGGGAGGCTCACCGCCGTCGCGCCGAGCAGCCGCGCCACCGGAGGTCCGGGGAGCGCGTGCTCCGCATCCCGCGGCGGCGAGCGCAAGAATCAGGACCGCCCTTGGGGTCCGCACTCGCGCATCATAGCCGCAACCTTCCCGCGCCACAAACGCCGCCGCTGCCACGACCCCCGTCGAGCGCACGCCCCGCAGCGCGCCCGCGAGTTGACGCTTCACGGCGCGCGGGCATCTTGCCCGCCCCGGGGATCGAGGGCGTCCCGCCCGACGCCGGCAGGATACCCAGCACCCCAGGGCGGACGCGACGTCCGCGCTCCGACTCGATGTCGATGCTCGATCACGCCCGCGGGTGGCGCTGCGGTGGCGATGCGCCTCGCATCCTTCTGGCGCTCCGCCACGTCGAGCCTCCGCCGACCGACGGAGCGCCGACAGTAACCGGAATCCGGCCGACAGTAACCGGAATCCGGCCGACAGCATCCGGAAAGCCGCCGACAGCATCCGGAAACCCGCCGACAGCATCCGGAAACCCGCCGACAGCATCCGGAAAGCCGCCGACAGCATCCGGAAACCCGCCGACAGTAACCAGAAACCGGCCGACAGTGACCGGAATCTCGCCGACGGCGATCGGAGCCCCGCCAGCGGTTCCCGGACCCCCGCCGCCCGTCTCGGGCATCGTTGCTTCGAGTTCCCCACGTCATCCCACATCGTTGGCGAGTCCGCCGACGGGGCCCGGCGGCCTACATCCAACGACAGAGCGCGCGATCGCCGAGCCACGGCTGGAGCCTCGAGGCGAAGCTTCCATCCGTCTCCGCTGGAGGCCAACGGGAATGGCACCCGGCCTGCCCCCTGTCCCGCCCGCCGGCCCGCTTGACGGCCGTGAAGCGGTGTGCTACCTTGGCCGCCGCTCGGGATCGGCGCTCTCTTCACAGGTTTTCGAAGCCACTGTCTCGCGGTTCGGCAGGAGCTGTCCGCCGGACCGGATTCACTTCACCCCGACGCGGACTCTCGGGAACCGCGTCCCAAGGAGCACGCCCTATGCGTCGAACACTGATCTTCCTCGTGGGACTGGCGGTGGCCTGCAGCTCGGCCGGCAACGGCCCAGCGGCGCCCACCGGACTCGTCTGCACCTCGGCTTCGAAGAGCCAGGCCGTGCTCTCCTGGACGCCCAGCGCCTCGAGCGGGGTCACCTACGAAATCGATCGCGAACCGCTCGGCGGCAGCTTCGCCAAGCTCGCCACCAGCGGCACCACCACCTTCACCGACGCCTTGACCGACGGGTACGCGACGTACGTCTATGAGGTCAAGGCAATCGACGCGCAGGGCATCTCGGCGGCTTCCAACACGGTCACCGTGGGGCCGCCGCCGACCGGCTTCGACCTGGCGGTGGCGCTTCCCCGCGGGGTGGCTCCGAGCGCCTTCGGGTCCCAGTTGGCGATGACCCTCGACGCCAACGATGACCCGGTGCTCGGCTACGTCTTTGTCGATCCGAATGGCGACACCGACCCCTCGGACTCGACCCTCTACGCGGTCACCTGGAACCGGGCCAAGTACAAGTGGAACGCGCCGGTGCGCATCGACACCGTCGGCGGCATCGATACCGATCCCGGCGAGCGCCAGGTCTCGATGGCGTTCGATGCGTCGAACGACACGCTGGGCATCGCCTACCAGAGGGTGCCGGCCAACGCGGGCGACGGAGCGGACATCGTGCTTGCGCGCTCCACCGATGGCGGCGCCACCTGGACGAAGGCGACCGTGCGCCCCGCCGATATCCAATTCGCGGCTGTTCCGAGCCTCCTGATGGCCGGTGGGAAGATCTGGATCGCGTATTGGCACGACTACGATGCCTGCGGTACCTCCGGCTGCTCCCGCATCCGGGTTTCCAGCGGGACGGGAAGCGGCTCCTGGAACGACGTCCGGGTGCCGGAGCCGGGCGGCGCCGGCGGAGCCACGCAAGTCCCGGTGGGCTTCGCGCTGGACTCCGCCGGGCAACCCGGGCTCGCCTTCTGGAGCGATCCCGACACCAATGGCTCGAGCGCCAGCAGCGTCCTCGGTTTTGGGCGGCCCGGCAACCTTGCGACCGTGAAGGTCGCCGACACGAACAACGTCCAGAACGACAATCCGTCGGTGGCCCTGGCGTTCCATGGGACGAACCCGGTCGTCGCCTTCACCGCGCAGCTCGATCCGAACGCAGACGCAGCGGTTTGGGTCTCCCCCTCGCCCGACGGCGGACTGACCTTCGCCGCGCCCGACAAGGTGCCTGGAGATCACAGCGCCCTTCCCGGTTCAGCCACCGCCGAAGTCATCAGCTCCAGCGGCGAGGGCGCCATCGCCTACGAATCCGGGGGCGGCGCCGGCGACGCCACCTGCGGGAATCCCAAGCTGGCACGCTCGAGCGACTTGTCCATCTGGACCACCTGCAGCTCGGACGACAACAACTCCAAGGCGGTCACCGGCAGCTACGTCTCGGTGCGTTTCGCCGGTAACGACAAGCTGTACATGTCCTTCGTGAACGACGGCAGCAGCAGCACGCCTCCCGAGCTCGGCAGCGGCGTCTGGCTCTGGCGCGAACCGTAGCACAGCCCGGAAAGTCTCCAACATTGTGGCCCCTGAGCGAGAAACCGCTCGCCCTGATCTACCAAGCCTCGAAAGGCTCGCGCGGCGCGCAGGTTCTCGACGCGGCGCGCGAACTCGTAGGATGGGCAGAGCGCAGCGAAGCCCATCATTGCGGCGCTCGCCGATGGGCTCCGCTCCACCCATCCTACGAGCTGAGCTCCTCCGAACCTGGATTGTGGGTTAACGTTTTGGGGGTATCGGCTTCGTTCAGGTTCAGCGCGGGCTCTTCTCCCGTGGCACAGGCGTCCTCGCCTGTGAAAGCCACAACGAAGGCTACACGGGCGGGGACGCCCGTGCCACAAGAAAATGGGAGCCGGGCTCCGACCTGAACGAAGGAGATACCCCCGCTAACGTTTATGGAGTCTGGGTATCCAGACACCTCAGGTGTCTTGGTCCCCGATCCGCTCACCCTGAGGTGCCCGCGCCCACGGAGCATGAATGGAGCACGGCAAGCATGCGCGGGCCTCGAAGGGCGAGCGCGAGGGTGGC
>JAJYLH010000006.1 GCA_021787845.1 Myxococcales bacterium | reverse complement strand
TCGGCGGCGGCCTCGGCGCGGCGGTCACCATCCGAGACGAGCCCCCGAGCACCTCGCCGCCCGTGATGCCGCCGGCGCCGATTCGAGAGCACCGCCCGGCCTCGCCGCCGACCGGGATCCTGTTGACGCTCGCCGAAGGAGTGTTCTGAGGCGCCACTCCTGGCTGACTGCGAGCGTTTGGCCGCATGGATCCGGTCAGGGCCCGCGTGTTCGGCGATAGTCTGTCGCGCGCGGCGGCGAGGTGGCTGCGTGGAGCGCGATGGGCCGTTCGGATTCGGCAAGGCGCGATCGGTGGCGGCGGCGCTTCGCGTATGCGGCCGTGCTCGCGTCGCTGGTCGTCGCCTATCCGGGGCTCGTCACCGGCTCGAAGGTGCCGGTCAGCGACGACGTGATCATCTCCGACCTGCTCGATGCCGAGGTGCCGGCCCGGGTCGCGGCGGCGCGCAAGCTCGGCGTCGGCCCCGGTCGCGACTGGATTCCCGAGGCGCTCTCGAAGTCCGAGCCGGCCGGCGCGGTCCTCTTCGCCGCGCTCCCGCCGGCGAAGGCGCTCGACTGGTACGTGCTCCTGCTCCTCGCGACCTTCGGTCTCGGCACCGCGGCGCTCGCCGAGAAGCTCGGCGCGAGCGCGCTCGGAACCGCGTTCGCCGGCATCGTCGCCGCGAATTCCGGGTTCGCCGTCTGTCAGCTCCAACATCTTTCCGAGCTCGGGTCGGTCGCGCCCTTCCCGTGGGCGCTGTTGTCGCTCGAAGGCGCTCTTGCTCGGCTGCGCGGCGGCGAGCGCGCGCGCGCGGGCGCGTTCCTCGCGGGGTTCGGCCTCGTCTTCGGCGAGCAGGTCCTCGCCGGCTTTCCCCAGACGACGTTCTACGCCGCGCTCGCCTATGGCGCATGGGTTGTCGCGCGCCTCGCGACAGAACCGGGCTCGCGACGAGACCGCGCCCTCTTCTTCCTGGCGTTCGTCCTCGCCGGCCTCGCCGGAGCCGCCGTGGGCGCGGTGAGCCTCTGGCCGATGGCCGAGCTCGCCCGCGCCTCGAACCGCGCGCACCCGCTCACGCTCGACTTCATCGCGCAGTGGCCGTTTCCCGCGCGCGATCTGCTGAGCCTCCTCTGGCCGTTCCCCGCCGGTGACCCGAGCCGCGGCACCTACCATCTCGCCGCCGCGTTCGGCGAGGACTACGGCTACCTCGGCATCCTGGCGGTACCGCTCTCGCTCCTCGCGCTGACGAGCCGGCCGCGTCGATCGACGGCGCTCCTGCTCTGGGGCTGCGCCATCGTGGCGCTCCTCTTCGCGCTCGGCACTTCGACGCCGCTCTTCCCGCTCGCCTTCCACGTCGTGCCGGGGATGAAGCTCTTCCGCTTCCCGCAGCGCTTCCTCTTCGTCACCGAAACCTGTCTCGCGCTCGTCGGCGCGCTCGGGCTGACCCGGGCCGCGGAGCTTTTCGGCGCGCTGCACGACGCCGGGCGGCTGCGGTTCAACCCGGCGATGCTCTCGGCGGCGCTGCTCGTCGCCGCCAGCGCTGACGTGCTGCTCGCGAACACGCCGCTCAACACGCTCGACGCGGCGTCGCACTGGCTGTCGCCGCCGTCGACCGTCGCGCACCTGCCGGCGGAGCGGCCGCTGCGCGTGTACACGCCGAAGTGGGTGCAGCTCCACCGCACGGCGCGGCGGGTGGCCCAGGGATGGACGCGGCGGGACCTGAAGCCGTACCTCGCGCTGCGCAAGTTGCTGCCGCCGAACGTCGGGCTCCTCTGGGGCATCGAGCCGGCCGATCCGTACGGCGGGCTGTCGAACGAAGGCAACGCGGAAATCTTCGGCGACCAGTTCGGGCCGGGGCTCATCAACCAGACCTTCGCGATGCCGACGCTCGAGGACTTGAGCGGCGACCGCACCTTCCATCGTCTCCTCGCGATGGACGCCGTCCAGTTCGTCCTGAGCCCCGCGGGGGTTCACGCGCCGGGGTTCACGCTCGTCTTCCAAGAGCCGGGCGTCCGCGTCTACCGGGTCGACGACGCGCTCCCGCGCGTGCATCTCGTGCCTGACGCGACCTATGCCGCGGACGATCGGGATGCGGGCGAGAAGCTCCTCGACGACAGCTTCGATCCGCGCCGCGAGGTGGTGCTCGTCGGACACGGCGATGCAGCAGAACGTCGTGGTACGGGCGTCCTCGCCCATGGAGCGAGCAGGATGGGTGGAGCGACAGCGCCGCCCATCGAGCGACCATCGCCCCGGAACGATGGGCTCCGCTCCGCTTCACCCATCCTACGGTTTGGGTCGCCGGCGCCAGCCCGCGCAGCTGCTCGGCTCGTGTCGGTGCAGCGGCTCGCGCGCGGCCTCGTGGCGAGAACCGCCGGCGCGCAACCGGCCTGGCTCGTCGTCGCCGAAGCGTGGCTGCCCTCGACCGAAGCCGAGGTCGACGGCCGGCGCGTTCGCATCGTGCGCGCGAACGTGAATCAGGAAGCGGTGCGCGTGCCGGCGGGACCGCACGTCGTTCGCATCTTCGACGCCTTGCGCGCGGAGAAGAAGGGCGCGGTCGTCAGTGGGCTCGCGCTCTTCGCGCTACTGGCGGTGGTCGTCCTCGGCTTGGCGCTCGGCCGGCGTCCACGTCCCGCGCGCCGAGCGTGATCGCGCAAACGCCGATCGGACCGATCGGTCGGATCTGTCCGATCGGTCTGATCGGTCTGATCGACGGGCGACAAGCCGAGCCGCGAAGTCGCGTCAGGTGATCTTCAGCTTCTCGTAGTTGAGCGACGCGTCGGCGGGCGGGAACTTCGGGCCGAGCTCCTCGAGCGCGTCGACGAGAATCTTCGCGATGACGTAGTTGCGATACCACTTGTGGTTCGCCGGGATGACGTACCACGGCGCGTGGTCGGTGCTCGTCGCCTCGAGCGCCTCCTCGAACGCCTTCTGGTAGTCGGGCCACAGCTCGCGCTCCTTCAGGTCCGACGCGGAGAGCTTCCACCGCTTGTCCGGCGTGTCGACGCGCTCCTGCAACCGCTGCCGCTGCTCGTCCTTGGAGATGTGGAGGAAGAACTTGACGACCGTCGTCCCGTTGCGGCGCAGAATCTGCTCGAAGTCGTTGATCTCCTCGAACCGCCTCTTCGCCTCGTCGTCGTCGATGAGCTTGTGCACCCGGGTGACGAGCACGTCCTCGTAGTGCGAGCGGTTGAAGATGCCGATGTTCCCCTTGCGCGGCGTCCACTGGTGGATGCGCCAGAGGAAGTCGTGCGCCAGCTCCTCGTGCGTCGGCTGCTTGAACGACGCGACCTGGCACCCCTGCGGGTTGACGCCGCTCATCACGTGCCGGATGGTGCCGTCCTTGCCCGCGGTGTCGGTGCCCTGCAGCACCAGGAGCAGCGAGTGGCGCGCCTCGGCGTAGAGGCGCTCCTGCAGCTCGTCGAGCCGCCGGAGCAGCGGGAGCGTCAGCTCCTCGCCGTGCTTCTTGTCGCGGCAGTCGTGGTGGTCGGCGGGATCGAAGCCGTCGAGGTGCAGCTTGGTGCCGGGTTTGACTCGGTAACGGTCCATGACCGGCAGCCTACACCCGTCGCGGCGGGAGAGGTCAACTCTTTTCGGGCTCCGCGGTTCACTCAGGCTGTCGGCGACCGGTTTGAGCCGCGTGGCGTTAGCCTGTGGTCGCCGCCTCGAACCGCGGGCTGACGCCAAGTTTCTTGGCGAAGGCATCTGTAGGGCGGGGGGCTCCTCAACAGAATCTGTGCGTGTTACGGGCGAGACGAGGAAGCCGGACACGTGAGTGTCCGGGTGCAAGCACCGCGTTCGTCGATCGCGAGAACTGCACGTCGAGATCTTCGCATCGGGCGACCGGACGGTCGGAGAGCGGCGAACGGCACTGCCCAACCCGGACTCTCACGTGTCCGCCTTCCCGCGAGGTGCTTTCCACGCACAGATTCTGTTGACGAGCCGGCGGGGTTTGCCCCCCGTCGCGGCAGCGCGACCCGTCCGAAGACGGCGGGGGACGAGCCCCCGTCCTACGGTCGACCGCACCAGGCCCGTGGGTATTGCCGCTCATCCCGAGACGTCACGAGCCGATGGCTCAGCATGTGCGATCAAAAAGGACGGTGGTTCCAGGCCGGCCTGGCGTCGAGCCAGCGGCCCGATACCATCTTTTTCAGGGCAGCGCGGTCGAGGGACGAGCGCATTGCCGCATGGACCGCCCGTCCTTCGACTGCGCGTAGCGCGGGCGTTGGCCCGCGGTCCCCGCCTCGAGCCCGCGGGCTGACGCCACGCGGCTCAATGGCCCTCACGAGTGCGTCGACTGGATGGGCATCGAGTGAGCTGGAAAGCCCGGCAACTCTCTCGGGCTCGTCCGCGAAGGTCAGCGCCGCCTGATCTGGAGCCGCTTCATCTTCCGCCAGAGCGTGGTGCCGGAGACCCGCAGGAGCCGGGCGACGGCGCCCAGGTCGTGGTCGCAGAGGATGATGGCCCGCTCGATGGCGTTCCTCTCGGCGGCGTCGACCGCGGCGGACAAGGAGTTGTCTTTCGGCAGCGGCGGGCCCGTGTGGCCGCCGAAGTCGACCAGCACGTCCGCCGGACCGATCGTCTCGTGGCCCGTGAGCGCCGCCGCCTGCTCGACGACGTTCTCCAGCTCCCGGACGTTGCCGGGAAAGTCGTAGGCCGTCAGCCGGTCCAGCGCGGCGTCGCTGAAATTGTGGCGGGTCTCGTTGCGCTCGTCGAAGCGTCGCAAGAAATACCGCGAGAGCAACGGGATGTCCTCGCGCCGCTCCCGGAGCGCCGGAACCCGCAGCGGCACCACGTTCAACCGGTAATAGAGGTCCTCGCGGAAACGCTTCTCCTGGATCGCGATCTTCAGGTCGACGTTGGTCGCCGCGATGACCCGCACGTCCACCTTGGTCGCGGCGTTCTCGCCGACCCGGCGGATTTCGCCCTCTTGAATCGCGCGCAACAGCTTCGCCTGGAAGCTGACCGTCGTCTCCGCGATCTCGTCGAAGAAGAACGTGCCGCCCGACGCTTCTTCGAAGAGCCCGCGCCGCGCCTTGAGCGCGCCGGTGTACGCTCCCTTGGCGTGCCCGAACAGCTCGCTCTCGAGGAGCGTTTCCGGAATCGCCGCGCAGTTGACCGGCATGAACGGTTGCTGGGCGCGCCGGCTGTTCGCGTGCAGCGCGCGGGCGATGAGCTCCTTGCCGGTGCCGCTCTCGCCGGTCACCAGCACCGTCGCGTCCGTCTGCGCGACCCGCACCACCCGCGCGAGCAGGTCCCGCATCGGCTCCGAGCGGTGGACGATGTTGTCCAGCCGGTAGCGGTCCTTGAACTCGTCCGAGTAGAGCCGGACGTGCGCGAGCAGCCGGTTCTTCTCCGCCGCGTGCGCGACCTTGATCAGGAGCTCCTCGTCGCTGAACGGCTTGGTCACGTACTCGTAGGCGCCGGCCTTCATCGCGGCGACCGCGTTCGCGATCGAACCGAACGCCGTCATGATGATGACCTGGGTCGACCGCGAGACCTCGAGCGCCCGCTGCAACACCGCCATCCCGTCGACGCGGTCCATCCGGAGGTCGGTGACGACGACGTCGAACGATGCCTCGTCCGAAAGCCGCGCGTACGCCGCCTCGCCGCCGACCGCCTCCTCCACCTGGAAGCCTTGGTTGCGCAGGAGGATGGCCAGCGACGTCACCATGTTCGGGTGATCGTCGACGACGAGCACGCGGCCCTTGCGGGCGTCGGCTGGCGTCGTGTCGAGGGGCGACGGAACGATCATGGGCTCGGAGTTCGGCATGGCAGGCTCTTCTTTATCCAAGAAACGACTTCGCGCAAGTGGTGCGAGCCGCGCGCGCGAAAACGCGGGCAAGCGCGAATCGGACGACGTCTTGCCGCGCGCGTCCGGTCATCGGAGGACCCGGAGCGCCCGCGGGAGGACGCGAACGGTGACCGGCAGCGCTCCGGCCCACTCGCCGTCCACGTCGAGCAGAAAGCGCTCCTGCTCGGCGTCGCCCAGGAGCTCCATCGACAGCTCGGACGCGCGAAAGTGGCGCACGCCGGCGAGCTCCAGGTGCTCGCCCCGGTAGACGGATGCCATCGCGCGCAGCAGCGGCAGCCGAGCCGCGCCGGTGAGCGCGATGACGTCGAAAGCGCCGTCGCAGAGCTCGGCCGTGGGAGCGATGCGCATCCCGCCGCCGAAGTAGCGGCCGTTGCAGACGGCGAGGAGGCGCGTTTCGAGTCGCTCGACCCGCTCTTCGCCGCCCTCGACCACCTGGCACGTCAGCCGACCGGCAGCGCCCTTGGCGAGCGCCTCGAGGCTCGCCGTCAGATACGCCGCGGTGCCGCTCAGCCCGAGCTTCGACTCCTCGACGTAGCGGTCGACGAGACCGCCCATGCCCACCGACAGCGCGTTGACGAAGAAGCGCTCGCGCATCGCGCCGTCGCGGGCGCGATGCCGGACGAGACCGGCGTCGAGGGGTTCGGGCGCGTCGCGGGCGATCGCTTCGAGGTAGCGGTCGAGCCGGTGCTCGAGCCCGAGTGAACGGCGGAAGTCGCCGCCGGTGCCCTGGTGGATGAGGCCGACCGCGGATGGCACGCGCGACTCCAACACGCCCGCCGCGACCTCGGAGAAGGTGCCGTCGCCGCCGACCGCGACGATGCGCCTTCGGCCGGCCGTCGCCGCCTCGCGCGCGATCGCGCTCGCGTGCCCGGGCGCGCGCGTGAATTCGACGTCGACCGCGCCGAGCGCGCGTTCGATGGGGCGGCGGAGGTCGTCGAAGACGTGCCCGGTGCGGCCGGAACCCGCGGCCGGGTTGACGACCAGGAGGACCCGATCGCTCACGCCGCGCCCGCCTTCGGCTCGGGCCAGACGACGCCGCGCTCGCGCAGATCGTCGATGGTGTCGCGCAAGGTCTCCATCGGGTCGCGGGGCGCGAACCCCAGCTCGCGTTCGGCCTTCGACCAGTCGCAGTACCAGTAGTGCTGCGCGATATCGACCGTCTCCTCGTCCACCGGCGGCTTCCCGCCGAAGCGGTCGACCAGCTTCTCGACGAGGCGCACCGAAAGCTTCGCGAGCTCCGCGTTCTTCGGCATCGGCAGCCACGGCGCCTTGACGCCGCTCAGGCGTTCGAGCTTGCCGAAGAACTCGCGGACGGAGCAGTTGCAGCCGCTGACCAGGTAGCGCTCTCCGGCAGCGCCCTTGTCCATCGCGGCGCAGAGCGCGGCGGCCGCGTCGCGCACGTCGACGAAGGACATCCCGCCCGCCGGCACCGCTTGTACTTTCCGTTCGAGGAAGAGCCGCACGTCGCCGGTCGAGCTGCCGCGCAAATCGCCGGGCCCCAAGAGGAGCGACGGGTTGACCGAGACGACCTGGAATTCCGGCCCGTTGCGTTCGAGCGCGGCCTGCTCCTGGTAGAGCTTGGAGCGGTAGTACGGCCAGCGCGCGATGAGGCCGAAGGGCGTCGGCGCGTCCTCGGCGCGGGTCTCGTCGTGATCGGAGACCGCGACGGTGCCGCTCGTCGAGGCGACGACCGCGCGCTTCACCCCGGCTCGGCGAGCGGCGTCGAGCGTCGTGCGCGTGCCTTCGACGTGGACCTTCCACATCCGGTCGGTGTCGGCGCGCTTGCGCGAGACGAGCCCGGCGCAGTGGAAGAGCGCGTCGCAGCCCGCCGCCGCGCGCTCGATCGACTCGCCGGCGAGCACGTCGCCGGGCACGACCGTCACGCCGAGCTTCGCGAGCTCCGGCGCCTCGCCGCGACAGAGCGCGGCCACCTCGCGGCCTTGCTCGCGCAAAAGCCGCACCAGATGGCCGCCCAGGAATCCCGTCGCTCCGGTCACCAGAGTCCGCATCGCCCGTCCTCTCCTTGGCTCGGGGCATCCGCCTCAGCGTGCCCCAAGCGCCGCGCCCCGCAGATCAGACCGATCGGTCGGATCGGTCTGATCGGTCTGATCGGTCTGATCTGCGAGGGCGCTCCATGGTGACGCCATCACGCCGGACTGGCCAGGTTGAAGACCTGTTGGAAGGTCGCGAGGAGGCTCACGTCGTTCGACCTGATGGCGCCGCTGACGAACTCGTCGACGCCGGGAACGTAGCCCTCGCGGACGATGCGGGTGAAGATGTCGGGGCTCGTCTTCAGAACGCAGTCGGCGCTGCCGCCGGGCGGCTTGCCCATCGAGATCTCCACCCGGTCCGGATGCGCGATGCAGCTCCACTTCGCCTCCTGCTCCAGGCCGAGCGTGAAGTAGAAGCTGACCGGCTGCTCCACCGTCCCTTTCTGAAACCGCGCCTCCAGCTCCTTGAACAACGTCACCAGCGGATGCTCCCGCGGCTCTTCGCGCACAAAATCCTTGGCATCGAGCTTCTTCAAATCGAGCACCGAGTCGTCGCGCAGTGCCTCGACCGCGCGCTGGACGATTTCGGTCGCCTTGCGCACCTGCTCAGCGAACTTGAGCCCCGCCGTCAGCCGCTTCAGGTCCGCGACCTCCAGCACCGGCCCGATGTGCGCGGAAATCTCGCGTTGGGTGGGAACCTTGCGCCCCTTCGGCATCGCCTGGTGGGTGCCGCGCAGGTACATCGGCAGCACGTCGACGTCGTACGTCAGCGCGAGGTGGCCGACGGCTCGTTTGAACTCGTGAATCTGCCCGTCCGGTGAGCGGGTGCCCTCCGGGAAGATGAGAACAGTCTTCCCCTGCTCGAGAATGTCGCCGGCCTGCTTCAACGTCTTCTGCACCCCGGCCTTCCGGTCGAGCGACGCGAGGTTCGTGAAGTTCTCGAAGTAGGCGCGCTTCCACTTGTCGTCGAAGAAGTAGTCGCTCGCCGCCAGGCTGACGATGCCGTCGCCGTACTTCCCGAGCGCGGTCTTGATGAGCCCCATGTCGAGATGGCTCGAGTGGTTGGCGACGACGATGACGTTGCGGTTGTAGGGGATGTACGCCTGGCCGGTGACCGTGGTCTCCATCGCTCGGTCGTAGAACGCGCGCTGCGCCCGCCCGAGGATGCCTTTGACGAGCTGCCGCACCGGTTCCGGCACCCGGATTTCTTCGGCCTTTTTCGCCGCCTCTTCCCGCTTGCGCACGACCGTCGGGACTTCGCCCAACAGCCGCTCGGCCTCGGCGACGGTCTCCACTTTCGTGATGTCGTCGGGCAGCCGCCGGCCGCCGAGGTGCGACTCGAGCGCGATGGCGAGCTCCATCATCATCAGCGAATCGAACCCGAGATCCGCCTGGAAGCGGCTGGCACCGGCGATTTCGTGCGGCTTCTTGTTGGCGAGCCGCGCGATGGTCGCCCGCACCGGCGTCGTCCCCTCGCCCTCGGAGACGATGGGCGTGACCGCCGCCGTCATCCGTTCCAGAATCTTGCGCACCTCGGTGCGCTTGATCTTGCGAGTCGCGGTCTTGGGCAGCTCCGCGTCGTACAGGTGCACAATCGCCGGCCGACTGTTGAGCGGCACCTTCTCGATGCGCTCTCGAATCGACTTCATGGCGCGGTCGAAGCGCTCGCTGCGATCTTCGTCCTCCTGGCTCGACCGCTCCGGATGCGCGAGCATGCCCACCCGCTCGCCGCCGCCCGGACTCTCGATGCCGACAATCGAGTACTCGGCGACGTGCTCGATGTGCCCGAGCAGGTTCTCCACGTCGTCCGGATAGACGTTCTCGCCCGAGGCGCCGACGATGACGTCCTTCGCCCGCCCCACGACGCTCAAGCGCCCGTCGCGGTCGAGCCGCCCCAGGTCGCCGGTGTGCAGCCAGCCGTCGCTGTCCAGGACCGCTTTTGTGGCCTCGCGATTGTTCGCGTAGCCGAGCATCACGTTCGGGCCGCGCGCGAGGATCTCGCCGACGCCGCTGGAGTCGGGATTCAACAGCTTCACTTCGACGCCGGGAATCGGCTTGCCGACGCTCCCCGCCTTGGCCTTCGGGCCCGCCTGCTGCACCGTGACGACCGGAGACGCTTCGGTCAGGCCATAGCCCTCCGCGAGGTGGAGCCCGAGGCCGGCAAAGAACTTTTGCGTTTCTTCGGGAAGCGTCGCCGCGCCGGAAACCAGATAGCGGATGTTCCCGCCGAGCTTCGAGTGAATCGGCGCGAAGAGGAACTTGCCGAGGTCGAGACCGAGCTTCTTGCCCAGCCAGCGGTTGAGCTCGCCGCCCCACTCCAGGTACTTCTCGGCGGCGGTCCCGCTCTCCTCGGCCTGGGCGAGAATCTTTCGCTCCAAGAGCTGCCACAGCGCCGGCACCCCGACCATCGCGGTCGCGCGGCCCTCCTGGAGCCCTTTCGCGAGGCGCTCGCCGTTGAGCTCGTCGAGGTAGATGATGCGCGCGCCGGAAGAGAGCGGTAGCAGCATCCCGCAAGTGAACTCGAACGTGTGGTGCAGCGGCAAGACCGAGAGCGTCCGGTCGTTGGACGTCAAGGGGAAGAGCGGCGCGAGCGAGGAGAGCAGCGCGGTGAAGTTCTCATGGGTCAGCATCACCCCCTTGGGGCTCCCCGTGGTCCCGCTCGTGTAGATGAGACTCGCCAGGCTCTGCGGCGTCGCCTCGAAAATCGGCGGCGCCAGGTTCGGGTCGGGCTCGACGATTTCGTGCAGGTCGAACACCCGAACCGCGGGATTTTCCGCGCGCACCAGGTGCCCGGCCTTGCGCTCGACCTCGCGATCCCACAGCGCGACCTTGGCCTCGCTCGAGCGGAGCACGACGCCGAGCGGCAGCGCATCCAGGGTGCTGTCCACCGGCACCGCGACGGCGCCCGCCTTGAGGATGCCAAAGTACGCGATGGGCCAGGCCGGATGGTTCTGGCCCGAGAGCAGGACTTTGTCACCGGGTCCGATGCCGGCCTGCGCGAGCCGGGCAGCGACCGTGTCGGCGGCCGCGCGCCATTCGAGGAACGTCGTCCGGGTCAGCCCCTCCTCTTCCAGCCGCTGGAGCGCGACCCGATGCTGGTGGCGGTCGGCCATCTCGTCGAGCAGCTCGATCAGCGTCCGGTGCCGCTTCGCCGGCTTTAGCGGCTTCTTCAGCTTGTCTTCGATCTGTGGAAAGACCCACTTCTCGATGGCATTGCAGTGGATGTCCATCCAGTATTCGCGCCAGTCGATCTTCTCCGGCGACCAGTCGAGCTTCGAGCGATCGCTTTCGGTCGCGCGAGCCCAATTCTCCCGGGTGTTCGCGCAAGAGAAGATGTATTCGGTCGTGATGAACGGAATGTAGGTCGTGATCACCGCGCCGGTCTTTTCCGAGAACTCTCCATAGCTCGCCAGCGCCTTGGCGGCGGGCTTGAGCGCGGCCGCGACCGGTCCCACCGCGGCTTTGCGCAAGAGCTTGGCGGAGAGGCTGGCCGCTCTTCCGATACCCGGCGCGCCGTGGAGGGCGAACTGCTCCTTCGTCACCGGCACCGTCTCGTAATGCCGCATGATAAAGCTCTTTAGGGGATTCTTCTGGTTGCGTTCCCAGTAGTCGCGCTTGAAGAGGCTCGACAGCTCGATCAGCCGCTTGATGGTCACTGGATTGGTGTCGCTCGTCCCCGCCTGGTAGACCGGTCGCTGGGAACCTTGCAGCAGGGCGCCGAGGGCGAGGATCATCGCGGTCGCGACCTGGTCGACCGGAATCACGTCCAAGGTCGCGCGGTCGGTCGTGGGTAGCTGGCCCAAGCCTTGGGTGATGGCATAGACGAGCGGCGCGCTGGTGTTGATGCCTTCGTTCCAACCCTCGAAGGGGTAGCGCACCGACGACTCGATGACCGCCGGCCGGACGATGGTGAAGCGCAAGCCGCTGGAAGCCAGAATCTGCTCGCCGATGGCTTTGGTATAAGTATAGGTGTTCGGCCAGCCCCAGAACTGCGCCCGCTCCATGCCCGCCGCGCCGAGCTGGGCTTCCACGAACTGGCGCCGCACCCGCGCGACCTCCTCTTCCAGAGGTTTCCCGTAAGCCGGCTCGTTGCGCTCTTCGAGATTCGACTTGGCCTCGTCGAGGAACCGGCTCTGCCGAAACGCGTCGTCCACCCGCTGCTTGGCCTGCTGGACGAGGTCCAGGCACTCCGCGATTTCGCGAGCGGGATCCCAATGCGAGCGTTGGAGCTCGTCCGCGCGCGGGAAAGGAAATTCGAGCGGGTCGACTTCGTCCACCTGACCCGTCCGATCGCCGGCGACGTAGCAGGTGCTCGTGTGCATCACCGGGACGTTGCCGAGCTTCTTCGCCAGCGCGACCAGGTTCTGCACCCCGAAGGCGTTGACGGTCAGCGCCTCGTCGATCGGCGGATCGAAGTCCACCACCCCGGAGACGTTGACCACCGCGTCGATGGTGCCCGGCAGGGTCTCCAGAAGCTCTTCCGACACGCCGCAGAGCGGCACCGTGACGTCGCCGTCGATGGGAACGATCTTCTCGCGCAGGAACGCGTCGAAGTGGACGCCCAACTTTCGGCGCAGCGGTCCCATGACCTCGCTCGTCGCGATGGAAGACCAGAACCGCTGCACCGGAGTCTGATCTTTGCGCGCCCGGACGAGCAGGTAGAGCCGGCCGATGTCCGGGAAGCTGTCCAGAAACAAGGACAGCCACACCTTGCCCAGAAACCCGGTGCCGCCAAAGACGACGAGATGCTTGCCGCGCAGCTCGGCGGCGACGTCCAGAGGCGGAAGAGGAGTCGATGACATCAGTTACCTCGTCAACCGCGAACGCCGGCGATCGACGGGCTTCGCGACGCTCGCCCATCCTACGGGCGCCAAGGCCCTCACCGGTTCCCCTCGCCCGCGGCCACGATTCCCTTGCCGTAGCGCCGGTCGGCGGGCAAGAGGTGCCGCTGGTGCTCGGGAACGGTGACGTCCGCCATCACGATCGGCGGGCAATGGAGCACGGTGATTTCCGGGTTCTTCGGCCCGGTGTCGGCGGCCATCCGCAGCGCCTCCGGAAAGTTCGTTGCCGTCTCCCAACCCATCAGCTTGGGCAGGTATTCGTTGTCGGCGCCGACCACGATGGTGCGTCCAACCCATTGCCGTCCGGCTTCGCCAAAGTACCACATGAAGAACGGATGCGCCGGGTGGTAGGCGGTGCCGGTGCGGAACATCTCGATGTAGGCCGGATTCGCCGCGAACTTCGCTTCGTACTTCTTGTGCAGCTCCAGCGCGTCCCGCGTCTCGGGCAGGATGCGATGCACGAACTCGATGTACGGCGCGTGCTGATCGTTGTCGAACTTGTCGGTCACCGGGTGGAAGAAGATCAGAGTGCCACCCTTCTTGACCATCGGCGCTCCGCGGTAAAGGTTGAAGAGGTAGCCTTGCGCCATCACCTGCACCAGCAGCGGGTTCGTGAACGCGTTGACGCTGTACGGCGAGATGTACGGCACTCCCAGCACCAGGATGTCTGCTTGTCCCGTGATGGGCACCAGGTACTGATCGTGCAGCTTCTTGATGGTGTGGACGTGGACCGCCTCGGTCTCGCCCGCGTTGACGCCGGTCACCCCGAACGGGCTCGGCACCTTCTGGAAAATCGCCTGCCGCGCCGGCTGCGGCAGCTTGTCCAACGTCAGCTTCAGCGCCTTGAGCCCGCTCGCCTCCAGGCCCGACAGCTCGTCCTCGTTCTTGGTCAGGAACTGGAGCGGCTTGTCGTACATGTTGTTGTTGACGGTGGTCTCGATGGTGAAGACGTTCAGGAGCTTGTTCGCGACCCGGCCCTGACGCTCGATGGAGCTGTTGAGCTCCGACGCGTTGGGGTCCAGATAGCTGTGACACTTGCGCATCACGTAGGGGTTGTGGTGCGCCTTGAGCGAGCCGTAGCCGGAGAGCCCCACCGCCACCGACTTGTGCCCGCCGTCCATCGGAACCAGGTTCAGGTTGACGTAGATGATCAGATCGGACTCGACCGCCTCGGTGACCAGCTCGACGATTTCGTCCAGCTCGGTCTTTCCCACGTACTTCAGCGCGCCCGGCTTCTCGGCGTCCATGTTGTACAGCCGCTTCGGCCAGTGCGCGTCGAAGATCTTGTCGCCGACGATCCAGCGCACCTCGTCCGCGGTCATCCGCCGGTGAAACGCCGTCGCGATGCAGATCTGATAATCGTCCACGCCGTACTGCCCCAACAGCTCCAGCACCACCGTCAACACCCGCTGCCGGATGTCCGGCCGCCGCATCGGCGGCAGCGGCAGCGAGAGGTCGTCGACCGCGATGAACACCTTCATCCCCGGCTTGAGCTTGGCGAAGAGCGGGTCCGAGTTGTGCGGGTGGTTGATGGCGTAGCGGATGGCCGCGTCGACGTCGCGCAGCGGCTCCAGCGGCGGCCGAGGGTAGATGACCCGCGTCCCCGGCGGCAAATCGACCTCGACCAGCCGGTCGCCCGAGAAGAGGACCCGCGGTTTGCTCTTGTGATCGAGTGTCACGACCAGGGGATGGCTCATCGACTATTCCTTTTCATGGCGTGCCGGCCCGGGACGCGGGCACCGTCTCCTCGGGACACGGACGGGTCCGCCTTCGCGTTGGCGAGCGCCGTCGGTCACGAGCGCGACTTCCCGTCGAGCCGGAGAATCGGCCAACTGTAGACCCGCGCCAGCCGGTCGAGCTTCGGGTCCGGATTGACCGCCGCCGGGTGCCCGACGACCGAGAGCATCGGCACGTCGGAGTAGCTGTCGGAGTAGGCGAAGCACTCGTTCAAGTCGTACCCGCGCGCTCGCGCGTGCTCGCGCAGGAGCACCGCCTTCTCCGGCCCCGCCACCACCGGCCGCACCAGCTTGCCCGTCGCGTAGCGATCTTTCAGCTCCAGCTTGTTCGCGATGACGTCGGTCGCCCCCAGCCACTCGGCGAACGGCCGCATGTGCAGGTCGAGCGCTCCCGACACCAGCACCACGTCGTGCCCGGCGTCGCGACACTTCCCGACGAGCTCCTTCGCTCCGTCGTACAGCGCCGGCTTCAAGACCTCGTCCACCACCTCCGGCGCCAGGGTGACGAGCCGGTCCTCGCTCATCCCCTGGTAGACCGAAAAGAGCAGCTCGTTGAAGAGCCGGCGGTCCTGGAGCTCGGCCAGCGCCATCCGCGGGCTCCCCAGGAGCGCTCTCGCCCACTTGCGCGCCGCCTGGAGCGGGCTCGGCTGGTTCAGCATGTAGTAGGCCGTCGGGTGGACCAGGTTCGTCCGCACCAACGTCCCGTCCACATCGAAGTAACACGCCGCCATCGCTCGAAGCCTCGACGCTCCCGTGCCTCAGAGGCCGCGCTTGTTATCGGCGACCGGGTAGACTGTCAAGTCTGGAATCGCGCTCGCCAGTGCGTAATCGGCTTCGCACTGCTCTATTCTTCCAGCGCTTCCGCGCGCATCCGGGGCGGGGAGCCGCGGCGGGCAGAGTAGACTGGACAGTCTAGGCCGGGCGGGTGGAGGCGGCCGCTCGGGCCGCGAAAGCGGGCGAGGCTCCGCTCCCAAGCCCCGGCGGGAAGCGCGCGCCGGCGCCGGCAGCGCTGCCGGTCGGCGGCTGCGCTCACGGCGTCCGATCGGCGACGGTCGTTCGAGGGGCTCGGATTTTTCGAACGCCCGGCTCGCAATACGCCTCCGGCTCGACGTTCGCGCTCCGACCGGCATCGGACACGCGAGTCGGCCCCGGTCTTCACGGGTGTCGCCGTCGCGTATGTCTGACGCAGCGCGGCACGAGGCGAGGTTCCGCTTCAAGTCCGGCTCCGGACGGCCGATGATAGGGGCCGATGTCTCGGCGCGACCCATTGGCGGTGACGGCGGTTGCCGGCTGGGCTTTTGTAGGCATCTGTACGCTCGCCGGGCTCGTCGCGGCGATCGCGCTCTGGCGCGTGGTGGGCAATCCCCCGCTGGCGATTTCGCTCGCTGGCCTCGTGCCGGTCGCCGCGGTGGCGTGGTCCCGGCGAGGCAGTGCCCGCGCGCACGAGGCGTCGCTCGCCGCCGACCGGCGCCGGTCGCTCCTCCACGCCGACACCCCCGACGCGGTCTACGTGCTCGCGCCGATCGTGCGCGAGAGGCTCATCGTCGACTTCACGCTGGAGGAGGCGAACGCCCGCGCCCGTGAGGTTATCGGCAGCGCTCTCGGTGAGCTCCTGCACCGTCCGGTCCCGGCGACCTGCCACGCTTTCGGCGAGGACGAGTGGCGGGCCGAGGCGCGGGAAGCGATGGCGACCGGGCACGAGCGCGAGGCCGAGGTGGGCGTGCGCTCGGCAGAAGGGCCGCCGAGGCTCTTGCGGCGGCGGCTCGTGCCTTGTGGCGAGGAGCTGGTGGTCGCGGTCCGCGACGTCGGCGCCGAGCGGGAAGTCGCCCGGGCCCTGGAGAAGACGGTCGAACGGCAGGCCCAGGTGATCGCCGTGCAGCAGGAGATCGCCGCCACCGAGAAGCCGCCGCATGCCCTCGTCGACTTCGTCCTCGACCGGTGCTTGAAGGCGACCGGCGCCACCGGGGCTGCCTTTCTGGCGGTGGTCGGCGACGAGCTGGTCTATCGGCATGCCCGCGGGAGCGCTGCCGTGCAGCTCGGCCACCGGGTGGCACGGGCGCTGAGCCTCGCCGGCACCGCTCTCGCCGAGGGGCAGCTCCTCGCCGCGGACCGGGCGCTGGGCGATCCGCGGGTCGACCGCGCCTCGTGCGAGCGGATCGGCGCCCGGTCGACCGCGGTGGCGCCTCTCGTCTTCGAGGGAAAGCCGCTCGGCGTCCTCCAGGTGTTCGCGCCGGAGGAGGGCGCGTTCGACGCGAGCGACCGGCACGCGCTGGCCATGGTCGCGGGGGCGCTGGCGCTGGTGCTGGAACGGGCGGCGACCGCCGAGGCGCAGCGGGTCGCGGCCGCTGCCGACGAGAGGCTCGCGGCCATCGTCGACGCCTCGAGCGACGCGGTCAGCGAGGAGACCGTGGACGGAGCGGTCCTCTCGTGGAACCCGGGAGCAGAGCGGCTCTATGGCTACACCCTGGACGAGATGGCCGCGGGCGGCATCTTCCAGGTCGTCCTTCCCGGCGGCCAGGCGGAGTATCTGAAGCTGCTCCAGCGGGTCTCGGCGGGGGAGTCGCTTTCGTGCGAGCTGGTCCGGCGGCGCAAGGACGGGACGGACGTCGAGGTGTCGCTGTCGCTATCGCCGGTGGGCTCCTCGCGGGACGGCCTCAAGAGCGTGGCGGTGGTCGCGCGGGACGTGACCGAGCGCCGCCGGGCCGAGCGGCGCACCCTGGAGTCGCTCCACGAAAAGGAGCTCTTGCTCAAGGAGATTCACCACCGGGTGAAGAACAACCTGCAGGTCATCGCGTCGCTCTTGAGCCTGCAAGCAGGGCGCACGAAGGACCCCGAGACGAAGGCGGCGCTCAAGGACAGCCAGGCGCGTGTCCGGTCGATCGCCCTGTTCCACGAGAAGATCTACCGGGCCGACGACTTGGCGCACGTCGGAGCGCGCGAATATCTGGAGGCGCTCGTCGCCTCCCTGGTCCGCACGATGGGGCGCGGCGACGTCGGCTGTCGGGTGACCGGCACCGAAAAGCCGCTGTCGATCGACTCGGCGATCCCCTGCGGGCTGATCGCGAACGAGCTGGTGACCAACGCCTTGAAGCATGCTTTCCCGGAGGGCCGCCGAGGCACGGTTTCGGTCTCGCTGACCGTCGAGGCCGGGGTCTGGCGGCTGGTGGTGGAAGACGACGGAGTGGGGTTCCAGCAGGGGCCGACGCGACAGACGCTGGGGCTGGAGCTGGTGGAGACGCTCGCGGGGCAGCTCGGCGGCAGGGTGACGATGTCGCCGCCGGCGCGATTCGAGGTGGTCTTCCCGGCCGCTTGACGGCCCGCGTTCGAAACGGGATCAATCGTCCGATGGCTCGCATTCTGGTGGTGGAAGACGAGCGGATCGTGGCGGCCGCGCTGGCGTCGATGGTGGCGTCGCTCGGCCACGAGATCAGCGCCATCGCGTCGACCGGGGAGGACGCGCTGCAACAGGCGGCAGCCACCTCGCCCGAGCTGATGCTGATGGACGTCCGCCTCGGAGACGGAATCGACGGCATCGAGGCCGCGCGGCGCATTCGCCGGGACCGGGACGTGCCGGTGGTGTTCCTCACCGCCTTCGGCGACCGCGCGACCATCGCCGAAGCGTGCGCCGCCGAGGCCGACGGCTACCTCGTCAAGCCCTACAGCGACCAGGAGCTGCACGGCGCCATCGAGGTGGCGCTCACGAAGCACCGGGAGGAGAAGGCGCGCGAGCAACGGGAAGGGTGGTTCCTCCCGGCGCTGATGAGCGTGCGCGCCGCGGTGGTGGTCTGCGAGGCGTCCGGGAAAATCTCGTTCCTCAATCGGGCAGCGGAAGCGCTCCTGGGTATCGCCGCGGCCGAAGCCCACGGCAAGCCCCTGTGGGAGGTGGTCGAGCTGCTCGACCCGCTCACCCGCGCGCGGAAGCCCTGCCAGACCGCGGGCCGGTGCGACGCGATCTGCGCGCGCGAGTTGCCGGGCAGCCGCGTCCTGCTCGAGCGCCGGGACCACATCCAGCGGCTGGTGGAGGTGTCGGTGGCGCCGGTGCATCGAGAGGGGGAAGCGCTCCCGGGTACCGTCCACCTGTTCCAGGACGTGACCGAGGCGCACGAGGCCCAGAGCCGTCTCGCCGTCAGTGAGAAGCTGGCGGCCCTGGGCACCTTGACCGCCGGGCTTTCGCACGAGGTGAACAATCCGCTCGCGTTCATTCTGGCGAACCAGGACTTCGCGCTCGAGGAGCTCGCGAGCGTGCGCGCGGACCTCACGGCCGAGAACGCGGGCGAAACGGCCGCCGCCCTCGGCAAGCGGCTCGAGGCGGTGGAGGTCGCGCTCGCCGAGGCCCACGACGGCGCCGACCGGGTGCGGCGCATCGTCCGCGACCTCCGCGCCTTCTCGAAGAGTCGTTCCCACCACCGGGCCGAGGTCGACCTGGCGAAGGTGGTCGGCGAGGCGGTCAAGCACGCGGGCGAGTACGTCCGGGCGCGGGCGTGGCTCGAGGTGGATGCGACTGCGGCGCCCAAGGTGTACGGCGACGAGCGGCAGCTCGTCCGGGTGGTGACGAACCTCCTGGTCAACGCCGCCCAGGCGCTCACCGAAGGCCGGCAGGACCGGCACGAGGTGCGCCTGAGGGCGGCGACGGACGAGCGCGGCGACGCCCTCATCGAGGTCCAAGACACCGGCCAGGGCATCGCGCCAGCGACGCTCGAGCACATCTTCGACCCGTTCTTCACGACGCGGCCGGTGGGGACCGGCACCGGTCTCGGGCTGTCCATCGTCCACGGCATCGTGCACGCGCACGAAGGCGACCTCGAGGTGCGAAGCGGGCCGGGAAAGGGGAGCATCTTTCGCGTCCGGCTGCCGGTGCTGCGCGAGGCGCGGGAGCCGGCGCCGGCCGGCGTCGAGCGGGGGCGGGTCCTGGTGGTCGACGACGAGCCCCTCGTCGGCGCTGCCGTTCGGCGCATCCTCGGGCGCGAGCACGACGTGGACGTGCTGACCGACCCGCTGGACGCGCTCAATCGCCTGAAGGAGCGCGACGACTACGACCTCGTGCTGTGCGATCTGATGCTGGACACCCTGGCGGGCGAGGAGCTGTGCGAACGGCTGGAGGAGAGGCGGCCCGACCTGAAAGAGCGGATGCTGTTCGTCACCGGGGGTGCGTTCACCCCCCGCGCCCAGCGGTTCGTCCGGGACCACGCGGACCGGATGTTGTTCAAGCCGTTCGACCGGCTCGAGCTCGAGCGGCTGGCGCGCGAGCACGTGGCGCGCCGGCTGGCGGCGAGCGGCGGCCGAGGCGGGAGGGCGCGGCCGAAAACGTGACTTCGTCCGGGCGCGCGGCGTACTTTTTTTCGCACCATGCCCAGCCGCTCCCGCCGCCTGCGTTCCTCCGCGCTCTCCCGCGAGGCCCGGCTATCGCCGGTCGACCAGCTCGACCTGAGCGACGCGCTCGTCGAGGCGCTGGTCCGGCGGGTCAACGAGGAGGCGGAGCGGCAGGACCGCCGGGCGGCGGAGGATTTCTTCGACCAGGGCGCGCTCCTGAACGAGATCGCGCTGCTGACGCTGGACGAGGAGTCGGCGGCGGCGCGCTTCGTCGACGGCGCCGATGCCGCCCGGGAGCGCATGCGCCTGGCGAGAGCGACGACGAGGCTCTTGGCCGGTGTCTATGGGCTGGAGCGCTGCCGGCTGGGGCTTGGGCTCCTGGAGCGCTTCGAGCTCGAGTCGTTCGACCAGCTCGAGGCGGTCGACCTGCCGGTCGAGCGCGCGGGCGGCCGCGCGGTGCGGTTTCCCGCCACCCGCGAGCTCTTGGCGCGGGCGCTCGAGCGCCTGCGTTCCTCGGCGCCCGCCGAAGGTGGCGTGCGAGGTGGGACCCGGGCCAGCTAGTCCTCGACCAGCATGGTGAAGAGAAACTTCTCCACCTTGTCGTGCTGGCCCGCATCGAAGGCGATTCCGAACCCGGGCGCTCCTTCGGCCGTGTCGAGCCACGTCACGCGGCCCTTGAGCTTCAGCTTGAAGAAGAGCGCGCCCGGCGGCTTGACCGACAGCACGACCGCCTCCTGCTGGCGAGGCAGCGGCGCGGCGCAGCTCACGTAGCAACCGCCCTGCGACACGTCGCGCACGCGCGCGGGATGCATGGCGCCGCCGTACAGGATTTCGACCGGAACGTCGTCGGTCGTCAGCCGCTCGACCCGCACCGGCGCCTTCGTGCCCTCGGTCAACAGGCGCCGGGCCTTCTCGAGCCGCGGCAGATCGTCCGCTCGCACTTTCACCGTCCAGGCGCCCGTCGAATGGAGAGGGCCGACCGTGGCGCGGACCACCACCCGGCCGGGGCGCGCGCCGACCTGAATCGACAGCGCCAGCCGCTGGCCCTCGACCAGCGTCGGCACCGTCGAGGGGAGCACCAGCGCTCCCGTGGACTCGTTCCAGGCCTCGCTGAACGCCTCGTCGCCGTCATAGGTCACGGGAAGCACCCGCGACTGGGTAGCGGTCATCAGGTCGTCGTCGGCCATGTCGAGGGCGCCTCCTTCCGGTCGTCCGAAAGCATCGCAGAATCAGGGATGGGGAGGCAACAGGTCGACCGGTTGCGCGCCGGCGAGGACCTTCCGCCCGGCGACGCCGGCGCCGGTGAGTAGGAGCACAGCCGCCCCGCCCGTCACCACGGCGAGGAGCGGGTGCTCGAAGACGAAGAGCGCCGGCACGAGGCCCAGGCCGAGGCCGCCGAGGCCCGAGAGGGCCCGCGCCGCGGCGAGAGCGCGCAGCCGGGCGGCGGGATAGACGCGCACCCCGTCGGCGATCGGGACCCGCCCGCGGCTCGTCCACAGCGCCCAGGCGGTGCGCACCTGCCAGGCGAGATAGGTGATGCCCAGCACCGGGCCGAGGACCGCCGCGACCAGCGCCAGGCCGGCGATGAGCGCCCAGGCGAGGCCCACGACGATCACCGCCGCGAGCAGCGCGAAGACGATCCGGCGTACCGTTCCCACCTACTCGCCTCGATAGACCGGCGGCCTCTTCTCACGAAAGGCCTGCAGGCCCTCCAGCCGGTCCTGCGTGTCCAAGAGCGGGTCGTATTTTTCGCGCTCCAGCGCCGCTGCAGCTTCCCAGGAGAGCTCTTGTCCCTCGACGATGGCCGCTTTCGCCTGGGCCACCGCGAGGGGAGCGTTCTGGGCGATTTCCTGGGCGAGCTCCACCGTTTCGGCGACCACGTGTCCTGGCGCCGAGATTCGGTTGCACAGGCCCGTCGCCAGCGCCTCGGCGGCGAGCACCCGGCGGCCGGTGAGGATGAGCTCCTTCGCCCGGGCGGCGCCGATGGTTCGCGGCAGCCTTTGGGTCCCCCCGCCGCCGGGGATGATGCCGAGCTTGACCTCGGTCAGCGCCATCGCCGCGCCGGGGTCGGCGACGCGCAGGTCGCAAGCGAGCGCGAGCTCCAGCCCGCCGCCGAAGGCGACGCCGTTCAGCGCCGCGAGGAAGACCGGCGCCGCGCGTTCGAGCGACCGGAAGGCGCGGTGGAGGAGAACGAGCCAGGCGCGCACGTCGTCGCGGCTCATCCCCTCGCGCTCCTTCAGGTCGGCGCCGGCGCAGAACGCCTTTTCGCCCGCGCCGGTGAGGACGACGGCGCGCACGTTGCAGGCGGCGTCGACGCGCGCGACGTGACGCTCCAGCTCCTCGACGAGCGCGCGGGTGAGGGCGTTGCGGCGCGGCTCCCGATCGATCGTCCACACCTCGACCACGCCTCGGCTGTCGATTCTCCAGTCGCTCATCTCATGCGCCTCGATTCGCTTCGGCCTTCGCGCGCGCGACACGCCGCTCGGCCACGGCCGCGGTCAGGTACCGGCCCGGCAGGTCGCGGCCCGCCACTCGGCGCGCGACGAGGCCGGCGTCGACCAGCTTCGACAGGTCGATGCCGGTCTCGATGTCCAACCCGTGCAGCATGTACACCAGATCCTCCGTCGCGAGATTGCCGCTCGCGCCCGGCGCGTAGGGGCAGCCGCCCATCCCGCCGACCGAGGCGTCGAAGGTGGTGATGCCGGCCATCAGGCCCATCAGCGCGTTGGCGAGGGCGGTGCCGCGGGTGTCGTGCAGGTGGAGCGCGAGCGCCCCCGCCGGCAGGCGCTCCAGGAACAACTCGCACAGCCGCGCGATCTGCCCGGGGTTCCCGATGCCGATGGTGTCGCCGAGGGAGATCTGCGTCGCCCCGAGGCGGTGGAGCTCGACGGCGATGTCGAGCGCCTTCTTCGGGTCGACCTGCCCCTCGAAAGGGCAGCCCCACACCGTCGAGACGTAGGCGCGCACGTCGCGTCCCGCCGCCCGCGCCGCCGGAATCACCTCCGCGAAGCCCTTCAGGCTCTCGGCGATGCTCCGGTTCACGTTGTGGCGGTTGTGGGTCTCGCTGGCGGAGAGGAAGACCGCGACGGTGGTGATCTGCGGGTAGCGCAGGGCGCGCTTGAGGCCGCGGACGTTGGGGACGAGCGCGCCGAAGTCGACGCCGGAGGACGGGGGCAGCTCTCGCGCGAGCTCGTCGGCGTCGCCGAGCTGCGGAATCCATTTCGGCGAAACGAAGCTGGTGGCCTCCAGCCGACGGAGTCCGGTGCCGAGGAGCGCGTGGACGAGCGCGAGCTTCTCCGAAGTGGGCACGAGGCGCGCCTCGTTCTGCAGCCCGTCCCTCAGGCCCACCTCGTAGACGGTCGCGCGGCTCGGAAGAGACGACATGAGGCTCGTATAACTGGAAACGGGGGTCTCGTTCGCCTTGGGCGGCGACTGCGTCTCGCCTCTCTCTCTCCTGGGCGGCGCCGCCGACGCGACCGATCGGTCCGATCCGTCGAATCGCAGGGAAGGCGAGAAGACCACTCGCCGATCGCCCAGGCGGCGCTGATTCTTACTGGCCGGCAGCGCTGCGGCTAGGCGAGGGCGCTGGCGTGCTGCGCTTCAGCGAAGAGCGAGCGGCCCTCGAGCACCTGTCCG
Organism: Myxococcales bacterium; assembly: GCA_021787845.1. Classification (GTDB taxonomy): domain Bacteria; phylum Myxococcota; class Myxococcia; order Myxococcales; family JAJYLH01; genus JAJYLH01. Next base: position 136,111 of record JAJYLH010000006.1, on the reverse strand, counting down.
AGGGCGGCGCGCGTCAGGCCGACGTGGAGAATCGCGCGGGCGAGGTCCTCCAGCCGAATCGGCTTGAGAGAGGCGGGCGAAATCGCTCGCAGGACGGCGGCGACCGGGCGGGGCGGCCCGCGATGGTCGCCGAGGAGGAAGCTCGGCCGGAAGATCGTCCATTCGAGGCCGCTCTCCCGGACGATCGATTCCGCCTGGGCCTTCGCCTGGAGGTAGGCCCCGCGTGGCCGGCCGGCACCGGTCGAGCTCAGCAGGACCACGTGGTCGACCCCCGCTTCTTGCCCGGCCGCGACCAGCGCCCGGGTGGTGCCGATGTCGCTCGTCTCGTAGGTGTCGCCGTCCGCGAAGCGGGAGCGCATCGTGCCGACGAGTTGGACGACGGTGGTGCAGTCGGACAGCGCCCGCACCAGCGCCGCCTGGTCGGCGAGGTCGACGATGGCCGCGTTCGGCGGGGCGCGGGAGGCGCTCTGCGGCCGCACCTGGGGGACCACGGGAGCGCCGCCGGCCTGCGCGAGGCGCACGAGCACCGTTCCGGTCGCGCCCGTCGCGCCCGCCACGAACAAGCGCCGCGGTCGGTCGTTCACCATCGAGGAGAGGCCTTTCGAAAAGACGCCTCGCTCGAGGCCCGCCGGACAGCCGTCTGGGATGAGCCGCCAAGACGCCAAGAGCGCCGAGAATCTACGGTCAGCAAGATCGGCGTCCCTGGCGGTTCCACGCGTTCTCGGCGCGGGCCTGGCTAGAACACGTACTGGATGCGCGGGTAAGCGGTGAGGCTCGCGATCCCCGGCGTAAGGGTGTAGCGCACCAGCACCTCGGCAGCGACGGTGAGGCCCGGCAAGCGGGTCTCGTACTCGAGGCCGAGGCCGCCGCCGACCTCGACCGAGCCCAGCGGGACCACGCCGGTCGTGGGGTCCGCCGGCGGCGCCGGCCACGGGCGCATGAAGGCGTAGCCGCCGACCACGACGATGGAAGGCAAGAGCCGGTGGGTGATGTTGACGAAGCCCCAACGCAGCCCCGCCTCGAGCGGCATCACGCTGAAGTTCTCGATCGCGTCGCCGCCGGCCGGGGAGCCGTCGGGGAGGTTCCACATCGAGCAGTTGTTCTGCGCGTCGAGCGAGTGGCAGTCGGCGCCGTTCGAGCCGTGCCCGACGGTGAGGAACAGCTCGAGGTGCTTGACGCCCGGGATGTCCGCGCCCAAGGAGAGCGCGAGCCACGGCTCGCCGTTGGAGAAGCTCTTCTCCCCGCCGAAGGCGGTGAAAACGCCGACCTGGGTCTCGGTGAACCAGCCGGTCCGCGGCTCGAAGGGGACGCCGTTGGCCGGCTCGCGGGCTGGGGCGGTGTCCTGCGCCTTCGCCGCCGTCGCGCACAAGACGAGCGCCAGCAAGAAGCCCAGTCGGATCCTCATCGATCTCCTCGCGTGCCAATCAGAAGGGCAGGAGCGCTCTCGCTACTCGCTGACGAAGCTGAAGGGATAGGTGACGTTGACGATGCCGCCGCCGCGCGGGGCCGGGAACTTCCACCGGCGCACGTTCGCGACCATGCACGCTTCGGCGTTCGCGTTGTTCAAGCTGGACTCGGCGATCTGCGCGCTGGCGACGAACCCGACGGGATTGATGACCCAGGCGAGCTTGACGGTGCCGGCGAGGTTCGGGTCCTTGTTCAGCTCTTTCTCGTAGCAGTACTTCATCTCGTTCCAGTGGCGGCGGACGATGCGGCCGACCTCGTCCGCGGTCAGGCCGCCCAGGACCGTGGTCCTTCCGGGGATGAACCGGGTCCGGCTCTTGCCGCGCCCGCCGAGGTCGAAGGCGCCGTTGCCCCCGCGCCCGCGGCCGCCGCCGTGCCCTCCGAGACCGCCGATGCCCAGCCCGTTGCCGCCGCCGCCGGAGCCCGAGCCGCGGGAGCCGAGGCCGCCGACGCCGTTGGCGTCGCCCATCCCGGCCGCGCCGTCCCGCCCGCCCAGAGAGTCGTTCAAGCCGGTGCCGACCCCGCCGGGGCCGAAGATGTTGCTGACCGCGCCCTGGTTCTGGCCGTTCAAGAGCGCCAGGAGGCCGGACTTCATCACCTTCTTGCGGTCCTCCTCGCGCTTGTTGACGTCGACCACCGGCGCGCCCTTCTTCGACGGCGCCGCTTCCTTCTGCTTGGCCGTGAGCTTGCCGAACTTGCCCTCCTTGTCCTTCGCCTTCTCGCCCGCCTTGACCCCGGAGAGGTCCTTGAAGTGGGTCTGCTTCTTCTCGACCTCGGCGATGTACTTCGCGAACTGGTCCTTGTTCTTCAAGAGGTCGTCGGTCAGGCCGTAGTCGGAGAAATCGGTGATCGCGATCATCCGCTGGAAGGCGACCGCCGCGAGGAGGAGGATGAGCAGCATCGAGACGAAGTTCATGTCGATGCGCTCGGCGAAGGGACGACTCTTGGCGGCCTGCGGCCTCGTGTAGCGGGCGATGAGCTGGAGGTTGCCGATGTCGACGTTGACCCGGTCGTCCAAGCCGATCTCGAAGGCGGTCCCGCGGACCGGGACGTCGATTTCGCTCGCCTCGTCGAGCTTCTCGAACTCGTCGCCGGTGATTTCGCGCCCGTCTCGGCGCAGGCGGACCGTCGACGACCGCGGGAGCAGGAGCCGGAAGCCGTCGGCCTGCGGCTGGACGAACGGCGCCACCCCGGGCACGCCGGAGATGGCGAGGTGCGCCTCGTGCGACTCGCCGATGGTCAGGGTCTTGCCGGGCAACACGTCCTTGACGTCGAGGAACTGGTCCCGGCCCCAGACCAGGGCGACCTGGAGCCGCTTCTCCTCCGGCGTCGGGCGGAGCGATTCGGGCAGCTCGTCGGCGAGGAAGCGGACCGCGGCGTCGCCGAGATCCGGCGCGAGCGGCCGGGACTCGCGGGGAATGTCGAGGACGCTCCGGTAGTCGGCGGCCGCCCGATGCTGCGGCTCGTCGAGGTTCGGCAGCGGCTCGATGATGGTCGGCTTCTCGTCGGCCGGCACCTCTTCGTGGAGGGCGCGCGCGGCGTTTCCCTCGGTGGCAGCGCTGCCGCCATCGAGCTGCGCTCTCGGCGAGCTGGAGCGCCGCCCCTTGCCTTTGCCCTTGCCGCCCTTCTCGAACTTGCGCTGCGAGCCTTCGCCCAGGAGCTCCAAGGTGGTCTCGCCCAGGACCAGCTTCTGGCCCGGCGCGAGAATCGCCTCGTCCTCGACCTCTTCGCCGTCGAGGGTGGCGCCCCCGTCGGGGTCGATGTCGCTCAAGACGAGCCGGCCCTCTTTCACCGTCAGCAACGCGTGCTGGTCGGCCACCCGCGGGTCGTCGAGGTGGATGGCCGCGTCGTCGCCGCTGCCGACCTCGAAGCTCGTCCCGCTCAAGTCGAGGATCTGCTTCGAGCCGTCCGGGGCGGTGATGCGCAGGCGCAACTTGCTCGTCTCGTCCATCGGCGTTTCCCACTTCGAAAAGACGGCGCGAGCCTCGAACCTGCCGCTCGCGCCGAAAAGCCTGCTTGCTGCCGTTCCAGGTGCCCTACAGCTTCGCTGCCGTCCCTTGCAGCTCCGGCTCGAAGTCCGTGCGCAGCCGGATGAGCGAGTCGAACCGCGCCGCGTGGCGAACGGTGATTATGTCCACCTGCGGCTTGATCGGATCGCCCGTGAGCTTCGTCCCCCCGATGTCGATGGTCGTCACCGGCTTGTAGACCACCCGGTTGCCCCCGCGGACCACCTGCGCCCTCGCGGTCGAGGCCATCGCCCAGAGCGCCACCGCCACCACCACGACACGCTTCATCGTTCCCTCCTCGACGCCCAGGGCTTGCGCAGAAGCCCTCCGGGAGCGCTAGAGCTGGTCCTGCGACTTCTGCAGCTCCGGGTCGAAGTGCAGCCGGTACTTGATGAGCGACCCGAACTTCGCCTCGGTCCGGGAGAGGCCGTACTCGCCCTGGGGCTTGGCGAGGGTGCCGCTCAGGGTGACGTCGGTGAAGTCGATCACCGTGTTCTTTTTGTAGACCGTCTTGTTGGCGCCCTGGACGGTCGTGGTGTCGTCGGCCCTGGCGACCGGACCGAAGGCGAAAGCGCCGACGAACGCGAGGGCGAGCGCGAGCAGCCTCATGAGAACCCTCCTTGGCCAGCCGCGGAGAACCGGCCGCTTGGAACCCATCTGCTTACCACGCCGAGCCGCCGTTCACAACGCCGAGAGCGCGCCCATCGGACGGATGGCGGAGCCAAGGCCGACCCTCGGGAACCTCGCCGATGCCGATCGACAGCCGGGACGCACCCCCGGTTCCCAACCTCGGCACGATGCGGCCGGCGTGAGAAGCCCTGGCGCGTTCTTGCCCGGCGAGGGACGGACGAATCTCCCCGCCCCGAGCCGCGCCGGACCGGCGCTCCGACCTCGCGCCGCGCCACCCCGCCGCCGTCACTTCGCTTCCGCCGTCTTCGTCCCGCCCGACGGCGCGACATCGTCGGCCGTCCCGGGGCTCGCGGGCTTGGAAGTCTTGGCACCGCTCTTGATGGCCGGCGGCGCTGCCGTTCCCCGCTTGGCCGGCGAGCCGTGGTCGGAGACCGCGCCTTTCGCCGCGGCCGCTTTCGGCGCCGGCAGGGAGGCGGCGGTCGCCGGCGCCGAGGTCTTGGCCGGGGGCGCCTTGGGGACCGGCGGCAGCGGAGGCGGAGGCGGCGGCGGGGCCATCGGCGCGGGCGGGTTTGCCGCCATGTACTGCGCGGTCTTCAGGTCGGACTCGACCTGCTTTGTCGCCTCGTCGTGGCAGGTCATCGCCTGGTAGCGCTGGAGCGCGGCGAGGTCGGCCTTCCATTCGGTGGTGTAGTGGCCGAGTGCGTCCTGGAAGGCTTTCCCCTGGGCGGTGGCCATCGCGTTTGCGATGTTGGTGCCGGTGAACTTGTGGATCCTCGCCTCCTGCCAGGCGATTTCGCACTTGTCGTGGCCGTAGAGCTGGGTCGCGGTCTTGAACGCGGCGAGCGCCTCCTTGTCCTCGTGGGCGCCGCTGAGGGCGAAGGCATACTCCTCGAAGGCGGCCGGGTCGTTGGGCTTGAGCTCAGTCGCCTTGGCGAAGCTCTTCTGGGCGGTGTCGTAGTCCCGGTAGCGCATCGCGATGGCCCCGATGTTCATCTGCGCCGCCTCGTCGTTGGGGTTGAGCGTCGCCGCCTGGTGGAAATCCGCCATCGCCCGGGCGGGCTTGCCGCCGTCCATCTTGAAGTGGATGAGCCCCAGGTTGTTCCAGATGCCGCTGTCCTCGGCCACCCCCTTCTTCGCCTGTTTCTTGGCCAGGTTCTGCGCCTCGATCGAAAACTCCTCGGCGAGCGGCAGCCTATTCTCATCATAGAACAACAGCGCCATGTTCTTGTAGGTGTCGACGTTGCCGGGGGTGCGTTCGAGCACCTTGCGCAAGGTGGCCTCGGCGAGGTCGTACTTCTTGTCCAGGCGGTAGATGACGCCCAGGTTGTTGCGCAGCTTCACCGCCTCCTCGGCGGGGAGCTTCTGGCGCAGGGCATGGGTGTACAGAGCGATGGCGGCGTCGTATTGCTCGCGGCGGCGGTAGAGGGCGCCCAAGTTCAACAGCGCGCCCTCGTCGATGGGGTAGATCTCGAGGACCTGCTTGTACCCGGCGATCGCCTGGTCTAAGTTGCCCTGGAGGTCGTAGCTGAAGGCGGTCAGGCGCAGCGCGTCGAGGTTCTTCGGGTCCTTGTCGAGGACCTTCGCGCACTGGGCGCGGGCGTCGTCGTACTTGTGGGCGTCGAAGAGATCCTTCGCCTTGACGAGCCGCTGGGCGAGGGGAACTTCCGGCGGCGGAGGAGGCGGCAGCGGCGCCTCGGACACCGGCGGCGGCGGGGGCGGGGGTTTCGCCCGGGTCGTGACGCAGGCGCTCGAAAGGAGCGCGCCGCAAGCGAGAAGGGCGAAGAGCCGGCCGGAGAGGAGGGTCTTGGTGCGCATCGATATCGCCTCGCGAAGGGGCGCTGCCTTGGCCCGAGCCAGGGCGGCGCAAGACGGCTTCGCACCCATCAGTTCGTCTTCGCTCGCGCCAGGGTCGCGGCGGAGAGCTCGTCGGCGGTGAAGAAGTACTCGCTGCCCTGCAAGGGGAAGCTGCGGACCGCGTCATAGGCGTCGGGCTTGAACTCCTTCATCAGGTCTTCTGCCTTGATCAGCCACTTGTTGTAGATGTGCAGCTCGAAGGCCTTGGAGATGGCGACCTGGAGCGCTTCCACCGAGGGCAGGTCGTACTTCATCGCAAATGCTTCCATCTGGGCGCGGTACATCTCCTGCTGGTCGGCGTCGAGCTTCTTCGGGACCGGCGCGTCGCGCAGGGCCTTGCCGAAGAGGCGGGGAAGCATGGCCATCCGGACCAGTGCGGCGATGGCGTAGTCGCCGTTGCCGATCTTCACGATGTCCTGGTAGGACTTCGTCAGCCGGCCCATGATGGTCTTCTTCTCCTTGAAGTCCTGCTTGAAGGTCCGGGGATTCTTGAACTGGAGGTTCTGGTACTTGGTGAACTCCGGCTCGAGCTGGAGGAACCGGCAGTGGGCGACGGCGAGCTTGGTCGAGTCCTTCTTCTTGTCGTCCTGGGTGAAGCTCGGCCGGCCGTAGATGCGGACGATGTCGGCACAGATCGCGGCCTTGTCGCGGATGGGGCGGGCCATCTTCTGGTTCGCGAGGAACATCTTGTACCGGGCGTTCACCTCGCGCCACTGCTCCTTGCGCATCAGCGACGGATACTGGCGCAGGTACTGGTCGAGCTGGTTGTACTCGAGCCGCCAGGCGCGCTCGTGCTCGTAGACGAGCGCCTCTTCGTAGAACACCGAGGAGTCCGCCGGCAGCTCCATCTTGGCGAAGTCCTTGGCGCTGCGAGGCCGGCGCTGGAGTGCCTTGTACATCTTGATGTACAGCCCGTAGGCCTTGAGCGCGGGCGTCGCCTCGCCCAGGCTCTCGTACCAGAGACCGGCGTTGAACTGGGCGTCCATCACCCGCTTCTGTTGGGTCGGGTCCTTGGCGTAGGTCTTCGCGAACAGCTCGTACTTCTTGGCGGCGGTCTCGAAGTCGGCGATCTTCTCGTAGGCTTTGGCGAGGTCGAAGAGCAGGTCGGGGAGAATCCGCGCGTCCCCGTTCTTGCCGGCCTTGCGCGTCTCGCCGGTGGGCAGGTTCATCCACTGCGAGGTGTCCGCCTTGGGGTACGCCCGGAACATCTGTTCGCCCGCCGCGATCGCCCGGTCGAGGTGCTTGGCGGCGCGGAAGACGTAGTAGGCCTTCGCCAGCGCGACCGGCGCGAAGTGGGAGTTCGGGAAGTCCTTGACGAACTGGAGGAAGAGGTGCGCCGCCTTGAGGTCGTGGTGCGCGGTCTGCTCTCCGGCCGCGAGCTGGAACTGCGAGTATTGGATGTCGACGGGCAGGTCCTTCTTCAGCTCGTCCTTGCCCTTGCCCGCCAGGAGGCGTTTGTTGTTCTCGAACTGACGGGCGATCTTGTTGAGCTCGGCCCACTGCTGCTTGACATAGAGGGACCGGACGATCAGACCGGCCGCGGAGGCGGAGGTCTTGTCCTCTGGCCACTTGTTGATGATGTACGCGAACCGCTTGGCCGCCGCCAGGTAGTGGTTGCGATGGAAGTAGATGACCGCCGCCCGCAGCCGGACCCGGGCCTCGTCCGGCGAGCTCGGGACAATCGTCGTGTACTCGTCGCAGGCTTTGACGAGCTGGAGCTCGAGCGACGTCAGCGGCTGCTCCTTCGCCTTGGCGTCGATAACGATCTTGACGTGAGACTTCTTGAACTCGCCCTTGTTCTGGTGCTCCTCGACGGTGGCGTTGGCGTTGGTCAGGTCGATCTTCTTCTGGTAGACGCCGGACTCGATGTCCACCAGCTTCTCGGCCGCGAGCAGCATGTTCATCGCCGAGACCTGCTTGAAGTTGTCGTGGCTCTTGTCCAGCGCGACGATGCGGTACTGCGCGTAGGCGTGCTGGTAGCTCTCCAGGGCGTACAGGATTTCCGCGTAGTAGAAGCGCATCTCGTACGCGCGCTCGCTGTCGGGGAAGTTCGTGATGTACTCCTTGTACATGTCGCGGGCGAGCTCGTAGGTCGCGACCGACTTGGTCTTGATCGCTTCCTGGTGGTAGTCGGTGACCAGGTTGTAGAGCGCGTCCTCGGTCAGGCTGTAGGCCGACTGGATGGCGAACTTGTTCGACTTGTTCACCTCGTACCAGGCGCTGCCGGGCTTGTAGTTGTCGACCAGCACCTTCATCTCGTCGCGAACCTTGTCGCGCTCCGAGAGCTTGTCGTAGGAAAGGACGATCTTCGACTGCCATTCGGGGGCGTCCTTGTCCATCGGCTTCTGGCCGATCATGTACCGGTAGAGCTGAATGGCCATCGTCTGCTTCGCGCCGCCGGCGTTGTAGTTGTAGTTCGCCAACCCGTCGATGTACTTCCAGGCGCCCCCCTCGCCCGCGTACTGCTTGAAGAACTGGATGGCGCTGTTGAAGTTGCCGCGCTCGCCGAAGACCCGGACGATGTCTCGCATCGCCTCGCTCTTGAGCCGGATGCGGTCCTGCTCGCCGCTCTGGCTCCCGCGGACGATGACGTCCTTGAAATGTTCGTAGGCGCTGTCCCAGTCTCCCGAGTTGATGTCGCACCAACCCAGCATGTAGATGGCATAGGTCTTCGTCTTCGGGTCGTTGAGCTGGTAGGCGTTCTCGAACGCCTTGCGCGCCGGCGCGAGCTTGTTATTACCGAAATAGTAGTTCCCGAGCTGGACGAAAGCCGCCCCGAGGAACTTGCTCTGCGGGAACCTCGCGATCAAGCTGCGGTAGGCGTCCAGCGCCTGGTTGATGACCCGCGCCTTCATCCGCTTGTTCGCCAGTTGCTGCGCATACTCGTACTTGTCGTAGGCGAGGTCGTAGTACAGCTCGTCCAGCCGGTCGTAGTTCGGATAGGTCTTCGCGATCTGGATGTAGAGGTCGACCGCGTTGCTCTGGTAGACGTTGCTCTTCAACAGGTTCGGCCGCGGCTCCAGACCGCACGCCTTCTGCCCGCGCTTCTGGATGCAATCGTCCCACTGCTGGTCCGCCAGGTTGAACGCCGGCATCTCCTGGGTGAGCTTGACGTAGCGGGCCTCCTCCTCCCAGAGGTTGGCCAGGCGGAACAAGAGGCTCGCCTGGACGTGGGGGTCGGACTGGGTCGGGAGCACCTTCTTGATCTGATTGATCTCGGTCAGGCGCGCCGCTTCCGCCCGGTCGTCCTTGGTCTCCGGGCCGGACCTTTGCAGGGTGGCCGGCGCGAGCCGGGTCTGCTCCACTTCGCCGGACTTCTCCTCGACCCGCTTCAACGTCTCTTCCATCCGCCTGGTCGAGGTCTTGCGCTGCGCCGGCGGAACGTACTTGCGCCGGCCCTTGTGCCCGCGGCGATGGCGGTAATAGGCATGACGCTTCTTGTGCCGCCTGTACTTCTTGTGGCGCACGTGGCGCCCCTGCGGCGCGGGAAGTGCGTGGGCGGCGGGCGGCATCGCCAGCGCGAGCGAGAGCGCCACCAAGAACGCGACCAGACGAGCCATCGTCACGACCCCTTGAAAAAGCCGGCTGCCCGCCCTAGCCGCAGGCATCCTGGCGCTCGCTCGAAAAGAATTCGTTCCCCAAGCCCGAAGGAAGCGGTCTTCGGCGACCTCACGGCCCGGTGTGCTCTCCCTTCGGGCACGCGTTCTTGACGGTGAATCGGTAGTACCCGAGCTCGTCCGGCCAGAACTCGCCCTGGAACTGCCAGTACTCGATACCCTTGGGCGGCATCGCGGGACGGTAGAGCTTCTCCTGGGCGAGCACGCTCTCCTGATCGTAACCCGCCTCGAGCAGGTTCTTCTCCCGGTCCGCCATCTCCAGCTTGATGATTTCCGCTTGGCCGTTCAGGTCCTTGAGCTGCGACTGGATGATCTCCAGATCCCGCATCACGGTCTTGCCCGTGACCTGGATGTTCAGCGCCCGCTGCTGGGTGATCGCCTCGGTCAGGACCTCGGCCAGGTCGCTTCCCCGCCAGGCGTCGACCGCCTTCACCTTCTGCAGCTCCAGGCCGAGCTCCAAGATGTAGCTGCGCCGCCCGCGCAGGGTCTCGTCCACCAGGAGCTCGTTGCGCAGCATCGCCGGCAGGGTGACGCCGTGCTGGACCCCGCCGAACTGCACGAGCCGGTAGAACACGTCGGGGTCGAGCCCCGCGCCCAAGAGCTGGGTGATGCTCTTCTGGATCGGGCGATAGGTCGACTGCATCTTGTGCAGCGCGGCCCCGGTCTCGTCGAAGAGGCAGCGGCTATAGTAGATGAGCGATTGCAGGAGCCACGACTCCGGGACGAACTGCTCCTTCGCGACCGGCGCGTGGAGGGTCTCGAGCAGCCCCAGGGCCTTGCCCGGCTCGTGGTTCATGAACGCCGCGTAGGCTCCTTCGAAGAGCGCGTCCCGCCAGTGCTTGGCGAAGCGGGGAATCTTGTTGAACTCGTCGAAGGCCTGGCCGAAGAGGTCGCCGGGATCCTGGTCGTGGCCGAAGAGGTAGCCGCCTTCGGCGTAGATCACCCGTGCGAGGCCGAGCTGGGCCAGCTCCTGGATGTCCTTCAAGTCGGCGTAGTGGACGCCGTCGTGGTCCGAAAGGTCGAGAATCGACCGGAAGACCCGCACCGACCGCTTGTCGAGGGCGATCGGATCCGGCGCGCCCGGCACCAGCGCCTGCCGCGCGAGGTTCAACGCGTGGATGTAGCGCGCCCTCGGATAGTAGGCCGACGTCCGCGGCACCGCCTTGAGAAACGCCTCCGCGTCCCCCCACCGCATCTGGTTGTAGCTCCAGAGCGACACCAGGAAGTTGATGCGGTCGATCACCGCCTTGGGCAGCTTCGCGAAGGAGTCGTTGTACTCCCGGTCCAGCATCGACGGGATGATCGACTTGTCGCCGACCGCGTCCATCACGTCCAGGGTGTTCGTCACCGCTTCCGTGTAGTAGGGGTGGGTCGGCCCCTGCTGGATGATCATCCGGTCGAAGGTCACCGCCGAGTGGGGCAGCCCCATCTTGTAGAGGGTGAGCGCCAGGTAATACTGCGCCCGGTCCGCCAGCTCCGCCTGCCCCGACCCCTCCGCCACGTCGTAGAAACCGAGCGCCGCCCGGGCGTAGTCGCCGCCCTCGTACTCGTTCACCGCCCGCGCCAGCGCCTCGGCGCCGGCCGCCCGCGCCGGACGAGCGACCAGGCCCGACAAGACCAGGGCGATGACGGCGAGCGAGCGCGGAACCGAAAACCTCATGGGACCTTGTCCTTTACTTCCAAAGCTAGAAGAGGCCGAACCTAGAAAAGGAACGAGAGCGCCAGGTTGAACGCGAAGTCGTTGAGCACGTCGCTCGACGGGTCCTTCAACAGATCGTGCGCGGTGTTGCCGTCCGCCTGCTTGTCGAGGAAGGCGTTCTGGTTGCAGGTGGCCGCGATGTGCGAGGTGTCCCCGCTCGTCATCGCCTGCAGGTCGTTCGCGGTGCACCCGTTGATGGTCTGGACATCCGACGAGAACAGGGTGTCCCGAATCTCCGCCCGGAGCGCCCAGTGCTCGGAGAAGAACATCCGATAGCCCACGTCGAACAGGCCGACCGGTTTGAACCCGGTGTCGCCGAAGGTCCGTCCCCGTCCGGTGTTGGGGTCCGCCGGCCTCAGCTCGACCTCGGTGCTCGCGAGGCCGAGGGCGCTGCCCACGTAGAGGCCGAACTGGACCACCCCCGAGTTGAACCAGGCGAACTTCCCGTAGATCGGCGACAGCTCGAAGCCCGCGTGCGCCTCCCAGTTCATCAAGAGCGCGCTCGCGGTGTAGGGCTGCTGCTTCGCCTTGGTGACGAGCTCGTCCTCGGTGAAGGCGCTGTCCGCCCGGTACTCGTACCAGGTGCCGCCGAGCCCGAACGCGAACGCCTCCCTGAGGTGGTAGAGCCAGTCGACCCCGGTGCCGATCTGGTCGGTGAACTTGCCGTTCACCTGGAGGCTCTCGTTCAGCGAGAACTCGTTCTTCCCCTCGTCGCGCTCCTTGCGGCGGATGAGGACGTGCACGTACTGGCGAGGACCGCTCGTGCCCAGCTTGACCCCGAGGATGGGGTCGAGCGCCTCCGCCTGGGCGGCGGTCTTCGGCCCCGAGCTCCTGGCCGCCGGCACCTCCGGCGCCGCCGTCACCGGCGTCAGCCCTCCGGAAGCGGGTGCGCCCGGAGTCGGGTCGGCCTGGGCGGGCAGGGCGAGAACGAGCGCGCCACAAGCGAGGAGGGCCGCGCGCGCGGCCGGGTGCGAGAGGAGGTTTTTCAAGGCGGTATCCACCGGGGACAAGCGGGAGCTCACAGCAAGAAACCTATTCCGAGCAGGACGAGCGGCGTCTGGCTCACGCCCGAGCTGGTGACGGTGCCCGTTCCGACCGGGCTCTTGAAGTTGACGTCGGCGAGGTATTGGTCGGGGAAGAGGACGTCGCGCACCTCGACCCGAAGCGACAGGAGCTGGGTGATGTACAAGCGCAGGCCGCCGCCGACGTTGAAGCCGACCTTGGTCAGGTTCTGGCTCCGGTAGCCGCTGGGGCTGCTCCCGCCGGGGCAGTGGTTGTTTCCGTCGAGGTTGCTCTGGCAGGTGAGGATGTCGTTGAACTGGACGTAAGCGGCGCCGACCCCCGCGGCGACGTAGAAGTTGAAGTGGACCGGCAGCTCGGAGGAGAGGCTCATCTTCCCGTAGATGGGCGTGAACCTGAGGCCCACCTGTCCGGTGGCGATGAGCGCGCCGGCGTCGGCGAGGTCGCTGCCGGTGGTGGTCATCCGCCCCCGCGAGGGGTTCGTCGGGTCGAGCCCCGCCTCGAAGCGGATGTTCGTCACCAGGTTGGTCAGGGTCCCCGCGCCCGCGTCGGCGAAGACGTCGATGGCGAAGTACTCGCCGATCTGCTGGTCGAAGGTGAGCGCGCCCCCGTTGTGCTGGGTCAGCTTGTTCTTCATCGAGAGCGCGTAGTAGAGGCCGATGTCGCTCTTGCTCGAGAGCGAATAGAGCCGGTAGGCGACGCTCTTCGGCTCCTTCATGAACCCTTCGTCCGGGGGCAACAGGCTCTTCGCGCCCGCCACGGAGGGCAGGAGCGCCAGGGCGAGGCTCAAGAGCATCCCGAGTCCTCGCCGCGCGTTGGTGTTCGTCCGCATCGTCCTCGCCTTCTCGTTTCGTTTCAGCGTCACGTCTTCGACGAACCGACGACAACCCGTTCGGGTCCGAACCTTCTCCGCCCACCTGCGCCGCTTCAGTCCGGCTCTCGCTTCCGCTCCGCCGGTCGGAGCGGTGGCTATCTCGTCTCCCCTTCTCAGCAGGGGTGCCGCCCACCGACGGGCTGGGGCGGCTAGGGTGGCGGGCACTGCACCCCGCCGACGTCCACCGGGTAGTCCACTTCGATCGTCGAGCCGGTCGGAGGGACCTTGTTTGAATAGAATACTATCGCGTTCTCCACGCTGCTGGGGGCGCCCTGGCTGCACGGGAGGTACTGGTAGTCGTCCACGCTCGAGTCGGCGCCTCCCTTCTCGAGCGTCCGGGTGCCGCCGTCCGGCGTCGTCACGTAGACCTGGATCTCGCTCTGGAACGGCGCCCGGGTGAGGTAGAAGGTGGTCTTCGCCCCGGTCGCGAGAAAGCCCATGCTGCTCAGGCTCTCGTTGTAGTTCGAGTCGCAGATGCTGGCGACGGTGTTGGTCATCCCCATCTCTTGCGCCACGGTGACGATCCGCCGGGCGTAGAGCGCGCTGACCGAGTTGTCGCTCGGATCGACGCAACCCATCCCCGCTCCCGCGTCATCGTGGATCGGCGTCGCCGGCGCGGGAGCCACGATCGCCCCGAAGGTAACGAGAGCGCTGTTGCTCGGCCCCTTGAGGCCCGAAAACAGCCGCGCGAAGTACTCGGTCGACCCCCACGTCTCCTGCCCCGGCTCGCACGCCTCGGTGCCGACGACCGGATCTGGCTGCCCGTCGACGTACCCCGAGATCGGCGCGCAGGAGTGGTCGTCCTCGTCGGTCAGGACGATGATGAAGAGCGTCGCGTCCGCCCGGAGGAAGCCCGCGTTCTGGCCCACCGTCGACAGCGGCGGCGTCAGCGCCATCTCCGCCGCCAAGAGCGGCTTCTCGTCACCGGAGCCGCTCTCCCCCACGCTCGCGTTCTCCTGGAACGCCGTCACCTGGTCGCAGCCCGCGCCGCAGGTGTCCTCGCCCACCCAGGGGTGCGAAAGCCCCGCCCGGTTCTGCAGCTTCCCGCTCTGGTCGCCGCTGACGGTGTCGGTCGTCACCACCCCGATGTGGTAGTCGATGGCCTCGTTCGCCTGGGTGAGCTGGTCGATGAAGCCCTGGAAATTGGCTTTCAGCCGGTTCTGCTTCGCCGCCATCGAGGTCGAGTTGTCGACCACCCAGAGGATGTCGACCTTCGCCGACTCGTGCTGCTTGAACAGGTCCACCTGCACCGGCGCGCTGGAGCCGAAGTCGGAGGGCTTCGCCCCCCCGTCGCTCTCTTGCACCGCCGGCTGCGTCGTGTCGATCGCCGGCTCGCCGCCGACGATGGAGAAGGTCTGCGGGGTGGTCAGAAGCTTATTGGAACCGCAAGCGCAGAGCACGAGGACGGCCAGCGCGAGCGGACACGCGCGCCGGGCCCCGGCCTTCACCGAGCCTCGCGCGAGAGGGGGGGCGCGCCCGCCGGCGGCCCGTCCGCTCATGATGACGCCCTCCAGTGGCAAGAGCCTCTCGCCGGTCGGACCGGCTGGAAGTCCACGTCCGCTCAGAAGAACGCGCCGGCTCCCGGCCGGAAAAAGCCGCGTCGAGATAGCACACGCCTTTCGGGCCGGCAAGACCCCTCGGCCCGCATCGGACGAATGTCCGACCCCGCCCGGCGTCGCGGGGGAGCGGCGGCCGACGCCGGCGAACGCGGGTGTCCCAGCCGCTGGCGCGGGGCCCGCGCTCCCGATGCCGGCGAGACGCCCGTCGCTCCGTTCGCGGTCACCGGCCCTCACAGGACCTTCGGCACGCAGAACTTCGCCGTCGGATCGGTCGCCGCGCCCCCGAACAGGTCCGCCTTCTCCACCGTCTGGCAGCCGTAGTCGCCGCTCGAGCCGCAGTCGGCCGCCGCCTGGCACGTGTTCGTGCAGATGTTGCCCGACGCCTTCTTCAGGCACAGCCCGCTCTCGCACGCCGCCGGCCCGAAGGTGCAGTCCGCCCCCAGGGTTCCCCCGCCGTTCGGGAAGCACACCTTCTCCGCCGCGTAGGTGCCGTCCCCGTTGGGCTTGCGCGCCTCCCGGCAGCCGAAGCCCGACGGGCAGTCCGCGTCGGCCGCGCAGTCCTTCGTGCACAAGGCCGCGGTCCCGAGGTCGAGGCAAGCGCCGCTCAAGCACGGCGGCTCTCCCGGAGAGCAGTCGTCCCCGAAGCCGCCGCCGCGCGGGCTGCACACCCCGCCCGAAGCGCCCGGCGCCTGTTGGCAGTCGAAGGTCTTCCCCCCGTTCGTCAGGGCGCAGCACTTGTACCGAGCGTCACCGCAGTCGCTGTCCTCGTGGCACGGCGCGGAGCAGACGCTCTCCTCGGTGAAGGTGAGGCAGAGCCCCGACAAGCACTGGGCCGCGCCGCCGCCGGTGCAGTCGTCGCCCAAGGACCCCGCGCCCGCCCGGCAGGTGCCGCTCTTCGGCGCGCAGTGCCAGGGGCCGCTCGAACCGCCCGCGCCCAAGCCGACGCAGAAGAAGCCCACCCCGCACTTCGACGCATCCGCGTGGCCGCTGCCGTCGTCGCAGGAGAGGGCGCAGAACTTCTGGCCCTTGAAGGGGCAGTCGGTGCAGTCGTTGACCAGGCACCGGCTCCCCGACTTCGCCGCGCAGTCGTCGTCGGTGGCGCAGGCCGCGCACTCGCTCCCGTCGGTCGCCGGCTGGCAGCGGCGCGAGCTCAAGTCGCAGGTCGACCCGAGGCCGCATTCCCGCTGCACGGCGCTGGCGTCGGTCGAGTCGCAGTAGCCGACGCAGGTCTGCGCGTCGGGCACGCACTGGGTAGGACCGCTGCCGTTCCCCGAGAGGTCCAGGCAGTTGAAGGCCGGCGGACAGTCGGCGTCCTTCGTACACTTCTTTCCGCAGAACTCTTCGCCGCTCGCCACGTTGCGCACGCACAGGTCCCCGGGGCCGCCGCACTCGTCGTCGGACCGGCAGGGGCTGCACAGCGCCTTTCCTGCATGGCAGGTGCGCTCCTGGTTGTCGGGAACGCACTGCTTCCCCGAGGCCCCGGCGACGCTCTCGCAGGAGAAGCCCGCGGGACAGGCGCCCGAGTCGCAGCCGACCGTGCAGTACATCTCGCCGGTGGCGGGCACGGTCGCGCAGGCGCCGCCGGTCGGGCACTGCTTGGACGAGGTGCAGGGCGAGCACAGCTCCCGCGACACCGGGATGTAGCAGCGGTCGGCGGTCGTGTCGCAGAGGTATCCGGCAGGGCAGTCGCTCTCCACGGTGCAGCGCCCGCCCTGCCCGGTCGGCAGGCAGATCTTCCCGTTCAAAATCCCCGGCACCGAGTCGCAGATCCACCTCGCCGGGCAGTCGGCGGCCGCGGCGCAGGTCTTGGTGCAGACGCTGGACTGGGTGTCGATGGCGTAGCAGAGCCCGCTCTGGCAGGCGTCGTTCTTTCCCCCGCAGGCGCCGCCGAGCCCGAGCTTGTTGCCCAAGCTGCTCGTCGAGCAGGCGAGGCCGAGCAGCAGGGGCGCGAGGACCAGGGAACGGGCGCGCATCATCGAGCGGGCGAGGGTAGCAGAAACTTGGGGCCCCCGGGGCGAGCGCCGAACGCGAGCGCTACTTCTTCGCCGCCCGCGCCTTGACCGACGGGTTCACCACCACGATCGCCTGCTTGTGGCCGGGAATCGCCCCGCGCACGAGCAGGAGGTTGTTCTCCACGTCGACGCCGGCGATTTCGAGGTTCTGGATCGTGGTGCGCTCGACGCCCATGTGCCCCGGCAGCCGCTTGTTGAGGAAGACCCGGCCCGGCGTCTTGCGCTGGCCGATGGAGCCCGGGTGCCGGTAGTACTCGTGGGTGCCGTGGCCCTCGACGAAGCCCGCCATGTGGTGGCGCTTGACGACGCCCTGGAACCCCTTGCCCTTGCTGGTGCCGACGACGTCGACCGCCTGCCCCTTCTGGAACAGGTCGGCCTTGAGCTCCTGGCCGATTTCGAACTTCGCAAGCTCCTCCGCGGTCAGCCGCATCTCCCGGATCTTCAGCGGCGCCTTCTGCCCGCTCTTCTTCGCCTCGCCCGCCCGTGGCTTGTTCGTGTGCTTGGGCTTGCGCTCGCCGAAGCCCACCCGGAGGGCGCTGTAGCGGTCCTGCTCCTCGGTGCGCTTGCCGACGACGACGCAGGGCCCGACCGCCACCACCGTGACGGGAATCTGCTCCCCGTCGTCGGTGAAGACGCGCGTCATCCCCATCTTCCGACCGATCAACCCGACCGGCATCTTCCACCTCTTTCTCTGGTCTCCGGAGCGCATCGCCTGCCGAGAGCGACCGTCGTCCGGGGCGCCGTCCGCTTTCGAACGCGCCTGAGTTTTCGGCCCCCGCTTCGCTTGGAGGGCGCGCTTAACTGCCTCGACTGGGCACGCCTTGTCAAGCCCTTTTCCGGCGCACACCGTGCCGCGGTTGCGCATCCCGCGCGCCAGACCCAGATCGCGACCGGTTTTCCCGCCCGGGGCTCGGCGGTGCCCATCCGAGGCGCCCGGGTGGCCGCGCGCGCACCGGCTCTTCCCGCGACGAGCGAAGAGACGCACGTCGGAGGGCGGGTCTTCGGCTCGGCACGGCCGCTGCTCTGGCTCTACCCGGCAGCGAGGCGCCGAGGCCTCGCCGGCGCCGGGCCTTTCCGGGCCGGGGGGAACGATGCAGAGCTCGCACGGTCTCGTGACCAACGTGTTCGCGGCCTACCTCGGGATCGCCGCCGGAGGGCTCCTGCCCACCGGCTCCTGGGCCCGCGCCCCCCGCGCCGCGTCCCTCCAGATCGCCCAGGCCCAAGCCGCCGCGCGCGCCGCCCTGGTCCGGGCGACCGACGCCGAAGAGCGCTTCCGGGAGCTCGCGACCGCGCTCGAGGGCCGCCGCCAGGCGAAAGCGCTGTCGGAAGCCTCGCGGCTGGGAATCCTCCGCGAGGTCGCCAGAGCGCGGCCGAGCCTGCCCCCCGAGACCGTGCGCCGGCTCGGCATCGCCCTCGTCACCCAGGCGCACCGGCATCACCTGGACCCGCTGCTGCTCGTCGCCGTCGCCCGGGTCGAGAGCCGGTTCGACCCGTACGCGCACAGTGGCGCCGGCGCGGTGGGCCTGATGCAGATTCGGCCCCCCACCGGGGCCGAGCTCGCCTTGCGCGCGGGGCGGCGGCTCGTCGGGCCGGCCCAGCTCTACGACGTCGAAACCAACGTCGCCCTCGGCGCGCGATACCTGGAGAAGCTCGAGAAGCGCTACCCGACCCTGCGGGAGGCGCTGCTCGCCTACAACCGGGGCCCGGCCGGGGCGCGGCAGGCGCTCAGTGGCGACACCCGCTCGGCTCTCGACGGGTATCCGGCGCGGGTGCTCTCGGAGCGCGACCGCCTGGCCCGCGAGGCCTTGGCGCACCGCGGCGGATAGCTCGACCGGACCCGAGCGACGCTGGGGACAGCCCGTGGACGCTCGCCAGCCGGGGTTTCTCGCCCGAGGCCCCGAGCGAGGCGTGCACATCTTGCGCGTTCGCCCTTCGTGAACCGGGAAAATCGACGCCGGGGCGCGTCCGGGTCGACCGGGCTCCCGCCTTTCGCCGCCGATCTTCCCCTCTGGCCGGGGGCTTGCTTGAGCCTCGTCGCCCCTTTGCGAGGGACAGGAACAGACCTCATCGAAAGACGTGACGCCGGTGCCCGGTTCTTTGGCTTGGGTGGCCGCTGAGGACGGGTGTATGATCCAGAGGTCCGAGCCACCGACCGCGCGCCCCACGCGACGAAGGAAGGAGAGCTCGAGATGACGACCACCTCGCGACCGAAATCGGGAGCCGTCCACGCGACGGGAGAGGTGCGGACCATCGTCGTGGAGGGGGTCTTCGACGGCGCCAGGGCGGCCGAGCTGGCGCACACCCTGGAGGCGATGCTGGGTGGGAGCGATCCCGTGGTCCTCGACTTCACGAAAGTCCGCGAATTCTACGACTTCGGGGTCGCGGTGCTGGCGCACGACCTCGCGCTGCGCCGCACGGAGCGGGAGCCGAAGGTCTCGCTCAAGGGACTGCGCACCCATCAACTCCGGATGTTCCGCTATTTTGGAATCGACACCGAGGACTAGCGGTCTGACGTGACCTGCCAGAAGCCTCGAGGCAACGAACACGCCCGGGGCGCAGTCGATGGGCGACCGACTTCTCCGCGGACGCTCGCCACTCGACCGCGGTCCGGACGAGCTCGAGCTCGATCTCGGCGGCGCTTCCGACCAGTCAGTGGCCGGAATCGAATAGGCTTGACGCGTCGTGCTGTCCTGGACCGCTTCCCCTGAGCCTTTCGGCAGGCTCGCGATGAGCGGAAACGAGGAGCCGATGTGGACATGAACAGTCGATTTCCTCCCGGGTTCCTAGCTGCGCTCCACCCGGTCGCGCCCGGCCGCCTTCGGCGTGCCCGGGTACTTTCGCTGGAACAGCTCCTCGAGCCTCGCCGCGTCGAAGCGCACCACCACCGGCCGCCCGTGCGGACACTGCGCGTGAAACGGCGTCCCGTCCAGGGTCACGAGGAGCGCTTTCGCCTCCTCCGGCGAGAGCGCGTC
Organism: Myxococcales bacterium; assembly: GCA_021787845.1. Lineage (GTDB taxonomy): Bacteria > Myxococcota > Myxococcia > Myxococcales > JAJYLH01 > JAJYLH01. The sequence continues at coordinate 116,404 of JAJYLH010000006.1, read as the reverse complement.
TCCCGCGCGCACCGCCGCGTGGCAGGCCATCCGCGCGAGCAGCGCCTCCTCCAGCCGGTCCGCCGCGCTCGGGGTCCCCGTCTGCCGCAGCTCCTGCGCGAGCTGACGCAGGAGCCGGTTCGCATCCGCTCCTTCGAGCGCCGCCGGCACCGCGGTCAGGGAGAAGGTCGAGCCGCCGAAGGGCTCCAGGTCGAAGCCCAGGTCGCGAAGCTCATCGAGAGCGCTCTCGATGAGCCGGGCATCCGCCGCCGAGAACTCGAGCGTCCGCGGCACCAAGAGCGGCACGCCCTCCTTCGCTTCTCCCGCCCGCTCGGCGCGAAACCGCTCGTAGAGGACCCGCTCGTGCGCCGCGTGCTGGTCCAGGAGCACCAGCCCCTCCGGCGCCTCCAAGACGAGATAGGTGCGGTGCACCTGGCCCAGGTAACGCAGCTCGGCCAAGCGTAGGACGGGACCGCTCTCGCCTTGCTCCTGACCCGGTTCGACCGGGGGCGGGTTCGGCGGGTCGGTGGCCGAATCGCGCGCGATGAGCGGCCGCTCGTCCGGGCTCTCGCGCTGGCCCTGCCGCGTTGCCCACCGGGAGAGGGCGCCGGCGATGCGCTCCTGCCGAGGCACCCAGGAGGGCTCCTGGGGTGCGGAATGGGGCGGCGCGATCGGCCGCGGCGGGCTCGAAAGCTCTTCGGTACCGCTGTCGCTTCGCTGCTGCGCCGCCGGGGAGGGCCTGAGCGCGTAGGTCCGCGCCGGCGCCTTCGAAAGCCAGGGCGAGCCCGCGAGCAGGTCCCGGACGCTCCGGAAGACCGCCTCGAAAACCTCCCGCGGCTCGGAGAAGCGCACCTCCAGCTTCTGCGGATGGACGTTGACGTCGACCTTCCCCGGCGGCACCTCGATGAACAGGACCGCCGCCGGTGAGCGTCCGACCTGGAGGACCCCCTCGTAAGCGCGCGCCACCGCCGCGAGGAGGCTCTTCTCCCGGACGTAGCGGCCGTTGACGAACGTGAAGATCTCCCGGCTGGTCGCGTTCTGCCGGCCGGGACCGGCGCAGTACCCCGTCAGAAAGACCTCGCCCACCCGGGCGTCGAGCCGATGCAGCCCTTCGAACAGCTCCCGCCCCAACACCGCCGCGATCCGCTCCTTGAGCTCCCCCGCCCGCTCCGCCTTGAAGAGGGCACGACCGCTCTCGCTCACCGAAAACGCGACCTCCGGGTTCGCGAGCGCCAGGTGCGACACCCAGTCGACGACGTGCCCCTGCTCGGTCGCGCGCGACTTCAAGAACTTGAGCCGGGCCGGCACGTTGAAGAACAAGTCGTCTACTTCCACCCGGGTCCCCGGCGGCGCTCCTGCTTCTTCCACCGCCAGGACCTTGCCCCCCTCGATCCGGATCCGCGTCGCCGCCACCGCCCCGGCCGGCCGCGTGGTCAGGGTCATCCGCGAGACCGACGCGATCGACGGGAGCGCTTCCCCCCGAAACCCGAAGGTGCGCAGGTCGAAGAGGTCGGCGGCGAGGGAGAGCTTGCTGGTCGTGTGCCGCTCGAGGGCGAGCAACGCATCCTCCCGCCCCATTCCGGACCCGTCGTCGACCACCTCGAGGCGCCTTCGCCCCCCGTCCACGAGCCGCACCTCGACCCGCCCGGCGCCCGCGTCGAGCGCGTTCTCCACCAGCTCCTTGACCGCAGCCGCCGGCCGCTCGACCACCTCGCCCGCGGCGATCTGGTTGGCGAGCGCTTCGGAAAGGCGGTGGACCGTCGGCATCGGCCTCGCCAGCATAGCCCCCGCCGCCCGCCGCGAAGCCTGGGCATCAATGCCTCTTTCCCCGCACTGTCCGCCGCTCAACGCGCTGCGTCAAAAAGCGATTGACGCGGCGCATCGAACATGCGATGAGGCCGAACGGAGGCTTTTCGATGGGGCGCAGGGTCCTGGTGACGGGGAGCGAGACCTTCTTCGGCCGGGCGCTGCTGCTCGCGCTCGAGGCCGACGAGACGGTCGAGCGGGTGGTGGCGCTCGACTTCAAGGCGCCGGGGCGCGACCTGGAGAAGGCGGTCTGGCACCGGCTCGACCTCGTCCATCCGCGTTCCGGCGAGCTTCTCGCCGAGCTCATCGAAAAATACGCCCTGGACACGCTCGTCCACACCGCCTTTCTCGCGCGCCCGGTCCACAAGGGCGGCTGGGCCCACGAGCTGGAGGCCATCGGCACCCGCCACGTGCTCTCGGCGGCCGAGGCGACCGGGGTCGGCAAGGTGGTCCTGCGCTCGACCACGCTCACCTACGGTGCGACCGCCAACCACCCGAACTTCCTCCCCGAGTCGGCGCCGCTCGACGGCCAGGGCCAGAGCGCCTTCCTCGCCGACAAGGTCGAAGTCGAGCGGCAGGCCTCCCGCTTCGCGCAAGCGCACCCGGAGAAGGTGGTGACGGTCCTCCGGTTCGCGCCGCTCCTCGGCCCCAGTGCCGACACCATCGCCACCCTCTACTTCCAGCGCGCGCTCTGCCCGACCCTGCTCGGCTACGACCCCCTCGTGCAACTGCTCCATGAGGAGGACGCGGTCGAGGCGACCCGGCTCGCCCTCCACCGCGACGTCCGCGGCCCGGTGAACATCGGCGCTCCCGAGGTGCTCGCGCTCTCGCAGGCGATCCGCCTCGCCGGCGCCCGGGCGCTGCCGCTGCCCGGCCCTTGGGTCCGCTCGTTCTCGCAGACCTTGTGGGCCGTCCAGTGGGGCGCGTTCCCGCCGGGGCTGGTCGACTTCCTCAAGTACCTGTGCGTGGGGGACCTGAAGCGGATGCACGACGAGCTGGGCCTTTCGCCCAAGTACGGCATCCGCGACGCGATTCTCTCATTCGCCGGCTCGACCCGCCTGGGCCGGGCCGCCGCCTGAAGGAGGAGAAGATGGCTCGGCGAAAGCTCGGCAACGACCCCTTCGAACGAGGCGCCGCTCCGCGGGAGCCGGAAAGTGGCCAGGCCCCGGACCAGCCGGCGGCCTCGGGCAAGAAAGGCAAGCACAAGCGCCGCACCCCGCCGGGGCCGCAAGAGCCTGGCGTGACCGCTTCGGCTCCCCCCATCGAGATGGACTCGCTGCCGCCCGCGGAAGCGGCGGTCGCCGACGAGCCGATCGCCGACGAGCCGATGGCCGACGAGCCGATGGCCGACGAGCCGATGGCCGACGAGCCGATCGCCGACGAGCCGATCGCCGACGAGCCGCGCCTGGCGGAAGCGGAGCCGGAGCACGTGGAAAGCCCCGTGTTCGCCGAGGAGCGCGAGCTCGCCGCCGGACTCACCGAGGAGGCCGCCGGGGCTGAGCCCACCGAGGAGGTCGCGGCGCCCGAGCCGCCCGCGCCCGTGTCCCCGCATCGGGTGGCTGCCCGCCTCGAGACTTCGACGGTGCCGACGCCCGCCGACGGGATCACCCCGGAGGACGCGCCGCCTCCCGCCGAGGAGAAGCGCTCCCGACCCCGGCTGAGGCTCCTGCGCTTCGACCGCCCGGAGCTCGACCGGACCCTCGCCGGAGCCTTCCAGACGGTGGAGAAGCTCGCGGAGAAGCCCGCCGCCGCCGCGACCGAGGAGATGCGCAAGGTGGTGGCCGCGATTTCCGGTCAGCTCTCCAGCGCCGAGGGGCGCCGGATGGCCGAAGGGCTCTTCAGCCGCCTGGGTCTGGTCGCCGCCGCCTCCCGCGCGCCCGTCGCCCGCGAGGTCGACGCCTTCGGGCGCGACGCCCGCTTCGAGCAGAAGGCCCTCGATGCGCTCCGGCCCCTCTACCAGCGCTACTTCCGGGTGGAGGCGAAGGGCTTGGAGCATCTGCCCGAAGAGGGCCCGGTGATCCTGGTCTCGAACCGTTCGGGAGCGCTGCCGTGGGACACGGTGATGCTCAAGTGCGCCGTCGCCTACGACCATCCCCGCCAGCGCACGGTCCGGCCGCTGGTCGAGAACTTCATCTTCCACTTCCCCTTCGTCGGGGTGTGGCTCAACCGCTTCGGCGCCGTCCGCGCCTGCCAGGAGAACGCGGAAGCGCTCCTTCACGCGGGCGAAGCGGTGGCGGTGTTCCCCGAGGGCGTCCAGGGCCTGGGCAAGACCTTCGGGCGGCGCTATCGCCTCCAGCGGTTCGGCCGCGGCGGGTTCGTCAAGCTCGCCGTCCGCACCGGTGCGCCCATCGTCCCGGTCGCCATCGTCGGCGCGGAGGAGGCGCACCCACTTCTCTGGCGGCTCGTCAAGCCGGTGGCGCCCTTCGGGCTGCCGTTCCTGCCGGTGACCCCCACGTTTCCGCTCCTGGGCCCCTTGGGCCTCGTTCCGCTGCCGACCAAGTGGCACATCGAGCTCGGTCCGCAAATCCGCCTGACCCGGGAGCAGGCGGCCGACGAGCTCCAAGTCGAGAAGCTGACCGAGGACGTCCGCAGCGACATCCAGGCGCGCCTCGACAAGCTCTTGCGGGAGCGGCGGGGCGTCTTCCGCTAGGGCGCTCGCCTAAAGCGGTCGATCGGATCGGGCCTTGGCTGGTGCCGCTGCCTCTCGACGCTCTCTTCGCGCCTGAGGACGAGGCGGCCGCCGCGCCGATCGGCCGGGGCCAAAGGGATCAGGCAGGCCGCGGCGTCGGCCGGTGACCATCGTGAATTGAGACCGTCTTCCCAAGGGGGACGCTTGACGCGCGCGCCTCGCCGGTTCGCCAATCGGATGACCGCCGCCTTCGCGGTCGGCGTTCTCGCGACCCTGCTCGCCGCGTTCGTCACCGGCGTCGCCGTGCGCTCGACCCTCGTCGCCGCCGCGGTGCTCGCGTTCGTGCTCGCACTGCGTTTCGTGCGCGACCTGGACGACGCGGAGCGGGTGCTCGCCGCGCATCGCAGGCTCATCGCGAGCACCGCCCGCGCCCTGAAGCGGCCCCTCGAAACGCTGGAAGAGGAGCTGTCGGCGTTGCGCCCGCGCGTCCCGAGCGACCCGAGCCTCGCCCGGGCGGTCGCCGGCCAGGACGCGGCCCTCGCTCGGCTCGACGAGGTGTGTTGGGAGCTCGAAGAGGCGACGACGCTGTCCGCCGGCATCGAACAGCTCGCGCTGGAGCGGGTCGACCTCGCCCGCCTCGCCCGTGAGGTGTCCTTGCGGGTCGGCCGGAAGCATGGGGCAGCGCTCCCGCTGGACGTCGACGCTCCTGGTCAGGTGACCGGCGAGTGGGACCGGGCCCGCCTGGAAGAGGTCGTCTCGCACCTCGTCTCCAACGCGGTCAAGTTCGGCCACGGCCGGCGGGTGCGGGTGCGGGTGCGGATGCAGGGCGGCCTCGTCGCGCGCCTCACCGTCGAGGACCACGGCGCGGGCATCGCCCCCGACGAGCGCGCGCGGCTCTTCGAGCCCTTCGCCCGGACCGGCTCCAGCGGCGAGGGGCTGGGGCTGGGGCTCTTCATCGTCCGCCGCATCGTCGCGGCCCACGGCGGGACGGTGCGGGTGGAGAGCGAGCCGGGGCTCGGCTCCAGGTTCACGGTCGAGCTGCCCCGTGGCTCGTCCAGCCCGCGCCCGGCGGCGGGCTAAGCCCTTCGCCCGGACCCAACGGGCCTGACGCTTCCCTCTAGGGCTGCGGGGTAACGGCACCGGTGGCGTTACCCTCGCGACTCTTGAGGTCGTACATCGCGCGGTCGGCCGCCCGGATCAGCTCCTCGGGACGGGCGCCGTCCTGCGGGAAGGTGGCGACGCCGAACGAGCCGGTCACCCGCACGCGAAGGCCCGCGTCGCCGAGGAACTCGTGGCCGCCGATGGCCTCCTTGAGACGCGCCGCCACCTCGAGCGCCGCTGCCCGCTCCGTCTCCGGCAGCACCACCACGAACTCGTCCCCGCCGTAGCGCACTGGAACGTCGACGCTCCGAAGCGTCGCCACCATCACCTGCGCCAGCTCCTCGAGCAGCGCGTTTCCCGCGGCGTGGCCGTGCGTGTCGTTGACGCTCTTGAACCGGTCGAGGTCGAAGAACATGACCGAGCAGGCGCGCTGGAACCGGCGGGAGCGCTCGATTTCCGCGGCGAGCAGGTGGCGCAGGAAGCGCGCGTTGAACAGGCCCGTGCGCTCGTCGATGATCGTCAGCTCTTGGACCCGGCGGTAGTGGCGGGCGTGATCGACCGCGCTCGCCGCGAAGTCCGCGACGTCCTGGGCGAGCCGCCGCTGCTCCTCTCCGAACGGCTGGTCGCCGGGACCGTTCAGGATCTCCACCACGCCCAGCGTCCGGCCCCGCGCGACGAGCGGCACCGCCAGCACCGACCGGATGGGCTGCCCCAGAGCTTGTGCGAGGCGAGGCGCCGCGGGCGCGTGCGCGAGGACGTCCGGAACGAGCAGCAGCCTCTGCGCCTGCGCCGCGACGCCGGCGATGCCCTCGCCCGGCTCGAGCCGCAACCCCGTGAGCCGCTCGGCACCGGTGCCGGTCGCCAGCGCGACCGCGCACGCTCCGTCGGCGCCACGCAGCAGCACTGCCACATAGCGAGGGCGCAGCAGCTCACCGAAATGGCGCGCGACGGCGTCGAGGACCGCGCCGAGGTCGAGCGACGACGCGAGGGACTTTCCCGCCGCCAACACTGCTTCCAGCTCGCGCAGCCTGGCCGAAAGCCCCTCCAGCGCGTCGCCCTCCATCGCCGCTCCTCTGGGTCGGACCTTCGCGTAACATGCGTGACCTGCGAGGTCCTCGCCCCAGGGTCGGCTCGAGGCGCCCGCCGGGAGAACGCATGCCGCCGCTTTTTCTTGCCTCCGCTTCGCCCCGCCGCAAGCAGTTCCTGCTCGAGATGGGGTTCGACTTCCGCGTCGTCCGCTCCCGCGCCGACGAGGCGGTGCAGGAGGGCGAGACGGCTCAAGAGTACGCACGGCGGGTCGCGCGCGCGAAAGCGGTCAACGCTTCGGGTGCGACCGACAGCGCGGTGGTCCTCTCGGCGGACACCGTGGTGGTGCAGGAAGGCGAGATTCTCGGAAAGCCGCGGGACGAGGGGGACTTCCGGCGGATGATGGGGAAGCTTTCGGGCGCGGCGCATGAAGTGGTGACGGCGGTGGTCGCTCGGGTCATCGCCGGCCCGACATTCGAGCGGCTGGTGTCGACGCGGGTCTGGATGCGGCCTCTTTCGGAGCAGGAAATCGCGTGGTATTGGGCGACGAACGAGCCGAGGGACAAAGCGGGCGGCTACGCGCTGCAAGGCAAGGGCGGCGTCTTCGTCACCCGCATCGAGGGGTCGAGCTCGAACGTCATCGGCCTGCCGCTCGCCGAGACGCTCGCCATGCTGGAGGAGGCGGGCGTCAAGCCGCCGTGGATCGATCCTCGCGTGCGCTCTTGAAGGTCGCGGCCAAGATGCGGTGCACCGCGTGGGCCAGAACCGCTCATCCTGAGCGTTCATCGAGCGCTGGCGAGGGCGAAGGACAGCGGGTTCTGGCCGGGGCGTCACCGCTCCTCTCTCGACGAATTTCATCCCGAGACGTCATGAGCCGATGGCTCAGCATGGGCGATGAAAAAGGGTCCGGGCGAAGTGCAGGACTTTCGCGGGGTTACGGGCCCTTTTTCATGGCAGCGCAGCCGAGACTCTTCGAGGAGCGTCATCGCGCGCGGCGCTGACTTCTTGGCCGGACCCTTTTGGAGAACGTCCGAGCGACGATGAACCGACCTCTCCCTTCGGATGACAGCGGGCGCCCGGTCGACCACACGAGCCGGCGCCGCGCGCTCGCCAAGGTAACCACACCGGTGCTGGTCAGCGACAGCGATCCAGGTCTGCGTCTCGTGCGGCGAGTGGTGCCGGCGGCGGGCGGAGGCGCCTGGTGAACGACATCGCTCAGCGCCTGGGCGACGTGCGTGCACGGATCGCCGCGTCCGCCGCGGCGGCTGGACGCCAAGCGGCAGCGGTGACGCTCATCGCCGTCTCGAAGACCCGTCCCGCCGAAGCGATTCGCGAAGCCTACGCGGCCGGCCAACGCGACTTCGGCGAGAACTACGCACAAGAGCTCGCGCAAAAGCGCGAGTCGCTGGCGGACCTGACCGACCTGCGCTGGCACTTCATCGGCGCCCTCCAGTCGAACAAGGCGAAGCTGGTGGTGCCCGGAACGGTCCTCGTCCACGCGATCGATCGCGCGAGCACCGCGCAAGCCCTGGGCCGACGCGCGCGCGCGCACGGCGAGATTGCGGGCGTCCTGGTCGAGGTGAACGTCGGCGACGAAGCGTCGAAGTCCGGCCTCCCGTTCGACGAGGTGGAGCCGTTCGTCGTGGGGTGCGAGGGCGTCGAGGGCGTGCGCGTGCGCGGCCTGATGTGCGTGCCGCCCGCGGCCGAGCGCCCGGAGGCGTCCCGCCCGTTCTTCCGGCGGCTGCGCGAGCTGCGCGACCGGCTCCAGGAGGGCCGCCCGGGCTTCGACCTGCTCTCGATGGGCATGACGCACGACTTCGAGGTCGCCATCGCCGAGGGCGCGACGCACGTGCGAATCGGTACGGCGATTTTCGGGGCTCGCCCGACGCGCTGACTGCCCGGGTGATCGATCGCCGCTCGCGTCGCTGGTCTGGAGCGCTTCCGCCCCACGTTTCGCGCCGGCCAGCGACCCGGTCGGACCCGCCACGAAAAGGCCAGACTCTCGTCCGGTTGACCTCACCTGGATGAGAGCGCCTGCGCCCAAGTCGGTGGTGGCGAGCCGCTGGCCCGCCAGAGATGCACCCTTGTCCTCAGCTCGCGGGCCAACGGCCCGCGACCACCGAATCATCGAGCCGCTGGTCCAGTCGACCGGACATGCGGTCAGGCCCCGAAACCGAGCGCCTTCGCGTCGCGAGAACCAGGCGTGTCCGCCCCCCCTGCTACCGTCTTCACGGTCGCTCGGGAGGAGCCGTGCCCTTGTTGCTCGCCATCGCCGTCGTCCTCGTCGCCTGGCGCGCGACTCCGCGCGTTCTCTTTCGATGCGTGACCGCCTGGATCATCCGAGTTGGCCCCTTGGGCCGCCGGGTGGTAAGGCTTGCGAGATGCGGTCGCGCCTGGCGCTGCTCGTGGCTTTCGTTGCCGCTTGCACGGGCTCGAAGCCCGCCCCCTCGGCCTGTGTGAAGGCCCGGACTTTTTCCGCCACCGGCTTCTTTCGCGTCGCTTGGGACTGCGGCCGACCCCTGCTCGTCGACCCGAGCGGAAAGCCGTTCTTCTCGTTCGGCGTCAACCACCTCCAGTGGGAGGGGGATGCCGCGCGGGACGGAACCAACCCGTATCACGCGGCCGTCGTCGCGAAATACGGCACGGAAGACGCCTGGGCGAAGGCCACCGCGGCACGGCTAAGGGCGTGGGGTTGGAACACGGCCGGGGCCTGGAGCAGCGACTCCATCGGCGAGCTGATGCCCTACACGGTGAACCTGAGCCTCTCGGGAGCGAACTGGCAGACCGGGAGCGTTCCCGACTACTTCGACCCGGCCTGGGTGGCGGGCGTGAAGGCGGCGGCGGCGTCCGGCGCGGCGAGCCACGCGCAGGACCACAACCTCGTCGGCTACTTCATCGACAACGAGATGCACTGGGGGCCCGACTGGCGCACGTCGAACGATCTGTTCGACGACTTTTTCGCGCTCAGCGCCAGCGCTCCCGGAAAGCAGGCGCTCGTCGAGCTGATGGAGGACCGGCACCACGGGTCCATCGCCGACTTCAACGCTGCTTGGGGGAGCCGCTTCGCTTCGTTCGACGCGCTTGGCTCGGCGAAAGCGCTAAATCCGGGCATTACCGCTGCCGCCCACGACGATCGGTCGGCGTTCATCTCGCTTGCGGCGGACCAGTTCTTCCAGGTGACGGCAGGCGCCATTCGCGCCGCCGACCCGCACCACCTGGTGCTCGGCGTCCGTTTCGTCGCGGCCTTCGTGCCGCTCGAGGTGGCCGCCGCCGCGGGGAAGTACTGTGATGTCGTCTCGGCCAACGACTACGAGTTCGTGACCGACCCGCAGTCGGCCATGCCCGCCGGCGAGTACGGATTCGTCGACCTCTCGGCCGGCCCCTGCCTCGAGGGGCTGTACGAGGCGACGAAGAAGCCGATTCTGATCTCGGAGTTCGGCTGGCGCGCGAAGGACTCGGGGCTTCCGAACACCTATCCGCCCATCTACCCGACGCTCGCGACCCAATCGGACCGGGCCGACCGATTCGAGAAGTTCGCGCGCGCTTGTCTCGGTTCACCGTGGATGGTCGGCTACCACTGGTTCGAGTGGGCGGACGAGCCGGCCGCGGGGCGTTTTGACGGCGAGAACGACAACTGGGGCCTCGTCGACTCGGACGACGAGCCCTACACGGCGGTGACCGACCGGACGCGCCAGGTCAACGTCTGGCCCTGGCCCTAGGAAAGCCCACCGGCGCCGGTTCCGTCCAGCGGCACCCCTCTAGGCTCTATTTCCGGCCCCGAGGAACCGATTCACCGACCCGAAATCGGAACCGAAGCCCGCAGGTGCTCGGGTACTCACGGGGCAGCGGCCGCCGGAACTCGCGGCGGCTCCGACGATCGCGCTCGGCGGGTCCACCGGGCAGGCGTCTTCCTGCCGGCGGACGCGGCCGCGCTATAAGGCCGGCGGCCGACTCACGGAGGTCCATCCTCGATGTCCAACGCGTCGATCGCCGAACGCGCGAAGCAGGTGCTCTTCCCGAACTACCGCCAGGCGCCGATCGCGCTCGTGCGTGGCCTCGGCTCGAGGGTGTGGGACGCCGACGGCAAGGAGTACCTCGACTTCCTCGGCGGCATCGCGACCTGCGCGCTCGGCCACAACCATCCGGCGGTGCGCCGCGCGGTCGAGGCGCAGCTTCAAGAGCTCTGGCATGCCTCGAACCTCGTCTACACCGAGCCGCAGGTCGAGCTCGCCGAGCGGCTGGTCTCGGACGGCCACGCCGAGCGGGCGTTCTTCTGCAACTCGGGCGCGGAGGCGAACGAAGGGGCGCTCAAGCTCGTGCGCAAGTGGCAGCGAGAGAACGGGCATCCGGAGCGGTTCGAAATCCTCTGCGCCGAGCAGTCGTTCCACGGCCGCACGATGGGTGCCCTCGCGGCGACCGGACAGCCGAAGTACCACCGGGGGTTCGAACCGCTCCCGGAGGGCTTCAAGCACCTGCCGTTCGGCGACCTCGCGGCGTTCACCGCGGCGGTGGGCGAGAGCACTGCCGCTATCCTCGTCGAGTGCATCCAGGGCGAGGCGGGCGTCCGGGTGCCGCCGCCGGGCTTCATCGCAGGGCTGCGAAAGCTCGCCGACGAACGCGGCCTCCTGCTCGTCTTCGACGAGGTCCAGGGCGGGATGGGCCGGACCGGCAAGCTCTTTAGCTTCGAGTGGGAGAACGTGGAGCCGGACGTCTTCACGCTGGCGAAGAGCCTGGGCAATGGCCTGCCCATCGGGGCGCTGCTCGCGAAGGAGCGCGTCGCCCGGGTGTTCCAGCCCGGCACCCACGCTTCGACGTTCGGCGGAAACCCGGTCACCTGTTCGGCGGCGGTGGCGGTCTACGACGAGTTGGAGAACGGCGCGCTCGTCCGCGGCGCTCTAGGTGCCCAGCGGCTCTGGCGGGGGCTCGAAGCGCTCAAGGCCGATAGCGGCGGTCTCGTCGAGCAGGTGCGCGGCCGGGGGATGTGGGTCGGCCTCCAGCTCGCGGACGACCGCGCGTCCCGCGTGCTTGCGCGCGCGCGCGACCTTTCGCTCCTCGTCAACGCCATCGGCGACCGGGTGATTCGGCTGGCCCCGAGCCTGCTCGTCTCCGACGGCGACATCGACGAGGGCGTGCAGCGCCTGGCGGAGGCGATTCGGACGGCGTGACTGGGCGGGGGCAAGGCCTGAGCGGCTGTTCGGCGAGGGGGCGGCCCTCGCCGGCGCTCCCCAGGACCGCTCCGACGGATCCGACCGATCGGTCCGATCGCTCGTCGGAGGGCCGGGAACTGGGCGGGCCGCCGCCAGGGTCAGCCCGCGGTCGCGACCCGCTGGAGCACCTCGAAAGTCTGGCGCGCGCAAGCTTCCCAGGTGAAGCGGCGGGCCCGCTCGAGGCCCCGCTCGACCAGCGATTGCCGCAGGTCCGGCTCGTCGGCGATGCGGCGGACGGCTTGCACGATGCTTTCGACGTCGCCCGCGTCGCAGTAGAGCGCCGCATCGCCGCACCGTTCGACGAGGGAGGGAATGCACGAGGCGATCACCGGGCAGCCACAGGCCATCGCTTCGATGGGGGGCAGCGGCGACGCTTCGTAGAAGGAGGGGAAGACGAGGCACAACGCCGACCGGTACCACCGGAGGGTCTCGTCCACCCGGTCGATCTGGCCGGTGAAGGTGATGCGGCCCGTGAGATGCGCGGGAACGTCGGTGGTCACCTGGTGGAAGCCGCTCGGCTGCGCGCCGACGAAGACGAACGGCAGCTCGCGCTCCAAGTTCAGCCGGATGGCAGCCTGAAGCGCTCCTGGGAAGTTCTTCCGCTTCGAGAGGGCGCCGACGTAAAGCGCATGCGAACGCGGCGGCGCCGGCGCGTCGGAGCGGGTGCCCCCGGGAAGCCCTCCGTTCTGGATGGCGACCAGCCGCCCGCCGGCGAACGGATACCGCTCGGCGATCGCCCGCTTCTCCGACTCGGAGACCGTGATCACCCTGTCGGCCAGTCGGAGCACGGTCGGCATCAGCGTGCCGTAGGCGACCCGAAAGGCCCGGGTGTACGCCTGCGGAAAGTACGCGTACGACAGGTCGTGCACCGTGACGACCATCCGGGTCGAGCCCGCGAGCGAGGCGAGCGGCGCGGTATTACCGGGGCAGAATAAAACGTCGGCGCGCATGGCGCGGGGCAGGTCGAGCTGCTCCCAGGCGTGGCCGGTCAGCCGGCCCACCTCGCGGTGGCGGATGTGGGTCAGTCGCGGCACGTCGAGCGCTCCCTTGGGCGACAACAGGTCGATTTCCCACCGGCTCGCGTCGATGTCGCCGCGTCCCAGCAGGCCGTCGAGAGCGCCGACGATTTCGCGCGCGTAACGCTGGACGCCGGTGATGCGTTGGGTCAGGAACCTCCCGTTGATGGCGAGCTTCATCAAGCTCCCTGAGACGTCCGGCGTGGACCTCCGTTGTGGTCTCTTTCCCGCGCCGGGGTCAAGCGCCTCCCTGACGAGCCGCGACACGCCGCCCGCCCGCGAGGTTAGCCCCGACACTCCTCCGGGCGCGGCGAAGACCGACCGGTGCATCCTCGACGACAAGCTGGGCTTCGCCGGGGCCGGCGACGCGCGCGCTCGACGAACCAGGGGTCAGGCTATTCTCCGCGCATGGCGCGGGAAGCCAGGACCTACGACGAGCTGTGGCGCTCGAAGCTCGAAATCCCCCCGAGAGCGGTGCCTCTGAGGTTCAGCGCTGCCGTCGAGGGTCTGCGGCCCGGCCGGCGCGTCCTGGACATCGGCTGCGGCCAGGGGCTCGGCCATGAGCTTCTCGCGCCAGATTTCGCCGAGGTGCACGGGGTAGACGGCACCGAGGCCGCGCTGGAGCGGGCGCGCGCGCGGGGGACCCGGGTCGCCCGGGTCGACCTGGAAGCGGAAGCGCTCCCGTACCCCGACGCGCACTTCGACGCGATTCTCTGCCTCGACGTGGTCGAGCACCTGGTCGACCCGGCGCGGCTCGTGCGCGAGATCGCGCGGATGCTCCAGCCCGGCGGCCAGGCGGTCGTCACGACGCCGAACGCGAGATCGATCCGGCAGCTCGCGCGGATCGCCCTCGCCGGCCGCGGCCCGCGCACCAGCGGCGACGACTTCGGCGTCGACGGCGGGCACCTGCACTACTTCACCTCCCGGGACGTCGCGGAGCTCCTGGAGCGTGCGGGGCTGCGCGTCGTCGAGCGCCGGGGGCTCTGGAACCGCCTGGAGAACCGGCATCTCGCGCGGCGGTGGCTGGTGCGCGAGCTGCTCTCGGGTGGCGTGCTCCTGCGCGCCACGCGCTGATTCGGGCGGGGCTCGACGAGGCCGGCCGGCCGGCTCTCCGTCGGGTCGTTACGCCGTGCCGCGCGGGCCCTTTGCTTTCCGGGGCTGGACGGATAGGTTCACCCGCCGCATGCGCGCCAGCCGACTCGTTCTCCTTCTTGCTGCCATCGCCGTCGGGTGCACGAGCCGCGTCAACGAGGAGGCGGGAAAGCGCATCTTCTCGCCACAGGGCCCGCCGCCGGACGTTCTGCGCGCCCGCAAGAGGATTCCGGTCGCCGAGGCGCCGACGAACCACGCCGTCTTCCGGCACATCGTGCGGATGGATCGGCTGGAGGCGATCCGCCGGGCCGGCCCGCAACACGCCGTCACCCGCCTCGGCTTCACCTGGACGCGGCCGGGGAAGACCGTCTCCTTGAGCGAGCGGGACGAGCTGTTCGCCGACGCGACCGGCGCCTTTCGCGCGATCGAGACCAACGACCAGGACGCGGGGCTGGAAGTCGTCTTCGTCGGCGGGAAGGCCTACGCGAAGAGCCGCTACGGACCGTTCCACGCTCGTCGGCTGGACCAGGCGGCGCGCGACGTCTGGCGAAATCGCTCCACGGCAGCGCTCTCGACCCTCGACGAGCTGTGCGACGGGCGGCTGCACCTGTCGCCGCTGGGCGACGGGAGCCACGACGGGCGGCCGGTCGCGCGATTCGCCCTCGAGCTGGGCAAGCCCTGGGGGTCCCCGGAGGGGCGCGCCGGCCTGCCGCCGGTGGTGTACGGCAAGTGGCGCTCGCCGGACGGCGCCGACCATCCGGGACCGGACCCGGACACCGCTCGCCGGCTGCGATTCGAACAGCACCGGGTGCCGGAGAGCGCCACCGGCGAAATCGAAGTCGACCGGGCGACCGGCGTGGTCCTCGCGGCGAGTGCGCACGCGACCTTTTCGGTTCCCGGCCTCCCGGCCGAGCCGACGGCGACGCTGACCTACGACCTGACCTTCTCGGTCGCGCTCGATCGGACGATCCATGTCGAGCCGCCGGCGAAGATCGTCGCGGAGAAGTTGCCGCAGACGCCGAACGACCCCCTCTGGTTTCTCGGAATCGGGACGGCGAACCCGGACGGGGGAACGGCAGCACCGCCGGGCATCGGCACCCCTCCCGGACCCTGAGCCAGCCGCGAAAGGCACGCGCCGCGCCAACTCGCGGGATGGGTGGCGCGAGGGCGAAACCCATCGTCGCGGCGCTCGCCGATGAGCTCCGCTCGCTTCACCCATCGGCGCGCTCGTCGATCAGACCGATCGGACCGATCCGACCGATCGGTCTGAAGCGGTCGACCACTGCGGTTCGGGTTGCGGGCGTCAGGCCCGCGCTGAGAGGCGAGAGCGCTGGGCATCCCGCCGAAAAGTTGACCGCCGATCGCTCGCCGCTAGCATGCCTGTGCTTCTGGTCTGCCCGATGGCCCAAGCGTGGCCGAAAAATTGCGGGCCGACGGGAAGTCGGTAGAGTGACGAACGAGCCGGGCAGCTCGTGGCGAAGCGAGGGCGCCCGGCCGGCGGGTGGAAGGCCAGGCCGGCTTTGGAGCGGCCGCCCGCCATCGAGGAGCGACGGTCCATGCCCAAGAAGCCCGGCCACGAAACGGTCGAGTCCCGCGCCCAGAGCCGGACGCTGTCGAACGCGGCGGTTCGCCGGGCGCTCGCCCGCGCGACGCCCGAGCTGGCAGCCGACGAGGAGAAGGTCCTGCGCATGCGCAGCGGCGCGATGGTACCGCGCCCGGTCGTGCTCGAGCGGGTGGGCCAGGACCACCCGGACTCGCGGGAGAAGCTGCTCTCGCTGGAGCTGGAGCTCCTGCGCCAGTGGCGCGAACGGCAGACGCAGGTGCGTCCCGACCCGCACGCGCAGGTGGCGGTGCCGCCCGTTGCCGCCGCCCAGCCGAACCCCCGGCGCGAAGGCATCGTCCGGGCGCTGAAAGCGAAGAAGCCCTCCCGCTCGCGCTCGTGACGAGCACGCGCCCGCCCCGCCGGAACGAGATCCCACCGTCCGGCGACCGCCAGCCTGCCTGAAAAAAGGGCGCATCAGAGAGCCGGCCTGGTTGTCCGGTTGATCGCGCCTGGCTCGAGCTCCCGACCGCTCGGGATGAGCGGCGTTGCCCAGGTGGACTGGCGCGGTGAACCCGCCAAGCCGTTCCCGCCGATTGCCATCGGTGCGGGCCCAAAGGCATGATGCGCCCCGCCATGAAGCGCCAGCCCTGGGGTCTGCCGGCCGTTCTCCCGCTCGTGCTCGCGGTCGCCCTCGGGTCCGCCGCTCGTGCCGAGGGGGCGAAGCCCAGCGGGCCCCCGACAGCGCCGGCTCCTGGCAAGACCGCTGCCGTCCCCCAGGCTTCCGCGCCCGCGGCACCGGCGGCGCCGCCGAAGAACCAGGATCTCGAGTCTGCCAAGCGGCTGTTGGCGCTCGGACGCGCGGAGGCGGCGCTCCGGCAGCTCGACGTCGCCGAAAGCCTCCCCGGCAACACCGACCGGACCGTCACCGAGATCGCGGCGGTTCGTTCGGAGGCGCTCTTGATGAAGCGCCATCCGGACAAGGCCGCCGCGCGCAAGCTGATGCTCTACGTCCTCCACCGCGACCCGGACGCCGCGCTCTACGAGAACGCGTCCGACCCGGTGCAGGAGCTCCTGAGCGACTTGAAGAGCGAGCACGCGCTGGTCCTGGTCGACGCGCCCGACATGAGCCCTCCTGGTCTGCCGGTGCGCATCCGGGCCCGCGCGCGCGACCCGAAAGGCCAGGTGGCGTCCCTCTCGCTCCACTTGAAGGGCCACGACACCGGAGGCTGGACGACCGAGCCGATGCAAGCCGGGCAGGACGGCCGCTGGACGGCGTACATCGACGACCCGACCCTGCTCGCCCCGCCGGGGGTGACGGACGACTACGTGGTCGACTACTTCGTCTCCGCCGAGGACGCGAGCGGCAAGACCCTCGACTCGAACGGCGATGCGAGCTCGCCCAGAACGCTGCGAATCACCTCGCAGGCGACGAAGAACCTGAACCTCGCCGCACTGGAGATCCACAGTCGCCCCCCGGCACCGCCGCCGCTGCCCAGGGTGAGCGCGGGGACGCCCTGGTGGCGGCGCTGGTACACCATCACCGGCGGCGCGGTGGTGGTGGCCGGAGTGGTGACCGCCATCGTCATCGCCGCGCAGCCGAAGCCGCTCGACCCGCACATCGGCGTCCTGAACCTGCCGTGAGGAGCCCCATGCGCCCAACCCCCCTTCGCTTGGCCGCGCTCGCCGTCCTCGCGGGAGCGCTCCTGCTTCCCGGATGCGGCGGGCACACCGGGTTGGAAGTCGTGATTCAGATGCCGCCGAGCGCGGTGCCGGGGACGAACTTCGACAGCCTCTACGTCAAGGTCCAGGCGGATGGGGGCATCAACCCGGTCGGCGACCCGTACCCGATCTCGCGGTTGACCCCGACGCCCTACGTCGTCTACGTCTACGCGGACCAGACCAAGCACTACGAGTGCGCCATCACCGTCCAGGTCTGGCAAGGCAACGCGATCAAGTGCAGCGCGGTCGTGTCGAACGTGGTCATCGAGCAGGGAAGCATGAAGAAGGTCACCGCCGACCTCTCCACGTGCCGGATCGATTAGCCCGGCAGCGCTCCTGCTCCCTTCAACCGGCGAGCGCGACGGCCAGCGCTTCCTTGTCGCGCAGGACGATCGCTCGCGCGATTCTCCCGTAGGCCGAGGCCGCGTTTACGCCCGAGGCGTCCAGCGCGTCTCGATGGCGGGCGGGGTCCTGGAAGTCGACCGCATGGAGCCCGAACCGGGGCGAGAACCGGCCCCATTCGTAGTTGTCGGTCAACGACCAGTGCAGGTAGCCCATCACGTCGACCCCCTGCTTGATGGCCGAGAGCAGGTGGAAGAGGTGGGCGCGGACGAAGTCGTCGCGGCGGATGCCGTCCACCCGGGGCTGCGGGGGAGCGCCGACGGGCCGGCGGGTCGCCATCCCGTTCTCGGCGACGAAGACCGGCAGCGAGTCGGTCGCGTTCGCTCGCAGGAGGAGCTCTAGCCCTTCCGGTGAGGCGCACCACTCCCAGGGCTCGTAGGTGGAAGCGGCGAACTTCACCTGGTTCGCGAGCGAGGCGTCGTAGTAGTCGAAGGCGACGAAATCGAGCGGGCGCAGGTAGTCGCTCTCTTCGACGGCGCGCCGCAGGCGGGGGAAGCGGCCCGGATGCATCAGGCGCGGTCCGAGCCGGCGCACCGTGCGGGCGACGAGCCATCGTTCCGGGGAGGCGGCGTGGGCCTCCTCGTCGAGCGGCGAGAGCAGCGCCGCGTGTGCGCGCGCGCGGTCGACGAGGTCGGCGCGCAGCGAGTGGCCGCCGAAGCGCAGCCCGCGCGAGCGCGAGAGGATGAGGTCGACGAAGAGCCGGTCGCCCTCGTAGAAGTCGACGGCGAAGTTGTTGAAGCTGACGCTCGGGGGCTTAAGCCCTCTCGCTTCGTACCAGCGGTGCAGGATGCCATACGCGAGGACGTGGGCGGTGTAGAGGCCGTCGAGAGCCCGAACCAGCCGGCTGGGCGCGCGCAGGTCGAGCGAGTAGGCGGACGGCATCCATCGTGCGAGGTAGGTGCCCGGCGCGAGAACGTTCGGTTCGTTGACGGTCAGCCAAAGGCGGATGGGATCGTGGCCTCGGGCGAGCAGCCGCTCGTTGATGCGCGCGACGAGCGTCTCGACATGGGAGCAGAAGTGCTCTTGCCCCTCGTCGGAGAGCCAGGGGTCGAGCCCCAGCCAGTAGGGGTGCGTGAAGTGGTGGAGGGAGACGATCGGCTCGAGCCCGCGCTGGCGGCAGCCGGCGAGGATGTCGACGTACCGGGTGAGAGCGGCGTCGTCCCACGGCGGCGGTGCCGCTAGCTTCATGCGGACGCGGACGGGAACGAGCCGCGCCCACTCGAGGGTCAGCCGGTGCGCGTTCAGGCCGAGGCCTCGGGCGAGGTCCAGGTCGCGCTCGGGGAAATCGAAGAAGCGCGTGGTGGAGCCGGTGCGTTCGCGTCCGGGGAGCGGCTCCCATTCCGCCCAGTTGTTTCGGGGACCGTCACCGCTGTTGTACCCCCCCTCGCACTGGTAGCCGCTGGTGGCGGTTCCGATGAAGAAGCGCTCGGGGAGCTCGAGGCCGGAGACGAGCTCGCGCACCTCGGCGGCGGAAGGCGGGCGGAACATCGCGCCGCACTTTCGCATGAGCCGCCGGCCGACGGCGCCGGAAGGGCGAGGGAGTCGAAGCGCTGCCTCGGCGGCGCCGGGCGGTCGCCCACCGGCCCGAGGCATCGTCCGCTGGAGGCGGGCTCCGGTTTCGCGCCGACTTCGACTCGTCGCGCTGCTGAGGACTGGTGGTGCCGAGCCTCTGGGCGAGAACCCGTTCGGACGCCCGGCGCCGTTGGGTGTCGGCCGTCGCGGCGAAGCGGGCATCCGTCGGTGCGGAGCACAGCGAAGGACGGCAACTCTATGCGTGTAATCATTGCGGTCCAGGACAGGCCGCATCGGCGGCTTCCGCTCGTGCCGAGCGCAGTCGAGGGGCGCCGCCGCCGCGAGGAACCGCTCGTCTCTCCGACGACGATCGGGATGAACGGTTCTTCGCTTGGGCACAGATTCTGTCGACAGGAGCAGCGTGGGATGCAGGCCGAGGTGTTCGGTTCGCTTCTCGCGTGCGACCTTCGATGGGCGGCGGGGATGCGCGACAATCGGGTCGGCCATCGGATGCGTCGTCTTCTCGTCGTCGCGATCGCCCTCCTCGCCGCCGGCTGTGTCTTTCTCCGCCCTCGGCGGGCGACGCTCGATGAGCGGCTGGACCGGCTGGTGGGGGCGACCGAGCACGACGGCAGCGCTATCGGAGTGCTCGTCGTCGACGCCGCGACCGGGCGCGTGGTCTATGCCCACCGGGCGCACGAACGGTTGATTCCGGCGTCGACGCTGAAGCTCTTGACGACCTCGGCGATCCTCGCGGCGCTGGGTCCGGACTACCGGTTCCGAACGGCGTTTAGCCTCACAGGACCGGTCTCGGGGGGCGTCTTCGACGGCGACCTGGTGATCGCGGCGTCCGGCGATCCGTCGTTCGGTTCGTGGCGGTGGCCGGAGACTGCGCCGGAGGCGACCTGCGACCGGGTGGCGCAGGCGCTGGCCGCGCGCGGCATTCGGACCTGGGCGGGAGCGGTACGGCTCGCCATTTCGGCGGACGATCGCGCGGAGCTGGGGCCGGGCTGGGCCTGGGACGACGCCGCCGAAGACTTCAGCGCGCCGCCGACGCGGTTCGTCTTTCGCGAAAACGTGGTCGACCTCCGCCTGAGCCGACCCGGGCACGGCTGCGACGCGCCGCCGACGGTCGCGTGGGATCCGCCGATCGCCGCGATGGTCGCCGACGTGGTGCTCGATCCGTCGGCGACGAAGAGCTCGCTCGACTGCCTTCGCGTGCTCGGAGGCGAGCGCATCGCGTGTACGTGGCGCACGCCCGCGCGGGGGTGCCCGCGCGAGACGGAGGTGCCGGTCGCGGTCGACGACCCGCGGGCGCTATTCGCCGCCTATCTCGATCGGGCGCTGACGCGGGCACACGTCGTCCATCGGCCGCCGATTGTCGGTCCGCAGGCCCCCAGCTCTCTGGCGGTAGCGCAGCCGCTCATCACCTTGGAGAGCCCGCCGCTTTCGGAGCTCGTGAAGGCGACGAACAAGGAGTCGCTGAACCTCTACGCGGAGCGGTTCGCGCTTTTCTTGACGCAGATGCGGGCGGGCACCGAGAGCTATGCCGCGCTGGGCGAGACGATGCACGGGGCGGCGCAGAAGCTGGGCGTTAGCGGCCGCGAGGTCGTGCAGGTGGACGGCAGCGGCCTGTCTCGGTACGACCTCGCGACGCCGGCGGCGCTGGTCCAGGTTCTGCGCGCGTCGCTGGCAAGCAGCTACGGTGCCGCCTACCTTGCGAGCCTGCCGATTTCGGGGGTCGATGGGACGCTCGCGCACCGGACGCCGAAGGGTGAAGCGAGGGGGCGCGTTCACGCGAAGACGGGGAGCATGACCGGCGTCCACGCCTGGGCAGGCGTCACGGTTCGGCCGAACGATCACCGGCATCCGCGGCTCGTCTTCGCGATCCAGATCGACGGCCTCGACCATCCGACCGTGCCGGCCGACGCCTTCTTCGATCGCGCCGCTGACGCGCTGGTGACGGCGCCGATTCGGTAGGCGCCCCGGGGGCCGTCCGCCCGCCTATTCGAGCAGTCCGTTGTCGATGAGCCGGGTCTTCCCGACGAAGGCGGCAAAGAGGATCACCGCCTGCCTAGGGGTAGCGGTCTCGATCTCCTGGAGCGATTCCGCATCTCGCACGGCAACGTAATCGATGCGATCCGCGCCTTTCTCCACCTCGACCCGCGCGGCAAGCTCCAGCGCTTTCGCTCGGCGTTCGCCCGTGCGCACGGCCGCGAGCGCCGCCTGCTGCCCGCGCCAGAGGCAGAGCGCCCGCGCTCGCTCGTCGGGCGAGAGGTAGACGTTGCGTGAGCTCAGGGCGAGCCCGTCCGGCTCGCGGACGATCGGCGCGCCGACGATCTCGACCGGCAGGTCGAAGTCCCGCGCCATCCGCCGGACGATGGCGAGCTGCTGGAAATCCTTGCGCCCGAAGTAGGCGTGCGTCGGTTGCGCGAGCGCCAAGAGTTTCAGGACCACCGTCGCCATCCCGCGGAAGTGGCCCGGCCGCAGCGCGCCCTCCAGCGTCGCCGCGAGGGGCCCCAGCTCGACATAGGTCTGGAAATCGGAGGGGTAGAGCGCTTCTGCCTCCTTCGGCGCCAGGACCAGGTCGATGCCGCAGCGCTCGGCCTTGGCGAGGTCGCCCGGAAGGTCGCGCGGGTAGCGGGCGAGGTCCTCGTTCGGTCCGAACTGCGTCGGGTTGACGAAGATCGACAGCGCGCTCGAAGCGTGGCCCGCCGCCAGGCGCAGCAGGCTCTCGTGCCCCTGGTGGAGAAACCCCATCGTCGGCACGAAGCCGAGGTCGCCCGTCCGGCGCGCATTCAGGCAGGCCGCCTGGAACGCCCGCGGATCGTCGAACACCCGCATCGCCCTAGACCGGCGCGGCGTAGATGCGGGAGAGCGACTCGTCGTCCTCGGTCGAGCCCTCCGGCACCGGTGTCGGGTAGAGCCGGAGCGCCTTCGAGTGGAACGAGTGCTCGTCGCCGGGGAACGCGCTCTGGCGCACCTCGTCGATGTACTGCTTCGCCGCGCCGCCGATGACGCTCGCGCCGTCGACGTACTTCTTCACGAATTTCGGCGCGAAGTCGCGGTTGAAGCCGAGCAGGTCGTAGCAGACGAGCACCTGGCCGTCGCAGTGGACGCCGGCGCCGATGCCGATGGTCGGAATCGAAAGCCGGCGGGTGATTTCGCTCGCGAGCTCGGTCGGGATGCCTTCGAGAACCAGGGCGTAGGCGCCCGCGGCCTCGAGCGCGAGCGCGTCGGCGAGAAGCTGCCGCGCCTTCTCCTCGTCCTTGCCCTGCACGATGTAGCCGCCCATCTTGTGGACGCTCTGCGGGGTCAGGCCGATGTGGCCCATCACCGGGATGCCGGCGCGGACGATGCGGGAGACGACGTTCGTGAAGTCGGCGCCGCCTTCGAGCTTGACGCTCTCGGCGCCGCCCTCCGCCACCAGCCGGCCGGCGTTCTTCACCGCCTCGTCGACCGACGCCTGGTAGCTCATGAAGGGCAGGTCGCCGACGAGGTGCGCCCTGCGGGTGCCCCGCTGGACAGCTCGGCAGTGGTAGACGATGTCGTCGACCGTCACCGGCAGCGTCGAGTCGTGGCCCTGCACCACCATCCCGACCGAGTCGCCGACGAGCAGCACGTCGACGCCCGCCTCGTCGAACAGGCGAGCGAACGTCGCGTCGTACGCGGTGAGCATCGTGATGCGCTCACCCTGGGCTTTCATCTGGCGGAGCGCGTGGATGGTTACCTTCTTCATGGTTAACCTCCGAAGACTCGGGTTGTCCGCCCGCCGACGAACCTTGGGTGAGGTCGCGCGCAAACGGCTGCGCGCCTCTAGGCCCGCCGCGGGCACGAACAAGGTAGCAGAGGCGCTTGGTGATTGCGAAGCCCCGCTTGGACCCCGCGGGCCGGCCGACGCGCTCCGCGTGCCCCTATTCTCCGCCGTGGAGGCTTTCATGGGTGCGGGATTGGTTGGGGACAAGGGAAGGCTGCCGGCGCGCGAGCAGGCACTGCCGGGCCGGGCGGCTGCGCTGCCGCTAACCGAGCCGCATCACGTCTTCGGCACGCCGCTCGACCGCGACCCACCGGGGACCGAGGTGGCGATTTTGGCGCTCGGTTGCTTCTGGGGCGCCGAGCGGGCGTTCTGGACGTTGCCGGGGGTCGTCTCCACCGCGGTCGGTTATTCGGGCGGCTTCACGCCCCATCCCACCTACGAGGAGGTCTGCAGTGGTCTGACCGGGCATGCGGAGGCGGTGCGGGTCGCGTTCGACCCGGCGCGGATTTCGTACGACGACCTCCTGCGGGTGTTCTGGGAGAGCCACGACCCGACGCAAGGGATGCGGCAGGGAAACGACGTCGGCACCCAGTACCGCAGCGCTGTCTACACCGCGTCGGGCGCGCAGAAAGCGGCGGCGCTCGCCTCGCGCGAGGCGTACCAGGCGAAGCTGCGCGCCGCCGGCTTCGGGGACGTCACGACCGAGATCGCCGACGCGGGGCCGTTCTACTTCGCCGAGACCTACCACCAGCAGTACCTCTCGAAGAACCCGGACGGCTACTGCGGGCTCGGCGGCACCGGTGTCGCCTGCCCGGTGGGCAACCGGGTGGCGTGACCCGAAGGGCAGGGTATTCCGCGGTGGATCAGACCGATCGGTTGGATCGGACCGATCGGTCGGATCCGCCAGGCGGTGCGGTCGGCGCCCCCACTTAGCCGTTGACGCGCGCGCGCGATAGCACTTAGTCTCCGCCGCCTTTCGAACGGTCCGGCGCCTCAGGGCCGGGCCGGGAGGCTTGGCGATGCCGCAGCCGATCACCCTGGCCGACTACCTTCCGCTCGCCCTGCTCTTCGTCGTCGGCGTCGGCTTGAGCCTGGCGATGGTGGCGATGACCCGCATCTTCGGGCCCCGCGACCCCAACGCGGTCAAGGCGAGCCCCTTCGAGGCCGGCTCCTCGCCCATCGGCAGCGCTCGTGAGCGGTTCAGCGTCAAGTACTACATGGTGGCGCTCTTGTTCATCGTCTTCGACATCGAGGCGGTCTTCATCTACCCCTGGGCGGTGCTCCTCAAATCGCTCGGCTGGGCCGCCATGATCAGCATGGGCATCTTCATCTCGACCCTGATCGTGGGGCTCATCTACGTCTGGAGAAAGGGAGCGCTCACCTGGGTCTAGAGCGCTAGCGGAGAGCGGATGGCCACGATCCAGTCCAACGACACCGACCTGATTCCCGCGGTCGTCACCCGCCTGACCGAGGCCGAGGGCTTCTTCCAGTCGGCCTTGAACCAGGGCCTCGGCTGGGCGCGGGCGTGGAGCCTCTTTTCCTACCCCTTCGTCACCGCCTGCTGCGGGATGGAGTACATGTCCGTCGCCTCGGCGCGCTACGACATCGCCCGCTTCGGCGCCGAGTTCCCCCGCTTCTCGCCCCGTCAGGCCGACCTGATGATGATCGTCGGCACCATCAACAACAAGCAGGCGCCGGTGGTGTGCCGGGTGTACGAGTCGATGGCCGAGCCCAAGTGGGTGATGGCCTTCGGCGTCTGCGCCTCGACCGGCGGCTTTTACGACAACTACGCGGTGGTGCCCGGCGTCGACCAGGTGATTCCGGTGGACGTCTACGTCCCGGGCTGCCCTCCGAGACCGGAGCAGGTCCTCGACGGCATCCGCCTGTTGCAGAGCAAGATCCGGCGCGAGGAGCACGACCCGTTCGCCGAAAAAGGCCCCAAGAAGAACCCGCTCTTCCGCCTCTTCCGCCGCTAGGGACGCCGATTGCTGTCGCTGCGCCGCTTCTCCCTGGAACTACCGCTCATCCCGAGCGCAGTCGAGGGACGAGCGCGCGTGCGAAGAACCGCCCGCCCTTCGACGGCGCTCGGGACGAGCGGTTTTTCACTCTCTGGCAAGAGTTGTTTGGATAGGAATGAGGGTCTCCCATGAGCCAACGAGCGCTCGACCTCTTTGTTCAGAATTTCGGCGACGCGGTGAAGGCGACCGGCTCTTCCCACGGCGACGAGTGGGCCCGGGTCGACGGCGCGCGCATCCAGGCGATGGCGAGCTTCCTCAAGAACGACCCGGCGCTGGAGATGAAGCTCCTCGCCGACCTGACGTGCGTCGACTACCTGGAGTTCGACCCGCAGAAGCGGCTGGCGCTCGACGACCCGGAGCGGTTCGAGGTGGTCTATCACTTCGCCTCGGTCACCACCCGCGAGCGGCTGTCCTTGAAAGTCCGCTGCGGCGGCGCGGAGGAGATCGTCGTGCCGTCGATCACCGGCGTCTTTCGCACCGCGAACTGGTGGGAGCGGCTGGTGTGGGACTTCTTCGGCGTCCGGTTCGAGGGGCATCCGGACCTGCGCCGCATCCTCACCTACGAGGAATTCAAGGGCCACGCGCTGCGCAAGGACTACCCCATCCACCTGCGCCAGCCGCTGACGCCGGAGCGAAGGGTGCAGGACCTCATCCGGGGACCGGGACCGGGGCCGAGCAGCTTGCACGCGCCGATGTCCCAGCGACCGGGCGCGCGGCCCAACGTGAAGGCGGACGACTACGACTAGGTGCCGCCCGTTTCGGCGCCGCGCTCGCGAAGGACGGACCCGATGCTCGAGCAAACGATGGCCAGCGAAAGCGCCCCTGCCGAGCAGGACGCGCTCAGCGTCGAGCAGGAGCTGCCGACCGAGCCGATGACCATCAACCTCGGGCCCTCGCACCCGGCGACCCACGGGACCGTGCGCATCGTGGCGGAGCTCGACGGCGAGATCATCCAGAAGGCCGACGTCGAAATCGGCTACCTCCACCGCGGTTTCGAGAAGTCGTGCGAGAACGCGACCTGGGCCCAGGTGCTGCCCTACACCGACCGGCTGAACTACGTCTCGCCCCTCCTGAACAACGTCGGCTGGGCGATGGCGGTCGAGAAGCTCCTCGGCATCCAGGACCCCGAGCGGTCGCAGTACATCCGGGTCATCGCGGGCGAGGTCAGCCGGATGGCCGACCACCTGACCATGCTCGGCGCGATGAGCCTGGAGCTCGGCGGGTTCGCGCCGTTCCTCTACGGGATGGAGGCCCGGGAGCTGCTGTACGACCGCATCACCGAGCTGTGCGGCGCCCGGGTGACGACGGCCTACACCCGCATCGGCGGGGTCGCGAACGACCTGCCGCCGGGCTGGACCGACAAGCTCAAGGGGACGCTCGTCAAGGTGGCGGAGCTGCGGGAGGAGATGGACAAGCTCCTCTCGAAGAACCGCATCTTCATCGACCGCACCCGGGGCACCGGCGTCATCACCCGGGAGGACGCGCTCGACTTCGGCTTCACCGGACCGTGCCTGCGGGCGACCGGGGTCGATTACGACGTGCGAAAGGCGCACCCGTACCTGGTCTACGACCGGTTCGATTTCACTGTGCCGCTCGGTACCCGCGGCGACAACTACGACCGCTTCCTCTTGCGGGTGGAGGAGCTGCGGCAGAGCGAGCGGATCATCCTCCAGGCGCTCGACCAGCTTCCCGACGGGCCGGTGATCGTCGACGACTGGCGCATCGCCTTGCCGCCCAAGGCGCAGGTCTACGGCTCGATCGAGGGCGTGATGGCGCACTTCAAGCTCATCATGCAGGGCCCGCAGATTCCGCCAGGGGAAGCGTACCAGTACACCGAGGGCGGTAACGGAGAGCTCGGCTTCTACATCGTCTCCAACGGCCAGGGCAAGCCCTACCGGGTCCACGTGCGCGCGCCCGGGTTCCCCCTCCTGAGCGCGCTCGGGCACATCGTCCAAGGGCACATGCTGGCCGACCTCATCCCCACGTTCGACTCCATCAACATGATCGGCGGCGAGGTCGAGCAGTAGCCGTCGCACGAGAGAGCGCCTGAAAAGATGGCCGAGCCCAACACCGCAACCGCCTCTCCGGCACCGCCGCCGTCGACCGCTGCCGCTCCCGCTGGGCCTTCGACCTCGGCGACGACCATTGCGCCCGCGCCGGAAGGGTTCGTCAACGTCGTCGTCGATGGGAAGCACGCCGTCGTCCCCCAGGGCGTCAACCTCATCGAGGCGGCGCGACAGGTGAACGTCGCCATCCCGTACTTCTGCTACCACCCGAAGCTCTCCATCGCCGGGCAATGCCGGATGTGCCTGGTCGAGACGAGCGACGCCCGCGGCCGCCTGGTCGCCGGCTGCCAGATTCGGGTCAAGGAAGGCTTGCAGATCTTCACGAAGACCGACCTCGTGAAGGACGCCCAGCGCGCCTCGGAGGAGTTCCACCTCGTCAATCACCCGGTCGATTGCGCCATCTGCGACCAGTCCGGCGAGTGCAAGCTGCAGGATTACTACGTCGGCTACGACGCCAAGCCCTCGCGCATCGCGACCTACAAGGTCAACAAGCCGAAGCGGAAGATCTTCGGCCCCCTCGTGGTCTACGACGGCGAGCGCTGCATCCTCTGCACCCGCTGCGTGAGGTTCATGAACGAGATCGCGAAGGAGCCGCAAATCGCCATGGTCGGCCGCGGCGACCACTCGGAGATCGACACCGTTCCTGGTGGGCAGCTCGACTCGAAGTACTCCGGGAACACGGTGGATATCTGCCCGGTAGGAGCGCTCCTGAACCGCGACTTCCGGTTCACGAGCCGCGTTTGGTACCTCGAGAACGAGCGGACCGTCTGCGACGCCTGCGCGAACGGGTGCAACGTGGGAGCGGACGTGCGCGCCGACGAGGTCTACCGCTACCTCCCCAAGCGCAACGAGGAGGTCAACGACGTCTGGCTGTGCGACGACGGCCGCGTCTCGTACCACCGCGCGATGGACGGGCGCGTGGAGACGGCGCGAATCGGGCGCGGTGATGCGGCCCGGTTCCTGAGCGACGAGGCGGCGGTTCAGAGCACAGCGGAAGCGCTCAAGCCTCTCGTGGGGAGCTCCGAGCTGGCGGTGTTGATTTCGAAGACCCTGACCACGGAGGAGATGCTGGCCGCCGCGGTCTTCGCCCGGGATGTCCTGGGGCAGAAGCGCATCTACTCGACGGGACGGCCGCCGGGTAGCGGCGACGATTTTCTCATCCGCACGGACAAGAATCCCAACGCACCGGGGCTCGATCTGGTGGCGAAGGCGCTCGGCCTCGAGCTCATCGACGCGGACGACCCCAAGAACCACGCCCAACACCTCGTGATGTTCGGCGCGGAAATGACGGGCGATCTGAGCGCACGCGGCCAAGCGATGGCGCAGGCGCTCAAGACGCTGGTCGTCCTCGGTGTACAGCACACGCCGATCACCGAAGCGGCGACGCACCTCTTGCCGCTGTCGACCCACCTGGAGCAGGAGGGCACCTTCCTCAACTATTACGGCCGGCTGCAGCGCTTCCGCCAGGCGATACCGCAGCGGTTCGACTCGATGCCGGCGTGGGCCTGGGTGACCCGGCTGTCGAAGGCCCTGGGCGGGCAGTGGCTCTTCGAGAGCGCTGCCGAGGCATTTGGGGTCTTGGCGGCGAAGAGCGCACCTCTCGGTGGCAAGAGCTTGGAAGCGCTGCCGGACACCGGCGTGGTGCTGGAAGGGTTGGCGCCGGCCGAGTATCCGGCCCGCGCGCCGCGACCGGCGGGGACGAAATGAGCGCACGCGGAATGGTCCGTGCCGATGGCAATCGCTTTCGGAAACCCGAACCGCTCATCCCGAGCGCATCCACCCCGCTCATCCCGAGCGACTCCACCCCGCTCATCCCGAGCGCATCCACCCCGCTCATCCCGAGGGCAGTCGAGGGACGAGCGATCCAGGCCGCGGTCGCGCGCTCATCGTTCGACCGCGCTCGGGATGAGCGGGAAGGATGCGCTCAGTCGATCGTGCAAGTCAGTCGATTGAATGTGAGGCACCGATGAGCAGCACCATGAGCCACCCGCAGAACCAGGCGATGGAGCCGGTCGGCATCGGTGCCGGAGCCCTGACCGGGCACGACGTGCATCGCGAGGCGCCGAAGGGTCCGCAAGGGCTACCGCCGAGCAACTTCTACGCGCCGTTCCGGCCCAAGGAAATCGCCGGCGCGGTCGCGCTCATCGGCTACCTGGTCGTCCTCTGCGCCGTCTGGGCCGCGATGATGATCTTCGGCGACTGGGCGATCGTGGGGCTGTTCCGGGTCCTGGGTGCGAGCCTCCCGGCAGCGGAGCTGTGGGGCAACGCGATCGCGAACATTCTCTTCGTCGTGCTGGCCTTCGTGATGTTGCTGGCGACGCTGCTCACCATGGGCGAGCGCAAGTGGAGCGCGTTCATCCAGGACCGCATCGGCCCGAACCGGGCCCGCCTGCCGGGCTTGAAGAACCACGCGTTTTGGGGCATCCCCCACATCCTCGCCGACGTCGGCAAGATGATGACCAAGGAAGAGGTCGTCCCGGCGATGGGAAACCAGACCCTCTTCCACCTCGCGCCGGCCATCGCCTTCGCTCCCGCCGTCATCCTCTTCGCGGTGATTCCGCTGAGCCCCGACTTCACCCTCTGGGGCGAGCACCTGCACATCGGCGTCGCGCCGCACCTGAACCAGGGCCTGCTCTACATCTTCGCCATCGCGTCCATCGGCGTTCTCGGCACGAGCCTCGGCGGCTGGGCGTCGAACAACAAGTACGGCCTGTTGGGCGCGATGCGCGCGTCGGCGCAGATGATCAGCTACGAGGTGACGCTGGGCCTGACGCTGGTGGGGCTGATGCTGATTTTCGGCACCCTCCGCCTCGACTCGATGATGAGCCAGCAGACCGGCCACCTCTTCGGCTTCCTGCCGAATTGGGGCGTCTTCTACCAGCCGCTCGCCATCGTCGCCTACTTCGCCGCGGCCAGCGCCGAAATCAAGCGCGCCCCCTTCGACCTCCCCGAGGGCGACAGCGAGATCGTCGGCTACTTCATCGAGTACTCCGGCCTCAAATTCGGCATCTACATGATCGGCGAGTTCGTCGAGGTGGTGGTCTTCGCCGGCCTCTTCACCACCCTGTTCTTCGGCGGCTACCACCTGCCCTGGGGCGAGGGCTGGCTCGCCGGGCACCTCGGCCCGACCTGGCTCGCCGGCCTCCAGGTGCTCACCTTCCTCGCCAAGACCGTCTTCTTCTGCTGGCTGTCCCTCGCGGTGCGCTGGACCTATCCCCGCTTCCGCTACGACCAGGTGATGAACCTCGGCTGGAAGCTCTTGCTCCCGGCGTCCATCGCCAACGTCGCCCTTACCGGAGTCGTCATCCTCGCCGGCGGCATGCACGGCGCGGCGATCATGGGCATCGTCGAGCTGGTCATCCTCCTCGCCTGGGTCGTCGGCGCCGTGGGAGTGCGCCGCAGCGGGAAGGAAACGCTCCTGCCTACCGAGAGCGCTGCCGCATCCGAGCATGGCTGAGACCGCTGCCGCCCACTAGATTCGCAAGCGGAGAGTAGGACCGATGCCGATCGACACCGTCACCATCCGGGAGCCCGACTACGGCCCGCGCGAGAGGCTCTACCTGCGCGAGCTGGTCCGCGGCCTCCTGATCACGAGCCGCCACTTCTTCCGCAACCTCTTCGGCGAGCGCGACCTGAACAGCGAGGTCGGCGAGCGCCAGGGCGCGAACCTCATCGCCACCGTCTCCTACCCCGAGGAGCGGCGCGCCTACCCTCCTGGCTATCGCGGCATGCACCGGCTCGTTCCCCGCGAGGACGGCAAGCCCCGCTGCGTCGCTTGCTACATGTGCGCCACCGTCTGCCCGGCGCAGTGCATCTACATCGAGGCGGGCGAGTATGACCAGGAGGGCATCGAGAAGTACCCGACCCGGTTCGAAATCGACGAGCTGCGCTGTATCGTCTGCGGCTTCTGCGTCGAGGCCTGTCCGAAGGACGCGATCCGGATGGACACCGGCACCCACTCGCCGGCGGTCCTCTCCCGGCCGCTCGCGACCTTCGACAAGGAGGCGCTCCTCAAGGGCCCTGCCGTCTCCCATCCGACCGACGCCATCACTTACGGGAAATCCAGGCGCGGCGAGCCCCTGAAGCACTGATCGGCGAAGGCTGGCGCTTCACTCCCGCACGTACTCGTCGAGCTCCCGCGCGGCGAGCTGAGCGTCCGCGGCGGGCACGATGAGCCGCTGGAGGTCGCCCTCCGCCTCGAGCCGCCAGGGAATCGCCAGCGCTTCGAGCACGAAGCCGAATTCCAGCGCTCGCGCCGAGCTGGTGAGCCGGAGCACGACCTCCGTGTCGCCCGGTTCGCCCCGCGGCGCCTCGTGCGGGCCGCGCACCTCGTCCATGCGCCGCATCCTGGAAGCGAAAGGCGCCTCGGGTCAAGCCGCGCGCCCTCCTCCCGCGATGTCGATCACCGGCAGCGCTATCGGGGGGTGCCATCGCTGGGCAGCGGGAGTCCTGCCTTGGTCAGACAGCGCTCCTGCCCACCAGGCGAGCCGCGGGCTCCCGCCGCGCGAAGGCCTCGAGGAGCCAGAGCCCACCCGCGACGACATCGGACGACGCGGCGCGTCAGCCCCGGGTCGGCGACAGGGGGAACATCCCCTCCCTGAGGCCCCTCCGAAGTCCGACGCGCCCCCGTGTTTTTGCCCCTCGGTTTCCGAGGTCGGCAACCTGCCTGGCCGCACCTCGGGGCGTTGGAAGTTGCGCCCTGGCGTGAAGTCTGATTCCCTGACCGATAGCGAGCCGCTGGGGGCTCGTCCCATCCCCGCGCGTGGAGGCTGCATGTCCGGCCCCTTCGCTCGATCCGCTCTCGCGCTGGCCGTCTTGACCGCCTGCGCGTGCACCAGCCCGGGCTCAGGGGAAGCGCCGCCGCTGGGCTCGACGCAGCAGGCGGACAGCTCCCTGGCTGTCCCGGTGACCTGCCCGACGGCGACGTACTCGGCGGACCCGACCGCGTTGATCTGCTCGGACCCCAGCGCTCTGAAGCTGGTCGACAGCGCCTACTTCGTGGCGACCGGCGGCGGCAACGACGACCGCCTCGAGAAGCAGGTGGCGCAGACCTTCATGACCGGGCCATTCCCCGCCGGGAAGGACATCCG
Source organism: Myxococcales bacterium (assembly GCA_021787845.1). Classification (GTDB taxonomy): domain Bacteria; phylum Myxococcota; class Myxococcia; order Myxococcales; family JAJYLH01; genus JAJYLH01. The sequence goes on along the minus strand of JAJYLH010000006.1, from coordinate 84,441 downwards.
CTACCCCGGCTCGCTGACCATCACCGTGAAGCGGCTCTTCGACGTTCCGTCCGGCACCAATCCGGAGATGGGAATCTACGTCTTCGTGCTCATCGGCGGGGTCGTCGACGCCACCGCGTTTTCCCAAAGCGACCTGCAAGCCTACGCGCAAGGATATCTACCGGTGTACGCGGACGAAATGCCGGTCGGTTCCGATTACACGTTGATGAAGCACTTCTTCCACTACGACGGACTTCCGGGCGGGGGCTTGACCGCGAACACCCTCTACTCGATGGACTTCTACATCGCGCCTTCCCAGGGTTCCAGCGGCAACGAGCCGATGTCGGTGGGCATCGCCGCCGAAGACGATGGGACGGTGTACTCGAAGGTGGTCGGCGGCCGGGACCAGCTCGCGGGTTTCGTGCGCCAGGAACGGTTGCTCAGCGGCGGCGGGACCAGCGCGCCGGTGTACACGACCCCGGCGTTCACGCAGGACAAGCGCGACATCAACTTCGCGATGACCCTCGACAACGGCTGCGACATGGTCCAGTACCCGTCGAGCAGCGGGCACTGGATCAACAAGCCGATTTCCTGCGGGGTCGGAGCCTGCAACCTGAACGCCCGGCAGTGCAACACGATGGGCGACCTGGTCAAGTGCGACGCGCAGCCGCAGCCGGGAGAGGCCGAGCCGGTCTGCTTCGACGAGGTGGCCTACTACAATTCGACCGGCGGCTACGTGAACCCGGACAGCCCGCCCGCGAACTTCGATGCGATCAATTGCACCTCGAAGCTGCCGACCCAGGAGACGTGCGACCTCGTCGACAACGACTGCGACGGCATCGTCGACGAGATTCCCAACCCGACTCCGTCCTGGCTCCAGGCCTGGCATTTCCATGGTCTGGGGATGCAATACTGCGGCAACGGCGTCTGTCAGATCCACATCGACAACTGCATCAACGGGGTCACCCAGACCTGCGTCGGCTGCACTCCGGGAACGGCGGGCTGCCACGCGACGGTGGTGGCGAGCTACACGCCGGGCCCGAACATCACCGTCTACGGCGACGCTTCCAAGAAGACGAACGAGGCCTGCGACAACAAGGACGACGACTGCGACGGGAAGATCGACGAGCTGACCAGCGACCCGAACGGCCCCGGCCTCGGCTACTCGACCTGCGGCTTGGGCGTGTGCCGGGAGACGCTGCCGAACTGCGCCTGTAGCACGGCCCCGCTCGTCGACGGCCAGATGACCGCCCCGCCGTGCGATGTCAGCCAGACCAATCCGACCTACGGGGGGCCCGACGGCATCGCGGTCGCCCCCAACGACGCGCCGAACGTGTGCCCGCCCAACGGAGACGTGGCCAAGAAGACGGCGGAGATCTGCGACGGGCTCGACAACAACTGCGACGGGGTGGTGGACAACCAGGATCAGTCCGTGAACGGGTTCACCGCGTCGATGCAACAGGACAGCCTGAAGCGGTGGTACTACTGGGGGCCGAACGGCACCGAGAACGTCGGCCTCTGCAAACCGGGCGTGCAGACCTGCACCGCGGTCGTCGGCAGCGGTACCGCGACCTGGACGGTGACCACCCCCGACGTCGAGCCGCAGACCGACGTCTGCGACGGCTTCGACAACGATTGCGACGGCTACGTCGACAACGTGCCGGGCACGAACGCCAACGACACCTTGCACCTCGCCTGCTGGCCGAGCACGCTGCCGGCGGGCGACCGGGGGGTCGGAGACTGCAAGGACGGCATCCAGTACTGCAACGCGACGCCGGGGTCCGGCGTCAGCTCCTACCAGGCCTGCCACGACTACGTCGGGCCGACGCCGGAGGTCTGCGACGGGACCGACAACGATTGCAACGGGTTGGTGGACGACGGCCTCGGCCAGAGCGCCTGCGGCTACGGGCGGTGCTCGGTAAAGACCCAGAACTGCATCAACGGTCAGAGTCAGTCCTGCGTGCCCGACGTGGCGCTCTCCGAGCCGGAAACGTGCAACGGCGTCGACGACGACTGCGACGGCTACATCGACAACGCGCCGGGGACGACCGCGAACGACACCCTCACCCAGTACTGTTACAACGGCCCCGCCGGCACCGACGGGGTCGGCATCTGCCATGGCGGCAGCCAGACCTGCGACGCACCGTTCGTCTCCGTCACCCCGTCGATCAACAACGGCAACGGGACCTACACCACTTATCCGCCGGCGTACCCCGGGACCGCTTCCTGGGGCGCCTGCGCCGGCCAGCAGCTTCCGCAGCCCGAGGTCTGCAATGGCATCGACGACAACTGCGATGGGCAGATCGACAACCCGGCGAACGTCATCTGCGGCTCCGCGCCGAACGCGTCGGGCACCCTCTGCCAGAGCGCGACCTGCGTCGTCTCCTCCTGCAACGCGGGGTGGTACGACGTCGACAAGATCTTCTCGAACGGCTGCGAGTGCCAGGACGACTCGTCGGTGACGACTACCGGCGCGTGCCCCGCGTCGTTGACCAACTTGGGTTTCGTCGGCATGGGCGGGACCGTCAACTCGACCCCGGGCAAGATTCCCGCCGCAACCTTGAGCGACTGGTACGAGGTCAGCTTCGCCGAAACCGCCTACTACCACTCGGGCTACTCGGGCACCGTCAACATCCGCTTCTCGAGCAACCCGACCGTGATCGTCAGCGGGGTCTCCACGCCGGAGTTCAAGCTGCAGGTGATCACCACGGCCTGCGGCAACTGGGGCGGGTGCGGCACGGTTCTCGACCAGTACACCTTTGACGACACCTGTACGGCGAGCGGCAACAACTGCACGACCCGCAACGACACTTGGCCGAGCACCGTCTATGTCCGCGTCTTCCGGGTTTCGGGCGCCCCGGTCACCTGCGACTCGTACACCTTGACCGCTTCGCTCGGGTAGCAGGGGCCGCCCGGCCGCCAGCGAGGGAGAGGCGCATTTCTCGCGGTCTTGCTAGCCTCGGCCACGAACCGGGGGCAGCCGTCGCCGACGGGAACGGCGGTCGGCGGCGGCCTCTTTCGAGGCGGAAGCGGATGAAAACATCACGATGGGCGGGGCTGGCCGCGGGGCTCTTCCTCGCGAGCGGTTCGGCCGGGGCGCTCTCGCCCCTCGTTCCTCCGGGAGAGCCGCCGGAGGTCCTGGCGGGCGCGCGATGGGCGCCGGCCGAGGGCTTTCGCGCCGTCGCGGCGGCGGGAGCGTTCCTGGTTACCGGCTCCGCTGACGGCCACCTGAGAATCTGGGACACCGCTGGCCGCGAGGTGCGGCGGGTCGACCTCGGTTCCCGCGTCGACCGGGTGGCGGCGAGCGCGGACGGGACGGTGGTCGCGGCGGGCACCGGCGGCGGGCGGGTCGAGGTCGTCGCGCGCGGCAGCGGGAAGACGCTGTTCCTGGCGGACGCGAAGGGCCCGGTCGTGCTCCTCGCCCTTTCGCCCGACGGGAGGCGGGTGCTCTTCGGCACAGCGGATGCGCCGCCGCTCGCCGCGACGGTGGGTACGCCTCCGGCGCCGCTGGCGGGCGTCGGGCCCGCGCGAGTCGCCGCCTATTCGCCGGACGGCAGGACCCTCGCGCTCGCCCTCGCCAATGGAAGCCTGCGCCTCGTCGGTCCCGGTGCGGGCGAGGTCCACACGTTCCCGGGCCGCGCGGCGGAGGCGACCGCGCTCGCCTTCTCGAACTCGGGAGCTGTTGTCGCGGTCGGGACCCGGGCCGGCACGGTGACGCTGGTCGACCCGGCGGCGGGCAGAGTCCTCGCGAGCTACGACCCGGGCGGCGAGGTGACCGGTGTTGCCTTCGCTGCCGGCGGCGCGCTCGTCCTTGCCGCGTCCGCGGCGGGCGGCGTGGCTCTTTTCGATCGGGCTGATGGCCAAAGGCGCCTTGGCTTCGCCTCGAACGTCGACTGCTGCCGGTCGCTCGCGCTCCTGGACGGCGGTCGCACCGTCGCGGGCGCGGCGAGAGACGAGGTCCTCCGGTGGGATTTGGGAAGCGGGACCGCTCTTACCCCCTTTGTCGGACAACCCGCCGGCGCGGCTTCGGTGGCGCTGACGGCCGATGGCTCGGTGGCGGTTCTCGGCGGCGAGGACGGCGTGGTGCGGGCGGTCGATCTGCAGAGCGGCCTGCCGAAGCCGCCGCTCTTGACGCTCGCCGGCCCGGCAAAGGTCGCGCTCTCCCCCGATGGCGCCAGGGTCGCGGCCGGCGCGGCGGACGGCACGGTCGAATGGCTGGAGCTCGCCTCCGGTCGGGTCGTCCGGCGGATGCGCCTCGGCCAGGCGGGAGTGCAGCAGGTCGCCTTTTCCCCTTCCGGTGAGCAGCTCGCCGTCCTGACGCGGGACGGGCGGGCGACGCTGGTGGACCTCGCGACCGCCGAGGCGCGGCCGGCCGGCCAGCTTCCGGGAGGAGCGGGAGCGCTCGCGTTCTCCGGGAACGGAAAGCTCGTCGCCTTCGCCTCGCAGGACGAGCTCGAGATCTGGTCCTTGGCGCGGGGCACGGTCCTCCGATCGATTTCGTTCGACGCGCGGGTCACCGCGCTCGCGGTCGCTCCGGCGGGAAACGCGGTGCTCGCCGCTCTCGCCGACGGCTCCGGACGTGTGGTCGATCCGGTGACGGGCAAGGAGGTCCGCCGCTTGTCGTTCGCAGCTCCCGCGGCGGGCGCGGTCTTCGCCGACCAGGGCCGGACGTTGGTCGTCGCCACCGCGGACGCAAAGGCACAGGCGTTCGACGCCAAGACCGGCCGGCAGATCGCGAGCTTCGGTCTGCCGGGCAAGCCGAGAGCGCTCTCGCTCGACACGGCCGGCACGCTCCTCGCGGTCGCGACGGCCGACGGTGGCGTCTCGCTCTATCGATGGCCGGGTGACGCCCTCGTCGCCGAGCTGCACCTTGGCGCCGCGCGGTTTGCGAACCTCGTTGCTGGCAAGGTGTTTCGCGAGGACGACGGGCGGCTCGTCCGCCTGAAGGCCGACGAGCACGGCGGGTTGAAGGCGTCGCCTCCCGCCGCTTCGAAGGCCACGCTGAAGCTCTCGCTCGAGGTACGGAAGACGACTCCGGCCTCGGCCGACCGCGCGGGCGCCGTGTCGCTCGTGGTCCACGACGAAAGCGGCGGCGCGTTCTGGTTGCGCTTGGCGGGAGCGCCGATGCCTGGCACGCTGTCGCTCATCCCGCCGGCGGTGGTGCCGCGCCTGGCGGCCGGCGAGCAGGCGAAGCTCGACGCCGGCATCGCCGTGGTGCCCGGCACCGCAAAGGCACCGCAAGACGTCGAGGTCCCGCTCGCGCTGTGGACGGCGGCCGGCCGAGGCCCCACGGTGAACGTCCGGGTGCACGTGCGCGCGCCGGTCGTGCGCTTCCGGCTCGTTTCGCTCGACCGGGCCGGAAAGAGCCCGACCGTCCAGGTCGAGGTGGCGAACCAGGGAGACGCCCCCACCGGCCCGCTCGTCCTGGCGCCGCGCTTCTTCTCCGCTTCGAAGCCGGCCGGCACCGCTCCCGTCGAGCAGATCCCCGACCTGAAACCGGGCGAGCGGGTGCGGGTCGGGTTCGCGGCGCCGGGCGCGGTCGGGAAGACGGCACAGGTGGAGCTGACCGCGCGGTCGACCGAGCTTGTCGGGGGGCGCTGGACGGGGGAGCTGGTTCTCAGGCGGCGCTCGAGCTGGGCGTTGCCCGCTGAGATAGCAGGAGGGCTCTTGCTGCTCCTGGCGCTCGTTCTCCTGGCGAGGCGCCGAACGGGGCGCGATCCGATCCTCGAGCAGGTGGGGCGCGACCCGACGGAGATCAGGCGCTACGCGCTCCCGCAGGTGAAGCTGGTCGAGCGGGCGCTGACGCGGGCCAGGCGGCTGGACGAGGCGCTGGCGGGGGCCAAGCTCGCGCGGGAGAAGCTCGATCGGGCGGTGGCGGCGACGGCATCGCCGTCGGGCGCGGCGCGGGCCTTCGCGGAGGCATTGGGCGCGAAGCTCGGGGAGAAACACGCCGCCTTCGACCTCTGGGCGGTCGACCTGCCGAACCTCACGTTGCGCTTCCCGAGCCGGACCGAGCTCGCGGTGCTGACCGGCGCCGCCGCTGAGGAGGAGAAGGCCAGCCAGCTTGCACAAGCGGTCCATGCGGGCGGCACCGGTCCTGCCGTCGGCCTGGCGCTGGACCTGACCGCCGGTCAGAACGGCCGGGCGGCGCTGGAAGCGGTGGGGCGGCTGTCCTTCGTCGTTCTGGGGCAGGACGAGCTGCGGGATCTCATCTTCGCGGACCAGCCGGCGAAGGAGCTCGAGCGGGTGCTCGTGGCGCAGCGGCCGGTGGCGGAGCTGAGCCCGTACACCATCGGTGGCGGGGTGAGCGACCAGGCGCTCTTCGTCGGTCGAGAGCGGGAGATCCGGCTGATCACCGACCGGAGCCTGCGCAACTTCATCGTCGTCGCGCCGCGGCAGATGGGGAAGTCGAGCCTGCTCAAGGCAGTGGAGCGGCGGCTCGCGGCTCGGCCGGAAGTCGAGGTGCACCACCTGACCCTGTTCGAAGACGACCTCGTCGTTCGGATGGCGCGGGAGCTGTCGCAGCCCGTGCCGGCGCACAGCGAGGGGTTTCTCGACCTCGCGGCGGGCACCCGGAAGAACCCCAAGCTGTGGATGATCGACGAGGCGGATGCCTTCATCCTGAAGGACGCGAAGAACAAGTATCCGCTGGTGCAGGCGATGCGGACCTTGTCGGAGGAGGGAACCGCCGCGTTCATCCTCGCCGGCTTCTGGAACCTCTACGCGGCGGCGTTCTTGAACCCGAACAATCCCTTGCGCAATTTCGGCGAGCTCATCCGGCTCTCGCCGCTCGACCGGGACGCGGCGCGGGACCTCGCGACGAGGCCGATGGAGGCGCTGGGGCTCTCGTACGAAGCGCCGGAGCTCGTCGAGCGGATTCTGGACGAGACCGCGTGTCGCGGCCACCTGGTGGCGCTGGTGTGCAAGGCGCTGATCGATGGGCTCGGCCCGACCGCGCGGACCTTCGGCGAGAAGCAGGTGGAGAGGGCGCTCTACCGCAATCCCGAGCTGGCGAGCGAGTTCAAGCACTGGCGGCGGGACGTGCTCGGGCGGGCGGCGGTGCGGGCGGCGCTCTGGGGGCCGCCGGTCGACCGCGGGGACCTGCGCAAGAGGCTCTCCGAGGCGGGTCTCGAGCCGTCGACCGCGCTCTACGCGGCGACGCTGGACCGGCTCGAGCTCGCCTATACGCTCGTGCCCGACGCGCAAGGGCGGCTCGTCTGTCCGGTGCCGCTGCTCCAGCGGTTCGTCGAGCAGGAAGAGGACCTGGGCCGGGGCCTGTCGCGCGACGCGGGCGACTACAAGGTCGCGAGCGGGGCGTAGGCGCTCTCGATCGCCGACAGCGCTCATGCCGCTCGGGACCGGCGCGGGGCACCCCTCCCGGTTCGCCGCCCGGGTGTCTGCACGGACGGCGCCGGGCCAACGATGGCGCAACTAGGGGATCGGCGCCGCAGCCGGAGGGTGGCAGCGCTTTACCTGAGCACGACCCGGACGGTCGCCCAGCCCTGGTTGTTGGCGTAGGCGGCGACGGTGTCGACCTTGTCGAGGATGTAGGTCGTCGGGTACCCATTCGGATTGGCGGGATCGGGGGCGATGTGCGCGGCCTCGACGAGGTGCCGGCCCGGATGGAGGTTGCGGATGGTGAAGGTGTCCTGGCCGGGCGAAGGCGCGTTGGTCGGCATCATGGTGGCGTGGCCCTTGCTGGCGCAGCTCCCGGTGTCGCTGACCTGGACGAGGATGTCGCTGCCGGTCAGCGGGTCGAGGGTGGCCGGGTCGAGCACCACCACGGCGAGGGAAGCGGTAGCGCCGCCGCCCCTCAGAGGCGTGGGCGCCACCAGCGGCAGGTCGGTCGTGCCCCCCTGCGGCATGACGATGTCGTCCTGGTCGCCGAGGTAGCCGTCGGGGCCGGCGCTGCGGATGCTCCCGGTGGTCGGGTCGATCGACCAAGGGTCCCCCCAGGGGTCGGTGTCCATCCCGTCGCCGCCGTAGCCGCTCGGCCCCAGGAGGTACGGCCCCTGCCAGCCGGCGCTGACGATGCCCTGAGAGCTGTCCGCGCGCACGTGGGGGACGACGTTGTTCGGGGGCGAGGTCAGCATCGACTGGTTGAGCGGCTGGGGCGGAAGCTGGCCCACGTCGCCGTAGTAGCCGCTCGTCTGGTAGGTCCCGAAGATGCCGTTGTACAGGGCGACGGCGTCGGCCTGCGCCCGGCGCCCGCGGGTGAATTCGATGTCCTCGACCAGGCTCAGGCTGATGACCGAGAGGATGCCGAGGATGGCGAGAGCCACCATCAGCTCGAGGAGCGTGAACGCTCGCCTCTCGACGGTCACGGGTAGCGCACCTGGATAGTGAGAGCGCCGTCCTCGACCGTGCAACCGCTGCCGGTGAGGTCGAGCGTGGCATCGACCTGTTGCGCGGCGGAGGCGAACTGCACGGTTCGGGTGGTGGCGACCGATTGCCAGGTCGTGCTCCGCGTCACCGCCGGAACGATGTCGAGGCCGGGGTCGGCTTGGGTGGGGTTGGCGGTCGCCAAGCCCACGTGAAGGCTACAGGGGTTCGTCGATGAGCCTTTCATGGTCCCCGAGAAGTCGGCTTCCACCGAGCTGTTCGGCGGGATGGCCAGCGCCGGGCAGTTGAACGCGGCCCCATTGGTGGCCGGGGTCGAGAGGCTGCAGGTCGTGATCCACGGCACTCGGGGGCCTTGCACCGTCGCGACCACGACCGGCGTGTCGATGGTGATGTCGCGAGTGTACCAGGGAGGCGTGCCGTTGGGGATTTCGAACTCCACGTAGTCGTGCCCGTAGGGGATGACGCCGCTACCCTCCACCAAGAAGGTGACCTTGCCATTCGCATCGGTGGTGTAGGTGCCAGGCCAGGTCGTGTCGACGCCGCCCCCGGCGCCAGCGGGATAGTGCAGGTAGACCCGGGTGCCCTGAGGAACGTTCTCGACGTAGACCGTGAGCGCTTTCGCTTCCCATCCCCAATAGACGATGCTGGTGGTGCCGCCGGCCGCCACCGGAGGTATCGGCGAGGGGAAGTAGATGTCGTCGGTGTCCGTGGTGGAGCCGGGCTGCGCGAAGACCCGGTCGGGGCCCGCCGACTGCAACAGCCACTGGGTCCCGTCGGCCGGGTTGAAGTAGACGCGGTAGCGGGTCCCCCACGGGTCGAGCAGCGGGTCGCGGGTGGTCGCGGTCAGGTAGGGGCCGTTCCATCCCACCACGATGCCGTTCGCGAAGCTCGCGTTGGGCAGGGTGGGGGCGTCGCCGTTGGGCGCGAGCAGGTGGGCCGAGATGAAGTTGTTGCCATCGGAGGTGATCGGCAGCGCTCCCATGGTCCCCAAGTATCCGTAGTCGCCGACCTCGGGATGCCCGACGATCGCGTCGTGGACGGCGCCCATCTCCTGGTCGAGCTCGGCGCGCCGGGCGTTCAGATACGGCTGGGTGATCACCGGCAGGAGCGCTCCCGCCAGGATGGCGATGATGGCGATGACCACCGTCAGCTCGATCAGCGTAAAGCCGAACCGCTGCCGGCGAGCGGCGGCGCTCTCGGTTGCCTTGCGCATGACGGCCTCCGTCAGGGCTTCAACGGCTCGATGACGATAGGCGGCTTGCCGCGGCCCGGCGTCTCCTTCGGCTGAGGAAACGGCGCCGGCTCGCCCACCGATTCCGCCTGATGATTCACCATCTCCTCCGCCAGGTTCGGCCCCTGCACCTCCGGTGTCAACAGCACGATGATCTCGCTCTTGGCCGTCACCACGTCGGTGTGGCGGAAAAGCGCCCCGAAGTACGGGATATCCTTCAAATAGGGCAAACCGGATTCCTCGCGTTCGGTGCGCTGGGTGACGAGGCCGCCCAGGACCACGGTCTGGCCGTTCTGGATGTGGACGGTCGAGTCGAACTCGCGCCGGTCGACCTCGGGGGCGCCGCCCGCGTTGCCGCCCGCGGTCGGCACCGGCACCACGTCCGCGATCACCGAGAAGGAGGGGTGGATCATCAGGGTCACGCTCCCGTCGTCACCGATGATCGGCGTCATCTCCACCGCCACCCCTTCGGGAACGACCTCGGTGGTGATCTGCGTCTGCTGGGTGTTCTGGGCGCCGCCGTTCCAGGAGACCAGGCTCTGGCCCTGTTGGGAGATGAAGAAGACGCGGTCGCGGACCACCTTGACCATCGCCATCTGATTGTTGAGCGCGGTCAGCCGGGGAGCGGCCACCACCTTGACGTCTCCGAGCTTGGCGAGGGCGGCGATGATCACCTTGTACTGGTCCCCGCTCGGAGTGGTGGCGCCGATGGTCAAGCCGTACGGGGGAATCTCCTCGGTCAACGGGGGGGCCCCGGCGCTGGCGCCGGTGGTGACCCCGGCGCCGGTGGAGAGGTTGGGGAACCCCAAGGGGGTCGTCACGCGCGGGTTCGAGCTGGCATTGGGCCCGAAGTAGTTGCTTCCGAAGATGCTGTTGACCAGGTCCGAGGGGAGCAGCGGCAGGTTCTGGGTATCGATGCCGAAATGCTTCTCGTCCTGGAGCGACACCTCGAGGATGTGGACGTCGATCACCACCTGCCGATAGAGCGTGTCCTTGAGCACGTTCAGGTAGCGGCCGACCTCGTCGAGAACGTCGGGCTTGGCGCGCACCATGATGGTCCCGCTGAGCGAGTCGATGGTCAGGCTCCGAAGCTGCTGGAGCCCGCCGGGCGCGCGCTTCTCCTCGATCACCGGCATCTGCCCGCCGCCCGACGACGGCTCCGACTTGAGCTCCTTGGTCGACGGGGCGAGCTCGTAGACGCTCATGCCCCCGCTCTTCTTGTCGACCCTCACCAAATCCTTGGGGTCGGCGCCGTCGAAGACGATCGCTTGCAGCTCGCCGCCGAGATCCTTCCAGAAGTCGACGTCGAAGGTCGTCTTGACGTGGCTCGTCGAGATGTTGCCCATCATCCCGCCCGCGCCACCAGCGCCCCCCGTCATGCCGCCCATCATCATCGGGCTCTGGGTGGTGCCGCCGCCAGCGCCGGTGCCGGTGGTGCCGACCTGGCCGCCGGTCGCCGACATGTCCATCATCGACACCGTCGTCTCGCCCTTGCGCTCGCCGCGCAGGTACTGGAGCCGGTAGATGCGCGTCTCCACCTCGGGCGCGAAGACCCGCACGTACGTCGGCTCGATGTCCAGCTCGTACCCGAGAGGCTGGACGATGCGTTTGAGCGCATCGAGGACGGTGACGTCGTTCAGGTAGGCGGAGACGTTCCCCTTGACCTCGGTGCCGAGGACGATGTTCAGCCCGGTCTGCTTCGAGAGGCCGAGCAGGAGCGACCGGATGTCGGTCGAATCGCTGCGGAGGGTGACCTTCTCCTCGAGAATCGGGTTCAGGTGGGCCGGCATCGAGGAGATCGGCCCCGGCAGCTCGGGCGCGATCACCGGGATCGGCAGAGGCACGTGGCGGACCGACTCCGCCGCCACGTCCCACGGCCGGGCCGATTCCAACAGCGGCCGGGTCGCGCCGCAGCCGCCGGCAAAGAGGGTAGCGGCTGCGGTCAAGCAGAGCGTGAGCGCGCTCGGGTTCGGGCGATGTCGGGTCGAGGGCTCCACGGGAAAACCTCGTTGTCGGCTACCGTGCTTTTATCACGGCGACGACCAGGGGCTGGTCTTCAGGGGGACCTGGAACTTGTAGGTGTCGGTGGTCCGGCCGTCCTTGTACTGGAGCACGATCTCGCTGCTGGTCAGCTTGATCACCGTCCAGTCACCGAACTTCCGCCCGACCCACAGTTGCAGGGTCCGCCCCGACTTCTCGTCGCGGGCGATCGCGCGCTGCTTGCCGCCCCCGCCGATCCAGCTCTGGAATTCGAGCGCCATGTGGCGGATGGGAGCCGGCTTCGAACGCGGGAGCCGGCGGTGCCACTTGGGGACCACGACCGCCGGCTCGACCACCGGCGCCGGACGCTCGAGGGCGTCCTGCTCCGCCTGGGTGAGAAACGGGTCGCGGCGGACCCGGTCCAGGCTCGGGAACGCCGGCCGCGCGTCCTTCGCGCTCGCGGGTGGCGGCTGTCTGGCCAGAGGCGGGATGTCGAGCGGCGGCACGTTCGCCGCGTCCGGCTGCGGGGCCAAGAGGCCGCACGCCGGCAGCGCCGCGAGAGCCGCGAGCGAGAAGAGCATCCCCCGGCGGGCCAAGAGCGTCACTGGTAGAGGTACCTCACTTCGAGGTGGGCGCCAACGGACTCGCCGGGCGACAGCGGTGTCGGTGGCCGTCGCTTGAGGGAAATGTCGAGCAGCTCGATCAGCCGCGGCGAGGTCGCGACTTCCTTCTCGAACGCGAGGAAGTCGCGGTAGCTCGCGGTGAAGTCCATCGTGATGATCTGCCCCTTCAGATGCGCCGGAGACGTCGGCAGCCGACGTTCGGGGTCCGTCTTGGCCACCTGGGTTTCCTCGGGCATCACGATTCCGCCGACCACGTCTCCCTTGAAGTCCGCGATGCCGAGCGCGGCGGCGTGGGTCTGCAGGTACTGGAGGACCGGAACGTCGTCGCGGCCCTGGGGAACCATCCGGTCGAGCGCCGCCGCCGCGCCCTGGATGGTGGCGAGCGAATGCTCGTTGTCCGGCCGCCCCTCGAGGTAGCGCGTCGCCCGAGCCACCTCGGCCCGGTACTGGTCCGCCGTCGCTCGCGCGTCCACCGTCTCGGCGTCCTCGCGATAGACGAGCGCGTAGTAGCTCAAGCCGCACAAGAGAAGAGCGGCCCCCAAGGCGAGGATCGGTTTCGGAAGGGTGGACTTGCGCCGCTGGAGGACGGGAGCGCTCATGGCTCCAGCTCCTCGATGGTGTCGCGCACCGAGAGGTCGAGCGTGAACGGAAGCCGGAGCGCGCCTTGCTTCGCGTCTTCCTTCGTCGTCGGCTGCGTGATCGGTTCCAGGACGGCGTCGGTCACCGCGGGAAGCTTGCGGGCGTTGGCCACGAGCGACGCGAGCTCGGTCTGGGCGCTCGGAAGGTCCTGGGCCTCGACGATGCCCTTGAGCTTCAACTGCCAGTTCGGCGCCTTGGATGACGGCACCGTCTTTTCGCCCCCGGCCGACGGCAGCGGCGGCGCCAGCAGGAGGCTTGTCAGCTTGGCGTCGGCCGGAAGCGCCGCCGGCAGCGCGTAGAACAGCTCCGCCGCCCGCCGGTGGTAGCGGTCGTAGTGGTCGAACAGATGCTTCCATGCCTGCGCCTGCGCCAGCTCCGCGTCGATCTTCTTGGCGTTCTGCACCTTGCGGGCGACGTCTTGGTACCTGTCCCGCCAGGTCGAAAGGCGCGTCTGTTCCCGCTCGAACGCGACGAAGCGGCCGCGGCGGACCTGGACGATGACGGTCATCAGCGCCACGACCAAGAGCGCGATGCCGACGAAGGCGATGGCCCGCTCGGGCCGGCCCTTCAGCTCCACCGGGAGCACGTCCGGCACCGGCCGCGTCTTCGGCCCCAGCGCCGCCCCGATGGCGACCGCGAAGGGCGACAAGGGCCCCTTCACGGCCGGGTCGACCGCGAGCTTGGGCGACGGCCCGAACCGGACGACCCGGTACTTGGGGCTCTCCTCCAGGGAATGGGCGACCGGGTCCGCCAGCGCCGGCGCGCCGACCACCATCACCGTCTCGACCTGCTTCGGACGGTGCTGCTGGGCGAAATAGACGAGCGAGATTTCCAGCTCGCGGGCCAGCGCCTGGGACGCCGCCCCTTCGCTCACCACCTCGCGCGCGCCGGAGAGGCCGGGAAGGTCCCGGAAGAAACGGGGGAGCCCCTCGTCGAGAACGATGAGCGAGCTGTGGCGCTGATCCAGGAGGACGAGAGCGGTCACGCCCTGCGTCGGAAGGTCCGAGACCGCCGCCGCCCGGTAGAGCGCCATCGCCGAGCTGGTCGCCGAGCGCACCACCTTTCTTTCGTTCAAGAGCGCCGCCGCCGCCGGCTCCACCTCGCCCTTCGCGAGCGCGACCAACAGATGGGTGTCGCCCGCAGCGGGTCCGTCCATGGGGCCCAGCCGCTCCAGCGCGACCAGGGCGCTGTTCTGGTCGAGCGCCGAGTCCCGCTTGAGCTCGCGCAGCGCCAGGGCCTTGAGCTCCGCCTGCCGCAAGCGCTTGGGAGTGACGAAGAGCTGATGGCGCATCGCCCCCGGGCGGCCGGGGGTGAACGCGAGGTGGACGTTCGCGTGTTTCGCCCGCAGCCGGTCCAGCGCCTGGGCGGCGATGGCGCCGGCGCGCGCGTCTTCGCCGCGCCCCAGCTCCTGCTCGAGCACCTGCACCACGGTCGGGTTCGGCCGGAAGCTGACCAGGGCCAGGCGGATCGCCGACGAGCTGATCTCGACCCCCGCCGAGAGCCTCGCCATCAGTGTTGCCCCCCGATCTGGTTGATCATCCCGTAGAGGGGCAGGAGCACCGCGCTCGCCATGAAGAGCACCACCCCCGCCATCGTCACCAGCACGAGCGGCTCCATGATCTGGAACATCTTCTTGATCGCCCGCGGCACTTCCTTGTCGTAGTAGCGGGAAACGTTCTCCAGGCTGTCCTCCATCGAGCCGGTGGTCTCGCCCAGCTTCAGCATCCGCTTGACGAGCGAAGGCACGAGGTTGCCGCGGGTCATCGCGTCCGACAGCGGCCGGCCGTTCTCGACCGCGTTGCGCGCGTCCGCAATCAGGTTCTGAAACACGACGTTCTTCACGATTCGCTCGACCAGCCGCAGCGCGTTCGAGAAATCGAGCCCGCTGCCGATCATCATCCCCAGGTTGTGGGAGAAGAGGCTCATGTAGAGCTTGGTGAGCAGCGGTCCCACGATGGGGTTTCGCAGCTTCGCCATGTCGATGGTCATCCGCACCGCGGGGACGTTGCGCAGGGAGAGGTAGGCCGTCGGCACCCCCACCACCACCACGATCAACGCGATGTGGTGGGCATGGACGAAGTTCTCGATTCCGAGCAGCATCTTCGTCGGCAGCGGCAGCTTGCCCCCCATGTTCTTGAAGGTGTCGAGAAAACGAGGGAACACGAAGAGCGTGAGGATGAGCCCCAGACCGATCACCGCGCCGAGGAGCGCGACCGGGTAGACGCTCGCCCCGATGATCTGCCCCCGGGTCTCCTTCTGCCATTCGAGGAACCGGACCAGGTCGTCCAGCACCCGGTCGAGCTTGCCGGTCTGCTCCGCCGCCCGGATCAGGTCGACGTAGAGCTCGGGAAACGCCTTGGGGAACGCGGCGAGGCTGTCCCCGAGCGACGCCCCGCCGCGCACCCTTTCCGAGATGCCCTTGCACACCTCCCGGATGTTGCGCTTCTCGCCGCTGAGCGCCATGTCCTCGAGGGTCTGCAGGAGCGGGAGCCCCGCCTTGTAGCTCGTCGACACCTCCATCGTGAAGAGGACCAGCTCCATGGGGTTCAGGACCGCTGCCGTCCCCGTCCCGAAGAGCACGTCCTTGAACTTCGAGCGGCGCTCCATCTGCGCGGCCGAGATGAGGACCATGCCCTGCTCGGTCAGGCGCTCCTCCAACGCGCGGTCGTCCAGCGCGTCGGCCACCGCTTCCACCGGCTGGCCGTCGAGCGTGCGCGCCTTGTAGCGATACCGCGCCATCTAGCCTGCCGAAGCCTCCGCCCGCTTGTCGCTTTCGATCACCCGGTCCACCTCGTCCAGCGTGCAGCTCTTGAGGATTATCCGGCGCAAGCCGTCCTCGTACATCGTTCGCATCCCTTGCGCGCGCGCGAGTCGCGTCAGCTCCGCGCCGTAGTGGTGGTGCAGCACCAGATCCTGCGCCTCCCGAGTCATCTCGAAGATCTCGAACAGGCCGCTGCGGCCGTGGTAGCCCCGGAACCGGCAGGAAGGACAGCCCTTGGGCTCGGGGACGAGGCCGTCCCAGTCCATGTGCTCGCGTTCGGCCGCGGCCTCCAACTCCGCCCGTCGCTCCGGCGGCGCCGGCACGAGCGTCTTGCACTTGGGGCAGACCAGCCGGATCAGCCGCTGTCCGATGGAGGCGATCACCGTGTCGGCCACCAGGAGCGGCTCCACGTCGAGGTCGACGATGCGGCTGACCGCGCCGGCCGCGGTGTTCGTGTGGAGGGTGGTGAAGACCAGGTGCCCGGTCATCGCGGCGCGGGTCGCCATCGACGCGGTCTCTTCGTCGCGGGTCTCGCCGATGAGCACCACGTCCGGGTCCTGGCGCATGATCGCGCGCAGGCCGCCGGCGAAGGTGATGCCCGCCTTCTCGTTGACCTGGCTCTGGCGGATCAGGTTGATTTCGTACTCGATCGGGTCCTCGATCGTCATGATGTTGACGTCGATGGTGTTGAGCTTGGCGAGCGCCGCGTAGAGCGTGGTCGTCTTGCCGCTGCCGGTGGGGCCGGTGACGAAGATGATGCCGTGCGGTTTCTCGATGAGCCGGTTGAACGTCTCGAGGTCGTCCGCTAAGAACCCGAGCTTATCCAGGCTCAAGACCACGCTCGCCTTGTCGAGCACGCGCAGGACGATGTTCTCCCCGTAGTTGCAGAGGAACGTCGACACGCGCAGGTCGATCTGCCGGCCCTTGATGCCGAAGCGGATGCGGCCGTCCTGGGGGACGCGGCTCTCGGCGATGTTCAAGCCGCTCATCACCTTGATGCGGGCGGCGATGGCGGTTTGCAGCTTCTTCGGAATCATCGGGCCGGGCTGCAGAATCGAGTCGATGCGATACCGGATCCGGACCACCACCTCTTCGGGCTCGATGTGGATGTCGGTCGCGCGCTCCTCGACGGCGCGGACGATGAGCTGGTCGACCAGCTCCACCAGCGGGCCGTGCGTCACGTCCTCGTCGATGTCCTTGCCGACGCGGGCCTCGGCGGCGACGATCAGCCGCTCGAAGGTCTCGTCGAACGACTCGCGCTGGACGAAATTGCGCTCGATCGCCTCGAGGATTCGTCCCCACGGCGCGATCGAGGGCAGCGGGATGAGCCCGGTCGTCGCCCGAATCAGGTCGAGGGCGACGACGTCGAACGGGTTCGCCATCGCGAGCCGGAGCTCGTTGCCCTCGACCGCGAGCGGCAAGAGCCGGTGCTTGCGGGCGATGTCCTCGGGGATGAGCTTACGCAGCTCGGGCGGGAGCGGGTCTTTCGGAACCACCCCGAGCGGAATGCCGGTCTGGTCCGCGACGGCCTGAGCGACCAGGTCCTCGCTCGCGAAGCCGAGGTTGACGAGGACCTCGCCGAGCAGGTTCTTCGTGCGCCGCTGCTCGGCGAGCGCCATCTCGAGCTGGTCCTGCCCGATGGCACCGCTCTCGAGGAGCATCTCGCCGATCTGGAGCTTGCGGCGGACCACCTCCCGTTTGCGCTCGAAGCGCGGAATCTCCTTGGGGATCTCCTCGAGTGCCTCGAGCTCGTCCATCTCCGGCAGCAGTCCGGCGTCGACCGGCTCCTCGCTGATCGGCTCGTCCGGCAGCGCCAGACGAAGCGCCGGGGGCGCATGCGCGACCATCGGTTCCGCCGGGAGCGGGGATTCTTCTCCGGCCCAGGCGACGAGCTTGGGCGCCTGGGTCTCATGGGGGAGAGAAGCGCTTTCGAGATCCGTCGTGGGTCCAGCGACGGCGCCCGATAGAACCTGGTCCGGCGCGGAGGCGAGCTCCTCTTCGAGGCTCTCCGTTTCAGCGCGATCGCGTGGCGCGACCGGCGCATCGTCGAACGCCGGGATCGGCGCGATCTGGGGGACCGGTTCGGGCACCGGGGACTCGTCGGCGAACGGAACCGGGTGCGCTTCTTCAGCCCTGATGGCCGGTGGCGCGACGAACTGTTCCTCGGCTGGAGCCTCGACCGCAGGCGGAGGCGGCTCGGATTCGCCCACGGCCTCGTCGGAGATGGCTTCCTCGGGAGCCGCAGGTGGAGCGACTTGCTCGAGGATTCTCGCGAGCTCGACCACTTCGGTGATGGCGGGCGGTAGCGGTTCCGCTGAGCGTAGAAGCTCGGCGCTCTCCGAGGGCGAGCCGAGCTCCGGCGCCGCGACGAGCTCTTCTTCCGCCCGAGCCTCGACCGCGGCCGGAGGCGGCTCGGCTTCGGCCACGGCCTCGTCGGAGATGGCTTCCTCGGGAGCCGCGGGTGGAGCGAGCTCGCCCAAGATCCTCGCGAGCTCGACCACTTCGGTAATGGCGGGCGGCAGCGGTTCCACTGGGCGCGGAAGCTCGGCGCTCTCCCAGGGCGAGCCGAGCTCCGGCGCCGCGACGATCTCTTCTTCCGCCGGAGCCTCGACCGCAGGCGGAGGCGGCTCGGCTTCGGCCACGGCCTCGTCGGAGACGGCTTCCTCGGGAGCCGCGGGTGGAGCGAGCTCGCCCAAGATCCTCGCGAGCTCGACCACTTCGGTAATGGCGGGCGGCAGCGGTTCCGCTGGGCGCGGAAGCTCGGCGCTCTCCCAGAGCGAGCCGAGCTCCGGCGCCGCGACGATCGCTTCTTCCGCTGGCGTCTCGACCGCAGGCGGAGGCGGCTCGGCTTCGGCCACGGCCTCGTCGGAGACGGCTTCCTCGGGAGCCGCAGGTGGAGCGACTTGCTCGAGGATTCTCGCGAGCTCGACCACTTCGGTAATGGCGGTCGGCAGCGGTTCCGCTGGGCGCGTAAGCTCGGCGCTCTCCCAGGGCGAGCCGAGCTCCGGCGCCGCGACGATCTCTTCTTCCGCCCGAGCCTCGACCGCGCCGGGAGGCGGCTCGGCTTCGGCCACGGCCTCGTCGGAGATGGCTTCCTCGGGAGCCTCGGGTGGAGCGACCTCGCCCAAGATTCTCGCGAGCTCGACCACTTCGGTGATGGCGGGCGGCAGCGGTTCCGCTGGGCGTGAAAGCTCGGCGCTCTCCCAGGGTGAGCCGAGCTCCGGCGCCGCGACGAGCTCTTCTTCCGCCCGAGCCTCGACCGCGGCCGGAGGCGGCTCGGCTTCGGCCACGGCCTCGTCGGAGATGGCTTCCTCGGGAGCCGCGGGTGGAGCGACCTGCTCGAGGATTCTCGCGAGCTCGACCACTTCGGTGATGGCGGGCGGCAGCGGTTCCGCTGGGCGTGAAAGCTCGGCGCTCTCCCAGGGCGAGCCGAGGTCGGGTGGTTCAACCACTTCGCTCGTGACAAGGGGGGCGGCAGCGGTGCCAGCCACCGCCACCTCTCCCGCCTCCCAGGGTGTGCCGAGGTCGGGGGCTGCAATCGGCGCGTCGAAGAGGTCGTCTGCCTCGAAGATGTCCTCAGGAACCACCGCAACGGCTGGGGCTCCCGTCGCAGGTGCCCCTTGCACGGGCGGCCTGGCGGATAGCGCCTCCGGGCCGGCCGCGCGCGTCGGCCCCGGGCTCTCGGTCGCCCGCGGCAAGCGATCGTTCGAGGGCGAAGCGGCGGCGGGCGTGAGGTCGAAGGCGTCCTCGGACAGCTCCTCGGCGAGGAGCGTCTCCAACTCGTCGGACGATGCGAGGCCGGCCGTCGTTCCTGGCTCGGGGGGCCCCGGTGGAGCGCCCGCCGGCGCAGGCGACGGACCGACCGTGACGTCTTCTGGCACCGTCGACTCGCGCGCCGTCTCCTTCGTCGCCATGAGGGGCCGAGTCTACGCAGATTCGTCGCCGCTTGAAAACTTCCGGTCCGCGTGGTCCCGCTTGGGCGCCCGGCCTCGGACCCGCGGCGCCCGCCGGAGAAAAGGAAAAGGGTGAGCCCTTGTTCGAGCTCACCCCTTCCATGAAGAGCTCAAGCGCTACTGGATGGCGCAGAGGTCGTCGCTGGAGGTCGTACAGTCCGTCGTGTCGGCGATCTGCTTGACGCCGTCCGGACCGAAAGAAACCACCTGGATCTCGCCGACGCTCTGCCCGTTGGCGGGCGCGGTGTAGGTGACGATGTACGGGTGGTCCCACGGGTCGTTGTTCACCGGCTGGCTCATGTACGGGCCGTTCCAGCAGACGTGGCCGATGTTCGAGGTGGTGCAGGTCGGGAGCGTGGACCCGCAGTTGGCCGGAACGGCAACGGAGTTCATGTCGGCCAGCGTGTCGTAGCAGGCCGCGGTGGTGGCGTCGGTGTCCGCCCGCATCCGGGCCAGCGTCTTCGCGATCTCGGCCACCTCGTTCTTCGCCCGCGACTCGCGAGCCCGCTGGGTCTGGTTCAGAATCGTCGGCACCAGGAGCGCCGCCAGAATGGCGATCACCGCGATGACGATCACCAGCTCGATGAGCGTGAAGCCCTTCATTGCCTGCTTTCTCTGACTTGCCATGGCGCCTGCCTCCTTTGGGCGAAGGGTCAGCCCATCCGCTGGGACTGTCCCCATGGGAACTCGCTTGCCCCCGGTCTCGCGCGGTCCGGGCACGAGACGACGCAGAACATCAGCTCGTGGGGGCCCTCTCACCTCGGGCGGAGCCGACGCTACGCCGGTGCTGCGACGGGTGTCAAGGAAGGGCTCTCGGGAGATTCTCGCCCCCGTCTCCCCGCAAGCTCCCCTTTGACGCACTGCGCATCGGCGTTCGACGCGAGCCGCAATGACATCGCCCCACACCAGAATCGGGCAGGACGCTCAACCTCTTGTTCGAGTCGTTCCAGGCAAAGAGACAAAGTGGTCAGGCCACCCGGCGGGACCCGCGTGCAAACACGGGGGAGCGCCTCCGGCAATATCGTCGGGAAAGCCAACGGGCAGGCCGCGGTGACTTTGCGTGCCCGGGCGGCCATGATAGGCTCGTGGCCGCGTCGGCTCGGGCGCCGCGCGCGACGGCGATCGCGCTGTCGTGGCTGGCTTTGAGGCGTGGCGTCTTCGAGCGATGCGGCGTCGCTTTCGAGGAGTAGCCCATGTGCAAGGTCCCTTGCGCCCTCGGTCGGCTCGGGCGGCTGGCGCTCGCTGCCGTGCTCGTCGCCGCCTGCGGCTCGAGCAAGACGAAGCTGACCGGCCACGCCTTCGACCCGGCCGATGCGCTCACGACCGACGGCAGCTACCGGCACCTCTACTCCGGCTTCCTCGACTTCACCGCCCTGGCCGAAAAGGGTCAGCCGGACGTCAACTCCGGAACCGTGGAGCTCGACTACCTGGTGAAGGGGGCGGAGGCGGCGACGGACCTCAGCGACGCTGCCGAGACCCAGACGGTGCGCGTCGCTCCGGGCGACCCGAACATCAACGACTCGCCCGACCCGAAGACCTGGCCGGAGACCGCGCTGTTCCTGGCGCATCCCGACCTCGCGAACAACGTCGGCACGCTGGAGTACGTCGACTTGAGCCCGGTCAAGGGCTGGAAGGCGGTCGACCTCCCCCAGGGCGCGGGCGTGCCGGCCGAGGGCTTCTGGTATGGCGCCAAGGGGGACGAGATCCTCTTCATCGCCAACTTCGACTCGACGGACGATACCGGCGACTTGTTCTGGTCGAACGGCACCCAGTCGCTCCAGCTCGGGGTGGGCGTGCCGCCGCGGGCGGTGATTTTCAGCGCCGACCGCACCCTCGCCCTCGTCGGCCTCGTCCAGGGCACGTCGTGCGACGACAGCGGCAACTGCACCTACGACGCGAGCGTCGCGCACCCGAAAGGCAACCTCGTCGCCATCGACCTGAAGACCGGCTCCAAGACCACCATCGCGAGCAGCGTCGAGCTCTACGGCATCGGAACCGACCTCGACTTCTCGCTCTCGGCCGGCGGGACCCTCGCGGCCTACGTCACTTCGGACGGGAAGGTGATGGCCCAACCGACCGGCGGCGGCGAGCCGACCGTCATCGCGGCGAGCGGGAGCGCTCCTAGTGTATCTCCGGACGGCAAGACGGTCGTGTACTACTCGGGCGACGCTCTCTACGCTTGGGCGAAAGGGGTGCCGACGTTGCTGATGCCGGCGCCGGACTCGGTGCGGCCGGAGTTCTCGCCGGACAACAAGTGGGTCATCGCCTTCGGCGACATGTCGTTCAGCGCCGGCGCCGTCGGCACCGCGCAGATCATCTCGGCGCTCGGCGACCAGGACCCGGTTTCGCTCGGCTCCGACGTGGGCTGGGACACCGTGCGCTTCGGCCCCATCGACCCCAAGACCAAAGCCAACAGCGCGATGACCGTCGTCAGCGACCTGACCAGCATGAACGGGATGCCCTTGTACTCCGGCGCGGGAAACCTCCAGTTCGGGGTCCCCGGCCTCAAGCCCACGCAGATCGCCACCCGCATCCGGGCCGACGACGTCGCCCTGGTCGACCCGAACGACGCCACCGACCAGAACAGCCACTTCGCCTACATCGCCTCGGACGGCGCGGGCATCACCGGCGGGAACGTCTACGTCACCCGCCCGGGAGGAGCGGCACCGCTCAAGCTCGGCGTGAACGCGACGCCGGGGTCGCTCTTCACCCCCCACACCGTTCCGGGCATCAGCGCGCTGCTCTGGATGGTCCCGGTCGGCGCTCCGGACCCCGCGAAAGCCGACCTCATCGACCGCCAGTACCCGGACTGCGTGCTCTGGGGCTCGACCCCGGCCGGCCCGGCGAAGGTGGTCCAGCATGGCGAGGCCAACGTCATCCAGGCGCTCTTCGCCCGTGACGGCCGCATCCTGGTCCTGGTCGCGACCGACAGCGACCCCAGCAAGACGGCCCCGAAAGACGCCGGCATCTGGTCGTTGCCGGCGCCGAAGTAGCGGTGTGCGCCTTGCGTTTCCCCGGAGGGTCGATGGCGGCTCGCCGCCTCGCTGGTCGCGGGTTCACTTTGGTCGAGCTCGTCGTCGTCATCGGGGTCATCGCCCTCCTCGCGGCCCTCTTGCTGCCCACCGTCCTGAACCAGGACGAGCGCGCCCGCGAAGCCGCCGAGAAGCACTCGATCGCCATCCTCGCCGAGGCCTTCCAGCGGTTTCGCAACGACACCGGCTTCTGGCCCTACGAGGCCGGCTACTGGGACACGACCCAGCAGCTCGACCCGGCCCCCTTCAACCTGAACGACACCGCGCTCATCGCGCCTCCCCCCGGGCCTGCGCCCGGCTCGACTCAAGACGAGCCGCAGTGCTCCTCCTGGAACATCGGCCTGCGCTGCTGGGGCGGCCCCTACCTGGGCAAGGTCGCGACCTACACCACCCTCCAGGACCAGACGCCGCCGGTGTTCATCGACGCCTGGGACCGGCCCCGGATGTACGCGCTGATCCGCCCGGACGACGGCCTGGGCGGCGGCACCTCCGGCGCCCCCTGCGGCTTCGTCGTCGTCTGGTCGACGGGGCCCGACGGCCTCGACCAGACCGGCTGCACCACCGGCGCCTGCGTCCGCAACCTCGACGCGGTCTCCCTGGGCCTGCCGAGCTGCGGCGTCCAGGGCTGCGCCGACGACATCATCCAGGTCGCCGGCCCCGCGAAGAAGCCCTGCAGGTAGGGCTAGAATGCGTCCTTCAAGCCCGCGCCGGGCCGGGAGCACCATCCTTCCTCGGCCGTGCGCGAAGGGCGGAAAGCGACCTCGACCGATGCGTTCTCGGAGCCGATCCTTTCTCGTCGCCCTCGTCGCGATCGCCCTGGTCGCGGCGAGCGGGTGCAAGAAGAACGCGAACGGCTCGGGCGACTCCGGCTTTCCCCCGCAGGACGACGCGGGCTCGTGGGACGGTGGCAACGGTCCCGCGCCGGGCACCTTCCTCGCGCCGTGCCTTCTCGACTCGGACTGCGAGAGCGGCCACTGCGCGATGAATCGCCTGCTGGACGACGGCGGTCTCGGAGGGCGCTGCACCAAGGAGTGCACGACCAACGCCGACTGCCCCTCGGCGCACCCGTGGAACTGCGGCGATCTCTCGAACGGAGTGCGGACCTGCACCTGTACTCCGACGGCGCTGAAGGAGACCTGCGACGACACGGACGACGACTGCGACGGCATCGCCGACGATGGCGCCCAGTGCCCGGGCCTGGAAACCTGCCAGACCGGGGCCTGCACCTGCCCGCCGGCGAACGCCTGCCAGGCGGCGGGCGGCGGCCAGGACTGTGTCGACCTGCAGACGAGCGAGCTCCACTGCGGGACCTGCCAGAACGCCTGCGCCGACAGCGAGACCTGCGCCAAGGGCAAGTGCGTCTGCCCCGGCGAGGTCTGTCACGGCGCCTGCATCGACCAGCGCTACGACAACCTGAACTGCTCCGACTGCGACAAGCCCTGCGCCGCCGGCGAGGAGTGCGTCGATTCCCATTGCCAGCCGGTCGATCCCGAATGGACCGCGTGGGCGCCGACCGGCCAGATGTCCTTTTCGAGCCAGGGGTCGAGCGTGCTCGACAACAACACCGGGCTCGTCTGGGCCGGCTCGCTCAGCGACAACGTCGAGACCTTCGACCAGGCGGTCACCACCTGCGCGCTCTCGAGCGCGGACGGGCACCACGACTGGCGGCTGCCGACCCGGGCGGAGCTGTTGAGCCTGGTCGACTACACCCGGTTTCATCCGGCGATCGACACCGACGCCTTCCGGGACGGCTGCTCCATCGACCCGACCACCGGGGCGACCACCAACTGCTTCGCGGGCCTCGAATGGACCTCGACCCCGCTCGCGACCACCCACACCCAGCTTCTCGCCGACGGTGGCGAGGGGGACGGCGGCGCTCCCGGAGGGGACGGCGAGGCCGACGCGGGCGCGCCGGACGCCGGGAGCCCCGCGGTGACGGACAACCGGTGGGCGGTCGACTTCACGGACGGTTCCACCCGCGCCTACCCGGTCGCCGACCGGTTCATGGTCCGGTGCGTGAGGCGATGATGAGGTTCAAGCGACTGGCGACCAGGCCCGCGGGGCTCTTGGCGCTCTCGATTCTCCTGAGCTCGGCTCTAGCGCTCATGGCCCACGCGACCGCTCCCGAGGGGCGGTACAAGGTCGCCGCCACCGAGGTGACCGACCGGCGGACCGGGCTCATCTGGCAGCGGGCGACCAACGCCCCGCTCGACTTCGCGTCCGCGCGAAGCTGCCCAGGGCTCGAGTCCGTCGCCGGGAGCAGCTGGCGGCTGCCGACGGCGGCGGAGCTCGTGACCCTGGTCGACGTCACCCAGGTCGAGCCGGCCATCGACACCGACGCCTTCCCGGATACCGAGCTGGAGCCCTACTGGACCTCGACGGCCTACGCCGATCCCGCCGAACCCAACAACTACTGGGCGGTCGACTTCGAGGATGGCACCGCCGGACCGCACAGCGCCGGTCAACAGATGCCCTACCGCTGTGTGCGCACCGCCGCCGTCCTGCCCTAGAGTGGCCCGCCCCCACCAGCCTGGGTCATCGCCCGCTCGTCCCGAGACGTCATGAGCCGATGGCTCAGCATGTGCGATGAAAAAGGACGGTGGTTCGAGGCGGCCGGCCTGGCGTCGGGCCAGCGGCCGATACCGCCTTTTTCATGGCAGCGGTCTCGTTCGGCCTGTTGAAGTTCCTCCAGGCGACGATCGGCCTGCGCCTGAGCGAGCAGGAGGAGCTCGAGGGCGCAGACGCCTCCCAGCACGGCGAACGGGGCTACCCGGACCTGGACCGCGCGCCGCACCTTCGTCCGCGGGAGGACGATCGGGCACGCGCGGCGCCGAGCCTGGCTGCGCCGGTCCGCGAGACCTCCTGAAGGCTTGCTCCGCTTGCCGCCGGTCGGTTAGGGTGCGACGCTCTGTTTCACCCGGGATGGCGCTGCTCGCGCAAGCGCTTTTCCGACAGGACCCGACCGATGGCCGACAGCCGCAAGCGTCCCGCGTCGCCGGGCACCCCGGAGTGCTCCCGGGCAAGAGAAGCGCTCGCGGAGGGCGACTACCGCCTGGCGCGCCAGCTCGCGCGAGAGGTGCTCGCCGACCCGGCGGCCTCGGAGGCGGCGAAGGCGGAAGCGGCGGTCATCGCTCGCTCGACCCACGTCGACCGGGCGGCGGTGGTGACCGGCCTCATCATCCTCGTCGTGTTGATCCTCCTGTTCTGGTTCGTCTTCCGGCAGGGCCATCCCTAGAGCGAAGCCGCGCTCGATGGAGGAGCGCGCTTTGGCGAGGCGCCATGTCTCTCGGAGCGCTCCTCGACGCCGCGCGGGTCGTCGCCTCGCTGGGCGTGTGGGCGGGAGCGCTCCTGGCCGCCGGTGGAGCGGCCCTGCTCGTGCTCGGGAAGCCGGCGTTCCGCCCGGCGGCCGGGGTCCTCTCGGCGGCCGGCACGGCCTTCGTCGCCCACGTCGTCGTCGCCAAGCTGGAGGGGCGCCTGCCTCCGTTAGCGCTCACGCTCGCCATCGCGGCCGTCCTCGGGGCCGCGCTCGGCCTCGCGGTGCCGCGGCTCGCGACGCTCGCCGTCAGCGCTGCCGTCGGGTTCATCCTCGGTGGACCGCTGGGCGCGCTGGTCGGTATCGACGCCGACGTGACGCGGCTCGGAGTGGGGCTCACCTGTGCGATGGTGGTCGGGGTCTTCTCGACCTCGCTCTCGGCGGCGCTGCCGCCGGTCGTCGGCGCGGCGCTCTTGGGCCTCGGCGCCTGGTCGTTGTGCGCCGTCCTCAAGGTGAGCGACGCGCTCTTTCGGCTCCCCGCCGCCTGGCTGGGGCTCTTCGGGGTTCTGGCTGTCGTGGGGCTGAGCCTCGAGCCGTGGCGCGAGGCGCGTCGCGTCCGAAGGGGCCGGCGCAAGGCGGCGAAGGCCGAGGCGGCCGCCCGGCGCAGGCGCGACGCCGAGGAGCGCGCCCGCTACGCCCGCTACTTCGAGTAAGCTCGTTCCCGCTCTTGCTTCTTCCATCGGATGCTCGAGCGCAGCGGAGAAGACTTCCGGGCGGAAGGGAGAGACAAAGTGACGCTGTCGGCGGAAGAGCGGCTGCTGCTCGATCGGATCATCGAGCGGGTGACCGAGATTCAAGACGCGGTGAAGCGGGCGCTGCCGGGGAACGTGGACCTGCAGCGCGAGTTCCAGGTGGGCGAGCCGGCTCCGCAGACGCCGGCGCAGGCGGTCCGGTTGGCGCGGGCGATCGAGCCGCTCGCGCAGGAGAACCGCCAGCTCTTGATCGGGCGGGGCGTCGACGGGGCGAAGCTCAAACACCTTTCGGCGATGGCGGCGGACCTGGAGAAGCTCTCGACGGCCCATCCCGCGCCCGCGCCCGAGGCGGCCGCACCGAAGAAAGGTAAGCAGAAGCGCTCCAGCTAGGACGCTGCGCCGCCGTTGCCCATCGTCGGCCGCGCTCCCTTGCGAGGCGCGCTGGACGCTCGGGGACCGGCGGTGGAGGGCGGGGGGCCCCGAGGGACCGTTCGCGCCGACTCGCGAAGCCGACGGCCGGCTCTGGCGGCCGGGAAAGGCGGCGCCGATGCTGAGGAGCGGTCGGTAGGTCGGGGGGCTTTCGTCGCGGTGGCTTCTTGACACCACCTCGCGTTCGCGAGTATCCACGAAATCCCTTCCCGGCTCGCTCTCGCAGAAGCGGGGTTGGAGCGGCATGCAGGCGCGCTTTTCCTTCTGGGTGCTCGTCTTGGCGGCGCTGTTGTCGAGCGGCTGCAGCGCGCTCATCGCCCGGACGAAGATCGTGTCGGCGGAGTCGGCGCTGGCGGAGGCGAAGCAGGCGGGCGCGGCCGAAAAGAGCGTCTACGAGTACACCGGTGCCGAGCTGTACCTGGAAAAAGCCCGCGAGGAGGAGGCCTACGGCCGCTACGGACCGGCCATCGACTTCGGCGACACGGCCGAGAAGCTCGCCAACGAGGCCAAGCTCAACGCGGCGACCGCCGAGCCGCCCGGTCCCGCGGCGTCCCCGGAGCCGTCCGGTCCCGCGACCCTGACCGCGCAGCCGCCAGCCTTCTAGAGGAGCCCTGCCGCTTGCCGATGCGCACCTCCAAAGCTCGGGCGCTGATGCTCACCGGCTTCGCTGCCGCCGGGCTCTTGTGCTGCTCGTGTGCGGGTCCCCAGGTGCGGGACGAGACCACGGGCGTCCAGAAGGTCATCGACCAGGCCCGTAAGCGCGGCGCCAAGCGCTGCGCCCCGCGCGATCTCGCGATCGCGGAAGCCAACACGGCGTTCGCGAATGTGGAGCTCGAGGAGGGGAACGCCGACCGGGCCGAGGAGCACATCCGGCTCGCGAGCCAGGCGGCAGAGCGCGCGCTGGCGAACTCGGCATCGTGCGCGCCGAAGAAGGTGCTTATCGAGAGGCCGAAGCCGGTCCTGGTGATCAAGAAGAAGCCGAAGCCCAAGCCCAGGGTGGTGGTGAAGCCGAAGCCGAAGCCGAAGCCGAAAGTGGTGGTGAAGAAGGTGGTCCTCGACACCGACCACGACGGGATCCTGGACGACATCGACCGGTGTCCGTTGCAGCCGGAGGACTACGACGGCTTCCAGGACGAGGACGGCTGCCCGGACCCGGACAACGACCAGGACGGGGTGCCGGACGTCACCGACGCCTGCCCGAACATGCCGGGACCCGCCTGGAACCAGGGCTGCCCGTTCATCGACTCGGATGGCGACGGGGTGCCGGACTTCGCCGACAAGTGCCCGCATCGGGCGGGACCGGTGGACAACCAGGGTTGCCCGCGCATCTACACCCTGGTGGTGCTCAAGAAGCACAAGATCGAGATCAAGCAACAGGTCCACTTCGCGACCAACCGGTACCGGATTCTGCCTGACTCCTACGACCTGCTCGACCAGGTGGCCCAGGTCCTCAAGGACTATCCGCGCATCCAGGTGCGCATCGAGGGCCACACCGACTCGGTCGGCAAGGCATCCTACAACCTGAGGCTCTCGCAGCACCGGGCGGAGTCGGTGCGGACCTTCCTCGTCGACCAGGGCGTCTCGCCCGACCGGATGACGGCGCAGGGTTACGGCGAGACCGTGCCGATTGCCACCAATGCGACCGCCCGCGGACGCGCGATGAACCGCCGGGTGGAGTTCACCATCACCGCGCAGTAGCAAGGCGACAGCTCATGGAAACGGCGGCGGCGGCGCCGAGCGGCAGCGGATACGAGCTTCGAGAGGGCTTCTGCCCGGCACCGAACGGCGGGCAGCTCTACTACCGGGCGGAAGGCTCGGGCCCGGCCTTGGTCCTCTGCAACGGCCTCGCCGTCTCCACCTTCTTCTGGCATTTCGTGGTGAGCGCTTTCGCCCCCGCCTATCGGGTGGTGGTGTGGGACTACCGGGGCCACGGCCAGTCGGGACCGGCGCCCGAGAGCGGCTTCGGCATCGGGACCTGCGCGGATGATCTCGTCCTGCTGATGGATCATCTGGGCCTCGACCGGGCGGTGCTCGCGGGGCATTCGCTGGGCTCGCAGGTGATTCTGGAGACCTACCGGCGCGCGCCCGAGCGGGTGCGGGGCCTGGTCCCGACGCTCGGCGGCTACGGCCACACGGTGGAGACGTTCTTCGACACCCCGCGGTCGGTGTCGGCGCTCGAGCTGATGCGCCGGGTCGCGCTCGCCCAGCCACGCCTCGCGCAGCAGGTGATGCGCGCCGTCGCGACCGCCCCGGGCGTGTTCGAGGCGGCGAAGCTCTTGGGGCTCGTCAACTCCAAGCTGTGCCCGGCGGAGGAGATGAAGCCGTACCTCGAGCACCTCGCGACAGTCGACCTCGGCACCTACTTCCAGCTCGCGTTCGATCTGCAGGACCACGACGCGTCGGACCTGCTGCCGCATGTCCGGGTGCCGGTGCTGGTCTTCGGCGCTGACCACGACAAGTTCGCGCCGCTGTGGCTGTCGGAGCGGATGGCGAAGACCATCCCCGGCGCGGAGCTGTGCGTGCTGCGCGGCGGCTCGCACGCGGCGCTGGTCGAGCAGCCCGAGCTCGTCTGCCTGAGGCTCGAGCGGTTCCTGATCGACCGGCTGGGCTTGCCGAAGATGGCGCACCCGCTGGGCTAGAGCGGTGTCGATCAGCAACTGCTCGTCCGCTTGATGCCACCGGAGCTTATCGGCCATGCGGCTCCCTCACGGTCGCGGTACGGATCGGGCTCGCCTGCGTGCAAGCGCAAGTCAGTACCGCACCGTGAGGGAGCGGCGGTCGGCGTTCGGTTGGACCGGGTGGCGTCAACCGAGTAGGCAATCGATCAGCAAAGGCGGAGCCAGGCGGCTCGGCCGGTCCGCCGTCGGCGCCCGACCCTCGGGGGGGCCCTTCCTTCGCGAAAATCGCGGGTAGCAGTATACTGCCGTGTTCCCAGTCGTTGGCGAAGAACATGCAGTAAACTGCCGAAGCCGCGAATCGGCAAAAAAAAGAAGACCCCCCGACCCGCGAGGTCGAGGGCTTCGCCGAGCCGGCTCGGATCCGAAACGGCGCGGGCCGCCGGCCGAGCTGGAGCGCTTCTGCCTATTGCGGGACGCACACGTCCGCTCCGCCCGCTTGAGACCAGGAGGCGCAGCGGGAGCCGGTGGCGCAGTCGGCGCCGGTGGAGCAGGTGCCGAAGCAGCGCCCACCGCTTCCCCAGCTCACGCAGAAGTTGGTCGCGCAGTCGGTCGGCTGGGTGCAAGGGGCGCCGCCGCCGCCAGAGCCTTCCGCCGGCTGGCAGGAGAGGACGAAGTCGTTCGCGTTCGTCGGATCGAGCTGGGCGCCGCAGACGCGGCCGGCGCCGCAGTCGGCGTTCGTCGCGCAGGGGCGGGTCCAGCAGATGGGCGCGGGGGCGTAGGCGCCAGAGCGGACCGGCTGCATCACCCCGTCGGCGGGGCAGACCGCGCCCGCCGCGCAGTTCTGGTTCCCCGAGGGGCCGCAAACCGCCTGGCAGATGCCGACCGTGCGAGAGCCGAAGATGATGCAGTCGCCGCTGCGGCAGTCGGCGCCGCTGGCGCAGGGCGCGCCGCCCTTGCCGGCCTGGACGCTGGTCCACGCCTGGCAGCGGGTGACGAAAGAGGTGCTGGTCGCGTCGGGCACCGCGACGCAGGTCATGCCGCTCGGGCACTCCAGGTCCTCGGTGCACTGGGCGACGCAGGTGTCGAGCTGGACGGTGGTCGGTGCGCCCGACTGGTCGTGCCAGGGGACCGGATAGCTCTCGCAGGCGCCGCCCTTCTTGGCGTCGACTCGCGCCGGGCAGTCGGAGTCGGAAGTGCAGCCGCCCATGCAGAAGCCTTGAGCGCCGAGGCCGGCCGGCATCGCCAGGAGGCAGAGGCCGCTCTTGCAGTCGGTGTCGCGATCGCACGGCTCGCCGCCGCCGCGGGTGCCGACGGGCCAGGTGCACTCGTTGCGAAACTGCGTCGGGAGCTGGGGGTTCGGGCCCGGCGCGCAGACCTGGCCGGCGTCGCAGGAGGCGTCGGACGAGCACGCTTCGAGGTAGCGCGAGGGGGGGAAGCAGGCGCCGACCGCGTGCGGGACGCCGAGCGGGTCGACGTCGACGACGGCCTGACAAGCGGTACCGCTGCCGCAGGCCGACGAGGAGGCGTTCGGGTTGCACAGCCGCCGGCAGGCGCCCTGGTCGGCGCCGTCGGGCACGCAGACCAACCCGACGTCGCACGGCTGAAGGACGCTGCACGGGGCACCCTGTTGCGGGAGGCCGGAGTTGACGGGGACGCAGGCGCCCTGCGGCAGCCCTCCTGAGAAGTAGGCGAGGGCGCAGCGCTTCCCGTCGGGGCAGGGATTGCCGGCGGCGTACGGATCGCACGGGGTGCGGCAGTAGGAGCCGGCGCCGTCGGGGTCGGTGCAGACGAGCTGCCGGGGGCAGACGCCGTCTTCGGGGCAGGGGGTGTCGGTCGGGTCCGGCCCGCAGGTGCCGTCGACGCAGACCTGGCCATTCGAGCAGTTGACGTCACCCTGGCACTCTTCGCAATGGCCGTTGTCGCAATAGGGCCGGGAGATCAAGGTGGACTCCGCGCAGTCGATGTCGCTCGCGCACTTGACGCAGGTGCCGTTCTCGCAGAAGCGGTTCGAGCAGTCGGCGTCGTTGCGGCAGGCGACGCAGGTCCGGGTGGTCAAGTCGCAGGCCGGGGTCGGGTCCCAGCACATCGATTTCTCCCAGCAGCCGTTGACCCGGGCGACGCAGTGGTTCGCCTGGCAGATTTGGCCCGTCTTGCACTGGGCGGGGGAGAGGCACTCGACGCAGGTCCGGTCGGAGCGGCAGACCTTCCCGTGCGGGCAGCCGGTGGAGGTCCCCGGGGTGCAGCCGGTCGCGGCCTGGCAGGCGTGCTCGCGGGTGCAGTGCTGCCCGGCAGGGCAGTCGCTGTCCTGGAGGCAGGCGACGCAGGTGCGGGTGGAAGCGTCGCAGTGCTTGCCGAGCGGGCTCGAGGCGCAGTCGGCGTCGATGCCGCAGCCGGGATAGACGTCGCGGCAGGCGAAGTTCGCCGGGTCGCAGGTGACGGTGCCGTTGGGCGGCTTGACGCACTGCTGGTCGGTGAGGCAGCCGACGCACTTCTCTTCCGCGATGAGGCAGTGCGGCAGGTCGGGGTTTTGCGTGCAGTCCGCGTCGGAGGAGCAGCCGGTCGTCACCGGGGTCTCGCAGCCGTGGTTCGAGCAGGTCTGGCCGGTCTGGCAGTCGTGGTCGCTAAGGCAGCCGACGCAGGTGCCGGTCGAGACCTCGCACACCGGAGCGGAGACGTTGCCCGCGCAGTCGGCGTTCTCGACGCACGGCGCGCCTTCTTCGACGCAGACCGATTCGCGGCAGACCATCGCCTCGCCGCAGTCTTCGTCCTTAGCGCAGGAGGGCAGGCAGCAGCCGCCCTCGCAGCGCCCCTTAGCGCCGCAGTTCGCGTCGGCGTTGCAGGCGGCCTCTTTGCCGCAGTCGACGGTGGTCGCGGTGCCGGTGCAGGTCCCGTCGACGCAGGTCTGGCCGCTCTTGCAGTCGAGGTTCGTCTGGCAGCCGCTGGTCGCCGAGGGTCCCTTCGTGCAACCGAAGGCCAGAAGCGAGAGGGCGGACGCGAGGGCGGCTGAGGCGCGCATCGGGCGATTGTCGCAGGGAGCAGGCGTTTTCGCCAACGGTGGCCGCCACCTCGACGAGCCATCGGATGCCTTCGGGGACACCAGCGCGCCGTCGGTCGATCCGCCCGATCAGCGGGAGCGCTGCGGTGGAGCGTCGTATCGCCAAGCGGAACCGGTGCCTGTCTTTTTTAGCGCTACCGGGTAGCTTGACCGCTCTTGCCGAACCCGAGCGAGCGCTTGAGCCGGTCGAAGAAGCCCAGGCCCAGATGCCGGTCGTAGACCCGCTGCGCCATCGAGTTGAGCGAGGTGGCGGCGGTGACCCCGACGTTCACGTCCACCACCTCGCCCTGGTAGAGGACGAGCAGCGTCGGAATCGAGGCGACGTGGAAGGCTTGCGCGACCGAAGGAACCGCTTCGGTGTCGAGCTTCGCGAAGCGCACGCGGCCGACCCAGTTGCCAGCGACCTGCTCGAAGACCGGCGCCATCATCCGACAGGGCACGCACCACGGCGCCCAGAAGTCGACGATCACCGGGAGGTCGCTGTCGAGCACGGCCTCTTCGAAGTGCTCCTTGCCGCGGATGTTCAGGAAAACTCCGCTCGCGGCGGAGGTGCTCTTGGCGGCGCTCGGTCTTGGACGCGGCTTCTCGCGGCGGCCCTTCGAACGGGGCATGGCAGGCTCCTTCTCGCACGCCTTGGGAGCCTAAAGCCGCGCGGGCGGATTCGCCGCGCGGCGCCGGGAGTGGACGGACCGGTTCTTCCCCGAGCGCCGCGCGACGGGCCGTGAAGACTACCGGCGACCCCGCGCCATCGCGGCGCGACCGGCCTCGATCAACGACTTCACCCGGGCCCCGCCCTTCTTCCCGATCTGCTTGTAGAACTCGATGCCTCGCTCGGCCTTGACCTTGTTCCCGCCGATGCGTCCGCCCTTGAGCCCGCCGAGCCGCCCTGCTTCGGCCACCGAAAGCCCGGTGGTCTTCGCTGCCGGCTTGCGCCCCGCCGCTCGTGCCTTCTTCGCCATGAACCTGCTCCTCTTGGGGTGCATGCACCCATCGTTGTGTCAGACCGGCGACGACTTGACACGGGTCGCACGGGAAACGCAAGCGGTTTCTTGGGGCAGGAGCGCTGGCACACCGGAGGTGCGGCGCCCTTCCTCGTCGGACCCCTGGAAAACAAGGTTGACGGGGTATCGCCTTCGTTCAGGTTCGGGCCCGGCTCCCATTCTCTGGTGGCACGGGCGTCCTCGCTGGTGAAGCCCAGCCGAACCCGCTGGCGAGGCGGGTCCCCACGCCCCCACGGCGAGGACGCCCGCGCACGGGATACGAACCCGCGCGTCAGCCGGGTGTGCCGCAAGCCTCGACGGCGCGCCCTTGGCGCTCACGTGCCGAGGATCCAACGCCGGTCCGGCGCGCCGACGGGATCGGGATGGGTTGACGAAGCCGCTCTCGTGGGCTTTTGCTTCGCCGCTCCTTTCGCGCGGCCAGAGCGGCTCTCGAGGCACAAGGAACGCCGATGGTGGACGAGAAGCGGGTGAAGAGCGAGGTCGTCGGGCGCGTGCTCGAGCGGGTGCGCGCGCGGGCGGCGCTCGACGGCGGCCGCCCGGTCGAAGAGGTGGTCAACGAGACCCTCTACCAGGAGCGCGAACGGCTGAAGCGCTCCCGGTTGGAGAGAGCGGAGTCGGACCGCGCCTTCTACGCCCGCGTCCAGCGGGAGCTGCCCAAGATCGCTCCCGTGGGGCAGACGAAGCTGCTCAAGGAGGTGATCGAGCGCTACGCGGCGGAGATTTGCGGCCACTTCGACGAGCGGGTGTACACGGTCACCACCCGGGCGCTGCCGACCGCGCTCAACCTGCTCTTGACGAGCCTGTCGCCGCAGCGGGTCCTGCGCGAGCTGAGCGTGCTGTCGAACCTGGACGAGCACCTGGTCTTGGAAGGCGAAATCGAATCGCTCAAGGCGCTGGAGAAGCTCGGCACGGTGGTGCTGGTTCCGACGCACAGCTCGAACTTCGACTCGGTCCTGATGGGCTACGCGATCTTTCGGATGGGGCTGCCACCGGTGACCTACGGCGCGGGCTTGAACCTCTTTTCGAACCCGATCATCGGCTTCTTCATGCGCCACCTGGGCGCGTACACGGTCGACCGGCTGAAGACCGACCCGCTCTACCGCGAGACGCTCAAGGAATACACGACGGTGGTGTTGGAAGAGGGGCAGGACCTCCTGTTCTTCCCCGGCGGCACGCGTAGCCGCTCCGGTGCCGTCGAGCGTCACCTGAAGAAGGGGCTCCTCGGCTGCGCTCTCGCTGCCTACCGGAACAACCTGGCGCGCCAGAAGAGCGAGCCGAACGTCTTTCTCGTCCCCGCGACGCTCTCCTACCCGCTGGTCTTGGAGGCCTCGACCCTGATCGACGACTACCTCGCCGAGACCGGGCGCCACCGCTACATCATCATCGACGACGAGTTCAGCCGCTGGCAGCGGTGGATGGCGTTCTTGCGCGGCCTCATCGAGATGGACCTGCGCATCCACCTGCGGGTGGGGCGCCCGCTCGACCCGTTCGGCAACGACGTCGACCTCGCCGGCCGTTCGCTCGACCCCAAGGGCCGCCCCCTCGACCCGTCCAAGTACCTCGAGAACGGTGCCGGAGAGCTCGTGGACGACCCCCGGCGCGACGCCGAGTACACCAAGGCCCTCTCCGCCCGGATCGTCGGCTCGTTTCGCGCGAACAACGTGGTCCAACCGACCCACGTCGTCGCCTTCGCGGTCTTCGAGCTCTTGCGGCGGGCGCACCCGGGGATGGACCTCTACCGGCTCTTGCGGACGGTCAACGACGACTTGAGCCTGGCGCAGGCGGACGTCGAGCGGGAGGTCGAGCGGCTCCTCGGAGAAATCGCAACGCTCGCCCGGGACGGCAAGCTGGAGCGCTCCAGCTCGGTTGCCGAAAGCGACGTCGCCGAGGTGCTGCGCCAGGCGCTCAGGAGCTTCGGCACCTATCACACCCAGCCGGTGATCGAACGGCGCGGGGTGCGGCTGCACCCGGGCGACCCGCGGCTGATTTTCTACTATCGCAACCGGCTCGAGGGTTACGGGCTGTTGGGCGCGCCCGACCTGG
This sequence comes from Myxococcales bacterium, assembly GCA_021787845.1. GTDB lineage: Bacteria > Myxococcota > Myxococcia > Myxococcales > JAJYLH01 > JAJYLH01. The sequence goes on along the minus strand of JAJYLH010000006.1, from coordinate 48,749 downwards.
TGCCGTCGCGGAGGGAGCCGTGAGCGACCCGTCTCGCATCGTCGTCCTCGGCGCCGGGAACTGGGGGACCACGGTCGCGCAGCTCGTCGCCGCGGCCGGGCACGAGGTGCTCCTCTGGACCCGTTCCGAGGAGCAGCGGCAGGAGATCCAGAGCGCGCACACCAACCGCCGCTACACCGGCGAGGTCGAGATTTCCGCGCGGGTGGAAGCGACGACCGACCTGGAGCGCGCGATCGCTCAAGGCGCGGTGGTCTTCATCGTGGTGCCGTCGAACGCCTTTCGCGAGGTGAGCCGGCGGCTGGGAGAGCTGGCGCGGCCGGACCAGGTCTACCTCCACGGGACCAAGGGGCTGGAGCTCGGCACCCACCGGCGGATGAGCGAAATCCTCCTCGAGGAGACCTGCATCCGGCAGCTCGGGGTGCTCTCCGGGCCGAACATCGCCACCGAGATCTTGCGCGGGCAGCCGGCGGGGACGGTGCTCGCCTCGCGCTATCCCCGGGTGCAGGAGGCGGGGCGGCGCGCGCTCCAGTCGAAGGACTTCCGGGTCTTCACCGGCGACGACGTGGCGGGGGTGGAGCTCGCCGGCGCCCTCAAGAACGTGGTCGCCATCGCGGCGGGCGTCGCCGACGAGATGCGCCTGGGCGAGAACACCAAGGCGATGCTGATCACCCGCGGCATCAGCGAGATGGCGAAGCTCGGGATCGCGCTGGGCGCCGAGCCGTCGACCTTCTTCGGGATGAGCGGCATCGGCGACCTGGTGGTCACCTGCGAGAGCCCGCATTCCAGAAACCACAAGCTCGGCGTGGCGCTCGCGAAAGGGGCGAAGCTCGAGGAAGCGCTCGCCGCGATCGGGATGGTCGCGGAGGGCGTGAACACAGCGAAAGCGGTGCAGGAGCTCTCGCAGAGGTGGCCCGTCGACCTGCCGCTGTTCCACAAGGTCCACGAGGTGCTCTTCCAAGGCTTGAGCCCAGCGGTAGCGCTGGAGCAGCTCATGACGCTGCCGCCCGCGCGCGACGTGCCTCAGGTCCTCGCCTGATGCGCTCTCGCCGGCGCGAGCGCACGGGCCGCCCCTATCCGATGGTGCGCGTCATCGACCGCGAGATCGCCGCGGAGGAGGCCGGGCCGGCGTTCGTCTGGGACATCGACAAGACCTACCTCGACACCCGGTTCTCGCAGCTCAAGCACCTCGCCCGGATTCCGTTCGAGTTCGGCGTCGACAAGCGCGCCTTGCCTGGCTCGGTGGCGCTCCTCCACGCGCTGCGGGAGGGCGCAAGCGGTCACGAGCACCGGCCGCTCTTCTTCGTCAGCGCCAGCCCGCCGATTCTCGCGCCCGCGATCGAGCGCAAGATGCTCCTCGACGGCATCGAGTGGGACGGCATCGCCTACAAGGACGTCGGCCGCGTCATCGCCCGGGGCGGGGCGCGGCGGCTGCGGCACCAGCTCGCGTTCAAGCTCGGCGTGCTCCTGCTCCTCGCGCGCGAGATGCCGGTCGGCTCCCGGTTGCACCTCTTCGGCGACGACGTCGAGGAGGACGCGCTCATCTATTCGCTCTTCGCCGACGTCGCGGCCGGTCGCCTGCGCGCGCGGGCGCTCGGACGCGCGCTCATGCTTCACGGCGCGACCCCGCGCGAGGCGCAGGAGCTGTCCAGCCTGGCGGAGGCGCTTCCGCTCATCGGGCTGGTCGAGGAGATCCACCTCCGTCTCGAACGGCATCCGGACGGTTCGAGCATCGCCCCCTGGTCGCGCCACGTCCTGGGGGCGGCGAGCTTCGGCGCGATGGCCGATCGCCTCGCTCAGCAGGGATTGATCAACGCCGCGAGCGCTTCACGAGTGATGGCCGAGGCCGGGCACTCGCCCACCTTCTGGGGCGGCGCGCCCGACGACGGCTTCTTCACGCCGCCGGGGTGGCGCGGGTGACCGCTTCCGCTGCCGGTCAGTAGGGCGGCGTTAGGCCGGTCGGTCGTTTGCCGTGGCTTCCTCGGGGCGACCGCTGCCGGCGCGCGCAAAGCGTGGACACCTTCAAGGATGACGAGCGTCCGTTCGCGTCGGGAGAACCGCGATGGACAATCCCTGGCCGGTGCTCAAGTTCCAGGAGCTGAGAGACACGCTCGAGACCCTCCACCGGTGGACGCAGATCGTCGGCAAGATTCGGCTCGCGCTGGCGCCGACGACCAACCACCTCTGGAGCTCGGCGCTCAACGTCACTTCCCGCGGCCTCGCCACCCCGCCGATGCCCTTCGGTTGGAATACTCTCGAGCTGGAGCTCGACCTGACGGGCCACGCGCTCGTGTTTCGCACCAGCGCGGACGAGCTGCGGTCGCTCGAGCTGAGGCCCTGCGCGGTGGCCGACTTCCACGACGAGGTGTTCGAGACGCTTTTTGAGCTCGGCCTCGAGCTGACCATCAACGAGCGGCCGCAGGAGATCACCTCGGAAGCGCTGCCGCTCTCCGAGGACCGCCTCCACTTCGCCTACGATCGCGACCAGGCGCACCGCCTCTGGCGGGCGCTTGCGTCCACCGCCATCGTCCTCGAGGAGTTTCGAGCCCGCTTCACCGGCAAGTGCAGCCCCGTGCACTTCTTCTGGGGCGCCTTCGACCTGTGCGTCACCCGCTTCTCGGGGTCGGTAGCGCCGCCGAGACCCGGCGCCGATTTCGTCACCCAGGAGGCCTACCACGACGAGGTCTCCAGCGCCGGCTTCTGGGCCGGGGACGAGGTGGTGGCGATGCCGGCGTTCTACGCCTACTTCGCGCCCGCGAAGGCGGGGTACGAGAGCGCTACCGTTCGGCCCGATGCCGCGAGCTGGGAGCCCAAGCGCGGCGAGTTCGTCCTCCCCTACGACGCGGTTCGGCTGTCCCCGGCGCCGCGCACCGTCCTCTTGGAGTTCCTCCAGTCGACCTTCGAGGCGGGCGCGCGGCTTGGCGGCTGGGACCCCGCGCTCGAACGCGCGGTGCGCGACCGGCGCTCGTCGGCGGTCAAGCGGGTCGGGACCGAACGGCACGAAGTCGAAGGCGAGCTGCGGGTGCTCTGATCCAGTGACTGGGACGCGGTCAGCGGTTTCGCTTCCGGCTAGGCGAAGAGCTTCTCCAGGTCGACGACGAGCCCGGGGAACTCGCGCGGCTCGTACGACTCCGGTCGCCGGCGCACAATGGCCTGATCGAACCGGCCGTCGACCAGCAGGCTGACTTCGAGCCGCTCGAGCTCGGGGTCGACGAGCCAGAACACCGGCACACCAAGCCGCGCATAGGCTCTCGCCTTCACGACCGCGTCGCGACGACGCTTCTTCGGCGAGATGATCTCGACCACCAGGTCTGGGATGCCCTTGACGTTCTCTTCGTCCACGATGTTCAGCCGGTCGCGGCGCACAAAGAGGATGTCCGGCTGCATGATGTCGTGGACACCGAAGAGCACGTCGAGCGGAGCGATGAACGTCTCGCCCAAGCCGCGTGCGTCGAGCCCGGCCCGAAGCTGCTCGGCCAACCGAAAAAGGACGCGCTGATGTAGAGGTCGTGGTGAAGGCGACACGTAGAGTTCCCCATCGATGATTTCGTAGCGCCGCCCGTCCTCCGGCAGCTCGACGTAGTCCTCCCACGTCAGCTTGATCGGCCACGTCAAGCGCTCGATCTCCTGCGATTCCGGCTCGATCCCCTGCGATTGCGGCTGCACCCGGACCTCCCTGGAAAAGCATAGTACCGCCACGGTCGGCCCACCGCCGAGGCTTCGCTCACAACAGCGCGCGGAACCCGATCGTCGGCAGGACGTAGCGGACCGGCTCGCCCTCGGTGAGGCCGCCGGTCTGCGGGGCGACGCTGGCGTTGAGGATGTCGACGTAGAAGTCGAGCAGCCAGGTGTTCCACACCGCCCGCTTGTCGATGCGCAGGTCGATTTCGTAATCCCAGGGCGTCCGAGCGCTGTTGTAGCGGCCGTAGGTCGTGGTGACAGGGGTACCGCTCTCGAGGAGCAGGCGCGCGCCGAATTCCCAGTTGCGTGGCAGCCGTATCCCCGCCACCGCGTTCAGGATGTGCGTGCGGTCGAAGTCGTACGGCGCCCAGCCGGTGGCGTAGTGCCGCTCGCTGCGTGAGAGCGTGTAGGCGATCCATCCGAACAGGCTCGACGTGTCCCGCTTGCGCAGGAGGATTTCCAGACCATAGGCGCGCCCGGTCGTCTTCTGCTGGAGCGCCGCGAGCGGGTTCGAGGACGACGAATTGCCAGAGGCCGTTCCGCCCGGCAGCGTCGTCGGCGCGACCGTGAGGATGTCGGCCATCGACGAGTTCGTGCTCAGGTCGAAGAGGACCGGGTCCATGTCGTTGTAGTAGGTCTGCACGTCGAGGTCGACGCCCGGTGCCAGGCTCGCCTCGGTGCCCACCGAGTACTGGGTCGAGGCGAGCAAGCCCCCCGAGAGCGGTGCCTCTGACTCTCCAGGGATGGGGATGAAGAACCGCGGCGGCTGGTGGTAGCGGCCGACGACGCCCTTCAGCCATACCTTCTTCCAACCCGGCGGCCGCCAGCGCGCGCTCACCCGCGGGTCGACGCTCCACTGCCAGACGCGTTTGGTGCTCGAGCCCGACCCGGCCGGCAGCCCAAGGCCCGCGTGAGCGCTCCCCGCGCTGTCGTTGGTCGTCTCGTTGTCGGTGTAGCCGTCGACGCGCACGCCCGGCGTGACGAGCAGGTTCCCATTCGGCTTCCACGGCGCCTCGACGTACGCGCCGCCGTTGGCGAGCGCGCCCGAGGCGGGGAAGACCGTTGACAAATAGCTCGCCGTCTGGGTGCCGCTCGAGGTGCTGGAGCCGGTGAGGTCGTATTGCAGGAGCAGCTCGGCGCCGGCATGCACGCGCAGCGTCTTCGACAGAGGCAGCATCCACGACGCCTGCGGATCGACCATCGCCGAGCTCAAGTCGACCCCGACGCCGCCGCTGTCGTCGTAGCCGGCGACGAAGCGGTAGAGACCGTACTTGTCCTCGCCGCCCAGCTTCCAGGTCAGATCGAGGCGGTGGAATTCCGTCTTCATGAGCGTGGTCATGGTCGTGGCCGAGCTCGCGCTCTTCGCGGTGCCGCTGGCCGGGGTCGAGCCGGAGCCGGTCGTCGAACCGCTGGTGGAGGTCGAGCTCGTGCTCGGCGGCAGCGACTCCGCCAGCACATCCTCCGAGCCGTAGGCGAAAACCGACCACTCGCTGCCCGGGTGCCCTCCTGTCAGGCGTGCCTGATAGTCCCAGTAGCCGAGGGACAAGCCCGTGGTCAGGAGGGACAGGAGCAATCCAGGATAGCCGTAGCGCCCGGCGACCGTCAGCACCATCGAGGTTCCGGGAATCGGGTGCTGCGCGTAGAGACCGGACTGCAAGAGGTTCAGGTCGAGGTCGAGCTTGCTGCGACCATCGTCGGGCCGCTCGGTGCGGCCGTCGATGATGCCGCCGACGTACCCGCCGTAGCTGACCGGAAAGCCCCCGGGATAGAAGTCGATGCGGTCGATGAGCTCCGGGGCGATGACCGAGGGCCCTCCGAAGAGGTGGAACAGCGCCGGCAGCCGCACGCCGTCCAAGAAGATGCCGGTGTCGCCGGGCGACGAGCCACGCACGATCGGCAGCGGCAGCAGCGACATCACGCTCGTCACGCCGGGCAGCTCTTCCACCACCCGGAACGGGTCGCCAAAGGTGCCGGGAAGCTGGTGGATTTCGCGGCCGGACAGGGTCGTCTTGGAAATGGTCTCCCGGTCGCGCTCGCCGACGACCGTCGACTCGTACGGGTTGTAGCTCTCGCGGTCGACCAGGTACTTCACCTGGAAGTGCTCTTCGTGCCCGAGCGTTTCCGTGCGCCGGAAAGCGCGGTGATCGGCCGCCACGATCTTCACCAGCTTCTTCCCGCTCGTCAGCGGCAAGAGGAAGTGACCCTGCTGGTCGGTCTCGGCGACGTGCATCCCGAGCGGGTCTTGCACCACCACCGTCGCGTTCTGGACCGGCTCGCGCGTTCCGCGCTCGATCACCAGGCCTTCGAGCAGCGCGTCGAGCGGCGGCCCTTTCGCCCCCCCCGGCGGCGGTGGCGGGGGCGGAACGAAGGTCTGCGAGTAGGGCACCGCGACCGGGACCGCTTGGCCGCCGAACGTCGCCGGCCGGAAGAGGAACTTCTTCGCGCCCGTGACCACCGCCGCGTCGAAGGGCTCGCCACCCTTCTTGAGGAGCTTGACCGCCGAGACGCGGCCGTCGGCGCCGATGGTGATGAGCACCGTCACCGTGACCATCGAGGCGCGTCGCGGCGCCGACTTGGGGTACGGGATGTGGAGCGAGCCCAGCGGCGACGGAGGAACCAGCGAGGCCGCGGGCGCGGACGCCGGTTTCGCGGCGGGCTTCGCTGGCGCTGGTGGCGTGGCCGACGGGAGCGCGGGCGCCGGCGCGGACGGGGAGGGCGTCGCCGTCGAGGCCGGAGCGGATTCCACGGGAGCGGTATTGCCCTGCGGCTGCGCTGCCGCCACCCGAAAGGGCAGCAGGCTGGCCGCGACCGCCAGCGCGGCGGCCTGGGCGAGTCGGGTCACCGCCACGCGAACCACCAGCCGACGTCGGCGCCCCGATCGAGCCACCATTGCCGTCCGACCGCCGGCAGGCCCGTCTCCAGGTCGGTGTTCTGGAACGTCTCCTCGCACCCGGTCCACTGCAGGTCGGCCCGCAGGTAGGGGCCGGTCTCGAAGAGCGGGCCGACGACCACGAGGTACTCGAGGCTCGCCTGCGAGACCCAGGCGCCGCCGGCGCAGGCGAACATCGTCTCGTTGTCGCCGAGGGTGCGGCTGATCGAGTCGGTGTTGCCGGGTGGGGCGAAACCGGTTCCGTTGGCCGGGTGCACGTCGAGCCCGCCGTAGCCGACGCCGAGCGAAATCCCCATCTGCGGCAGGGGGTGGAAGAGCGGCCCGACGATGGCGGACCAGGCGGCACCGGTCCAGCTTCCCCGTACCACCGCGTAGCGGAGCGCCGCGAAGACCGACCAGCGCCGGTCCAACCGGTAGCGGCTGCGCACCTGGGCGCCGATGGTGGTCAGCGGGGGGGCAGTAGCCCTTCCCCACAGCCGGCCGCCGTCGAGGGCCAGGTCCACCCGGAGGCCGGGCTCCATCCACGCCTTCCGATCGCTCTCGGTCGGCATCGAGAGGTGGACGACGTAGTGGTCGTCGGTGACCAGGTCGCGTTCGGTCTCGACCCGCGTTTTCGGCGGCGGCGTTTTCGGCGGCGGGACGGAGCTCGCCGCTGGCTTCGTCTTGGCCGGCGTGGAACCGGCGGGCGCGAGCGGTGCCGCCCGAACCGTCGGCGCGGCGAGGATGAAACCAAAAAGCAGCGTTCCAGCCACCCAATCGGAGCGCGGACGCCTCCTCCCGGCTCCGGCGAAGGCGCGTACCTCGAGCGGCCGCCTCAGTGACATGGCCACCAGACCGGCACGTGCTTGGTCAGGTCCCACTCAGGCGTCTGGCACGAGAGCTGGTCGCCGCACCCCTTCAGCGGATAGAGCTGCACGGTCGGGCAGTCGCCGGGGCTGATCAGCGCGAGCGTCGTCGCGTCGAGACATGCCTGCTTGTCGTTGGCCTCGGGCGAATTCTTCTCGGGCTTGCCGGTGACCGGATTGATTCCGGGTCTGGTCATCGGCGGCTGCGAGACCCGCAGCCGGTCCTGCACCTGCCGGCAGGCGAAGGCCCTCCCGTCCGGCCCGGATAGCGGCGTCGCCTCGACGGTCTCGGTCGCCACCTCGTCGGTGCAGGTGCCCGGCAGCGGTTTCGGTGTGAGGTTGCCCTGCGAGACGTCGACGGTCATCCCCGGCGCGGTGAGGACCGAGAACCCGGCGCGCGGGGTCGGGCAGCCGGGCAGCGGATAGAAGAGCCCGAGGATCGCTTCGTTCCAGGTGCCCTCGAGGTAGCCGACGCGTTGCTCGGGCTTCTGCAACGACCAGAACGAGGCGGCCACGACCCGGTCGGCCAGGGTGGGCGGCGTGCGACCGTATTCGCCCTGCTTGCGGGGCGCGAAGAAGTCGAAGGTGCCGCTGCCGTCGGTGTCCGCCGCGACCACCAGGCTCCCCCACGCGACGAGCGGCGGCGCGGTCCCGACGCAGACCCTCGCGTCGGGAAGGTGGATCAGCGGCAGGTCGAACGAGCCGTCGGCGTTCACCCGCGTCGTCGCCTCGATCTGGCTGGGGACGAAACCGAACGGATCGGGGCAGGCGGGCTGCAAGTCCGCGTTCGACGCGTACTTCAGGCAGAGCGCGTACAACTGGTAGAGGGGGGACGGGTCGGCTCCCCAGACGAGCGCCGCGTTCAGCGGGTGGCCGCCCGCCGCGGCCTGGACTCGGGTGACGTCGACGTGCCCGCGGAGGGTGACGAGAATCGTCGGCGGGAGCGAGAGGTCATCGACACCGCTCCCGCAGCCCGAGAGCGCCGCCGCCACCAGGATGGCCAGAGCGCTCCTAAAAACCACGGCCGACTCCGAGCCCGCTGGTCAAGAGCCACCGGGAGCGCTCCTGACCGGCGACTTTCTGCACCGTGAACGCCGGACCGAGCTGAACGAAGAACGTCCACGCGCCCGCAAAGGCGATCGCCGCGCCGAGGTCGACCGCGGCGTAGGGGCCGATGCTTGCGGCGTTGCGCGTCAGGCCGTGAAGGCCCGCCGCCTTCAGCCGATCGAACTGCGCGCGCTGTCCGAGCTGCTCCACGGCGAGGGTTCCGAGGCTGAACGAGGCGCGCAAGGTGCCGACGCCGAAGGTGCGCTCGAGACCGACCTCGACGCTCGCGAGCCCGTCCAGGTCGTCGAGCACCCAGTCGTTCGTCGCTTCCTCGCTCTGGCCGAGGGCCAGCTCGGCGCCGAAGAAGAGCCCCTGGGAGCCGAAGAGCCGCCGCATCTCGGCACCGCCGCCGGTCACCAGCCCGGTCTGCAACGCCACCGGCGAGGTGTTCCAGACGAAGCCTTCCAGCGTCGTGCGCGCGCTCGCGTCACGCGCGCGCGCGGGGAGCGCGACCAGCGTCGCGAGAAGGAGCGCCGCCGAAGCGACGCGGCCGGGCATCGGACCTCGCACCGGGCGCAATGTTCCACGAGCAGCGGAAAAGTTAAACGTGCGAGCGTCGGCGCGCTCGACCCGGAGACGCCGAACGTGACAGCGCGGGCGCCGGTCGCTTAGCGTAAAGAGCCATGCTTGCACGGTGTTCCGCCTGCCGGCAGACGTTTCGTGTCGACGACTTCGGCCCCCAGCGCTGCCCTGGCTGCGGCGTCGAAGTGGTGGTTCGCGAGCCGGTCTTGACCGCCGAGAGCTCGGCTCTGCCCGCTGGGGATCCGGCGGCGCAAGCACCTGGCGAAAGCGCTCCAGAAGGGCTGATCCCGTGGGAGCGGCGCCGGGAGCTGGGCTTCTTTCGGGCGCTCGGCCAGACCTTGAAGCGTTCGCTCTTCGAGCCGGAGCAGTTCTTCCGCTCGATGCGCTACGACCGGGCGGACGGGGCGCTGCTCTATTTCTCCCTCGTCGTGGCGGTGCCGCAGGTCCTCGGTTTGGTCCTGGGACGCTTGCTGAGCGCAAGCCTCGCCCAAGACCTGGCCTCGATGCTCGCGCTCCTCCATTCCGCCGCGGGCTCCCTGCCGGTCGATCCGCGCGCGGTCCACGCGGTGACGATGCTCGTCCAGGCGATGGACAGCCGGACCCTCTTCGCGGAGGAGCTCGTCTCCGCGGTGGCCGGGACCTACCTCCAACTCTTCCTGCTCGCCGGCATCGCTCATCTCGTGCTCATGGCTTTCGGCCAGGCGAAGAACGGATGGACGGCGACGTTCAAGGCCTTCGCCTACTCCTATTCGACGGGCATCCTCGCCGTCGTCTCCTCGTTCGGGATGTTCGTCGCGCTCCTCTGGGCGTCGGTCCTGCAGGTCGTGGGCCTCCGACACGCCCACCAGACCGCGACGAAATACGCGGTGTGGGCGGTGGCCGGCTGGCAGATCACGATCCTCGTCACCTGCGTCGGCGCGCCGGCGATTGTCGGCGTCCTGTGGCTGACGCACGCGATGAAGACCCACGCGATGGGCTTTTGAGCCGATGCGCGTCGAACGAAAGCGTGCCCGACCGCACGACCTGACGATCGCCCTGGGCGGGCTGTCGGCGGTGCTCCTCTTGATGGGCCGGTTCTGGCCGTTCGACCGACTGCCGCTGGTCGAGTGCCCGTTGCGCCATCTCGCGGGAATTCCTTGTCCGACCTGCGGGATGACCCGTGCTTTCGTCGCCTTGACCCACGGCGAGGTCGGGGCCTCCTTGCACGTGAGCCCACTGGGAGCGCTGCTCTGCCTCGGCGCCGCTGCTGCTGCCGTTTACGTCGTGCTGCGGCTGTCGGTCTGGCGCCGGGCCTGGGTGCTCGTCCTGACGGCACGGGAGAAGCAGGTCGCCGCCATCGCGGCCTTGGTCGCGGTGGGGCTGAACTGGGCGTACCTGCTCATCACTCGCGCTGCGGGATGAGAGCGCCCCCGCTGAGCATCGTGGTCACCGGGCGCCGATCGGACCGATCAGACCGATCGGTCGGATCCGTCCGATCGTTCTGATCGACCGCTCGTCCAGGGAAGCCGCCGCGCCCTGCGGTCATGGCGCCCAACGGTCGAGAAACGTCACCCGCGCGTCGCCGCGAATCGCCATCACGTCGACCGCGGTGTGGTCGCCGACCCGTTCGTAGCGCAAGTCGACCTGCGCGTCGCCAACCGAGAGCGCTTCTACCCGCATCCAGTGAAGCCAGCGCGGCAGGCGCGGCCGGATGATCCGCACTTCCCGCGTCGCGCCGTGCAAGCGGATTCCGAGCATCGCCTGCACGAAGGCGCTCGGCGCCGCTGCCGCCCAGGCTTGAGGGCTGCAGGCGACCGGATAGCGCACCGGGGTTCCAAAAGCGCTCCTGGCAAACCCGCAGAACAGTTCCGGCAGCCGGAAGAGGGGAAAGTGGCGGGCCGCCGCCAGCAAGCCCTCGATGATCACCAGCGCCCGGTCTTCTTCGCCGTAGCGCTTGAGCCCGAGGACCGCGAGGGCGTTGTCGTGCGGCCAGACGCTGCCCAGGTGGTAGCCGGTCGGGTTGTAGCTCTTCGCGCGGGTCGACAGGGTGCGCACGCCCCAGCCGGAAAAGAGGTCGTCGGTCACCAGCCGCCGCGCGACCGACGGCGCCCGCTCCGGCCGCACGATGCCCGAGAAGAGCGCGTGCCCCGGGTTCGAAGTCACCTGGGCCACCGGCCGCTTCTCGCCGTCCAGCGCCAGGTAGTAGGTGCCTTCTTCCGCCCACCAGAAGCGCTCCTCGAAGGCGTTCTGCACCCGGGCCGCTTCGCGCTCCAACCGGACCGCCTGCAAGGCGTCGCCGAGCGCCCGATAGAGCTCCGCCGCCCCGTGAAGCGCGGCGAAGACGTAGCCCTGCACCTCGACGAGCGCAATCGGCGGCGGCGGCGGTGCGCCATCGGCGTGAAGTATTCCGTTCCAGGAATCCTTCCAGCCCTGGTGGACGAGCCCCGAGGCGGAGCGGCGGGCGTATTCGACCAGCCCGTCGCCGTCCAGGTCTCCATACCGCTCGCACCAGGCGAGAGCCCTGTCGAGGGGCACGCGCAGCTCGCGGACCAGCTCCAGGTCCCCGGTCGTCCGGTAGTAGTCGTGCAAGAGCATCACCCACAGCGGCGTGGCGTCGACGCTGCCATAGTAGGGCGCGAAAGGAATCTCTCCCAGCCGGGCGAGCTCGCCCCGCCGCAGCTCATGGAGAATCTTCCCGGGCTCCTCGTCGCGCCAGGGATCGTCTCGCTGGCCCTGATGCTTCGCGAGCAGGCGCAAGGTGCCGCGCGCGAGGGCTGGAGCTCTCCAGAGTACCAGGAGCGCTGTCAGGAGGCTGTCGCGGCCGAAGAGGGTCGCGTACCAGGGGACGCCCGCCGCGGGGAAGGAGCCGTCGCCGCTGAGGAGCGCCTCGAGGTCTTGCCCGGCCTGGCGCAGGACCTGGTCGAAGAGGGCGTCGGACGTGTGAATCGGGGTCTGGTCGGCGCGAAAGGCGGGGACCGGTCGGGCCGGTCTGGGTCGCACCGGCTCGTCGCCGATGCGCACGTCGATCCGAATCGAGAGGGCGCGCGAGCCGTGCGCCGGCAGCTCGAGGGAATAGCCGACGAAGCCGTCGTCGATCCGATGGGGCTCCGGGTCGAGCTCGATTCGCGTCGAGCAGGAGACGCCGTCGCGCCCGCGGTAGCGAAACGTCAGCCGCCCGGGCTCGCGTTGCACCGGCTGCCGCTGGCCGAGCGCGCGATGGGCGACGAGGCCGCGCACCTCGAACATGTCCGCGAAGTCCACCGCGAGCCGAAAGCCCACCAGCAACGGGAGCGGGAACGAATTGAAGTTCTCGAAGACCAGACGCTCCCTGGCACCGCTCTCGAGTAGCCTGCGGTAGCGCCGAATCTCGATGGTCTGCTCTTGCGCCTCGCGCCCGTCGTTGCAGGAGAGGTTGGGGTTCGTCAGCACCTGCTCGGACAGGAAGTGCGCGTGGGTCGTCGACAAGAGGATGGTCGGACGCAGTCCCTGGACGACCAGCTCGAACCCCGAGAGCATCCGCGTGTCGCGGTGATAGAGGCCGAACCCGTTGGGATTGTCCGGCGGGATGTTGCCTTCCAGGTCGGTCAGGAGAAAGAGGTCGCCGGCCTTGGTCACCAGCGCGTCGCGAATGTCGCGCGCGGAGGGCGGCGCGTCGGCGCGCAGGACCTCCGGGCCGGCGAGAGGCCATCCGCTCTGCGGCACCGCCTCCGGTTGGCGCGCCAGCTCAGGCGCGTCGCGGACATTCCCGCCGGACGGCATCGAGCAGCTCCATGATGTCGAAGGGTTTCGGAATGACCCCGCGCACCTGCGCGAAGGGCCGGAGCAGCTCCCGGTAAGCGCTGACGACCAGCACCGGGACCCGGGCGGTCTCCGGGTCGCGCGAAAGCTCGGCCAGCACCTCGTTCGCGTCCTTGCCCGGCAGCATGAAGTCGAGCAGCAGCAACGCGGGCGCCTCGCCGCGGACCGCACGGATGACAGCATCGCCGTCGCTCACCGAGACCACGCGGTACTCCTCCGACTCGAGCAGGAATGTCTCCAGGTCGCGTACCTCCGCGTCGTCGTCGGCCACGACGACGGTCAGCCGCTCGAACGGCGGGTTGCTGTCCGCCTCGTGCGCCACGTCACTGGAACCAAGCTGCGTCCTCGCGTCTTGCGGCGCCCGGATGCCGGCGCGCGGAGCGGAGGCGACCGCTCGCCAGGCGCAGCTGGGCGAATCGCTCGTGCGCCCACGCGGCTCTTTCGTCGTGCCGCGGGCTCTTCCCGCGATGGCGAGGGTGGCGATGAGGAACAACGAGGGAACGATCGATCGGCTGGTGCGGGTCGTGCTCGGCGTGGTGCTGCTGTCCCAGGTCTTCTTCGGCCTGAAGACGCCCTTCGGGTTGATCGGTCTGTTGCCGCTCCTGACCGGGCTCGTCGGCGTGTGTCCGGCCTATCTTCCCTTCGGCCTCAGGACCTGCCCCGCGCCGGCGAAGGGACCAGAAGCGGTGCCGAAGAGCTAGAGGCACCCTCGCCCAGGGAAGTGGCGGGCGGTGGCTGCCCCGACTCGCAATCGGCCGCCGCACGAAGGCGATCGTCGGAGCGGTCTCGTCGAGGGATGCAAGCCGCGAGGCGCGAGATGCGGCGCGGGTCCCTGGCGATTCGGCGGCCGCGTGCTTCCTTCCGCCCGGGGCGCAAAGGCCGGCCGGCCTGACGCCGTCGCCGTGGTAGAAGCGCCGTCTTTCGCGCGCCTTCGCGCGAGGATGGGTGTGGATGGCGAAAGCCGAGTCGAAGCCGAGGACAGCGGCTGCCCTGCCGCCCGACGACGGACGCCCGTCGCTCTGGCGGGCGCTGACGCCGAGAATTCTGCTCGATTCGACGCCGGCGGAATGGCTCTTCGGCCGCCCGGTGGAGACGCGGCAGGTCCTGCTCCTCGCCGTCTTCGCGGCGCTCATCTTCTTCCCTTACCTGGGCGCGGTGGGCTTCTGGGACCCGTGGGAGCCGCACTACGCCGAGGTCGCGCGCGAGATGCTCGTGCGCCACGACTACCTCCACCCGTACTACCAGTGCGCGTACTTCTTCTCGAAACCGGTCCTGCCGATGTGGCTGATGAGCGTCGGCATGCACCTCGCGGGAACCAACGATCCGGCGCGCGGCATCAGCGTCTCCACCGAGTGGTGGGTGCGCTCGATCTTTGCGCTGACCGCGATCTTCGGCGTCGTCGTCGCCTACCTCGGCGTTGGCCGCACCCTCTCCCGGCGGGCGGCGGTGTGGACCGGCGTCATCCTCGTCACCAGCCCGCTCTACTTCTTCCTCGCGCGGCAGGTGATGGTCGACATGCCGTTCGAGGCGCTCATCATCGCCTCCTGCGCCTCGCTCATGATCGCCTTGTTCGAGAAGGAATACGTCCAGGACGGCTGGCTCTACGCGGCCTATGCCTTCGCCGGAATATCGACGCTCGCCAAGGGGCTGTTGGGCATCGCCTTACCAGGAGGGGCGATGCTGGGCTACCTCCTCTTCTCCGGCGACTGGAAGGTGCTCAAGCGGATGCGCCTCATCACCGGGACGCTCGTCTTCCTCGCGATGATGGCCCCCTGGTACTTCACGATGGGCTTCTTCGATGGGCACAACTCGGAGTCGAAGACCTGGTTCCAGCGCTTCATCATCCACGACCACCTGAAGCGCCTGGGCTTCGACCCCTACCGGGACCGGTTCATCAACGGCGTCTTCACCTCCACCCCGGTGACGAGCTGGGTTTACTATGTTCGCGAGCTCGGCTACGGAATGTTTCCCTGGATAGCGCTGCTACCGGGAATGCTGGCGAAGGTGTTCCAGCCGTCGCCGCCCGACACCCCTTTGACCCGCCAGCACAAGGCGAAGCTCTTCGTCGTCGGCTGGTTCGTCACCTCTTTCGCCCTCTTCGCCCTCGCCGCGACCAAGTTCCACCACTACTCGTTCTCCATCCTTCCGCCGCTCGCGATTCTCTTCGCGCTCTATCTGGAGGACCTCCTGGAGACCGGCGTGCGCGGGCACACGGTAGCGCTCTTGCTCGGCGCCATCCTCTTCGTCCTCGTCGCGCAGAACCTGACGATGTACCCGCAGCGGCTCGTCAACCTCTTCGTCTTCAAGTACGACCGGCCCTATCCACTCGCGCAGATGACGCCCGCGCTGGCGCCGTTCCCCTGGCACCTGGGCTTCCTCGCGATGGTCCGCTGGGTCGACGACCTGCTCTTCCAGAACGTGCAACGCTCGTTCACGTTCCTCTTCGCCGCCACGCCGCTCTTGGTGCTCGCCGCCGTCTACGTCCCCTTCGGCCGCAAGAGGAGCCACGAGCATCCCCACGACCGGCTGTGGGTCGTCGGCGCTCTCGCCCTGCTCGCGGTGGCCTTCGCGTCCTACGAGTCGAGCTACAACTGGCGCAAGCTCTCGCCCCATTGGTCCCAGCGCGACCTGTTCTGGGTCTACCACCACGAATCGCTCCCGACCGAGCCCATCGGCGCCTATCTGATGAACTGGCACGGCGAGACATTTTATTCGAGTAATGAAGTGCGGCAGCTCCAGACGGTCGAGCAGCTCCATGAGTTTCTCGCGACGCCGGGCCGAAAGTGGATTCTCGTCGAATGGTACCGGCTGGCGGGGATGCGGTCGGTGATCGGGCCCAAGTATCGGGTCCACGCGGTCGACCACACGAACAACAAGTTCGCGCTGGTCACCGTCGACTCGAACACCGGCTGACGTTCGCGTTTCGGGCGCCGGCCAGACGTCATTTCTCCGCGATCGATCGGCCGGGGGACGGGTAAGCTCTCCCGCGTCGACCGGCGCGTTGGCCGGCTGCGCATTCGGGGGGCATGAGCGCAACCGGATGGCTCGCCGCGAGGAGAGACGAATGCACCAGGTCCTGCTACCGCTGCTGCTCGCGCTGGCACCGCTGCCGTACGCCGAGCCGCTGCTCCCCTACTCGCCGGTGCCGTACCCGCCGGGCGCTTACACTCCCGCCCAGCGACCGCGGGTGACGCCCATCGTGGAGGCGGTGCGCGAAAACCGGGAGGCGGTGGTCAACGTCGCCGCCACCCGCATCGTCGAGGTCCAGGACCAGGGCTTCTTCGATTTCTTCGACACCCCTTTCAGCCGCCGGATGAAGACCAACTCGGTCGGCTCGGGCGCGGTGATCCACGCCGACGGCTACATCCTGACGAACGCCCACGTCGTCGCCCAGGCGACCTCGCTCCGAGTGATCTTCGCCGACAAGACCGTCCTACCGGCGCGGGTGATCGCGGCGCTTCCGAGCGAGGACCTGGCGATCATCCGCGTCCATCCGTCTCATCCGCTCCGAGCCGTGCGCCTGGGCCGCTCCGACGACCTGATGGTCGGCGAGACGGTCATCGCCATCGGCAACCCCCTCGGCCTCGGACAGACGGTGACGACCGGCGTCGTCAGCGCCCTCGGCCGCGAGCTGCAGGAGAACGACGCCGTCACCTTCCACGACATCATCCAGACCGACGCCGCCATCAATCCCGGGAACTCAGGGGGACCGCTCCTGGACATCCTGGGCCACCTCGTCGGAGTGAACACCGCCATCCGCACCGACGCGCAGAACGTGGGGTTCGCGATTCCGGTCGACCGGGTGCGCCGGTTCCTGCCCGCGCTGCTCGGGGTGGAGACGCGGGGCCGGTTCCGGCTGGGCATCGACTTGGGAGGCGAGAGCGGTCCCGCTCTACGTCGCGGCATCGAGATCGCCCGGGTGGAGCCGGGCTCGCCGGCGATGAGCGCGGGCCTCAGGCCGGGCGAGGTGGTCGTGAGCGTCGCCGGGCGGCCGACCCCGTCCCTGGTCGACGCGCTGGTCGCGGTCCTCGAGGAGCCGCCGGGCCGGCTGTTCTCCATCACGGTCAGCGACGGCGGTGCCGTTCGGCAGGTCCGCTTGATGATCGAGGCGCTGCCCGCTCCGGACGGCCGCGAGCTCGCCTGGGCGAGGCTCGGGTTGCGCATCGCCCCGCTCGGCGTCCGGGCGGCGCAAAGCCTGGGTCTTGGCGAGGGAGCGCTCGCGATCGCCGCGGTCGAGCGCCGGGGGCCGGCGGCCGCGGCGGGCTTGCAATCCGGCGACCTCGTCCTCCAGTTCGGCCGCTACGGCGTGCCAAACCTCGCGAGCCTCGGGCGCCTGCTCTCGGTGGTGAAGCCGGGCGACGACGTGCCGGTCACCGTCGTGCGCGTCCGCGGCGACGTCGTCTACCGGCTGACCGTCTTCCTGCACGCGAGCTAGCCGTTCGAGAATCTCGATGCCATCGAGAGCGATTTCCTGTCGCCCGTGACGGGCCGGTCGCTCAAGATGGAATCCGTCCGTCGAACCCCGAGGAGGGCCGCCGATGACCTGGACCAGCCGAGCCCAAAGCGCCGACGACGTCGTGCGTGCCATCCACAGCGGCATGCGCGTCTTCGTCCACAGCGCGGCCGCGACGCCGATTCCGCTGATCGACGCGCTGTGCCGGCGCGCCGACCTGGAGAGCGTCCGGCTCTACCACCTGCACACCGAGGGCTCCTCCGACTTCGCGAAGGCGGAGCACCGGCAGCAGTTCCGCCCGGTGTCCCTCTTTACCGGTGCCCCTCTACGGCAGCCGATCGAGGAAGGGAGAGCGGACTTCGTCCCCATCTTCCTCTCGGACATCCCGGCGCTCTTCACCTCCCGGCGGGTGCCGCTCGACGTGGCGCTGGTGCAGCTCTCGCCGCCCGACCGGCACGGCTACTGCACCCTCGGGACCTCGGTCGACACCGCGCGCGCGGCGGTCGATTCCGCCGACCTCGTCCTCGCGGAGATCAACGAGCAGATGCCGCGCACGCACGGTCACACGGTGGTGCCGCTCGCGCGGGTCCACGCGTTCGTGCACACCGATCGGCCGCTGCCGGTGGGCCAGGCGCCCGTGCACAGCGACGTGGTCGCCCGTATCGGCGAAATCATCGCCGGCCTGGTGGACGACGGCTCGACGCTGCAGATGGGTATCGGCGCCATACCCGACGCGGCGCTCGCGCGGCTTTCCGACAAGCACGACTTGGGCGTGCACACCGAGATGTTCAGCGACCGGCTGGTCGACTTGATCGACGGCGGCGTGGTGACCAACCGGTTCAAGCTCATCCACCCCGGGCGCACGACGACTTCGTTCATCAGCGGCACCGAGCGGCTCTACCGCTTCGTCCACGACAACCCGACGGTCGAGTTCCACCCGTGCAACCGGACCAACGACACCCACCTCATCCGGCAGAACCCGCGGGTCGTCGCGATCAACTCGGCGATCGAAATCGACCTGACCGGGCAGGTGTGCGCGGATTCCATCGGCCACCGCATCTTCTCCGGCATCGGCGGGCAGATGGACTTCATGAGGGGGGCAGCGCTCTCGGAAGGCGGCAAGCCGATCATCGCCCTGCCGTCGACGGTCCAGAAAACCCAGGCGTCACGCATCGTCCTCGACCTGAAGCCGGGCGCCGGCGTCGTCACCACCCGCGGCCACGTCCACTGGGTGGTGACCGAGTACGGTGCCGTCAACCTGCACGGCTTGACCTTGCGCGAGCGCGGTGAGGCGCTGATTTCCATCGCGCACCCGGACCATCGGGCCGAGCTGGCGAAAGAGCTCTTCGCCCTGCGGCACTTCTGCTGACGGCGGTCACCGGCAGGGCACCTGGAGTCCTGGCCGTGACGCGCGTCGTGCCGTCGAGGCGCCGCGCCAAGGGTCCGGAACCGAGTCACCTCGACCCATCGCGGTGTCCTGGACCGCTCGCCCTGAGCGCAGTCGAAGACACGAGCGGCCCCGGGCGTCCCCGCCCATCCTTCGACTGCGCCCGGGATGTACGGGAACGAGAAAGCGCCCGAACATGCTCAGGTCAATTGTCTGCAGCACCTAGGGGCGCGCGCCCCCAGGGGCTCCCCAGAGCCTCTCCGTCAGGGTCGAGACCAGGGCGTCCGGCGAGACGGCCTTCTCGCCGACGAAGCCGAGCAGCTCGTCGACGGTCGGCTGGGTGCCGCGGCTCCATATGGACTGCAAGAGCGCTCCCGCCGCCTTCGACCGCCACCAGGTCGCGCCGAACCGCTGCTCGAACGCGCGCTCGAGCTGCACCGCCGCGAGCGCCGCGCGCAGGTCGTCAGCGCTGCCGGCAAGCTCGGAACGATCGATCACCCACCGCCGGGACTCGTCGGCGGTCAAGGCGAATCCCAAAGCACGCGACATCAGCCGGCGATACAGCTCGGCCGGGTGCGCCGCTCGGTCCTCGAGCCGCGCGACCTCGAACTCGACCCGCGCTGCCGCGCGCCGGATGCCGAGCAGTCGCCGCGCGTTGCCGCGGCGAACCAGGTCCTCCAGCTTCGGTCCCTTCATTCCGGCCGCGGTCCGCAGGAACGCGGGGTCGTCGGCCAGGTCGGAGAACAGGAGCGCTGTCGCTTCGACCGAGACGTCGCCGCCCAAGATCCTGAGCTCCCACCGCGGCTGGCGTTCGTGCAGGTACAGCTCGGCGTGGGCCAGCTCGTGGAGCAGCTCGCGCAGGTACTCGAGGCCGCCGGTAGGCACCAGCGAAACGCGCACGTCGGCCGGCGGGTCCACCGGGAAACAGACCGGGAGCGGGTTCTTCTGCGCCTGCGCCGCGCTGGAGAGCGTCAAGCCCTTCTGCCCCGCGATAGGGGTACCGAGGGACGTGAAGACCCCGCGGGCGATCGACGCGACCGCCTTCGCGGGAAACGCTCCGTCCGCCCCTCCGAAGCGCATCAGCCGGCCGAGATCGCTCTGGCGCATCTTCGACAGCGGCAGGGCCAGGTCCTGCATCGAAAGCCGGTTCATCGTGCTCACGTAGAGCGCCTGGGTCTGGTCGAGGGTCGTCTGCGCGAGCGTCAAGAGCGACCCGAGGCGAGCTCCCCGCAGCTCCTCGGCGAAAGCCGCGGCCGACCTGAAGCCGAGCGCCCGAATCGCCTGGTCGCGGCGCCGGGTCTGGTCCTCGACCAGAGGCGCGATAGCCGAGAGGAGCGGTAGCCCTGCCGCAAAGAGGTGGGCCCGCCGCTCGGCGTTCGGCTCGCCGGCGATCAGCTCGGCCAAGTCCTTCCATGCGTGCTGCTCGTCGTCGACGGTGACCGTCGTCGTGCTCTCCAGCTTGTCGACGCGAACCGCGTCGGCCGCGGTCGCCTTCGCCACGATCTCGCCGGCGACGTAGTCCGCGAGGTCGGTCAACGCGCGCTGGTCGTCGCCGGCCGACTGCGCTGCCGCCTGGCGCAAGGCCCGCACCGCGGCGGGCGTGAAGAGCGAGTCGTGGCCGCAGTACGCGGTGGCGAGGTCGAGAGGCCGGCCGAAGACCCACGACTGCCAGTAGAGCTCGGCCTGTTCCTCGAGCACCGCCGCCGCCTGGGTCCGCAGCGCCACGATCTCCGGACGGGCGTCGGGCGTCGCCGTCGTCGCGGGCGCCGAGCTCCCGGGAGGCATTGTGGTCCCCAGAGCCCGCGGGGCGCCAGTCGCGGTATGCGGTTGCGGTCCCGGCAGGCGGGAGCGATCCGGCTTGACGAGCACGGTGCGGCAGGACAGGGTGCCGGCGAAGAGCGCCAGCAGGAGAATCGGCTTCATCGCTGGGACGAGAGCTTAGGCGACTCGAGACCTTTCCCGCGCGGTCGCCTCGCCCGCGTCGAGGATGTGGTAGGTCCTCCAGCCCGTGACGACCCTCGACAAGCGCCCGCTCATCCGGCGGCGGATGGCGCTCGCCCAGGCGCTGCGGGACGCGCTCGGCCATCTCGGCTACGAGGAGGTGGAGACGCCGCTGCTCGTGCGCGCGCCCGGGATGGAGCCGCCGATTCAGGCGTTCTCGACCGCGTTCGTTCCCGAGCTGGGCGACGTGCCGGGCCGCCCGCTGTGGCTGCACACGAGCCCCGAATTCGCGATGAAGCGCCTGGTCGCGGACGGGTGGGAGCGGCCGTTCCAGCTCGTCAAGGTGTTTCGCAACGGCGAGGTCTCCCCGACCCACAACCCGGAATTCACGCTCCTCGAGCTCTACCGCGCCAACGCCGACTACGAGGTGCTGATGGACGACGTGGAGCAGGTCGTTCGCCAGTCGGCGCGCGCGCTCGGCCAGGGCGACGCGCTCGAATGGGACGGACACCCGGTCGACCTCGCCTCGCCGTTCGACCGGGTGACCGTGCGCGACGCGATGCTCAGCGAGACCGGTCTCGATCTACGGCAGCTCGAGGAGGCGGAGGCGCTGCGCGATGCGGCCCGGCGCGCGGGCTTTCACGTGCCGGGTGCGCCCGCGAGCTGGGACGACGTGTTCTTCGCGGTCTTCTTGAGCGCGGTGGAGCCGAAGCTGGGGCGAGAGCGGCCGGCGTTCCTCATCGACTACCCGGCGCGTCTCGCCGCGCTCGCCCGCGTCAAGCCCGACGACCCCGCGGTTGCCGAACGGTTCGAGCTGTACGCCGCCGGCCTCGAGCTCGCGAACGGCTTCTCCGAGCTGACCGATCCGGTCGAGCAGCGGCGCCGGTTCGAGCGGGAGCAGGACGAGCGCCGGGCCGCCGGACGCGAGGTCTATCCGCTCGACGAGGTGTTCCTCGAGGCGCTCGGCCGGATGCCGCCGGCGGCCGGGGTGGCGGTGGGCGTCGACCGGCTGGCGATGCTCTTCACCGGCGCCCAGTCCATCGACGAGGTGCTCCTCTTCCCGGCGAACGAGGAGTGGCGGCGGTGACGGTCAGCAAGACCGCCGCCGGTGGCTTGTCGCCGCCTGGACGCAGCCGAAAAGAGCCGTCGAGCTCTCCGGTTCCTTCGACGAACGCGATTCGCTACAGCGCGCGCAAGAAGAAACACTTCAGGTACCGGGTCTCGGGAGCGCCGATGAGCTCCGGGTGGTCGCGCCCGGCGCCACGCTTTTCGAGAAGCTGCATCGAGCGCCCGGCGTCGCGGGCGGCGGCGAGCAGGACCGCCGCGAAGCGCGCCTCGTCCACGTGGTACGAGCAGCTCGAGCTGACCAGGAGCCCTCCCGCACGGAGCATCCGCATCGCGCGCAGGTTGATCTCCTTGTACCCGCGGATCGCGCCGTCGAGCGCCTCCTTCGACTTGGTGAACGCCGGCGGGTCGAGCACGATGAGGTCGAACTTCTCGCCCCGCTCGCAGGCCTGGCGCAGGTAGTCGAAGGCGTTGGCGACGACCGACTCGACGTTCTGGAGCCCGTTCTGCTCGGCGTTCGCGGCGAGCTCGGCGACCGCGGCCTCGCTCGAGTCGACCGCGACGACGCTCGCCGCATGGCGCGCGAGCTGCAGCGCGAAGCCGCCGGCGTACGAGAAACAATCGAGCGCGCGCCCGAACGCGAGCCCGCCGGCGAGAAGGCGGTTCTCCCGCTGGTCGAGGAACGCTCCGGTCTTCTGGCCTTCGAGCAGGTTCGCAAAGAGGTCGAGGTCGCCTTCGCGGTAGGGCACCGGCCCGTCGAGCTGGCCGACCAGCACGCCCTTTTGCAGCGGCAGCCCCTCGTGCCGCCGCGCCGCGACGTCGTTTCGTTCGACGACCACCGTGGCGCCGGTCAGCTCGACGAGCTTGCGCACCAGCGTTTCGCGACGCGCGTCGGTCGCCTGGATGAGGGTCTGGACCGCTAGCGCTTTGCCGTAGCGGTCCACCACCAGGCCGGGGAGGAGGTCGCCCTCCGCGTGGACCAGGCGCACCGCGCTCGCGCCGGGGAAGAGGCGCTCGCGCAGCTCGACCGCGAGGCGCAAGCGCTCGGCGACGACCTCGTCGGCCGGCCGATCGTCGCGGGTCAGAACGCGCAGGGCGATCTGCGAGCTGGACGAGTAGAACGCGACCGCCAGAAACTTCCCGCGCTCGTCGACGAGGCGGACCTCGCTCCCGCCGGCGACGCTCGCCGCCCCCCGCACGTCCGACCGGTAGATCCACGGGTGGCCGCTGGAGAGGCGCGCCACCCCCCGCTGGGACAAGGTCACGCTCGGCACGCTCGTCACGAGAGCTCCACCGGGACGGCAGCGATGCCGCCCTCCTCTTCACGCAGCCGGCCTGCCGCGACCCGCGGGTCGTGCTCGAAGAAGAGCATCCCGTCCTCCTCGAGCGTCTCCGCGACCAGCATCTTCTTCTCTTCGACGGTGGTGAGCGGATAGAGGTCGAGCGCGCTCACCCAGGCTGGCTTGAGATGCGCGCTCGTCGGCACCAGCGCGCCGGCGAAGGTCAGCCACCGGGTGTCGCCGACCCGCACGAGCTGCTGCCCGACCGTGTGCCCCTCGCTCAACATCACGCTCACCCCGGCGAAGAGCTCGGTCTCGCCCTCGATCAGGTGGAGGCGGCCGCTCGCCTCGAGCGCATCCAAGAGGGGCGGCGAATACCGCGTCTCGTCCAGGTCGGAGGGGTGGTGCGCCCAGGCCCACTGGCGGCGCTGCAGGTGGACGGTCGCGGCGGGAAACGTCGGCTCGCCCCCGCGCACGAGCGCGCCCGCGTGGTCGCGCGTGACGCGCGCGAGTATCACGTCGGTCACCGCGCCCGCCCCGAGGCCGAGCCGCGCGAGCTCCTGGTCGAACCGCGCCGGCTCCCCGCCGGCTCCGACCAGAATCACCCGCTTGCCCGTCCGCACCACGAGCGACCGGTGCGCGAACGCGACGGTCCCGTTCGAGTCCACCGCCGCGAGACGCGACCAGGCTTCCCGCGGAATTCGGCCAAAGGCAGCGCCGCCGTCCAGCAGAAGCGGTCCCGTATAGAGCCCGTCGACCCGGTGCGGTCCCAACGCGAGCGACATCGCCGCCTCCTTCTCGGGGAACGTCTGTAGACGACTTCAGACGGCGCGCGCAATCCGTTCGCGGGCCTCGCTCTGTTCTTCGCGGGCGAACTCCGAGAGGTTGCCGGGCGCTCGCGCCGCGGTGGATGATGCGTCGGGCTCGCGTTCGAAAACGCTCGCGCGAACGCTCTTCTCGGGGCGCGGGAACGGGGCCGGCCTTCTCTTGCGGCCCCCAAGGACGGTCGATGCCGCTGTCGTTCGTGAAGATGGAGGCGCTCGGAAACGATTTCGTCGTCGTCGACCGGCGCCAGGCAGGAACGCCGCTGCCGGCCGACGAGGCGACCAGGTTGTGCGACCGCCACTTCGGAGTCGGCGCCGACGGCGTGCTCTCCCTCCTGCCCAGCGCGCGCGCCCCGCTCGCGATGCACGTGCGCAATCCCGACGGGAGCGTTCCCGA
Source organism: Myxococcales bacterium (assembly GCA_021787845.1). GTDB lineage: Bacteria > Myxococcota > Myxococcia > Myxococcales > JAJYLH01 > JAJYLH01. The sequence continues at coordinate 24,583 of JAJYLH010000006.1, read as the reverse complement.
GATGTGCGGCAACGGCCTGAGGTGCGTCGTGCGCCTTGCGACCGAGCGGGGGTGGCTGGGGCCGGAAGGCGGGCCGGTGGAGACCGGGCGCGGCGTCCTCGCCTGCGAGGCGCGAGGAGAGCTCGTCCGGGTCGACATGGGCCGGCCTCTTCTCCGGCCGCCGCAAGTGCCGTTCGACTTCGAGGGCGAGAGCGCTCTCGAGGTGCCGCTCACCGTGGGCGAGCGGACGATTCCCATCACCGCGGTCTCGATGGGCAACCCCCACGCGGTCTGGTTCGTCGAAGAGGACCAGTTGCTCTGGGACCTCGCGCGGCGCCTGGGCCCCGGCATCGAGCGGCACCCGCGCTTTCCCGACCGGGTGAACGCCGGCTTCGCCCGCTGGTCGGGGCCGACCTCGATCGACCTCGTGGTCTGGGAGCGGGGCGCGGGCCTCACCCTCGCCTGCGGCACCGGGGCCTGCGCGGCGGCGGTGGCGGCCTGCCTGACCGGCCGCGCCCCTGCCGGAGAGCCGCTGTCCATCCGCCTACCGGGAGGGGTGCTGGAGGTCGAAGTCGCTCCCGGCCCGTCGCGGGTCTGGATGACCGGTCCGGCGACGAAGGTGTTCGAGGGCGTCGCCGGCTAGCGGGAGGGGTTCCGGGGTGCGCGCGTTCATCGCGGTCGAGCCGTCGGCCGAGGCGCGGGGGGCGCTCGCGGAGCTCGCGGACGAGATGCGGGCGGCGCTCGGCTCGCGGGCGCGAGCGCTTTCGTTCGTCCGGCCGGCCTCTCTCCATCTGACCTTGAAGTTCTTGGGCGAGACCGAGGTGGCTCGGGTGTCGCGGCTGGCGCAAGCGCTTTCGCCCTGCTTGCGCGATTTCGCGCCCTTCGCGGTCGCGCTCGAAGGCGCGGGTTTCTTCCCCCCGCGGGGCGGTCCGCGGGTCGCCTGGGCGGGCGTCGCCGAGGGGGCGGCGCAGCTTGGGGCGCTGGCGGCGGCGGTCGACCGGGCGGCGGTCGACCTCGGGTTCGCGCCGGAAGAACGGCCGTATCGAGCGCACCTGACGCTCGCGCGGGTGAAGGACCGGCGGGCGGGACGCGCCGTCGTCCGCGCGCTCGAGCCGTATGCCGCCGCGCGCTTCGGCCGCTTCCCGGTGCAGCGGGTGGTCCTGTTTCGCAGCGAGACCTTGCCGGACGGCGCGCTTCACTCGCCGGTCGCGTCGTTCCCCTTGGGGACAGAAGCGTTGCCGTAGAGCGCCTGCGCCGCCGCCACCGCCGCTTGGAGGACGCGCTTGAGCGGCACCCCGTGCGCGCGCGCGAGCGCGAGGCAGTCGTCGTGCTCGGGAGCGATGTTGACGACTTCGTCGCCCTCCCGGCCGAGCTTGACGAGAACGCTTCCCCAGGGCGTCCAGACCTCGCGCTGTTCGCGGTCGAGCGGCCACCGCTCGTGGCGGCTGACCCGAACGCCCAGGGTCGGGGTCTCGCGCACGAACACCTTGCGGACGCGCTCGAGATCGCGCTCGGCGCACAACGCGCTCAGGACCAGCCCGGGCCGGCCCTTCTTCCCGACCACCGGCGTCGCCCAGGCGTCGGCGGCGCCGCCCTCCAGGAGCGCATCGATGGCCCGTGCGACCAATTGTCCGCTCGCGTCGTCGAGGTTCGTCTGCACGAGCAGACCGGCTTCGGTCCCGTGCCCCTTCGCCGCCCGGCCGCAGACCAGGCGGACGATGTTCGGCGCGTCGGGCCAGCTCTTCGTCCCGACCCCGTAGCCGACGCGCTCGACCACCAGCTCCGGCATCCGCTCGACCTCGTCCGTCAGCGCGGCGAGGAGGCCCGCCCCGGTCGGGGTGGTCCTCTCGCCGGGACCGGAAGGGCGCAACCCCCGGCCGCGCAGGATCTCCAGCGTCGCCGGCGCCGGCACCGGCATCAGGCCGTGCACCGTCTGGATGGTGCCGCTGCCCGCCGGAGGGGGTAGCGAGAGCGCTATCGGCCAGCCCAAGCGCTCCAGGCAAACCGCAGCGCCGCAGATATCCACGATAGAGTCGATCGCGCCGACCTCGTGGAAGTGAATCGCTTCCAGCGACTTGTGGTGGACGTGCGCCTCGGCCTCGCCGATGACCCGGAAGACGCTCTTCGCGGATTCCTTGACCTGGGCGCTCAGCCCGCTCTCGTCGATGAGTCGCACGATGTCCCGGTAAGCTCGCTCGTGAACGTCGGCGTGGTCGAGCTTCACCTCGACGTGGAGCCCGGCGATCGAGGAATCGAACGCGCGGCGGACTTGGAGCTCGAACCCGAGAGGCCCGAGCTTCGAGAGCTCGCGCTTCAGGTCGTCGAGCGAGACGCCGAGGTCGAGGCAGGCGGCGAGGAACATGTCGCCGGCGATGCCGCCGGCCGGGTCGATGAAGAGCACGTCTCGGCCCATCGTCTAGCCCTGCTTCCGCTCCAGCCGGTTCGCCAGCGCCGCCACCACGCCCGCGCCGAAGCCGTTTCCGATGTTGACGACCGTCACGTTCGGCGCGCAGGAGCTGAGCATCGCGAGGAGAGCCGCGAGGCCGCCCCGGCTCGCACCGTAGCCGACCGGCGTCGGGACGGCGACCACCGGCACGTCGACGAGCCCTCCGACGACGGTCGGCAGGGCCCCCTCCATCCCGGCCGCCACGACGCACACTCCGGCGCGACGCAGGGCGGGAGCGCTTTCGAGGAGCCTGTGGAGGCCGGCCACCCCGACGTCGTAGAGCCGCTCCACCGGCTGGCCCAAGGTCTCCACCGTCAAGGCCGCTTCTTCCGCGTAGGGCAGGTCGCTCGTGCCCGCGCACACCACCGCCACCGGTCCCCGCAAGGAGCGCGGGTCCTTCCCGCGGGCCTTGGCGAAGAGCCGCGCCCGCTCGTGGTAGCGCCCGTCCGGCACGGCCTCCAGGACCGCACTCGCCTTGCTCGCCTCCAGGCGCGTCACCAGCACCGGCTGGCCGAGCCGGTCCAGCTCCTGGGCGAGGCGGGCGCACTCGGCGGCGGTCTTGCCCTCCGCGAAGACCGCCTCCGGAATGCCGGTCCGACGGAGCCGCTCGGCGTCGAGGCGGGCGAAATGCTCGACCGGCCGGGTCGAAAGCGCCGCCGCCTCGCGCGCCGCGTCCTCGGGGCACAAGGCGCCGTCGCGCACCTTCTCGAACAGCTCGACAAGCAGGTCGGTTTCCATCCGCCTCCGCTCCGCTCACGCGTCCGGTTCCGAGTCGCTGCTCTCCGACAGCGCTTCCAGGAGGCGATCGATCGACCGGGGAGCGAGGGCGGCGACGAGCAGCCCGCGCGCGGGTCCCGCCTCGAGCCGCACCTCGAAGGGGGAGACGGAGCGCTCGCCCTCGGTCCCGAAGGACTCGAGCAGCGCCGCGACCGACAGCTCCTGCGCCGCCGGCACGGTCGGCACCAGCCGGGAGCCCGACACGGCTGCGATGCCGTTCAAGAACGCCGAGGCGACGATGTTGCCGAGCTCGGTGAACGCCTCGCGCGCGCGCGGATCGAAATCGGCGGCCGGCCGCTTGAGCAGCGTCTCGCACAAGGCCCGCGCGCTCTCGACGGGCGAGACGAACGCGACCTTGACCTCCGGCGCCCCCTCGAGCTCGAACGCGGCGGCGAGGGCCGGCGCCTCTTCCGACTCGAACGACTGCTCGCTCGGACCGACCGTGGCGGGCGCGAACAACCGTTCCAGCGCGCTGCGGGCCTGACGCTCCCCGGCCGCCACCCAGTCCGCGAGCGAAACCCTCGGTCCCTGTTCAGCCATCGAGCTCCCTCATCGGCTTCTGGTCGCGATGCTTTACGCGACGAGCCGGGGTACGTCGAGCACGAAAATCGGCCGGCCGGACCCGAGAATCGTGGTGCCGGCGAGCCCCGAGATGCGCTCCAGGGGAGGCCCGAGCGGCCGCAGCACGACCTCCTCCTGGCCGAGCAACCGGTCCACGCCCAGCGCTGCCCGGCGGCCCTCCCCCTCGACGACGAGGTAGGGACGGGCGCCGCCGGTCCGGGATTCCCAGAGGCCGAGGAGCTTGCCCAACGCGTAGCTCGGAATCCGTTCGCCCTGGAAGAGGAGGCCCTCGGCCCCGGCGTCGTCGCCGCCATGCGCCTGGGTCGCGTAGAGCACCCGGCTCAGCGGAAGCCCGAGGATCTCCGAGCCGAGACCGACGAGCTGCAGGTTGGTCACCGACACCGTTGCCGGAAGGGAGAAGCGCACCTTCGAGCCGACACCGGTCCGGCTCTCCAGCGAGACGCGGCCGCCGAGCTGCTCGACCGCCCGGAGCACCGCGTCCATCCCGACCCCGCGGCCGGACAGCTCGCTCGCGCGGGCGGTCGTCGAGACCCCCGGGAGAAACGCGAGCTCGAGGGCGGTCTCGTCGTCCATCGCCGCCGCGTCCGCCGCCGAGACGACGCCTCGCTCGACCGCCCGGGCCTTGAGCCGCTCGAGGTCGAACCCCCGGCCATCGTCGGAAAGCTCCACCAGCACCCGGTCGCGCTCGCGCTTCACCGACAGACCGAGGCACCCTGCCGCCGGCTTGCCCTTTTCGACCCGCTCCTCTGGCGGCTCGATGCCGTGGTCGGCCGCGTTACGCACGACGTGCAAGAGCGGCTCCACGAGCGCGTCGGCGAGCCCCCGGTCGAGCGTCGTCTCGGCGCCCTCGGCGACGAAGGCCAGCGGCTTGCCCAGCCGCCGCGAGAGGTCCCGCACCGCTCTCGGGAACCGTTCGGCGAGGTGCTCAGCCGGCGTCTGCCGCGCGGTGAGGATGCTGGCGTCGAGCCGCTTGACGAGCAGGCGCAGCCGGTCCACCTCGCCGTCCAACGTGCCGCGCCGGGATTCCGCGAGCGCCCGGACGGCCTCCTTCAGCCGGCTCGATTGCAGCACCAGCTCTCCCGCGAGCTCGAGGAGCTGATCGAGCAGCTCGACCGAAACCCGCACCGCCGGGTCGCCCGCCGCCACCGCCACGGGCCGCTCGGCAGCGGTCTCGTCGGGCGGCAAGGGCCCGCCGCCCGGCTCGAGGCCGTCCACTTCCGGCACCCGCGAGACTGCGCGAGAGAGCGCCTCGAGATCGCAGCGCCCGCGGACGACCACCACCAGCCGGCCGCCCGGCAGCCGCCCGGCCTTGAGATGCTCGACCGCGGGAATCGTCGCCAGCACCTCGCAATCCCGCTCGAGGTGCCTGAGCGCCAGGAATGCCCGGGCCGCCGGGGTGGCCGACCGGGGCGAGATCTTGACGGTGAAGGTGGTGTGCGGGTCCGAACAGGTGGGCGTGAGCGCTGCCGGGTCCCTCGGGGGCTTCCCCTCGGCATCCGGTCCCTCGGCTGGCCCGGCCCCCGCGCCAGGCGCTCGGAGCACGGCGGCGGTCGAGGTCGGCGAGAGCGGTTCCGGGGGTTGAACCGAACCCTTCGCCGCCGCCGCTCGGGCGAGCTCCTGCACGAGGTCCGGCCGCGGGACGGCCGGCGCCTCAGCGGCGAGGTCCTCCACCATCGCCCGCAGCGCGTCCGCCGCCGAGAGCAAGAGGTCGACGTCGCCGGCGGCGAAGGGCTCCTTTTTTTCGCGCCGCCGACCCACCAGCTCCTCCGCCGCGTGGGCGAGGTCGGCGACCGGCGAGAAGCCCATCGTCGCGGCGGCGCCCTTGAGCGAGTGGAGGTGGCGGAAGACCTGGTCGACGAGCGCGGGGCGTTCTCCGGCGGGCACCGTCTCCAGCCGGACCGCGTCCGTCTCGAGGCCGCTCAGGTGCTCGCGGGAATCGGTGAGGAAGAGGCCGAGGTAGCGGGACAGGTCCATCGAGGGTCGATGAGGCGGTCTTCTTAGACGGCGGCCGGCGAGTCCCCCAGCACCTTGCGCACGATGGCGAGCACCTCGTCTTGCTTGAACGGCTTGACGATGAAGTCGGTCGCCCCGGCTTCGATCGCCTCCATCACCAGGGATTCCTGACCGAGCGCGCTGCACATCACCACCACCGCGCCCTGGTCGGCCTGGACGATTTCCCGGGTCGCCTCGATGCCGCTCTTGAAGGGCATCACGATGTCCATCGTGACCAGGTCGGGCTTGAGCGCGCGGAACTTCTCCACCGCCTCGAGCCCGTTGGCGGCCTCGCCCACCACCTCGAAGCCGCCCGCGGTGAAGATGTCTCGGATGACGTTGCGCATGAAGACGGCGTCGTCGACGATGAGCACTCGGTTGGCCATCACCTGGTAGCGCCCCCTCCCTCAAAGGGTGCAGCAGGAACTCTATTTCGACGGTAGCACGCCCAACGCGCGCCTGTCTTGGGCGCCTCGTGGGTGTTCAGGCGACAAGCGACTCGAGCGCACGTCCGAGCGCATCCGGGTCGACCGGCGAGGGAGCGCTGGTCAAGGGCTCGATGCCGTCCACCGCCCGGACGAAGAGGCCGATCTCCCGGTGGTGGCGGTCGAGCAGGAGGATGCGCCCCGGGTCCAGGGCCTGGCCGGGGGGAGGCGGGGTGGCGCCGGCCTTCCCGGCGATCTCGGGCGGCAGGGCGCGCCAGAGGTCGACCACCGTCACCACCCGGCCGCGCAGGTTCATGATCCCCAGCACCGCTTCCGGAGCCCTTGGCACCTTCGAGAGGCTGGGCGGCGGCAAGACCACCTCCTTGAGCGCGGTCAGGGGGAGCGACAGGCGCAAGGCGCCCACCCGGAACACCAGGGAGCGAGCCTTGTCCTTGGCCGGCGACGCCTCCGCCTCGGCGATGGCCCGGGCGATTCTCCGGGCGACCTCCTGGAGATCGATAGCGCTCTCGCCCTCCGGCACCGCTACTCCAGCTTGAAATGGGAGACGACCGCCTGCAGCTCGTGGGAGAGGTTGGTCAGCTCCTGGGAGGCGCTGGTCATCTGGGCGGCGGTGGCGGCCTGCTCGCGCAGCGCGCGGGAGACCTGGTCGGTGGCGTTGGCGTTCTCGCCCGCCCAGCGGGCGATGCCGGTCATCGAGGCGACCATCCCCTCCGAGCCTTGGAGCTGTTCGTGAGCGGAGCCGCTGATCAGGAGCACCTTCTCGGCGCCTGCCTGCGCCGCCCGGGCGACGTCGGAGAGCGCGCGCATGATGCGGGCGAGCTCGGTGCGGCCCTCCCCCAGCTCCTCGATGCCGACCCGCATCGCGGCGACCGCGCCCTGGGAGCGCTCGGAGATCTCCCCGGCCACCCGGGAAATCTGCTCCGCCGACTGGCCGGCCGAATCGGCGAGCTTGCGGACCTCCTCGGCGACGACCCCGAAGCCGCGGCCGTACTCGCCGGCGCGGGCGGCCTCGATGGCGGCGTTGAGCGCGAGGAGGTTCGTCGCCTGCGCGACCCGGGTGAACGCCTCGACGATCTTGGAGATCTCCTGGGTCTTCTCGCCGAAGGCGAAGACCATCTGGCTCGCGCCTTCGACCTGGCCGAACACCCGGCGGATGCGCTCGCCCGCGGTCTGCGCCGCCTGTTCTCCGGCGTGGACCGCCTCGGTCGTCTCTTTCGAGCTCTCGGCCGCCTCCAGGGCCCGCTGCGCGTTCTGCCGGACGAGCGAGGCCATCTTGGCGATGAGCTGCTCGGCCGCCTCGACCAGGCGCGTCTGCTGCTCGGCCCCCTGGGCGATGTCGGTCACCGTCCGGGCGACGTCGTCGGTCGAGCCGGAGACGTCCTCGGTCGAGCTCATCAGGGCGGCAGCGCTGTCGGCCACCTGGGTGGAGGTCTTCTGGATGTGCGCCACCAGCTCCCGGAGGTTGTCCTGCATGTTCCCGATGCCGACGGCGAGCTCGTCGATCTCGTCGAACCCGAGGCGGAAGGCGGGCTTGAACTTGAGCGACTTGGAGAGGTCGCCCCGGGAAATCTCGAGGGCGCTGCGGTTCAAGAGCCGGACCCGGCCGACGACCCGGTCGAGCGCCAGGGCCACCCCGACCGCGAACGCCATCGCGAGCACGACGAAGAAGAACTGGTTGTAAATCCCGAAGGGCGGTCCTTGCGGCCGGTAGATCTCGAAGATGACGACGAAGACGATGATCAGGATCAGGTTGCCGACGAAGATCTTCTGAAAGAGCGTGACCCGGTCGGCCGACCGGGGGCGGCGGCGCAGGAGCTGAAGAGCAGCGCTACCGTCCGGCGTCGGCGGAGGGGTCGGTCCGGCCCGACCCTCGTCGGTCTCCCGCAACGCGGTGTGCTGGCGCATCGACAGAGGCTTCTGGCCTTTCGGGGCGGCGCTCTCGGGTGGCCTTCGCTGGGCAATCTTGTGCGCGAACGGCCGAAGGGTGTCAAACGATCGACCGGCCCATCGTGCCTTGCGTCCTCGGTGCAGGCGCGCTTAATCTTCCTCCGCTCCGGGCGCCGGGCGTTCGTTGCGAACGCACGCAGCCGGCCGCCTTCGATCGAGCGGTTGCCACCTGCCGCCCAGCTTGGGGAAAGGTTCTCAAGGACGTGAAGGTCGACCTGGAGCGGCGCCCCCCGGCAGCGGACGACCTCGGCGCGCGCGCGCGGAGCATCCTGCGGGCGCTGATCCAGGAATACCTCGACACCGGGGGCCCGGTCGCTTCCCAGACGCTGGCGCAGAAGCCGGGGATGGGCCTGTCGCCCGCCTCGGTCCGCTCGGTGCTCGCCGACCTGGAGGCGCTCGGGTATCTGGACAAGCCCCACGTCTCGGCCGGCAGGGTCCCGACCGACAAGGCATTTCGCTTCTACGTCGACGCGCTCGTGCGCGTCCGGCCGGTCGGCGAGAAGGAGCGGGAGCTCATCGACCAGAAGCTCGACGCTTCCCGCGCCGGCGCGACGCCCGACGCGCTCGAGAAGGACGCGCCCCGGCTCCTGCACGCGCTCACCCACCACGTCGGCATCGTCTGGCGGCCGCGGGAGGACTTGAGCTTCCGGTCGATCGACTTCATCCGCCTGCGCGAAGGCCGGGTGCTCGCGGTCCTGGTCACCGGCGCCGGCGGGGTGCGTAACCGCCTCCTGACGGTCGATTTCCCGATTGCGCAGGACGAGCTGGACCGCTTCGGCCGCTACCTCCACGAGCTGCTCGAAGGCGCGCGCACGCTCTTCGAGGCGCGCGAGGCGTTGGCGCGGGAGCTGTCGGGCGAGCGGGCGCGGCTCGACGAGGCGAGCGGTCGCGCGCTCTCGCTCGGGCAACGGGCGGTCGCCGAGGTGGAGCCGGAAGCGCCGGCGCTCGTCGTCGAAGGCGAGTCATCGCTGATCGACCAGGCGACGGCGGCCGACGACGTCGGCAAGCTCAAGGGCTTCTTCCGGGCGCTGGAGGAGAAGGAGCGGCTGGCGAAGCTCTTGGACCAGGCGGTGGAAGCGGGCGAGCTGACCCTCTTCATCGGCGAGGAGGCGGGCTTCGCCGGCGCGCAGGGGCTCTCGGTCGTCGCCACCCCTTTCGGCCGCGCCTCCGACCCGCTCGGCGCCATCGGGGTGGTCGGCCCCTCCCGGATGGCCTACGCCCGCGTCATTCCTATCGTAGAATATACCGCCCAGGTTCTGTCGCGCACCCTCGACGAGGGTTAGAGAAGGAAACGACCCGCATGGCGAACGACGATTCCCCGGAGCTCGTGAGCGAGGAAGTCCCGGCGGCGGCCGAGGCCGAGAGCGCTTCTTCCCCCACGGAAGGCGAGAACGAACGACCCGAGCCGCAAGGCGTCTCGGGCGACGAAGCAGAGGAGCGGGGCGAGAGCGAGCAGGGTCTCGCGCGCGACCTGGAGAAGCTGCAGGCGCTCCTCGACGAGTCGACCTCCCGGGCGGCGCAGACCCAGGAGCGTTTGCTGGAAACCCACGAGCGCTACCTCCGGGTGGCGGCGGACTTCGACAACTACAAGAAGCGCGCCGGCCGCGAACGGGAGGAGACCGTCCGTTACGCCAACGAGCGGCTCCTGAAGGATCTGCTGCCGGTGGCCGACAACCTGGAGCGGGCGCTGGCGGCGCCGGGGGAGACAGGAGCGCTCCGGCAGGGCGTGCAGCTCGTCCTGAAGCAGCTTGGCGACGTGCTCGGCCGGTTCGGGGTCGAGAGCTTTTTGTCGCTCGGTGAGCCGTTCGACCCGGCCCGGCACGAGGCGCTGATGGAACTGGCGACCGAAGAGGTCCCGCCGGGCCACGTCGCGCAGGAGCTGGTCAAGGGGTACACGCTCAACGGCCGGCTCTTGCGGCCGGCGGCGGTGGCGGTCGCGAAACGGCCGCCGGCGAGCGCGCCTTTTCCGGCGGAGCCTTTTCCGGCGCCTTCCTCGGAAGAGGTCTAGACCTGCGCCCGTTCCCTGAGGCATGCCGTCAGGCCGGTCCCGTTTGTGCTATCGATGGCCTCCTGACGGTTGATGGACGCCAGGGCGGCGGGTCGACGGCGCTGGCGTAGATGCGGCTCGGGCCTGGTGGGGAACACGATGGCGAAAGTAATCGGCATCGATCTGGGCACGACCAACTCCTGCGTCTGCGTGCTGGAGGGCGGGGAGCCGGTGGTCGTTCCCAACAGCGAGGGAAGCCGGACGACACCGTCGATGGTCGGCTTCACCGAGGCCGGCGAGCGGCTGGTCGGCCAGATCGCGAAGCGGCAGGCCATCACCAATCCGGAAGCGACGGTGTACGCCGTCAAGCGGCTGATCGGGCGCAAGTTCGAAACCGAGGAGGTGAAGAAGTCGGTCGCGGCGAGCGCGTACCGCATCGTCGCGGCGGACAACGGCGACGCCTGGGTCGACCTGCGCGGCAAGAAGCTCGCGCCGGCGGAAATCAGCGCGATGGTGCTGATGAAGATGAAGCAGACCGCGGAGGACTACCTGGGGGAGCCGGTCCAGGACGCGGTGGTGACGGTGCCCGCCTACTTCGACGACTCGCAGCGGCAGGCGACCAAGGACGCCGGGCGCATCGCGGGCCTGAACGTGCTGCGCATCATCAACGAGCCGACCGCCGCGGCCCTCGCTTACGGTTTCGACAAGCAGGAGCAGCACGGCTCCACGAAAGCGGAAAAGATCGCCGTCTACGACCTCGGCGGCGGCACCTTCGACATCTCCATCCTCGAGCTGAACCAGGGCGTCTTCGAGGTCAAGGCGACCAACGGCGACACCTTCCTGGGGGGCGAGGACTTCGACCAACGGCTGATCGACCATCTCGCCGACCGGTTCCAGGCGGACACCGGCATCGACCTCAGGCGCGACCGGATGGCGCTGCAGCGGCTGAAGGAAGCGGCGGAGCGGGCGAAGCACGAGCTTTCGAGCGCGCCCGAGACCGAGGTGAACCTGCCCTTCATCTGCGCGGACCAGACGGGCCCCAAGCACCTGACCGAGACCTTGAGCCGGCCGGAGCTGGAGAGCCTGGTCGAGGACCTGGTGCAGAAGACCATCGCCCCCTGCCGCATCGCCTTGAAGGACGCCGGCGTCTCCGCCCAGACCATCGACCGGGTGATCCTGGTCGGGGGAATGACCCGGATGCCGCGGGTGCAGGACGTGGTCCGGCAGTTCTTCGGCAAGGACCCGGACAAGGGGGTCAATCCGGACGAGGTGGTGGCGGTCGGGGCGGCGATTCAGGGCGCGGTGCTCAAGGGCGAGGTCCGCGACGTCCTACTCCTGGACGTGACCCCGCTCTCGCTCGGCGTCGAGACCGCCGGCGGCGTCTTCACCCGGATCATCCCGAAGAACACCACCATCCCCGCGAAGAAGGGCCAGGTCTTCTCCACCGCCGTCGACAACCAACCCATCGTCAACGTCCATGTCCTCCAGGGCGAACGGGAGATGGCGGGCGACAACAAGACCCTCGCCCGCTTCGAGCTGGTCGGCATCCCTCCTGCCCCCCGGGGGGTCCCCCAGATCGAGGTGACCTTCGACATCGACGCCAACGGCATCGCCCACGTCAGCGCCAAGGACCTGGGCACCGGCAAGCAGCAGACCATCCGCGTCACCGCCAGCTCCGGCCTCACCGAGGACGAAATCTCCCGGATGGTCCAGGACGCCGAGCAGCACAAGCAGGACGACAAGAAGAAAAAGGAGGTCGCCGACCTGCGCAACAATGCCGACGGCCTCATCTATACGACGGAAAAGGCGCTCGAGGAGTACGGCACCATCCTGCCCAAACGCGAGATGGACGAAATCCGCGCCGACCTCGAGGCGCTGAAGGCGGCGATGGAGCAGGACGACGTCGGCGCCATCCAGGACGCGCTCGTCAAGCTCGAAGGCAGCGCCTACCGCATCGCCGACGCCATCTACAAGTCGGCCGCGAGCTAGTGGGCCTGCGCGTCTTCCGCGAAGCCCATCGGCAGCGCTGCCGCAATCCGGGAGCCGTGCGGCCTAGCATGACCCGCCGGAAGTCTGCACCATCGAGGTGCTGGAAACAAATGACCTGAACGTGGCCGGGCGTCTTCTCGTTCCCGCTCATCGAAGAGCGCAGTCGAAGGATGGGCGGGAACGCCCTAGGCCGCTCGCCCTTCGACGAAGTCCATCCTGGGCTTGCCGAAGGGGCTCGGGATGAGCGGGTCATGAAGTGCGTCGCTGGCGACGGGTCACAAGCCCGAAGTCACTCGCAGTACTGCCCCTGGCAGCTCAGGCTCTGGGGGCACGGCTGCGCTCCCGCCGCGCACAGCGGGGCGCAGACGTCGGTGCCGCCCGTCTTCGCCACGCAGTTGGGCGCGTCGGCGGCGCAGGAGGGCGTGGAGCCGGTACAGGTTCCGCCGACATGGCTCTCGCCCGGGATGCAGACCGGCGCGCGCAGGACCGGCGTCGAGGAGCTCGCGGGGTCCACCACCGCTATCGAGGTACAGGTGGGCTGCGGAGAAGCGGGCATCGTCTTCTGGCAGTCGGCGTCCGCTTGGCACGGCGTCAGGCACTCCCAGTCGTGGACGTTGTCGATCTGCTCGCAGAGCCCGTTCTGACAGGGCGCGGCGGGCGAGCAGGTCTTGTCGCCGATCGACTTCCCGCCGTTCATCCGCTCCCGGCAGGCGAGGAGGGTGTCCGCCTGGTTCACCGGCTTGTCCACGACGTACAAGCCGCAGGAAAGCCCAGCTTGAGCGCAGTCGCTCTCCTGATGGCAGGGGACGAACGTCGCTGGCGCGCAGACGGTGAGGGTCTGGCCGTTCCCATCCGGATACGCGGTGCACTTGGGCGCGTCGCCGCCGCCGGCGGCGCTTTCGACCTGGCAGTCCGAGTCGTTCGCGCAGACCTTGGTGCACATGCTGGAGCCGCCGCCGACCGGCCTCAGGCAGAACGCCAGGGCGTCGCCGGTGCAGTCGCTGTCCTGGCTGCAGGCGTCGCCCAGCTTGCCGGTGTTCTGCTGCGCCACGCACTGGCCGTTCGAGCAGAACTGGCCGGCCGCGCAGGGCCACTTGCCGCTCTTTTCGACCGAGGGGTCCGCGTCGCAGCTCGCGACGCACTTCTCCTGCTCGCACTTCGCGCCCGGTCCGCAGGCCGGCTGGCAGGGCCCGGTCTTCGCCGGCTGGCAGGTGTTGGTCGCCGCGTCGCAGACGTAGCCCGCGAGGCAGTTGCCGTTCTGGTCGCAGGGAAGCCCCGTCTTGCTCGTGTCGAGCACCACCGAGCAGCCGGCGGCGAAAAGGCCCAGCCCGACCATCAGCGCGGCCGACCGCATCAGAAGTCCCCCGAAAGCCCGACGGAACCGCCGCCGGGGCCCGGCAGCCAATAGAGGCCCCAGCTCGGCTTCGAGCTGATCTGACCGGCGAAGGGATCGCTCTCGTTGTCGTGCTTCTCGGGCGTCGTGTCGAGCACCGGCGGAGAGGCGATGTCCGTCGCCTGGTCGTACCGGGCGCCGTACTGCAGCCAGCCCCAGACGCACCCGGTGACGAGGCCCACCCCCATCAGGATGTCGGCGGTGAGCGCGGTGTCGAAGGTGCTGGAGATGCGCCGGTTCACCGTCGGGTCCGTCTGCGGGGTCTTGCGCAGGTCCTGGTCCTCCGAGTAGGCGACGAGCCCGGTGACCGCGCCGGCGACGAAGATCGCCGCGGCGCCGATCCCGACCACCGCGCGCACCTCGCCCGGCGTGAAGTCGGTCCACTTGTGCAGCGTCAGGTCCAGGTTCGTCTGCAGGGGCATCGGCTCGCCGTTCGGTCCCCGCGGCCGGTCGGTCGCCAAGAGCCGCACCGCCAACGCGTCGATGGCGTGGGCGAAAGCCGGGTCGTCCGCGCGCACCACCACCTGGCCGTTCGCGAGCACGTGCCCGTCACGGGCGGCGATGCGGTGGATGGTCACGGTGAGCTGGCCGGCGTCCCGGCGCACGCCGGCGACGAAGAGCTGGTCCGCGCCAGCGGCGCGGGCGAGGACCTGTCCCGAGGTCACTTCGGCGTTGGTCCCGAACTCGCGGGTGATGCGGCCGAGAAAGGTGAGGTACGGCTTGGCGCGCGGGACCCGGTGGAGGGTGACGGTGATGGTCGCGCCGGCTTGGGTGTCGACCTGCCGCTGCCAGACCTGGTAGCCCGGGGCGACGAGCGAGACGTAGTGGGCGGCCGGCGGCAGGCCGCGGACGGTGGTCGGGGTGGTGCCGCGGTAGACGCCGTCGACGTAGACGCGCGCGCCGACGGGAGAAGTGGAGACGTCGAGGCCGAAGCGGGTCTCGTTGGCGATGGCGCGATGGGCCCGGGCGACCTCCGTGGCGAGGTCGGGCGAGGTCAGGTCGGGGGGAAACCGGACCTGCGGCGCGATGGCGAGGAGCTGGGCGATGCGTTTCTTCGTCGTGCCGGGGTCGTCGGCCCACTGGACGAGGATGCTCATGACCTCGGCCTGGACCAGGCCGTCGAAGTCCTCCCACAGCGCGGTGTTCCCATAGGTCCTGATCGCGCGCTCGAAGCTCTCCAGGCCGAGGCCGTTCATCAGGTTCTCGTAGCTCTGCTTGCCGTACGCCATCGAGGCGTCGGCCTTCTGCTTCTGGATCTGCCGCTGCTGGACGCCGTCCGGATCGAACCGCATCACCGGATCGACGAACTCCTGCCACGGGCTGCGGCGCACCGCCGACTCGAGGATGTACGCCACCTCGGCGGTCGCGGCCTGCGCGTCCCGGTTCAACGACACGGCGACCGGCAGCACTTTCGGTCTGCCCAGGGCGGGCGAGGCGGCCAGCGATAGCCCGACGAGAACGACGGCGAGCCGCGAACGGGGAGCGGACATCGAGGTGCCACAATAGCAGCGAATCGCTAGGGAGATCGCCTGACCCACCGGCCGCCCGTTCGCTTCTCTCGCGCGCCCGACCACCGACGGATCAGGGGACCGAGGCGGCCCCGGAGGATGCCCCCGCGGCGCTCGCCGCACGCCGGACGCCCGTCGGGTCGGCCTCGAGCGCGCGCGCCCGGGCGAGCTTCGCCTGGAAGCGTCCCCACTCGCGCATCGCCGCCAGCGCCGCGAGAAGCGGCCGGTCGCCCTTGGCGTTCTCCAGCCGGGGCAGCACCGCTCGGAGCGCCACCGGCCGCGCGGCCTTCCCCGGCGCGTCGTTCGGCATCGCGCCGGTCAGGTCCTTCTCCCGCATGACGGGAGCGCTGCCGCTTCCCTGCACCCGGACGTCGGGAGCGATGCCGTTGTCCTGGATCGAGCGGCCGCTCGGGGTGTAGTAGCGCGCGGTGGTGAGCTTGAGCCCGCTGCCGTCGTCCAAGTCGATGACGAGCTGGACCGAGCCCTTGCCGAACGAGGTGCTGCCGAAGAGCGTCGCGCGATGGTGGTCGTGGAGGGCGCCGGCGACGACCTCGCTCGCGCTCGCGGTGCCGCCGTTGATGAGCACCACCAGCGGGTAGTCGGGCTCGGTTCCCTCAACGTGCGCGTATTCGACCTCCGGGTTTCGCCCGCCGCGGCCCTTGGTGGTGACGATGACGCCCGTCGCGAGGAACCGGTCGGCGACCTTGACGCCCTCCTCCAGGAGCCCCCCCGGATTGTTGCGCAGGTCGAGGACCAGCCCCCGGAAGCGCTGCCGCTTGGCGTGCAGATCCTCGAGGAGGTGCCCCAGGTCGTCGGCCGTTCCGTCCTGGAAGCTCTTGATGCGCACCACCGCCACGCCGCCGACGAGCCGGCCGCTCACCGAAACCAGCCGGACCTGCGCCCGAACGAGGGGGAAGTCGCGCGGCGCGGAAAAGCCCCGGCGCATCAGGGTCAGGGTGACCTGGGTCCCGGGCGGGCCCTTGAGCCGGGCGGACACCTCGGCAGCGCTCTCGCCCTGCACCAGCTTGCCGTCGACCGCGACGATCTCGTCGCCCGGACGGATGCCGGCCCGCGACGCGGGGGTGTCGTCGACGGGCGAGAGCACGAAGATGTGCCCGGCCTTCTCGGCGATTTCCAGGCCGAGCCCGCCGAACTCGCCCGAGGTGTCGTCCTTCATCGCCTGGTATTCGTTGGGCGGGAGGAACACCGTGTGCGGGTCGAGCGGCGCCAGCATGCCCTTGATGGCGCTGTAGACGAGCTTCGATTCGTCGACCGGCTCGACGTAATCGTTCTCGACGTACGCGAGCACCTTCGCGAAGATCTTGAGCGGCGGATAGACCGCGCCGGTGCTCTGGGCGAAAGCGGAAACGGCCGCCGTGCTCGCGGCGCCGAGGACGAAAGCCGTGACGAAAACGAGCTTTCGCGAAGGGGGACGAACGCGCATCGGGCCGAATGTTACAGCGTTCGCCCGCTAGACGCCGACCACCACCTCTTTCGTCAGCCAGGCCGCGAGGGGCACGAGCTTCTCGAAGACCTTCACCGCCTCGTCGAGGACCCGAGCCGACCGGGTCGTTTTCGCCGGCAGCCCGGCGCCCGCGTAGAGCCCCTTGTGCTTGGCGAGGTCGCCTGCCGGATGGCCCAGCGCGAACCCGCGGGGAAGGCGCTTGAGCTCCTCGCCGCCGATCTCGAGGTCCGACAGGCGCCCGAGGAGCGCCTTCAACGCTCTCAAGGCCCTCGGATCCGATAGCGCTCTGCGAAACCGCTCCAGTTGATCGTCCTCGAACCGGTAGAGGCCGCCGCCCACCCAGACCTCCTCGGGCTCGACCTGGATGTAGAAGCCCGCGGCGACGTCCTTTCCAGGACCGCTCCCGTCCCACAGCCGCGCCGCCGCCCAGGTCTTGTAGGGGCGCTTGTCCGCCGAGAACCGGATGTCGCGGGCGATGCGAAAGAGCGACCCGCCCACCCGCGGGTCGGCGCAAAGGCGCGGCACCTTCGGCTTGAGACGCGCGCCGGCCTCCACCACGAACGCCCGCATCGGCTGGAGGACGTGCTCTTCGTACTCCTCCCGATGCGCGTCGAACCAGCCCTTCTCGTTGTGCAAGGCGAGGCCGGCGAGAAAGCGCCGCCCCTCGAGGGGAAAGCCGGTGAAGGCCGGGATGCCTCGCAGGAGCGCTGTCGAGGGGAGCGGGTGACGCATGGGCAAACCCTAGAGCGCGAGGCGGTAGGTGACGAACGCCTCGTCGTTGTGGTGGTACATCCAGCCGATGCCGCCGGTGGGGCCGTCGAGAAGGAGCGCGCCCGCCTGGACGGTCTGCTGGTCGGTGAACGCCCAGGACGCCTGCGGCATCGCGAGCCAGTCGCCCCGGGACGAAGCCAGCGCGGTCAAGGTCAGCGCGAGGCGGTCGTCGAAGAGCTTCTCCGTCCCCACGAGGTACAGGAGCGGTAGCACCACGGTGCGGCGCTCCGGCTTTACGTCAGGGGCGTCGAGGTAGAGGAGCTTCTCGTTCGCGCCGACGTCGAAGACCGCGTCGGTCGCGATTCCCGCCGCCAGGATCGGCGGGCCTTGGTACTCGAGCCCGAGCGCGCCCGACGCGAGCGGATGGAGGACCGTGTGCAGGTCGGTGGTCGGGAAGACGCGGGTCGGCGAGTAGCCGGCGTCGAGGGTGAAGCGCAGCTTCCCCGAGGACACCGCCCCGTCGAGCGCGAACACCCGCGTGCGCACGTACTCGGCCGACAGCGGCGCGATGCCCTGGCTCTCGTCTTCCTGAATCCGCAGGAGGGCGTCGAGCATTCCGAGCTGGTCGTTGCCCGAGAGCGCCCTCGTGAAGCTTTCGAACGCGGGCGAGAACGTGGTGCGCGGCTGGCGGTCGAACACCTCGGCCCAGGTGACCGACAGCTCGGCCGGGCCCAGCGGGCGCAGGGTCAGGCGCACTCCCCCCTGGGGGGCGGTCAGATCGAGCTGCGGCGACCGGGTGACGTAGGGCTCGGAATCGAAATAGGCGAGCGTGGTTGGGTCGACCCACTTCGAAAGGTCCGGCAGCGCCGTCGCCCTCCCCGGAACGAACGGGCCCCAGTCGTTGCCGAAGAGCGGCAGCTTCGAGGGGACGAAGACCGGCAGGAAGGCCGCGTCCCAGTGGAGGAGGCCGATACGGCTCTGTGCGCGCACCGCCGGGATGACGAGCCGCGCGTCACGCCCGGCGGCGGGTCCGTCGCGCAGGTCGACCGGGGTGAGCACGTCCGCCGGCGCGAACACCGGGTTCTCGCCCCACGAGATGTCCAGGAGCCCTGCCGTCCAGTCGACGCCGAACGCCGGGAAGGCGACCCAGCTCTCGCCCGGGGTCGGCTCGACTTCGCTCCAACGCTTCGCCAAGGAGAGCGACTGCGCTGTCGCAAACCATCGGAGCCGCAGGCCCAAGCGGAGGTGGAGCGAGCCTTTCGAGGTCTGGACGTGAAGGTGCGCCCGATTCAGGAGCGACACGACGTTCTCGCCCGGCTGATCGAACGCGGTGTCCATCGCGGCGCGCACCGAGAGGTCGAACCCGACCTCCGGCGTCGTCCAGTCGTGGGGGGCGGGCGCCTCGGTGGTTGGGCCCGACACGAACACCACCGCCCGCGCGGGCAGCGCGCAAAGGAGGAGGCCGGCGACGGCGAGCGCGACGGGTCTCAAGAGCGCTCTAAAGCAGCGGAAGTGAAGTCGTCCGGCGAGAGCGCGGCGTGGGTGTCGAGCGATTCCACCTCGAGCGTGGTCTTCGAGCCGGTCGCGAGCGTGCGCATCACCGACTGCACCGCGGTCCAGCGGCCGCCGATCTGCTGCACCTTCTCGACGTCGAGCTCCTTCACCGGCTTGCCGGAGGGGTCGCGAAAGATCACCTCGAGGGTGACCCCGGTGCGCTGGTCGACCCAGGTTTCGATGCCGCCGTAGGGCGAGTGCGCGGGCTTGGTGGCGACGACGTAGCAGGGGTTGCCGTCGAGGGTTCGGTCGGCGAGCCGCGTGCTCTGGTCGCCCGCGCCGCCAGCGAGGTCCAGGTCGGCGTAGGAGAAATCGGTCTGCATGAAGCGGCTGCCGCCGGCGGAGGCGCTGACCCGGCGAACGCGCCGTTGCGCGGGCAGGTAGAGGAGCCGTTCGGCGCTCTCGCCGGGCTTCTCGACGATGAGGAGCGCGACGCCGCGAACGCTCGCCGGCTCGTCGAACCGGACCAGCCGGCGCACTTCGCCCCCCGGCAGCGCTATCGCCGAGACGGTGAGCTTCCGCTCCCTCCGGGTGCCGTGCCCGTCGTCCACCAGGAGCGTTACCGTGGCCCGAGCGCCGACGAGCCCCAGCGCGCTCTCCTTCCGCGCCTGATCGAGGATCTGCGTCGCGGACAGACCCGCCGCGGCCGCCGCCGGCGGCATCCCGAGCAGCAGAATCAGTCCCGTCCCGAGGGCGCGCCGCATGGGGGCGCGAGTCTGGCCCGCGTCCGCGCGTCCGGTCAACGCGAGACTTCGGCATCGTCGCCCGGCGAAGCACGGCCCGCGGCGAGGATGCGGCGCGAATGCCGCGCGCCACCGGTCCCGGCGCGACCGAAGCCGGAGCCGAAATCGCGTCCCGCTCCGGGGCGATTCCGGGACAGCCTCGACCGCGCGGGTCGTTCGTCCGATTTCCCACCGCGCCGATCGGGGGATCGTCGGCGGTCGAACAGGGGAGCGGCCGTTGACGACCTGTGGGCAACCTGTGGGAGGGCCACCGGGGTCGATGGCGTTTCGATGGCAAACGCATGGCCACCGGGTCCGCGCACCGGGCTCGTGCACGAGCGAGCGATTCGGGAAACACAGCCATCGGGTGACAACGACGCCCTGTTGTCCACAGCGGTTGCCGCAACGCGCCAAGAACAAGCCCTTCGCGGCATCGCAGGTGGATAACTCGCGAGCTCGCCGTATTTCTTTCAGCCTCCGACACCGCTGTCCAAGACATGTCGCATCGGCGATTTCCGCTCATCCCGCAGTCGAGGGATGTGCGCCGCCGCGAAGAACCGCTCGTCTTCGACTGCGCTGCCATGAAGAAGGTGGTATCGAGCCGCTGGCCCGACGCCAGGCTGGCGGCCTGGAACCACCGTCCTTTTTCATCGCACATGCTGAGCCATCGGCTCATGACGTCTCGGGATGAGCGGTTCTCTGCCTGCCCACGGAGTCTGTCTTGGATAGGAGTTAGCCCCGGAACGAGGTCTTCGGAAGAGACCTCGCGACGCCCGATGCGTGTCGGCAGTCGGTAAGCTGGAGTGGTGCCGCTCAGATGCGCCGCTCTCTCTTCCTCGGCGCCCGGGCAAGGAGCGGGCGGGAACGATTCCCGCGTCGAACGCAACGAGCCTGCCCTTGAGCGGGCGCACACGCTTGGGCTAGCCTCGGCGGGCGATGGGCGATGCGCGCGGTCCGAGCCAGCGCCAGGTCGGGTTCAACCACAACCTCAAGCACCAGGGTCGTCTCTTCCACGTGCAAACGGAGGATTCGGGGCTGCCGCGGGCGGAGGTGACGACCCACCTCTTTCTCGGCGGGAACATCCTCGCGTCGGCGCGCAGCACCTACACGAACCTGGCGGCAGTGCTGCCGCCGGGCGACCTCGCTGCCGCCATCCGTTCCCGGATGGAAGAGCAGCACAAGGGGATGCTCAAGAGCCTCGCCTCTGGCCAGCGCGACGCGGAAATCGCTCGCTGGACCGGCGGGGACGTCTACCAGCCGGGCCATCTCGCGGGCGGACAGCAGGCGGCGGATCTGCTGATCGGCGGCGACGGGATGAAGGCGGCGCCGGTCGTGCCGGTCGCGCCATACGCTTCTCAGAACCCTTACCGCACCCCGACTGCCCCGCCGGTCGCCGGCGCCGGTAGCGTGCAGCGAATCGACGAGCTGATTCTCGCGCACCTCGTGGCGCATCCTTTCGAGCGATGAGGCCGGCGCCACCCGGATGATTCAGCTCTTCCACGTGTCGGTGTCCTATCCGGGCGACCCGCCGGTCTTGACCGACGTGTCGGCGCGCATCGACAAGGGCGAGCTGGTCTTCCTCACCGGGCCCTCGGGCGCC
This sequence comes from Myxococcales bacterium, assembly GCA_021787845.1. GTDB lineage: Bacteria > Myxococcota > Myxococcia > Myxococcales > JAJYLH01 > JAJYLH01. The sequence goes on along the minus strand of JAJYLH010000006.1, from coordinate 3,485 downwards.
GGGAAGACGACGCTCTTGCGGCTGGTCTTCGGGCAACTCCTCGCGACGGCGGGACAGGTGCTGGTCGCCGGGCAGAACGTGGCGCGCTTGAAGCGGCGGGATCTCGCGCAGCTCAGGCGGCGGGTCGGGGTCGTCTTCCAGGACTTCAAGCTCCTGCCGACCCGCACCGTCTTCGACAACGTGGCGCTGCCGCTCGCGGTGCTGGGGACCGAGGCGGCCGTCGTGGCGCGCAAGGTGGGAGCGCTTCTGCGCTACGTCGGGCTCGCGGGGAAGGCGGAAGCGCTGCCTCTCAGGCTCTCCGGCGGCGAGCAGCAGCGGGTCGCCATCGCGCGCGCGCTCGCGGGCGACCCGGCGATTCTCTTGGCCGACGAGCCGACCGGGAACCTCGACCAGGAGCGGGCGGACGAAATCCTCGACCTGCTCACCCAGGTCCACGCGCGGGGCACGACGGTGGTGGTGGCGACGCACGACCGGCGGGTGCTGGAGCAGTTCGCCCAGCGCGTGTTGATTCTCGACCGGGGCCGCCTGAGCGCCGACGGTGTGCTGGAGCGCTGACGATGGCTGCGTTTCGCTACCATCTGGGCCAGGCGGCGCGGGCGCTCGGTGCGAGCCCCTACGGCTCGGCGGTGGCGGCGCTGACGATGGCGGTGGCGCTCTTTCTCGCCTCGGTGACGTGGGTGGCGGCGCGGGCGGTCGAGTCGATGTTGGAGGCGACGGCGGCGAAGGCGCGGATCACGGTCTTCGTCCGACCCGAGGTGAAGGCGACGGCGGCGCTCGCGCAAGAGGCCGCGCGGATGGCGGGGCCGGGCGCCGCGGCGGTGCTGGTGCCGCCCGACGTCGCACTCACCCGGCTCAAGGCGGACCTCGGGTCGACCGGGAGGGCTCTCGATGACCTCGCGACCAACCCGCTGCCGTCGAGCATCGAGGTCCGGCTCTCGCCGGCGACGATCGCCCACGAGGGCCTGGCGGCGGTCCATCGCGCGGCGACGCGCCTGCGAAAGCTGCCCTTCGCGAGCGACGTGGACGACGGCGAGTCGTTCATCGCCGCGGTCGAGGCGGCGCTCGAGGCGACGAAGGCCACAGGAGAGGCGCTGTTCGGCGCGGCGCTGTTGATTGCTCTCTTCTTCATCGGCGCCGTCGCCCGGCTGTCGCTCGTCGCCCGGCGCGACGAGATCGAAATCCTCCGCCTGGTCGGCGCGACCGATCGCTTCATCGCGGCGCCGTTCGTCCTCGAAGGGGTGTTCCAGGGCCTCGCCGGCGGCGTCCTCGCGGCGGTGCTCGTCGCGCTGTTGGAGCGCTTCGTGGTCCCGGAAGCGCTGTCGCTCGTCGGGTTCGCGCGCGACATCGCCGTCGCGCCGTTGGGGCCGGGCTGGCTCCTCGTCTTGGTGGCCGGCGGCGCCGCTCTCGGGGCCCTTGCCAGCGCGTTGTCGGTCCAGGGTTTCATGAGGAAGGCCGCGTGAACCGCGGATGGCATGCGACCTCTGCCCGGCCCGGGGAGGGAGCCGCCGCGGCCCATCGATGGCGCTCGCTGCGTCCGGTGGCGCTGCTGCTCCTCGTGGCGTCGGTGCCCCCGGCGGCCCGAGCGGATCAAGCGGCGCCGGCGGAGCGACTGCGCCAGGTCGAAGACGAGCGCGGGAAGATCGAGCTGTTCCTGCGGCAGGTGGACGATCGGCAAGCGACGGCGCTGGCGACCCTCGACGAGCTCGACCGGCGGGCCGAGGAGGCGGCGACCGACGCGGCGACGGCGGCTCGGGAGGCGGCGTTCGCGCGGGCGGCGCTGGAACGGGCGCGGGCGGAGGAAGCGGACATCCTCGAACGCCGCCAGAGGCTCGCGGCGCGGCTCGGGCCCCGGTTGCTCCTGCGGTATCGGTTGCGCGAGACCGGGTACCTGCGGGCGCTGCTGTCGGCGCCGACGATCGGCGACTACCTGTGGCGGCGGCGGATGCTCGACCGGATTCTCGGGAAGGACCTCGAGCTGGCGAAAGCGCTGGCGACGGCGCAGGCGGGCGCGCAGGCGGCGCGCGAGCGGGTTGCGCGCGCGCAGGCGGATGACGAGCAGGCGGAGCAGGTCGCGCTCGCCCGGGCGGCGGAGGCGCGGCGGCGGCGGGGAATCGAGCAGGGGGTCCTCAAGGCGGTGCTCGCGCGGCGGCGGTCGTACGAGCGGGTCGTCGCCGGCTTGAAGCGAGCCCAGCGGCGTCTGTTGGAGGCGATTGCGCAGTTGCCGCCGACGCCGGAGGGCCTGGGCGGCTTCGGCGCGGAAGAGGGAACGCTGCCGATGCCGGTGACGGGCGCGATTGTGGTTCCTTTTGGGCGCCACGTCGACCCGAAGTTCGGGACGGTGCTCGATCAGAAGGGAGTGGACATCCGCGCGGCGATGGGCGCGCCGGTGCATGCGCCGTATGCGGCCATCGTCGGGTATGCGGGGTGGTTTCGCGGCTATGGAAACCTGATCGTGCTCGACCATGGCGAGGGCTACTACACGCTCTACGGGCACCTCGCGACGCTGAACGTCGGGCAGGGAGACCGGGTGCAGGCGGGCGACATCATCGGCACGGTGGGCGACACCGGCTCGCTCCAAGGGCCGGACCTCTACTTCGCCATTCGTTCGGGCACCGAAGCGCTCGACCCCGGCCGCTGGCTGGCGCCCTGAGCCGCCGGATGCGTTGAGCTCGACACCGCCCCGGGGCGGCCGAATCGCCCAGCCGATTGTGCAATTCAGCGATCCGGCGCTCTGCGCGACACTTTGGCTGGCCAGACGTAGAGTCGGCCCGTGGAGTCAGAAAAAGCCTCCGCCGAGGCGGCCGAGCAGGGGCCGGTGATCCGGCGGCCCTCATACCGGTGGTCGGCACGGCTGCGCCGGATGGCGTTGGTCGCATTTTGGGTTGGGCTGGTATTCTGGCCGTTTGCCGCCTGGAGCGTGACGCATCCGCCACCGGGTCTGCGTCCGGGAATCGCCCTGGAGGTCGGTGTGATCTGCACGCTGACGCAGCTTGGCGCAACGATCGCGGCGACCTTCATTCGTCTGTTCGAGCTTGCCATCCGAGATGCGCTGCTTGCGAACAGCACGACGCCCGCGGCGCCGGAACCGACGCCCCGCGTCGACCCGGAAATCGAACTGCCGAAGCCGCTCGCCCCTCTTTTCGTGGTGGCGGCCATCGCTCTGCTCGCATGGGGTGGGCCCGCGTTCTTCTCTTATATTTGCGCCTATTCGGCCGGCCTCCCCCGCTGAGCTCGCAGTGCAGTTCTCGAAGGCATCCTTCCGGACTTGGGCGTACGCGAGATTGCGCTCGGCTCCGCGCTGGCGTTTCAGCCGGAGCTTTTGCGCGCGTGGATCGCCATGCGCGACGAAGCAATCGACAAGCTGGGTATCCAGACATCTCAGGTTGTCGTTCCCGCTCGCCCTGAGGCGGCCGGGCCCACGGACCTCGCTCGTTGCCACCGCCCTCGTGCCCGGCCCTCGAAGGGCCGTGAGGGCTCGGCACAGC
>JAJYLH010000108.1 GCA_021787845.1 Myxococcales bacterium | reverse complement strand
GCTGGCTGGCCGTGGTCGCCCCCGGGCAGGTCCAAGCCCACCGCCTCACGGGGGCCGCCGGTGATGGGCGCGGACGCGGCGACCGGCAAGGACGCGGCCGGCGCCACCGAGCCTGAGGTTGACCCCCGGTCACGCACCTTGGCGACCGGACCGCCCCCGGATCGAGCCCCACACCCTGCCCGGCGACCCCTTCGGCCGCCGGTGGGAGGGCTCGATTCGTGGCGTAATGTCCCTGCGAAGTTTGGAGAAAAAAGTGGCCTTTACCCCCCCCTCTTGACCCCTACTTGACCCCCAGTTGACCCCTACTTGACCCCCAGTTGACCCCTACTTGACCCCCAGTTGACCCCTACTTGACCCCAGATCGGGCCCTTTTCCGTGAGAGGGCTGAAAACCCCGTACAGGGCACTTTCAGGCGGGTGAGAGTGCCTTTTACCGCTTTTCGCCCGTTGACTTCGTTTCTGCCGAGCGGCGAAGGGAATCCGGCTCACCCGCCTGCGTGTCCGGCCCGATGGCCGCGGTCGCGCCCGCGAGATTCTCCTGCCCGCGCACCTCCACGCGGACGCGCAGAAGGCGGCTGCCGTTTTCGGAATTGAGCAGTGGACTTCCGCTTTTTCAGCTACCCACCCTGACGGCGAAAAGCCCCCTCGCATGCGGCCCAACGCCTGACGCCTCGCCTCTCATGCGAAACTAGGGCTAGCTCACTGTCGATCGCGCGCCACGGAAGAAAGCGCTCCTTCCCCGCGCTCAAAGAACCGAGCCTTGCCTTGGTCCCATCGGAGATGACCAGCACCTCGTTCCAGTGGAAGAGGCTGGGTATCTGCTCTCGGTAGGTTTCGAGCTGATGGAACGCCTTCCAGATGGTGGCGTCCTCGTCGGCCGCGTTCTTCAGCTCGATGACCGCGAGCGGCAGACCGTTGACGAAGACCACGATATCCGGCCGCCGGCTCTTGTTCCCCTGCACGACGCCGAACTGGTTCACCACCACGAAGTCGTTCCGGCTCGGCTCGTCGAAGTCGATGAGCTTGACCTGCTCGCCGCGGACGGCGCCGTCGTCGCCCAGCACCTCGACCGTCACGCCCTCGACCAGGAGCTTGTGGCACGCCCGGTTCGCCAGAATCACCGACGGCGCGCTCGCCTGTCGAGCCTTGCGAAAAGCCTCTTCACGAGCGGCGTCTGGTGCATCCGGGTTGAGAAGATCAATAGCGGTTCGAAGGCGCCGAGGCAGAATCGTCTCATCGAGCGACTCGCGCTCAGCTCCCGGCTCGCCTGGAGCGATGTCGGGACCGTGCAGCGCCGGCCATCCCAGCCCGGCGAACCAGTCGAGGGCGGCGGCCTCCACGACCGATTCGCAGAAGCGTCCCGTCATTTCTTGCCGCCCTTCTTGGGGCCTTTCGGCGGTTTCGGCTTGGCCGTCCGTGCCTCGCCCAATCGCCTCGTTTCGTCCACGGCGCGGTCGAAGTCGGATGTCGGCTGTGCCGCCTCCAAGAGCCTGCGCTCGGAGTCAAAGCGCTCGAACTGTGCTTCCGCGTGGGCCTGCGCCAGCTCATGGCTGATGGCACCGGCATGCGTCAGGATGTTGCGCTCGTTGAACGCGAGGAAGCTGTCCAGACGGGCGACCCAGTCCGCCATCGTCATCGTGTGCCGGCGCCGGGCCTGGTCCTCCGCGTAGTCGAGGTACATCGTGACGACACGGTTCAGCTCCCGCAGTTCCTCCTCGCTTAGATAGTTCTTTGCCACTGTCACGTCGGAGCGACGAATCGGACCTTCGGGTGCGTTCTTCCAGGTCGTCAGGCCCATGTGAGGCTTGGCCGCGTCCGCTCGCTCCCGAATGATTTCCGCCGCCGTACGTCCGTGAATAGCCCAGTGCAGCTTGTTCTGTACCGTCGCGTAGAACGTCCGAGTGATCTCCGCATTCGGGTCGTAGTCGATGCTGCACTGCGCATAGATGTCGGTGATCTTCTGATAGAATCTTCGCTCCGACGCCCGGATGTCGCGGATGCGTTCGAGCAGCTCATCGAAGTAGCCCGCGCCAGGCGCTTCTTTGAGCCGCTCGTCGTCCAGTACGAACCCCTTGCGCAGAAACTCTTCGAGTGTCCGGGTCGCCCACTGACGAAACCGCGTGCCCTGGGTCGAGCGCACCCGGTAGCCGACCGCCAGGATCGCGGGCAGTGAGTAGTGGTCCACGAGCCGCGAAACCGTGCGGTTCCCCTCGGGTTGAACTATCCGGAATTTCCGGATGGTTGCCGCCGGGCCAAGCTCGGCCTCTGCGAAGATGGCTTGGAGGTGCTCATTGATCGTCCGCACGTCCTTGCCGAAAAGTTCTGCCATCAGCCGCTGAGTCAGCCAGACCGTGCCCTCAGCGATGCGTACCTGCACCCGCACCCGGCCGTCGTCGGCCACGTAGACCAGAAACTCACCGCCTGTGGGAGCTAGGCCGGTTTCCTCGACACTCATGTGACGGCCCCCATCAGGCGTTCCGCCTCCCTCACCCGCAACTCGCCGGACATCAGCTTTGGCAAGAGAACATCGCGGAGGGTCGAAAGCGCGCCGGCCTCGACCGCGTTCGTGAGCCGCCTGTTGAATAGTGGTCCAAGAATCGCGCTTGCCGTAGCGAGAACGCCAGATGAGGGCACCACGACCTCTGCCTGCGTCAGGTGGTGCCGCTGGATGTGGCCCATCGTGGTTGCCTTGTCGGCAGCGATCTCTCGGAACGCCGGGAGGTGGTACAGGAGCCAGCCGAGGATGAACCACTTGGGGTAGTTGGCCGATGTGACCTTAAAGAGGTGCTGGTTCAGCGCGCCCCGGCCGCCGCTCCAGACGACTACCTCAAGGCTGCCGGACCACGAGAAGAGGATGTCTCCGTTCGCAACGATGAACCGCGGGTCGATGCTCGAAGATGCTCGCTCGCTGCCGCCAGGACTACCGGATCGGAGCTGGGCAATCTTGATGACTGGCAGGCTCGTGTCCGCGTCGTGGGGACGGAAGTTCTGGAGCGCAAGCCCGTTCAGAAACTCAGCCGCCGAGTCGAGCGCTTCAGAGTGCCATCCCTTCGGCAGTCCGCCCTCGAATTCCGACGGGAAGAGCGCCGCGGTCTCGGCGTCCATGCCGGCCGGCTTGCGTCCTTCCGCCTTAGCGCGCACCGGGTCGAAGTCGATGAACCAGGACTTGAAGAGCGCCCGCGCTATCGCCTCGAACGTCTCGTTCATCCGCCGGTTGAGGTCGATCTTGTCGTCGAGCGCGCCGAGCACCGCGGCGATGGCGCGCTGCTCGGCGAGAGAAGGCACGCGGATCGGGAACGACGGCATCTCGATCAACGGAATTCGGTCAACAGTGCTTCCATGAACCGTGCGCGATCGAAGAAGATCCTGGAAGTCGCGAGACAAGTAACTGTAGAGGACGAAGCGGACCACGCTCTTCGGGGTGTAGAACTGCCCGCCCTTCCGGCCTTCGGCGAGCGCGAACTCCGAAAGGAAATACTCGTACACCCGCCCCAGGATGTCCTTCGACCGGCCCGCTTCGTCCCCCAGGGTGATGGTCCCGATGAGGTCCAGGAGCTCGCCCAACCGCTGCTTGTCGAGCGCTGGCCGTGCGTATTCTTTCGGCAGAACTCCCTTGAGCGAGGGGTTGTCCCGCTCGATGGCGACCATCGCGTCGTCGATGAGCTTGCCGATGGTGGGCTGCTTCGCCTGCGCCGCCAGGTGCGCCCAGCGCGTTTCCTTCGGCACCCAGAAGATGCTCGCGCCCCGATACTCGTCCCGGTCCTCCGGGTCGGCGCCGTCGGCGCGCTCCGATTCGAGCTGGTGGTGCCGCTCCTCGAAAGCGTCGCTGATGTACTTCAGGAAGATGAGCCCGAGGACGACGTGCTTGTATTCCGCGGCATCCATGTTCGAGCGGAGCTTGTCCGCCGCGAGCCAGAGCTTCTTCTCGAACCCCAGGTCGCCGCCGTTCGCCTTCTCGGCTTTCGCTGGCCGCGGACCACCGCGAGTCGTCAGCGAAGGAGACGCTTCGGCATCCGACGCCGTGGAGCGCGCGAGCCCCGACGCATTGCGGCCGAGTATCTTCTCCAGTACCGCTACCGTTTCACGGGAGGGCTCAAGCTTGCCAGTCTCCCACTGGCTCACCTGACCCTGCGAAGCGCCGACCTTCGCGCCCAGCTCGCCCTGCGAGAGCCCTCTCGCCTTGCGCGCCTCCCGGAGCCACGCCGCTGACCACGCCATCCTCGTTCCCTCTCGCTCGTTCGCACGCGAGCGGTCGACCGCCTCCCGCAAACCGGCCGAGGGCTGTTCTACCGCAAACGAACGTGCAAGCGAGCGGATTCGAACAGCGCCGGCCGCGGCGCATGGCCAGTCGGCGCCGAAGGCGAAGCTGTGCGACGGCCTCGGGATCGACGTGGCGACGTTCTTCGAGTTTGCGCACCGAAAGGGACCTCCTCGGCGCTCGCCCATCGTCGAGCATCTCGTCACGATACTCTCCGCCACCCCTGTCGATCAGCTAGAGCGGATCATCAGGGCAATTGAGGTGCTGATAGGCTGGCCGGTTCCACAACGAAAGCCTCGCTCAACGGAAGCGCTGCCGGTCAGTAAGCGTCGAACTGGCTCGGGACGACCTGACCGAACGGCGGTAGGCAAGAGCAGTACAGGTCAGCGGCACCGCACAAGGTGATCTGATTCGGTTCAGGTCAGCCAGGTGAAGCGCGTGCCCTCGAGAATGATGCCGACCGAGGCCGCGTTCGACGGCGCGACTGTTCGATGCCTGCGTGGAGGACCGCCGCGCTGGCTAGCGGAAATCCCAAAGGCGCTTGCGGCGACCGGCGCTCCCGAGGGACCCCGCCTCGGTCCCGGTAAGCCGCCCGGCCAGCCATGCGATGAGCGCGTCCGTTCGCGTTCCTTGCTCCGCGCGCGTTTGCAGCTCGATCATCGAGTCTCTCAGCTCTCCCGGTGGGATGCGCAGCTCGATGCCGTTCGCGACGAGGAAGGTCGCCGCGGCGGCGGCTCCCGCGCGCTTGTTGCCGTCCTGAAAGACGTGCCCCTGGACGATATAGACGGCGTTAGCCGCGGCCAGCTCGCCAGCGGTCGTGTAGTAGGAATTCTTCACCGCCTGCACGGCGGCTTCGACACCCTCGTGCGCCGCGCCCCGAGGCCCGCCGCCGGGCATCCCGCCCCAGCGTTCGAGCACCGCCTCGTGAAGCGCGACGACCTGCTCGGCCGAAAGCCAGCGCATCATCGCTTCCGGCGGCGGTCGTATTCCGCGAGGCCCTCGAAGGTCGCGGCATAGCGTTTGAGCACCACCGCCTTGGCCCGCTGGAACGCCATGTCGTCGAGGGTGTCGTCCTCGGGCTCGACGACGAGCTGCCGGCCGACGAGCGACAACCGGACCGGCGTGCCGGCCTCGACGCCCATCGCCTCCGCGAGGTCGCGCGGCACGGTCACGGCGAGGCTTCCTCCAACGCGGGTCAGCTTCCGATGCACCGTCATGGGCGTATTATACGTGCATCAAACCGGCAAGTCAAGCCCACCCGGGCGGCGCGCGACCAAGGACCGGTCGCCGGCTTCGCGCCGTCGGTGTCGGGGATCAGGGCTTGCGGCGCGGCCACGACCTGCCGTGAGCAGACCGTCAGACTGCCGCGGCGCCTTGAGCTTCACGCCAGCGAAAGTAGCCCAGCCGTTCGCCAGCACATGGTGCAACGCCGCGACCAAGAGCCGCCGACCGACCTGCCCAAACCCCGCCCGCGGCTCCACCGCCTCGTCGATGAGGCTCTCCAGCCCGAGCGACTTCGCCACCTGCGACAGCGCCAGCGTCGCCCCAATCTCCTGCTGCTCGAAGTACTGCGGCAGCGCCTCGGTCAGGCCCTTCTCCAGCGTCCACGCCAGCTTCTTCTTGTCCCCGATGTAGACCGTCCGCGCCGTCACCGGCCGCCCGTCCCGCCAGGCTTTCTCGATCAGGTAGAAGTACGTGTGCCCCTTGATCTGCTTGGCGACGAGATGCATGGTTAGGTGCTAGCACCACTTCGCTCCTACGCAAGAAAAACCAGCCCTACCCCCGCCTCGGGGCCGCCCCCCGACGCCAGGGTCTCTCTGGTTAGAGCTAAACCCGGAAACTACCGCTAAGCGCGCGGGCTGCGAACCTCGGAGCCGACGACCGATGTGGCGGTGCCCAAGCTCATGAGACAAGCCGGTACCTGAGTCGCTCAAGCGGCGCAGGCGGGCACCCGCGCACCGTACCTAAAGTGTTGCCTTTCTCCGCTTGCCCGACGTTGGAGCCGGGCACGTCAGTGCCCGGGTTGGCTCGGGACGCCGCATCCGACCCGGACATTGACATGTCCAGCTCCAAGTGTGTCAACCGGACAGGCCTGCTTCGGTCGAGCATCGACCCGCGTTGCGCCGCGAGTTCCCAACGGACACGGTCGACGTGTCGGACGGATATCGCGACAACATCCACGTGCTCGTCGTCTCCAGGCGCTTCGATGCCATGGCCGAGGCGAGTTCTCTTGGCCGAGCTCACGGCGCCGGGCACGGCACGTTGTAGGTGACTTGCACCGTCGCCCCCGGCGGCGGCAGGTGACCGGCGTCGAAGACCACCGCGCCGTTCGCTCCGATGCTCGAATCGAAGTGCCAAACCTCCTCTCCGTTCGCGTCGGTCGACGGGATGCCGATGCCATCGACGGTCACGGTCACCGGCGTTCCGTCCGAGGCTTGCGACAGCGGGAAGCTCGACCGGGGCGAGAACGCGTCCTTGCCGATCTCGTCCATGATTCCGCTCCAGTCCGGCGAGCAGATGTCCGCGACGATGCCGCCCATCGCGTTGATCACTTGCATGTAGCGCGTCCCCACGCCCTCGATGGTCTGGCAGGTCGGTAGCCCGATGACCCCAGAGGCGGTCACGAGGTCCGGCCGGCCCGGCTTGAGCGCCTCGAGGAACTGCACGTACGACTCCGGGGTGGCGATGATGCCGCTGCCGTCGACGCCGTCGTCCGCGTCGGTCACCCACAACACGTAGAGCGACGCGTCCGGCCGGAGGAAGCCCGCGTTGCCGTCGTTCGGCTCCGGCGTGGTCGGGTCGTCGGTCTCGTCGATGAGCGGGCTCGACAGCGCGCGCTTCATGCCCTCCAGCCCCTGCTCGTCCCAATGGCACTCGCCGACCATCACGTTCTGCGCGAAGACATCTTTCAGGTCCGGCGTCGTCGGCGTCAGGACGCGGGGGCGCGAGTTGTCCACCGGGAAGAAGCGTCCGTCCTCGCCGCCGTAGGCGCCGCCCGGGCAGTCTGTCCAGCCGCCGCGGTAGGGAACGAGTCCGGTGGTCGTCACCGCGATGTGGAAGTCGGTGCCGTTCGCGATCGCCGTGTCGATGAAGTGGCCGAAGTTCGTTGCCAGGCTCTCTTGTTTGTTGGTCATCGAGCCCGAGTTGTCGATGACGAAGAGGAAGTCGACCTTGTTCGTGTTGGGGATGACGAAGGTGTCCGTCTTCCTCGGGTTCTGCGCAGCCTCGCCGGAGAGCGGCACCAAGAACGGCGACGTCGACAGATCGGTCGCGATGAAGAGCGGCGCCGAATCGGTCTCCTGCGCGGTCGGGCGATAGGTCACCGGAACGAGCAGCGAGGTCCCCGGAGTCAAAGAGACCGAGGCCGCCGCGGACGGATCGATGGAGAAGGCGTCCGACGCGCCGGTGCCGATGCTGATGCTCTGGACATTGACGGTCGCCTGGCAGTCGTTCACCACCTCGACCGATTGCGTCGGCGGCGCGCAGGCGAGACCGACCAGCCCGAAGTCCAGATGATCGGGCACCATCGCGAGACAGCCCTTCGTGCCGACGCCGAGGACGATGACGCTGCCCTGCGGCGCGCTCGGATTGGACACGTCGAAGTCGACTTCGCCCGTGAAGTTGCCTTCCAGGTCCGGCGTGAAGGTCACCGGCACGTCCAGGGTCGCGCCCGGCTGAATCATCGGCGAGGCGGGCGTCGAGGCCGTGAACTGCGGAGGCGTCGCCGACGAGGTGCGCACGTTGGCGATGGCGCAGACGTTCTGGCCGACATTGCGGATGCCAAAGGAGAGGGTCGCCGGCGTGTCGATGCCCACCGAGCCGAAGTCGAGCTGCTGCGGAACGACCCGGTAGCTGCATGGCCCGAGCGACGCCGCGGAACCGGTGAGCGGCACCAGGGTCGGCGACGCCGGGTCGTTGGAAGTGATCTGCAACGTCGCGGTGGAGTTGCCAGGAAGGAGCGGCGAGTAGCGGACTTGGAGCGCCATCGAACCGCCCGGATCGACATCGAGCGGCAGCTGCGGCGCGTCGGGAAGCGTGAACTCGACTCCGCCGGTGACCGACAGCGCCGACACCTCGAGCCGCTCGGTGCCCGCGTTGCGCAGGACGAGCTGCTCGTCGACCGACATGCTCACCGCCGTCGAGGGAAACCCCAAGGGTGACGGCACCGCCTGGAGGAGCGGCCCGCCGCCGTGTCCCGTCAGACCGATCACCACTTCCTGCGGCGTATCCCAGGATGGGTCCTGGTAAGTGATGCGGAGCGTTCCGTCCTCGCTGGCGAGCGAGGTCGGCGCGAACTGGACACTGACCGTGAAGCCGTCGCCCGGGCTCAGGGTCAGAGGCAGCGTCGGTCCCTTCACGATGCTGTCGTCCGCTGTCGTGTCGCTCCCCAGCTCGACCTTCTGCACCACCACCGCGGCGCTTCCGACGTTCGTCAGCCGCGTCTGCCGCACCGCCTGCTGCCCCGGTTGCACCGAGCCGAAGTCGATGCTGGTCGGGTCGGCCATCAGCGCGGCGGCGATGCCGATGCCTTGGAGCGAAACCGAAGTCAGCGCGCAACTCGGGCACTGTCGAATCGCCAGGCTCGCGAGATGGGGGCCGGTCCGCATCGGCGAGAAGCGGACGGTCACCTCGGTCTTCTGTCCCGGAGCGACCGCCATCGCGCCCGAGGGAAACGTCTGAAAGAACTGCGCGTCGTCGCCCGACAGCGGACCGACCGTCACGTCGGCCTCGTTCGACCCCGGGTTGGTCAGGGTCAGCCGCAGGTCCGCCGTCGCGTGAATCGGCACCGAGCCGAAGTCGAGCGCGGTCGGATCGAGGTCGGCCTTCGCGAGCACGCCGGTGCCATGGAGATCGACCTGGCCTTCGGGCGTCGTCGTGGAATCGGTCTGGACGAGGAGCCGGACGCCGCGCTGTCCGACCGCCGATGGCGCGAAGGCGAGGGCCAGGGTCGTCGTCGCGCCCGGCGCCAGCACCTGGTCGCCGCTGCTCGGCCCGGCATCGCTCCCGAGGGGCTTCGCGGCGAAGTCGTCCGGCGCGGGGGCCTGGAAAGCGATGTGCGTCAACGAGAGCGGAGCCGCCCCCACGTTGCGCAGGGAAAGCGATTTGACCTCGCGCAGGCCCACCGCGACCGGGCCGAAGTCGACCTCTCCCGCCACCACCAGCTCGCCGGTCGTGCGGTCCAGATGGTTCGACGAGCAAGCGCCGGCCACGAGCGCGATCGCAATCGCGCGCACCTTTCGCGTCTTTGGCATTCCCCCCTCCGCAAAGTCTCCAAAGGCCGTGCGGCGGGGCGCTTTCTTAGGAACGAGCCTTCCCCGCCGTTCCGGTCCAGGGGCCTCTTCAAGTCGCGGGCCGACCCGGGAGGCGAGCGATTTTCGGCTCCGAGGAACGGCGCCGCCGAGCCCGACCGCAATTTCGACCGGAGCGGGGGCCGGCAGTGCGGCGCGTGCGCACGAGGGATGCGCGCGCCGAAGACGAGGGCTACCTTGCCGCTCTGACCACTGACCTGAGCACCGTGGAGACAATCCGGGCGCAGCTGGCTCCGGCTTCCGATGCCACTTGCTTATCGGGTTGACCCCACCTCCCTCGGATTCCCGGCCGCTCGTCCTGAGCGCAGTCGAAGGACGGGCGGTTTCGGCTTCACCGCGCTCGTCCCTCGACTGCGCTCGGGATGAGCGGCATTGCCCCCGTGGCCTGGTGTGGTGAACCCGATAAGC
>JAJYLH010000047.1 GCA_021787845.1 Myxococcales bacterium | reverse complement strand
TCTGAGGTCCTCGGGAGGCTGCGGGAGGTCCTCGGGAGGCTGCGGGAGGTCCTCGGGAGGCTGCGGGAGGTCCTCGGGAGGCTGCGGGAGGTCCTCGGGAGGCTGCACGAGGTCCTCGGGAGGCTGCGGGAGGTCCTCGGGAGGCTGCACGAGGTCCTCGGGAGGCTGCGGGAGGTCCTCGGGAGGCGCTTCGAGGTCCTCGGGAGACGCCTCGAGGTCCTCCGCAAGCCGCACGCGGCCGCGGGCTCTCCCGATGGCTTTCGCCGGAGCCGGTCGCGCCGCTTGACACGCCGGCCCGACGCTGGCATCGTGCGCTTGCGAGTCGGAAGGAGGCCGTCATGTCGGTGTCGATCATCGTCCCCAGCCATCGGACCGGCCTCGCCGACGCGCTCACCTGACCGCGCTCGGACGGGGCTGTCCAGAGTTTCCTTTTCTGGCGGATGCGCCATTTGCATCCGATGAGCCACCATGCCCCGTCATCACCGGCCGCGGGACCGCGGCCTGCCGGCAACGCCCGGCGCGCTCGACGACGTCGATCCTTCTCTGTTCTTCGGCCGGCGCCAGTCGCCGGGACCCGATCGCAAGACCCTTCAGCTCTGCCGCCAGGTCGAACGCACGCTCGGCCTCGTCGTCGCAGGCTCGCGCGACGACCTGCTGCGCGCGGCGCTGATCGATTCCGTGCAGCCCGCGCCAGACGCTTCTCGGCTGCTCGTCACGGTGGTGCCGGCGAGTGCCGAGGTCGATCCCTCGGCCCTGCTCGAACGCCTGCAGGCGACCAAGGGACATCTGCGCGCGGAGGTCGCGGCGGCGATTCATCGCAAGCGCGCCCCCGAGCTGACGTTCTGCGTGGGCTGGTCCGAGGAGCTGACGCCATGACCCTTCGGATGTGGCTTGCGCAGCCGCTCCCGCGCGAGGTCGCGGCGGCCATCGAACGCCTCGCGCAGAGCGAAGACGTCGCGCACGTCGCGATCATGCCAGACGTTCATCTCGCGGAAGACGTGTGCATCGGCACGGTGGTGGCGACGCGGTCCCGGCTGTTTCCCGCGGCGGTCGGCGGCGACATCGGCTGCGGCATGGCGGCCGTCCGGTTCGGGGCCGACGCGCGGATCGACGAACGACAGGCGGCGCGGCTGCTCGCGGGTCTCTATCGTGCGGTGCCGACCGTTCGCCATGCGCACAAGCAGGATCTCCCGGCCGCATTGACCGACCGCCGGTTGTCTGATCCATCGCTCGACCGGCTGGCCGCGCGCGACGGCGCGGTCGAATTCGCGACCCTCGGACGGGGCAACCACTTCATCGAATTCCAGCGCGACGCCGAGAACCGACTCTGGCTCATGCTGCACTCCGGCTCCCGAGCGATGGGGCAGGCGATTCGGGACTTCCACCTCCGACGCGCCTGGCGTGGAGGCGGCCCGTCGTTCCTCGACGCGGACAGCGAGGACGGACGAGCCTATCTCGGCGACCTGCAATGGGCGCTCGCCTACGCGGACGAGAGCCGCCGTGCGATGGTGGGCGCCATCGCCGGCATCGTCGCCCAGGTGCTCGGCGCGAGCGCGGAGGAGAGCAGCTTCATCTCCTGCCATCACAACCACGTGGGCGCAGAAGAGCATCTCGGCGAGAGGCTCTGGGTTCATCGCAAAGGCGCCATCCGGGCGCGCGAGGGCGAGCCGGGCATCGTTCCCGGCTCGATGGGCACCGAGAGCTACCTGGTCGAGGGTCGCGGCGTGGCCGAGTCGCTGTGCTCGACCTCGCATGGCGCCGGCCGCGCGATGAGTCGTTCGGAGGCGCGACGACGCATCACGGTGCGGGCGTTCGAGGGCGAGCTGCGCGGGGTCTACTACGATCATCGCCTGGGCGAACGCCTGCGTGACGAGGCACCGTCGGCTTACAAAGACGTGCGCGCCGTCCTCCGCGCCGAGGCCGAGCTCACCCGCATCGAACGCGTCCTCCGTCCCGTGCTGAGCTACAAGGGAGCGTGAGAAACGACGCTTTTCGTCCACGAGGCGTGGCCATGACTTTGGCGCGGCGCTCCGCTCGTCCCGAGCCCTTCGGCAAGCTCAGGATAGACTTCGTCGAGGGATGGGCCGATCGCCCCCGGCCAGAACCCGCCGTCCTTCGACTGCGCGTAGCGCGGGCTGACGCCCGCAACCCAATCGATCGGACCATGCCTATCCGGTTGACACACTTGCCCGACGTTGGAGCCGGGCACGTCAGTGCCCGGGTGCAGGCAGGGACTTCAAGAACCGTAGGGCGGGGGCTTGTCCTCCGCCGCACGCTGACGCCGCCCCCAACGGCGGGGGAAAGCACCTGCCCTACAAGGCTCATTCGCGTTGCCGTGCCTGCACCCGGACACTGACGTGTCCGGCTCCAATTTCGGCCGAGAAGGAGCATGATCATGAACGTCATCTCGTTCCCCGCCACCCACGCGAAACGGCGCAGTGCCGCTTTTCGGGTTAGCAGTTCACGAGGAGCGGGGTTGGAGCGCTCGGGATGAGCGGCTCTGGCCTGTCCTTGTGTCTGCTTCTCGGCCGCCTCCAAGAACTCGGCTTCCCTTGCGGCCGACGGCGCGTTAGACTGCGCCCGATGCGTCCTCGCCTCCCGATCGGCACGTCGGATTTCCTGCAGCTCCGCCGAGACGGGCTGCACTACGTGGACAAGTCGGGCTTCGTCGTCGACGTGCTGCGCTCGACCGCGCGGGTGCTGCTCGTGCCTCGGCCGCGGCGGTTCGGGAAGACGCTGAACATCACGACCCTGGCCGCGTTCGTCGGACGGACGGACGAGGACCGGACCGACGTGTTTTCCGACCTCGAAGTCTGGCGCGCCGGCGACGACGTGCGGGCGCACTTCGGGCGCTACCCGGTGATCTTCCTGACGTTCAAGGACGTCAAGGCGAACGAGTGGCCCGACTGCCGAGCCAGGATCGCCGGCTTGGTCGCTGCGGAATGTCGACGCGTAGAAGCAGTCATCGCGCCGGTTCTTTCTCCCGCCGAGTCGTCGCTCTTCCGCCAGCTCCGCGATGCGACAGCCGACAACGCGACTCTCTGGGAGGCGCTCGTGCTGCTGTCGGAGTGGCTGCATCGAGCGACCGGCGAGCGCGCGGTGGTGCTGGTCGATGAGTATGACACGCCGATCCACGCCGGCTTTCATCACGGGTACTACGATCAGGTCATCGAGCTGTTCCGCAACCTATTCTCCGGCGCCTTCAAGGATAACGCGCACCTGGAGAAGGGCGTGCTGACGGGCATCCTCCGAGTCGCGAAGGAGTCCATCTTCAGTGGCTTGAACAACCTCGCGGTCTACACCCTGCTCGAGCCGGAGATGTCGCAGTATTTCGGCTTCACCGCCGACGAGGTGAAAGCGCTGGCCATCGCCTCGGAAGCCGAGGACAAGCTCGGCGAGATCGAGCAGTGGTACAACGGCTACGTGTTCGGAGGCGAGACCGTCATCTACAACCCCTGGTCGGTGGTCAGCTACCTGATGAGCCAGGCGCGAATTCCGCGAGGGTACTGGGCGCAGACCTCCTCCGATGACATCTTGCGCGAGCTGTTGATTCAGCGGGGGCTCGTGAGCCAAGCCGATCTCGAGACGCTGCTCGAAGGCGGCGCGGTGACGAAAGTCATCGACGAGCACATCGTCTTGCGCGACGTGCGAGAGAACCCGGACGCGGTCTGGAGCTTCCTGCTCTTCTCGGGATACCTGAAGCCGATTTCGGCGCGGCCCGCGGAGGACCAGTGGGAAGTCGAGCTCGCCGTGCCGAACCGGGAAGTTCGCGGGGTGCTGGATCGGATGTTCCGCACGTTCCTCGTTGAAGGCTTGCACGGCTCGGGGCGGGTGCAAGACCTCTGCGCGGCGCTGCTCAAGGCAGATGCGAAGACCTTCGGTCGTCTGCTCGGCGAGCTGATGCTGGCGACGATTTCCTATCACGACCTCGCGGTGCGGCAGCCGGAGGCGGTGTACCAGGCGTTCGTCCTCGGGCTACTGGTGACGCTGGAGCGCACGCACGAAGTGACGAGCAATCGCGAGGCGGGATACGGGCGCTACGACGTGCTCGTCGCGCCGCGGCAGGCGGGTGGGACCGGGACCGTGCTCGAGCTCAAGGTCATCGAGACCGACGAAGGCGAGACGGTGGAAACGGCGCTGGAGTCCGCGCTGAGTCAGCTCCGCGAGCGCGACTACGCCTCGGCTCTGCGCGAGCGCGGCGCGGGGACGGTGTACCAGCTCGCGGCGGTCTTCGACGGCAAGCGCGCGTTCGCGCGGGCGCTGTAGTCGCTTGATGCGGTCTCTCGCCGCTGACATCGCTCGGGGGGTCCCGCCGGTCGAAGATGTTCCTGGCACCTCTCGCAGGGGGGACCAGCCGTTGCAGAGGTTTCGGGCTCTGCGCTATGGGGGTATCGGCTTCGTTCAGGTTCAGCGCGGGCTCTTCTCCCGTGGCACGGGCGTCCTCGCCCGTGTGCGCTTGGAGATCTGCCATGCCGGCGGTTCGGCTGGGCTTCCACGGGCGACGACGCCCGTGCCACAAGAAAATGGGAGCCGGGCTCCAACCTGAACGAAGGAGATACCCCCGCCTGCGCTGTGTCGAGTGGGTCACCGGAATTGGACCGGACACACCCACGCGAGGCAGCGCAGAACTTTTCCCGGCTCCTCGTCGAATCCCGGGAACCCAAAGGGCTCCGTCCCGCGGATCTCCGTCGCCAGCGCCTTGTCCGGGCACTCCCGTGCCCGGCTCCGGTTCCAACCCCTCGGCTTTCGATTCTTGCGTTCGCCCAAACCCATATGAAGCGGTGCAGAACCAGGTTTCGGCCGGCTCGTCGAGGCCGCTCCGTCGAGGGCGACCGCGTCGTGCCACTCGAGCGCCGCCCGCAGCCGCGGTTAGTTTGTGTTCGTGCCCTCGGAAAGCTGGAAGCCGAACGGCGTCACCGAGTCGGCTCCGGGGGCAGGGTCGCGGGCGGCGGCGCGCCGAACTGCTGGTCGAGGGCGAGGTTCAGCATCAGCACATTGACATGCGGCTCGCCGAGGAAACCGAGGCTGCGGCCTTCGAGGAGGCTGTCGAGCACCGCCTCCACCCGGCCGGGCGCGACGCCGCGGGCCTTCGCGACGCGCGGCACCTGCCAGCGAGCCGCGTCGGGTGTCAAGTCCGGGTCGAGGCCGCTCGCCGACGCGGTGACGAGCGCAGCGGGGATGGGCATCGGGGCGGTCGGATTCTGGCGCCGCAAGCGGGCGACCTCGGCGACCTCGCGCGCCCGCAGCTTGGCGGAGGTGACCCCGTCGTTCGAGCCGCCCGAGTTCGCTGCGTCGTAGCCATTGCCCGCGGCGCTCGGGCGTCCCTGGAAGTAGGCGGCATTGACGAACCGCTGGCCGAGAAGCCGCGAGCCGATGATGGTTCCCGAGGAGCTCCGCACGAGGCTCCCATTGGCCTGCCCGGGGAAGAGAATCTGCGCAATGCCCGTGACCGCCAGCGGGTAGAGGAGACTGCAGACGACGAGCGTCAAGAGCGTCACGCGCAGAGAAATGAGAAGTTGACGGGTCATGGATTGCTCTTGGCACACGTCGCCGGATTGGAGCCGGACACGTCAGTGTCCGGGTACAAGCAGGGCCTTTGCCGATCAGCGATGGTGGGCGGCTCGCCCACCCACCGGGCCAGCGGTCCGACGCCACCAGGATTCGAGGTGCGCGGTAGACAACCCGGACACTGACGTGTCCGGCTCCATTTCCAATCGGGCACCGGCGTCCTGGCGGTTGTCCGCATCTTCATGCGAGCCTCAACGCGGTCAACGCCATGTCGATGAGCTTGATGCCCACGAACGGCGTGATGACGCCGCCCAAGCCATAGATGAGCAGGCTTCGTTGCAACAGCGCGGCGGCGCCGATCGGGCGGTACTTGACGCCGCGCAGGGCGAGCGGAATCAACGCAACGATGATCAGCGCGTTGAAGATGACCGCCGAGAGGATGGCGCTCCAAGGCGAGGTGAGGTGCATGATGTTGAGCGGCGCGATCGATGGGTAGACGCCCATGAACATCGCCGGGAGGATGGCGAAGTACTTCGCGACATCGTTGGCGATGGAGAAGGTCGTCAGCGTTCCCCGGGTCATCAGAAGCTGCTTGCCGACCTCGACCACCTCGAGGAGCTTGGTCGGATTGGAGTCGAGGTCGACCATGTTGCCGGCTTCTTTCGCCGCCTGGGTGCCGGTGTTCATCGCGACGCCGACGTCCGCCTGCGCGAGCGCGGGCGCGTCGTTCGTGCCATCGCCGGTCATCGCGACGAGCTTGCCCTTGGCCTGTTCCGCTCGGATCAGCGCGAGCTTCGCTTCCGGCGTCGCCTCGGCCAGGTAGTCATCGACTCCCGCCTCGCGCGCGATGGCCGCCGCGGTCCGCGGGTTGTCGCCGGTAATCATCACAGTGCGAATACCCATCGCGCGGAAGCGGTCGAACCGCTCGCGGATGCCGCCTTTGACCACGTCCTTCAGGTGAACGAGCCCCAGGACCCGCGATCCTTCCGCAACGGCGAGCGGCGTGCCGCCGGTGTCGCCGATGCGTCCGGCGAGGGTGACGAGCTCCTCCGGCACGATGCCGCCCAGTCCGATGACGTAGGTGCGAATGGCGTCCACCGCGCCCTTGCGGATGTGCCGTTCGCCCAGGTCGCAACCGCTCATGCGGGTCGTGGCGCTGAAGGGGATGAACGTCGCGCCGAGCTTGTGGACCTTGCGCCCGCGCAGCCCATGCTTCTCCTTGGCGAGCACCACGATGCTCCGACCTTCCGGCGTCTCGTCGGCGAGGCTCGCGAGCTGCGCGGCGTCGGCGAGCTCCTGGGAAGTGACACCGGGCATCGCTAACAGCTCGGTCGCCATGCGGTTGCCGAGGGTGATGGTGCCGGTTTTATCCAAGAGTAGAGTGTCCACATCGCCGGCAGCCTCCACCGCCCGGCCGCTCATCGCGAGGACGTTCTTGCGCAAGAGCCGGTCCATTCCCGCGATGCCGATGGCGGAGAGCAGGCCGCCGATGGTCGTCGGGATGAGGCAGACGAGCAGCGCGACCACCGCCGTCGCGGACAACCGCACGCCTCCGTAGATCGCGAGCGGCACCAGCGTCACGCAAGCGATGAGAAAGACGATGGTCAGTCCGACGAGCAGGATGTGCAGCGCGATTTCGTTGGGCGTCTTCTGTCGCGCGGCGCCCTCGACGAGGCGGATCATCCGATCGAGGAAGCTCTCGCCTTGGTTGGCGGTGATGCGCACGACGATGCGGTCGGACAAGACCTTGGTACCGCCCGTCACCGCCGAACGGTCGCCGCCGCTCTCGCGAATGACCGGCGCCGATTCGCCCGTGATCGCAGACTCGTCCACCGACGCGACGCCCTCGATGATTTCGCCGTCACCGGGAATCAGCTCGCCGGCCTCGATGACGACCACGTCGCCCTTGCGCAGATCGTTGGCAGAAGTCGGAACCTCCTGGCCGTCGACCAGCTTGCGCGCGACGGTATCCTTGCGCATGCGCCGGAGCGACTGCGCCTGCGCCTTGCCTCGACCTTCGGCCACCGCTTCGGCGAAGTTCGCGAAGAGCACCGTGAACCAGAGCCAGACCGTGACGGCGACAGTGAACCAGAGCGGCGGTTCGTTCGGTGCGCGGACGAAGACGTCGCGGACCAGGACCAGCGTCGTCAGCGCGCTGCCGATTTCGACGACGAACATCACCGGGTTCTTGGCCACGTGCCGCGGCGATAGCTTGCGAAAGCTCTCGACGATCGCCGGCTTGAGCAGCTCGCCCGCGAAGAGGCTCGGGGCTTTCTGTTTCTTAGAGGCCAAGGGTGAGGCTCCCAGTGTGACAACATCCCGCCGCGCGCCGCCGATCAGACCGATCGGTCCGATCAGTCCGGTCGGTCCGATCGGTCCGATCGACGGGCGCGGCCCGATGGTTCACCACTGCGATCGCCGACGGCTGGCTTTTGCTCACTTTCAGTACACCTTTCCCGCGAGGGCCTGGAAGTGCTCGACGACGGGTCCGAGCGACAGCGCCGGGAAGAACGTGAGCGCGCCGAGGACGATGACCACGGCGACGAGCAGCGCGGTGAACAGCAGCCCGTTCGTCGGGAACGTGCCGAGGCCTTCGGGCACGGGTTTCTTGTTGAGCATCGATCCCCCGATGCCCACTGCGGGGATGATCATCAGGAACCGGCCCGCGAGCATCGCCAAGCCCATCGTGGTATCCCACCAGGGAGTGTTGGCGTTCAGGCCCGCGAAGGCCGAACCGTTGTTGCCCGCCGCGCTGGAGAAGGCGTAGAGGATTTCGCTCAGGCCGTGCGGCCCGAAGTTGTTCAGGCTCGACACGCCGTACGGTTCGACCGCCGCCCAGGCCGAGAAGCCGAGGATGAGCAGCGGGAAGATGAGAACGTAGAGCATCGCGAGCTTCATCTCGTGCGCTTCGATTTTCTTGCCGAGGTACTCCGGCGTGCGCCCGACCATCAAACCCGCGATGAACACCGCGAGCAGCACCATCACCAGCATCCCGTACAGGCCCGCGCCGACCCCGCCGAAGATCACCTCGCCCAACTCGATGTCGACGAGCGGCACGAGCCCTCCCAGCGGGGTGAAGCTGTCGTGCATCGCGTTCACCGAGCCGTTCGAGGCGTCCGTCGTCGCCACTGCCCAGAGCGCGCTGCTCGCGACGCCGAAACGGACTTCCTTGCCTTCCATGTTTCCAGCAGTCTGATCGACGTCGAGCCCCTGGAGCGCCGCATTCGGATGCGACTCGGCCCAGTAACAGGCGCCGACGCCCGCCGCGAAGAGCACGAACATCGCCGCGAAGATCGCCCAGCCTTGACGGGTGTCGCGGGCCATCTTGCCGTAGGTGTAGGTCAGCGCCGCTGGGATCAGCAGGATGGAGAGCATCTCCAGGAAGTCGGTTATCGCGGTCGGGTTTTCGAACGGGTGCGAGCTGTTCGCCGCGAAGAAGCCGCCGCCGTTGGTGCCGAGCTGCTTGATCGCTTCCTGCGAGGCGACCGGGCCCATCGCGATGAGCTGCTTCGTGCCCTCGACCGTGTGCGCGACGACGTAGGGCGAGAAGTTTTGAATCACCCCGAACGCGACCAGGACGATCGCCAGCCCGAACGCGAGCGGCAGGAACACGTAGAGGACGCCGCGAATCAGGTCGACCCAGAAGCTGCCGACGGTCTTCGCGCCGGCGGCCCCGGGCCGGCGCGTCAGCCCTCGTGCCATCGCCAGCGCGACCCCGATGCCGGCCGCGGCGGAGGTGAAGTTGTGCCAGGTGAGCCCGACCGCCTGCGAGAAGTACGACATGGTCGTCTCGCCGCCGTACGACTGCCAGTTGGTGTTGGTCGTGAAGCTCACCGCGGTGTTGAACGCGAGGTGCGGGCTCAAGCCCGGCAGGTGCTGCGGGTTGAGCGGCAGGTGCGCTTGCAGTCGCAGGATGGCGTAGGTGACGAGAAACCCGATGGCGCTGAAGACGAGCAGCGCCACAGTGTACCCAATCCAGGTCTGCTCGTCCTTCGCGCTCACGCCCGAGAGGCGGAAGAAGAGACGTTCGACAGGCCCGAAGACGCTCGGCAGCGGCTGCTGGTCGCCTTCGAAGACCCGGAAAAGGTACTTGCCCAGCGGCCTCGTCAGCGCGATGAGCACCACCGCGTAGAAACCGATTTGCAGCCAGCCTGCGCGTGTCATGGCTCTAGAACCGCTCCGGCTCGACGAGCGCGTAAGCGAGGTAGACGAGCAGCAGCACCGAAATCGCGCCGCCGACGAGGTAGTCGAGAGTCATCGAAGCTCCCTGGAAATCCGGTCAACCCAGAAGGCTCTGCGCTGTCTTGCGTGGGTAGTGCGGAACCAGATGGCGTTCATGATCGTGCTCCATCTCGGCTCCGACTCCATTTTCGATTCCCACTCGAAACAGCGCGGAGCCACCCAGAATTGGACCCATGATCGGAGCCGGACACGTAAGTGTCCGGGTACAGGCACCGCCACCAATCTTCGGCAGCCACGCATGTCGAGACAAGACTGAGCTTGGCCAGCCGCTCTTCGAGCACGCATGCCTCGGCAGCGTTGACGATGGCCCCCGGGATGTGGGCAATGCCTGTATTAATCGTTGCGAAAGTATGCGGTCGGGGTCTCGTGGCACAGGCGTCCTCGCCTGTGAAAGCCACAACGAAGGCTACACGGGCGGGGACGCCCGTGCCACGACTGATGATGCGAGGTGCAGATACTTTCGCAACGATTAATACCCGGACACTCACGTGTCCGGCTCCGTCTGTAAGCGGAATTCGCATGGAGCTTCCACCAAAGCCGCTCGTCCAGCATCGGTCCTCATGGCAATCCGGGGGATTGCCCGCTCTGGAACCTCTGCACGCCCGATGCCGCGGGCGAGGTGCGCTCGGACCGAGGAAGACGCGCGTCATGCGGCCGACCCTCATGCAAAATGCAAGGAATCGACTCCCGCGGGCTGCGAAGTGCAGTCGTGTGGCGCGGCGTCGAGATCGATGGCAGGATGTCGCCATGGCTGGCACCTCGCGCACGCTGATCATCGACGACGACCGGGGCATCCGGTCGACGCTGGCGTTCTGCCTCGAGTCGCTCGGCGGCGAGGTCGCGCAAGCCGCGTCCGGCGAGATCGCGCTGGCGGCGTTGCGCGCACGGACGTTCGACTTCGCGTTTCTCGACCTGCGTCTGGGTTCCGACAGCGGGCTCGACCTCCTTCCGAAGCTCCTCGCCGAGCGGCCGGATCTGGACGTCGTAGTCATCACCGCGTACGCGACCTTCGACACCGCGGTGGAGGCGATTCGGCTGGGCGCGCGCGACTACCTGCCCAAGCCCTTCACGCCAGCGCAGATTCGGCACGTGGTGGAGAAGCTCCAGGAACGCCGCCGGCTGCAATGGGAGGTCGACGACCTGCGCGCGAAGGTGAGCGAGAGCGCGCCCGACGCGATGTTCGTTACCCGCTCGCCGAAGATGCAGGCGACGATGGACCTCATCGCGCGCGCGGCGGCGTTCGACACGCCGGTGCTCCTGCGCGGGGAGAGCGGCACGGGCAAGGGAGTCCTGGCGCGGGCGCTGCACTCGAGGAGCCCCCGGCGCGACCGGCCGTTCGTGGTAGTGAATTGCCCGACGCTGACCGGCGAGCTACTGGCGAGCGAGCTCTTCGGCCATGTCAAAGGCGCGTTCACCGGTGCGACCAAGGACAAGCCCGGCCGGGTCGAGGCGGCCGAGAGCGGCACGCTCTTCCTCGACGAAATCGCCGAGCTGCCGACCTCGCTGCAAGCGAAGCTGCTCGTCTTCCTCCAGGAGCGCACGTTCGAGCGGGTGGGCGAGAACCGTTCGCGGCAGGCGAACGTCCGCATCGTCGCCGCGACCAACCGCGATCTGGAGAGCGCCATCGCCACGGGCACCCTCCGCGAGGATCTGTTCTACCGACTCAACGCTTTGGAGGTGCTCGTTCCGCCGCTGCGGGAACGCGTCGAGGACATTCCGCTCCTCGCCACCGAGTTCGTCGCCTTCTTCGCGCGCGCCGCCCAGCGCCCGCCGCCCCAGCTCACGCCAGAAGCGGTCGGCGCGCTCACCTCGTATCCCTGGCCGGGCAACGTCCGCGAGCTGCGCAACGCCATCGAGCGCGCGTTGATCCTTGCGCCCGGCCAGACGCTGGGCCCGGAAGTGTTCCCAGCGCGCATCATCGCCCGTCCGGCGATTCCGGAGCTCGGCGGGCTGTTCACCGTGGACGAAATCGAGCGGGAGCACATCCGGCGAATCGTCGCCCGGTCCGCGACCCTCGAAGACGCTTCCCGCATCCTCGGCCTCGACGCGTCGACCTTGTGGCGCAAGCGCAAGAAGTACGGGGACTGATTGTCGCTTCTCCTCACGGGCAGTCGAGGCTCGGCTCGTCCTTGGCGAAAGACGCGAGGAAGCAGCGGTACGCGGCCTTGGGCGGTTCGGTCTGGAAGACGACCTCGTGACCGTCCTCGACGCCGTCGGATGGAAACTGCTCGAGCGCGTCCACCGTTCCGGCCGGCGGCGTGAACCGCGGCGCCAAAGCATCGACCTGCACGAACGTGCGCTCGCCCGGAAGATCCGCTTTGGCGTCGAGCGCGGGTCCGACCAGCGACAGCCCCAGCGGGACGCTGACGGCATCGGCGATGTTCGGAAGGATGTAGTGATCGACGATGCCCTGGAGCATCAAAACATTGCGCGGCGACTGGCCTCGCGGGACCTCGCGCACGAGCGCGCGCGCGTACACCTGCGAGTCGGCGGGCTCGACGGCCCATTGCACGAGCGAGACGACCGGGTCGTGGACCGAGACGTGCTCGTCCGGCGGGTAGTCGAGAAGCGCCTCGGCGAGCGGCGCGATGGGGAGCGGCTGCTCTTTGTAGACGACGTTGTCGAGCCAGCTCGCGCCGGCGCCGCTCAAGATGGCCGCGCGAAACTCCGGCGCCTCGGCGAGCGCGAGCGGCGCGATGCTGGCGCCCATCGAATGTCCGAAGAGCGCGAGGTGGGTGGTGTCGAAACGCAGCTCCCCTCCCGCGTCGAGGCCGGGGCAGCTCGAGGCGTCGAAGGAGAGGCGCTTGAGCATCGCCGGCAGCAGCGCCAGCTCCAGCGCCGACTCGCGGATGTTGTCGCGCAGCGCCGGCGCGTTCTCGAAGTTGAAGATCAGAAGGTCCTCGTTCTCGCCGTTCGGATTTCGCGTGCCCTCGAGCGGTCCATCGACGGTGATGCCGGCGAAGCCGACCTTCGCGAATTCCATCGCCGGACCGGTGCCGGGGGTGATGGCGGGGCCGCCCGTTTGCGCTTGGACGCCGCGATCGACGAGCGCGCGCGTCCCTCCGGCGCCGGTGCCGATGAGCACGACGGTGGGAAAGCCCGCGGCGGGCATGCGGGCGCGCGGAAGCGTAACCCAGACGTTGGCCGTCTCGTGGCGCTGCAGCTTCGGCGCGCCGGTGCTGTCGAGCTCGAAATCGCCGCCCGCGTTCGTGAACGGCGGCGTTCCGCGCTGGTAGTCGGGCATCGAGACGCTGGAGTGGAAGACGCAGAAGTCGCTGAAGACTTCGTCGGCGGTGAAGGTCGCCGGCACTGGCACCGGGAGCCCCCGGGCGGCGGCGACGAATGGCGCGAGCGTCGAAGCCGGATCGTCCGTCGTGAA
Organism: Myxococcales bacterium; assembly: GCA_021787845.1. GTDB lineage: Bacteria > Myxococcota > Myxococcia > Myxococcales > JAJYLH01 > JAJYLH01. Next base: position 32,894 of record JAJYLH010000047.1, on the reverse strand, counting down.
CACCGCGAGCCCGGCCACCTCGGAGCCATCGACATGGAGCGCGCTCAGGGCGTCGATGGCGCGCTGGTAGGTCGCGAACGCCTGGCCGGAGAGGCCGTCCGGTTTCACGCCGCCGACAAGCTGCGCGGTCGAGAGCGACATGCCGAGCCTCGCGCCGTGCGCGTCCTTCATCGAGCGCCGCACGACCGCCGCGTAGGTCGTCTTCGGGCGCAACGGAATGCCCTGGACGGGAACGAGCGCCAAGAGATTCGGCGCGCCGAAGGGACCGCCATCCGCGGAGAAGGAGACGTCGATCGGCGTGGGCCTTCCGAAGTCGGGCGAAGCGCGATCGACCGCCACGAGAAAGACGTTGGCCGACATCGCACGCGACTCGCCCGGAGTCGGCAAGCTCGCGGGCTCGATGGCATCGGTGAGCGCGAAGAAGACGCCGCCCGCGACGGAAAAGCCGCGCGCGTCCCGCGTCAGGAGCGCCAGCGCGTGGTCGAGAATCGGGTTGTCGCGCGGGTTGGGAAAGCCGCTCAGGTCGACGTGGCCGCTCGCGCGCAACAGGTCGTCGCTCGGAAACGGCGCGGCGAAGAACGAGCCACCGCGCGAGAAGTCCTCGCGCACCTGGGTTCCGCCGATGGCTTCGGGGGCGCAGGCGGTTGCGACCAACGCGAGGGCGACGGCGCACCGGAGGTCCACCCGCACAGCATGCCACAGACCGTCGACCCGGTTCTTCTCGCCGATGCCCGAGTGCGGTCCGCCGATGCCCGAGTGCGCGCCGCCGATGCCCGAGTGCGCGCCGCCGATGCCCGAGTGCGCGCCGCCGATGCCCGAGTGCGCGCCGCCGATGCCCGAGTGCGCGCCGCCGATGGTCGAGTGCGGTCCGCCGATGGTCGAGTGCGGTCCGCCGATGCCCGAGTGCGGTCCGCCGATGCCCGAGTGCGGTCCGCCGATGCCCGAGTGCGGGTCGCCGATGGTCGAGTGCGCGACGTACTGGTCGCCGTTTACGATTCCGGCCTCGCTGGGAGCGTGAGTTTCGGCAACGACGCTTCCAGCAGCTTCGGCGTGGACTACACATTCCGGGTGCGCTGCGTGCGTCGAGGACGGGCCGTCAGGTCCGATCAATTCCGCTGCATCGACCGCGCCTGGTCGACGCGGACGATGAGACTCTCGACCAGCGGGTCGCGGGCGAACGGGTTCGAGATGAACCACCGCTGTTGCTTCAGCGAGAAGGCAATCTCATCGCCAAACCTGCGGGGATGCCCCAAGCGCAAGCTGATGAACCCCTGCACAGCGTTCACGTTCATGATTTCCGAGAACGGGATTCGTTCCTCCTTGCCTGCGTCACGCACCACGAGCGCGTCGCCATCGTCGAAGATCTCGTCCATCAGATTCTTCATCTGCCTGCGGAACAGGAAATACCCGCCGATCGCCGCCGCCAGCAGCAGCAGGACCCCCACTGCTGGTCTCGCCGACCGGAACGCACTCACGGCACCAGACGTCCAAATGCCAGCCCAAAGCAATGGGAAGACATTCTTTACAAAAGACACTCTCTTCGAGATCCTCTTCATCGCGGACGCACCTCTGCGTCCCGAGCCGCGACGAATCTCTTGCCGCGCCCTAAGTGCCCGGAACAGAATGACCTTGACAAGTTGTGCCGCCATGGACCGCTCACCCTGAGCGCACTTCGAACGGCGAGCGGCCCAGGGCGTTCCCGCCCATCCTTCGACTGCGCTCAGGATGAGCGGGAACGGGAAGACGCCCGAACATGCTCAGGTTATTTGGTTCCAGCACCTAACTCTTCCCGCGCTACTCGAGCTTCTGGCGGATGGTCTCCACTTCGAACACGTCGAGGACGTCGCCGGCCGCGATTTCGTTGTAGCCCTCGATGCCGATGCCGCACTCGGTGCCCGCCGCGACCTCGCGCACGTCGTCCTTGAAGTGTTTGAGCGAACCGACCTTCCCGGTGAAGACCACCTTGCGCTCGCGCACGACCCGCACGTTCGCCGCGCGGTTGACCTTGCCGTCGGTGACGAGGCAGCCCGCGATCTGGCCGACCTTCGACACGCTGAAGACCTGCCGCACCTCCGCCTTGCCGATGCCCTTCTCCCGGTAGATCGGCTCCAGGAGGTCTTCCATCTCGTGCCGCACGTCGTCGATGAGGTCGTAGATGATGGAAAACGTCTTGACCTTGGTTTCGGCCTGCGCCGCCGCGGCCGCCGCGTTCGCGTCCGGCTTGGTGTTGAAGCCGATGATCAGCGCCTTCGACGCCTTGGCCTGGTTGACGTCGTTCTCGGTGATGGTCCCGACGCCGCTCTGGACGATGTTGACCTTGACCTTCTTCCCCGACAGCTTCCCGAGGCTCTCGGTCACCGCCTCCACCGAGCCCTGCACGTCCGCCTTGACGACCAGCACCAGCGCCTTGGGCGCGTCCGCCGCCACCTGGCGAACCAGGTCCTCCACCGTCCGCCGCGCGGTCTTGATCGCATCCGCTTCGCGCGCCTTGAGCACCCGGTGGTCCGAGATCTTCTTTGCAATCATCTCGTCGGGCACCGCGTTCAGCTCGTCGCCCGCGTCCGGCGTGCCCGTCAGCCCCACCACCTGCACCGGGTAACCCGCGCCGACCGCCTTCAGCGCCTTGTTCTTCTCGTTCGTCATCGAGCGGACCTTGCCCCAGAGCGTCCCGACGACGATCGCGTCGCCGACCTTGAGGGTGCCATCCTGCACCAGCACCGTCGCCACCGGGCCCCGGCCGCGCTCGATCTTCGATTCGATGACCACCCCGGTCGCGAGCTTCTTCGGGTTGGAGGCGAGATCCAGCACCTCCGCCTGCAGGAGCACGTTCTCCAAAAGCAGCTCGAGGTTCGTCTTCTGCCGCGCGGAGACCGGAATCATCGGTACGTCGCCGCCCCAGTCCTCCGGCTGCAAGCCCTGGTTCGCGAGGTCGCCTTTGATCTTGTCGGTGTTGATGCCCGGCTTGTCGATCTTGTTGATCGCCACCACGATGGGAACTTCGGCTTCCTTCGCGTGCTTGATCGACTCGATGGTCTGCGGCTGCACCCCGTCGTCGGCGGCGACCACCAGCACCACCACGTCGGTCGCCTGCGCGCCGCGCGAGCGCATCGCGCTGAACGCCTCGTGGCCCGGCGTGTCGAGGAAGCTCAAATCGCCCTTGCCCGGCAACGACACCGTGTACGCGCCGATGTGCTGGGTGATGCCGCCCGCCTCGCCCTCGGCCACGTTCGTCTGCCGGAGCGCATCCAGCAGGCTCGTCTTGCCGTGGTCGACGTGGCCCATCACCGTCACCACCGGCGGCCGGGGCTTCAGATCTTCCGGCTTGTCCTCGGCCGGCGGCACGAAGTCCGTCACCTCGAACGAGCGCTTCTGCGCCTCCCAGCCGTAGTCGGCGGCGATCACCGCCGCGGTGTCGTAGTCGACCGGCTGGTTGATGGTGAAGAGCTTGCCCCCCGAGCCCTTCATCAGCTTGCGGATGAGGTCGTTGCCCTTGACCCCCATCTTCTCGCTCAGCTCGCGCACCGTGATGGTCTCCTCGATGGGAATCACCTTCTTCGAGGCCTTCATCTCGGTGATTTCGGTCTTCTTGCCCTTCTTCGTCGGCCGCTTCTTGCGTCCGATCATCGGCACGTACGAGCGCGCCCGCACCAGGTCGATGAGGTCCTGCTTCGAGTAGTTCTCGACCTTCTCGTTGCGCGCGGCGCCGGGGCGCTTCTTCTTGACGTCGATGAGCTCGCGCGCCCGCCCGCCCTCGTTGACGACCACCAGGTCCCGGATGTTGTCGCGCACCAGCGTCCCCGGCTGGATGCCCGGCGCCATCGGGATCGAGTCCTTCGGCTTCTGGGCCGCGAACTGCCGCTGCGCGAAGACCGGACGGCTGATCACCACCGCCTGGTTCGCCGTCGGCCGCACCGGGCCTCCCACCGGCTGCTTCTTCACCACGTGCGGCACGCCGTTGATCATCCGGATCTCTTCGTCCGGCTTGAGCGCCTGGTCGCCGACGACCGGCACCGGAGCCGGCGCTTGCGCACCCGCCGGCGCTTGCCGCCCCCGGCCCGCCGGAGGCGCCGTGTGCACATGGGCCGCCGTTCCCGAGACGCCTGGACGCGGCGCCTGCCGGGGCGGCAACTGCACCTTCCGCACCAGCACCGCCTGGTTCGCCGTCGGACGCGGCGGCGCGGGCGCTTCCGGCGCGGCCGCCATCTCTTGACCAGCCTCGAGCGGCGCCGGTTCCTGGTTCGCGACCGGCTCGCTGGGAGGCAACGCTTCTGCCGGCTGCTCAGCGGTCTCGGGGGGCGGCTGCGCTTCCGCGGTCACGGGCGACGCCGCCTCGGCTGGCGCGGCCGCCAGCGGCACCACCATCGGCTCGGAAGGCAGCGGCGCTTCCGCTCCCGCCGGCCCCAGCGTCTCGCCCTTCCTCTTCGACCGGCGGATGACCACGCCCGCCGCCGTCGGCTTCGCCGGCTCGGGACCGCGCTTCTCCGCCTGGACGCGGTCCATCACCGCCCGAACCTCGTCCTCCTCGAGCGACGAGGAGTGCGACTTGATGCCCGCGTAGCCCCAAGCATGGAGCTTCTCGATCAACTCGTGGTTCGAGAGGTCGAGCTCCTTGGCCAACTCGTTGACGCGCTTCTTCGCCATGCCGTCTGAACCTGCCATCGCCTAGAGGCCGCCAACGCAAGCCTGGCCCGCAAGAGTTTTCGCCCGTCGCCCTCGGAGCGGCCGGGGCGGCGAGCCCTTCGAGGGCGAAGGGGAGCGACCAGCGAAAAGCCGCCCTTCGCACCCACCCGCAAGGCCGCCGCGGGGTCGGACTACATAAACCGCGCGGTGCGCAAGGTCAACGGCGTTCGCCAGCGGTATTTCGACGGCGAGAAAGGCCCTCGGCCACGGGCGAAGCAGCAGCGCTTCCGCCGGGGCTTGGGGCGCCTTTCTTCAGCGCCGAGGAAGCTTCACGAGCTCCCGGCGGAGACGATGGCCCACAGGTCGTGCCTGCCCAGCGCAAGGTGAGGCGCCCTGAGCGCCTTGGCCAGCCGCCCAGCCGCCCTGGCGGCGCACGGCTCTTTTCGGCACACGTAGGCGCCGCGCCCTCTGAGCGCCTGCCGCTCGTCCTTCTCGACGCCCGCCGGCGCGAGCACGAGGCGCACGAGCAGGTGCTTGTCGAACACGCCCCGGCAGCCCAGGCAGGTGCGCCGCCCGACTCCGCCTTCGCGAGGCCGTCCGCCGCGGGACATGGAATGCTCCTCGTCTCCAAGCGCCCGCGCAACGCGGGTGCTGACCGGTGGCGCGGATCGGACCGACCCGTCGGATCCGACCGATCGGTCTGATCGGTCTTCGATGCCACCGGGGGCGGCCCGGGGCATGCCGCCAGCGCTCCCGCCAGCCGCTACCCGTGCGCGGGAGCGGAAGGGCTCTCGACAGGCGTAGCGCTCTCGGTCGGCGCCGGCGCCAACGGCAACCCGCCGAGCGCCGGCAGCCCTTGGCGAGCCCGCTCCTCGTCCAGCTCCGCCCGCAGCCGCGCTTCGTTGCGCAGGTACTCGTCGACCGCGTGCTTGAGCTGCTTGCCCTTCTTGACGCCCAGGCCGGTCGCGTCGCCCAGCCGAATCAGGTCCGACTCGCGGGAGATGTCCTCGACGGTCTTGTAGCCGGCGTTGGCGAGCGAGTCGATCATCCGCTCGCCCAGGCCGCGCACCCGCAAGAGCCGCTCGGTCTGCGTCAGCTCGGCGGGGTGTCGCCGCGCGTCCGCCAGCCGCTGGGCCTCCCGCTCGGCGTCGCGCTGCGCCAGCTCCGTCGCGTCGGTCACCGACTGCGCCTTCGCCCGCTGCAACAGGTCCAGGAGGTTCTCGGCGGTGATGCCCGTGACCTCGGCCAACAGCTCGTGGTTCGCGTCGAGGATGTCCCGCGCCATGTGGAAGCCGTGGCTGTAGAGCATCTCGGCAGCGGTCTCGCCGAGCCCGAGCTGGGCGAAGGAGTGGAAGGCGAACTCCTTCGCCTCGCGCACCTTGGTCTCGCTCGTGATCTCGAGCTTCCAGCCGGTGAGGACGCTCGCGAGCCGCACGTTCTGCCCGCCGCGGCCGATGGCGAGCGAGAGCTGGTCGTCGGGCACGATGATCTCCATCGTCCTCGAGCCCTCGTCCACCAGCACCCGGCTGACCTCCGCCGGCGCGAGCGCGTTGCAGACGAACCGCGCCGGGTCGTCGTCCCACGGCACGATGTCGATCTTCTCGCCCCTGAGCTCCTGCACCACCGCCTGGACGCGGCTCCCCTTCATCCCGACGCAGGCGCCGACCGGGTCGACGTCCGAGTCCCGGCTCGAGACCGCGATCTTCGCCCGGATGCCCGGCTCCCGCGCCGCCGCCTCGATCACCACCGTCCGGTCGGCGATCTCCGGCACCTCGAGCTCGAAGAGCTTCATCAACAGCTCGTTCGCCGTCCGCGAGAGGATGATCTGCGGCCCCTTCGCCTCCCTAAGCACGTCGAGCACGAACGCCTGCACCCGGTCGCCCGGCCGGTACAGCTCCCGCTTCATCTGCTCCCTGACCGGCAGCACCGCTTCCGCCCGGCCCAGGTCGACGATGATGTTCCCCCGCTCGAACCGGCGGACGATGCCGGTGACGATTTCCCCCTTGCGGTCCTTGTACTCGCCGAAGACGTTCTCCCGCTCGGCGTCGCGCACCCGCTGGATGATCACCTGCTTCGCCGTCTGCGCCGCGATGCGCCCGAACCCGCGGCGGAAGGTCTTCAGGCCGAGGATGTCGCCGTAGCGCTCGTCCTGCACCCGCGCCTCTTCCGACTCCTCCTCGCGGTAGAAGATTTGGAAGAGCAGCTCGTCTCCCAGCTCCGCCTCGATGCCCTTCGCGCGCGCCTCCTCCAGCGTGATCTGGTTGACCGCTTCCTCCTCGTTCTCGCTCTTCTGCTCGACCACCGTCAGCGTCTGGAAGACCTCGACGATGCCCTTCTCCTCGCTGTAGGTCGCCTCGATGTTGCGCGTCATCCCGAAGGTCTTCAGCGCGGCCTGGTGAATCGCTTGCTCGAGCGTACGCACCAGCACGGCGCGCTCGACTCCCTTGTCCTTGGCCACCTGGTCGAGAATCAGGTTCAGGCTCACGTTCGGCATCGCGGGCTGCATGGCGTCTCCTTCGAGAGCCCCGAAAGCGGGTTCCGGCAACAAAAAAAGTGGGCCTACCGCTGCCCACTTTCAGATGCCTCCCGGCGGGGCGGCGTCCAAAAATGTCGGAGGCGCGTTTAGCAGGCCGAGCGGGGAAAAGTCAAGCGAATCCCGCCGGATGGGGCGGACGGGCTCGCCTTGCTGCTCCGGCGGCGACAGCGGCGCCCTGGGCGGAAGCCCTGCCGCAAGCCGGCGGCCCACCCGCTCTGTCGCCGCAAGGCGACCATCGACCCGACCGATCGCTCGCTGCCCCTCGCGGGCACGCTCGCGCCCGCGGCAGGTCCCCGCAGCCGGCCTTGCGTCCAGCGGGAGAGGTGCCCACCTCTCTTGTGGCGTTGCAGGTCGTTCGCTGGTTCGAGGGGGGCCGGTTCGTGATGAGGCGGTGTGCTTAAACGCTCCTGGGGGGCACGAGCCGGAAAGGGGCCGCGCGAGCTTTGACCGGCGAACCGAGACCCGGGCCACTTGCGCTCGGGCGCGTCGGGAGGCAACGCGCGTGTGACTGGCGGGCGATCGCAAGGCCAACGCGGATCAGGGCGGTCACGGCCGTCCTGGTCCGCGCGCTTTTCTCCCGGCCGACGAAACCCGTAGACTCGACCGATGCGGCGTCTCCTGCTCGCCAGCACCGTTGCCCTCCTGCTGCTTCCCTGCTGCATGCCGGCGGAGCTGTTCTACGTCCGCGAGGTCCCGCTTGCGCCCGGGCTCACCTTCCTGCGCGGCGGCGGGGGCAACAGCCTGGTGCTGGTGCGCGGCCGGCGGGCCCTCGTCTTCGACGCGAAGACGTGGCCCTACGGCGAGGACATCGTCCGCCTCTTGCGCGAGGAGCACGCCCGCCCGCTGTTCCTCGTCAACTCGCACCTGCACTTCGACCACGCCGGCGAGGACGACCTGGAGCTCGCCCGCGGCGCGACGCTGGTGGCGAGCGAAAGCACTCTCGCCTACCTCGCGACCGACCGCGTCGGCGAGGTGGCGCCGCCGTTCGACGGCGCGCCGTTCCTTCCGGTTCGCCGTCGGGTGACGCTCGACGTCGGCGGCGAAGAGGTGATCGTCGTCCACCCGGGACCCGCCCACACCTCCGGCGACGTCTTCGCCTACTTTCCTGCCGAGCGCGCGCTCGCGACCGGCGACATCTTCAACGCCGGCTTCTACCCGCACATCGACCCCTTCCACGGCGGCACGATGCTGGGCGTCCTCGCCGCGCTCGACGAGATGTGCCGCTACGACGTGACCCGGGTGATTCCCGGGCACGGGCCGCTCGCGACGAAAGCCGACCTCATCGCCTACCGCGATTTCCTGCGCGGTTTGCGCGACGAGGTCGTCCGCCGCCGTACGCAGGGCGAGAGCGATGCCGTTATCCTTCGCGCGATGGAGAGGCCCCGCGGCGAGCCCTACCGAGACCTGGGCGTCATCTCCAGCCGCCAGGAAGTGGTGGAGCACTTGATCGAGGAGACGCGCGCGCAGGGAGGGGCTCGACCTGGCTAGCCGGTCGACGTGCGTCGTTCGAGCTCGCCCACGCGGCGCTTCAGGTCGGTGATCTCCAGCTCGAACCGGCTGTCGTGCTGCAGAAACGTGGTGAAGTGACGCACGATGAAACGCTGCTGCTCGGCCAAGCTCAACATCGCGTCGTCCAGCGCGTCCAATCGGACGTTCGTTTGGTCGAGGCGCGCATTCGTTTGGTCGAGGCGCGAGTTGGTTTGGTCGATGCGGGCGTTGGTCTCGTGAATCGCGTCGCGTATCTCTCGCAGGATCTGGACCGTGATGTCGTCGGTACTCATGTCCTGAGAATAACCGACCCTTCTCTCATTCGCCAGCCAACGCAAGAGGCGCGAGCCCGCCGGTCGGCGAGCGCTCGAGGATGGCTGGGGCAGCCTGGCCGCGACGACCGCCGAGGTCCGGTGCCGCTGCCGGCCAGGAAGAGCGCTGCCTCTCCTCGACCGCGGCCTGCGCCGTCACGTCTCGCAGAACGTCTTCACCGCGTCGAACAGGAGCCTCAGCCCCCACTTGAACCCCTCGACCGGCGCCCGCTCGTCGTTGCCGTGATAGAGGTCGGTGAAGGCGAGGTTGCCTTCGCGCGGAAGCTGGAGCGGCGCGAAGCCGTAGTACTTGATGCCGAGCTTCGTGAACGCTCGCGCGTCGGTGAAACCCGGAATGACGTAGGGAATCGGCACCCCGGTCGGGTCCGCCCGCTTCACCGCCGCTTGGAGCGCGTCGAAGAGCTCCGTCTCGTACGGCACCTCCACCGGCGGCGTCGTGTCGACCACCTCGATTTCGACGTCGCGGCCGACCACCTCCCGGATCTCGCGCAGAAGGTCGTCCTTCGTCTGTCCCGGCGCGAGGCGACCGTCGAACTCCGCTTCGGCGACGCCCGGAATGACGTTGGTCTTCGACCCCGCCCGCAACACCGTCGGCGTCGCCGTGTTCGACAAGAGCGCCGCGAAACCGCGCCGGACCGAGGCCGGCATCACCTTCAACACCTGCGGCGCCAGCGCCGGGCGCAAGACCTGCTTCAGCACTGTCCCCACCGGGAAGCCCTGCTCCTTGGCAAGAGCGCTGACCATCGCCTCGACCGGTGCCGAGGGGTGCTGCGGCAGCCGCACCCGCCCGAGGTCCGAGACCGCTTTCGCAAGCCGCACCACCGCGTTGTCCTCCCGCGGCATCGACCCGTGCCCGGGCGTCCCCTTCGCCCGCAGCTTGCCCCACAGGGTGCCCTTCTCCGCGACCTGAATCGGATAGTAGGTGACCTTCCCGAAGTGCAGGGTCCAACCGCCGATCTCGCCCAGCGCGTACTCGGCCCGCACCAGCTCCGGATGGTGGTCGACCAGCCACTTCGCGCCCCAGCGGGAGCCGGCCTCCTCGTCGGCCACCGCCGCGAAGATGACGTCGCGCTTGAGAGCAGCACCGCTCTCCTTCAGCAGGTGCAACACGACGGCGCTCATCGCCGCCATGTTCTTCATGTCGACCGCGCCGCGGCCCCAGAGATAGCCGTCGTGGATTTCCGCGCCGAACGGGGGGTGCTTCCAGCCGTCCCCCTCCGCCGGCACCACGTCCAGATGCGCGGTGAGGACGAGCGGCGGCTTCGTCCCGTCGCCTTTCAGCCGGACGATGAGGTTTCCCCTGCCGGGAGCGCTCTCGAGGAGCGTCGGAGCGAACCCGCGCGCGCGGTGGAAGTCAGCCAAGAGCTCAGCGGCAGCGGTCTCGTTCCCCGGCGGATTGGTGGTGTCGACGCGGACGAGCGACTGGAACAGCTCGAGCGCCTCCTTCTCCGCCGCCGTCCAGTCGACGGACCGGATGATGACATTCTCAGAATTTCCAATCGCAGAGCTTCCCATGTCAGAGCACCGGGGCCTTGAGCCGCTTCTGCCGCGCCGGCATCCGCCGCAGGATCACCGGCAGGGCGCGCAGCTTGCGCCTCAGGCTGCGGTGCAGGAAATCGAGGAGCGCGCGGGCGATTTCGACCAGCGACTGGTCGTGTGGAAACCACCACAGCTCGCCGCCCCGCTGCTTGTCGAGCAAGACGAACTTCGGGGCCACCATCTCCACCAGCGCCCGGTGCGAGTTGGTCGCGCCATGGCCGCTCGCCTTGCGCCCGCTCCACGGCGCGTTCGGGATCACCGGGGTGAACGAGGTGTTGTTGACCGTCACCGTCCCCGCTTCCAACGCGCGCGCGAGCCGCTCGCCGCGCCGGAGGTCCTTCGTCCACACGCTCGCCGACAGCCCGTAGTCGCTCTCGTTCGCCCGCCGCACCGCCGCCGCCTCGTCCTCCACCACCGTCACCGACAGCGCCGGCCCGAAGGTCTCCTCGCGCGCGATCGCCAGCTCCGGCTCCGGCCCCGCGACCGCCGTCGGCGTAAACCAGGTGCCCTCACCCTCGACACGAGCGCCGCCGCTCCACACCGGCGTTCCCGCTTCCTTCGCCTCGTTCACCTGGCGCTCGACTCGCGCGAGCTGCTTCTCGTTGACCACCGGCCCCACGTCGAAGACCTCGCCCGCCGCGGGCCCGAACCGGAGAAGCGCCATCCGGGAGCGCACCCGCCTCTCGAATTCGCTCTGGACCTCCTTGACGACGTAGACCCGCGACACCGCCGCGCAGTTCTGGCCGGCGTTGGCGAACGCGCCCCAGACGATGCCCGCGCTCGCCCGGTCGAGGTCCGCGTCCTCGAGGACGATCGCCGGGTTCTTGCCGCCCAGCTCCAGCGACACCGGAATCAGCCGCGCCGCCGCCCGCTGGGCGATGCGCTTGCCCGTCGCGACCGAGCCGGTGAACGCGACGAGGTCGATGTCCGCGTCGACCAGCGCCTCGCCGACCACGCCGTCGCCCTGCACCAGGGTGAGGAGGTCCGGCGGCAGGTCCGGCGCGAAGATTTCGTGCACGAGCCGTCCCGACAGCGGCGACAGCTCGCTCGGCTTCCAGACGACCGCGTTGCCCGCGAGCAGCGCCGGCACCAGGGTTCTCAGCGGAATCGACGCCGGGTAGTTCCAGGGCGTGACGAGCGCCACCACGCCCCGGGGCTCGTAGTCGATGAACGCGCGCTTCCCCGGGAAGTTGAGCGCGTTGAGCTTCACCGGCTCCCGCGCGAGGAATCTCGGCGCCGCCTTGAGCCAGTAGTTGAACAGGTCGACCGAGGGGACGACCTCGCTCGTCAGTGCCTCGGCTTCGCTCTTGCCCCCCTCGTCCATCAGGACCTGCGCCACCTCGCGCCCGCGCTCGAGCCACCGGTCGCGGATGGCGCCAAGGCGCCGGACGCGTTCCTTCATCGCCAGCGTCGCCCACCCCCGCGAGGCGGCGCGCGCGCGCGCCACGAGGCGCGGCAGATCCGACACGGGCGTCACCGCCACCCGGGCGAGCATCCGCCCGTCGCGCGGAGCACGGACCTCGATCGACATCGTTTCGATTTCGCTGACGGCCGCCGGCATCGCGCCCTCCTTGACCGAGCGCGGGAACCTAGCAGATGTGGTCTTCTCGCCGACGCGATTTCGCTGCGGCTACCACGGCAGCCCGGGCACGACCCGTTCAGGCGGCCTCGTGGCGCAGGAACCAGTCGGCGATGGGCCGGAAGACCACTTCCACCGCCTGGTCCGACACGAACAGGTCCGCGTGCGCGAGCGTCATCTCCTCGGTCCCGACCACCAGGAGACCCTTGTCGGCCGTGCCCGCCTGCTCATACGGAAACCGCGCGGTTTCGAGGGGCACGATGCCATCGCCGTTCGCGACGATGCACAGGAGCGGTGTCGTCAGGCGCTGGAGCCCCAGGGAGACGTTCACCCCGCCGACCACCAGGTCCCGCTGGTGCATCCAGCGCGCGATCTGCCGGTTGATGAAGCGGTTCGGGTTCTCGACGGTCTTTACCATCTCCCGCGCGGCGCCGACGTCGCTCGCCGCCGGGTTCAGGTAGACGCGCAGGAGCCACGGCAGGTGCTTGGCCGCGAGCGGCAGCGCAACCTCCGCCGCCCGCCGCGCCCCCCTAAAGCGCACCAGCCCCACGAGCATCGGCGAGAGGAAGAGCGCCCGCAGGACGGGGTGGACTTTCACCCAGCGCACGGGGCTCCCCATCGCGACCAGCGTTCCGAGCTTGTGGTCTGGGCGGAGGACCGCGTGCATCAGCACGAGCGACCCGCCGAGCGACGCGCCGATGACGTCCACCCGCTTCGCCGTCGAGCGGGTGCGCTCCAGAGCGGCATCGACCGCGACGGTGAGGTCGACGAGCGCCAGGTCCTCCAAGCTGAACGACTCGCCGCCGCCCTGGCGGATGGAATCGCCGCTCGCCCGCAGGTCGACCCGCCAGACCTCGAACCCCTGCTCCACGAGGTAGCTCTCGAGCGAGGTGCCGCGCGGGTGGAAGCTGAAGATGAACGAGTTCATCCCGTACCCCGGCACGATCAGCACCGGCCGGCGCGCGGGGTCGAGCCGTTCGGGGTCGAAGCTCTGCGTCAGCGCGACGAGCCACCCGGCGCCGTTGGGAACCCAATGCTGGAGCGTCTTCATCGAGCGCATCTAACCACGACCCGCGCGCCGAGAGCCGACCCGTTTCGCGCCCGCGCCAAGCCGGTCGCCAGCCCCCTCGCCTCCGGCCAATCGGACCGATCGGTCGGATCCGTCGGATCGGTCCGATGGCGCCGATGAGCGAGCGCCTCCCGAAATCCGGAGGGCGTGACGCAGGCAGGACCGCCCGCCCGGACCGAGGCCTGGGCGAGCGGTTCTATCTTCCTTCAGCGCTACTGCCTGACCGGTGCCATGCCGCCCAGCTCATCCGCCGTGCAGCGGTCCCGGCTCGGTCACCAGCGCTCCGCTCGACGGCGACCGGGTCACGACGCCGCCCGCGCCCGTCGACGCCTTCGCGTCTTCGCCCTTCTCGCGCTTGTCGCTCCGGGCGAGCGCGTCCTTCTCGTTGCCCACCCGCTCCAGGTTGACCTGCGCCTTGACGTAGTCGCTCTCCAGCTCGAGCGCGCCGAGGTAGGCGACCTCCGCCTGGTCGAGCTCCCCGAGCTTCTCGTACGCGAGCCCGAGGTTGTTCATCATGTACGCCTTGACCGGACCCTTATCGACAGCGGTGTTGAGGGCCTGGAGCGCTCCGTCATAGCGTCCGCTCAGCATCAGCGCGAGGCCCAGGTTGTTGTAGGGGTAGCTCGGCGCGCCCTTCTGCTCGGTCGACTTCTTGAACGCGGCGATCGCCGGCCCGAGCTGTCCCTGCGAGAGGAACGCTCGTCCCTCGACCTCCCACGGCTGCCAGCTCTTCGGGTCCAGCCGGCAGGCCCGAAGCGCCATCGCCATCGCGCCGGGCACGTCCCCTCGCACGAGCATCCGCTTCGCCAGCTCGAGCGGCGCCTCGGCGTCCGACTTCGACACCTTCACGAGCCGGGCGAGCGCGCGCTCTCCGAGAGCGCCACCGTCCAGCGTGGCGATGCGCCAGAGCGCCGCCGGGTCGTTGGGCTTGTCGTAGAGCGCCTGTCGCGCCTCGGCGAGCGCGTCCTTCCCGTCGCCGCTCTTCTCCAGCTCGTCCGCCTTCGCCAGGTGGTCGACCGGCGCGGTGTCGGCGTGCGCGAGCGCGAGCGCCTGGTCCGCGACCGGCACGAACGCCGGCGGCTTGGTGACGGCGCCGGTCGGCGCGAACGGCTTCTTCGCCGGCGTGCTGGCGACGACCTTCGGGACTTCCGTGTGGACCGCGACCTTCGCTTCCGTCTTGCCGGGCGACAAGAGCGGCACCGACTGCGAGTTGCCGAGCGACTGGAAGACCTCCGGCGGCGTTGAATCGATCGCGACCGGCGCGAAGACGGGGACCGGCACCGCACCCGGCTGGCGCACCGCCCTCTGCGCCGAGACCGGCCGCGTCCGCTCGTGGGCATGGATCGCAACCATCGCCCCGATGCCGCCGACCGCGATGAGCGTCGCGCTCAGCCCTCCTGCGACCTTGTACCGGAGCGCTTTCCTTCCGAGCTCTTCGAGCCTCGTGAGATTCCGCATGGCTTTCCCTTCTCCTCCCTGGCGACGGCCCCAGCGCCGTCTGGAGATGTGCGCTCAGCATCCGCCGTGCCGACGGCGCGATCGCCAGCGGAAGCTTCCCTTGGACGCCGACCCGCATCGTCCGAACTCTTCCCCCGCGTCCCGGCGCCCACACCTGTCGTCAGCGTCCCGCGCTTTCGCCCCATTGGCGTTCGCCCGCCAAGGCGAGGCGTGGCTTCGATGGCGAACGCTCGCCGTGGACGAACAAAGGAGGTGTCGTATGCTGCCCCCCGCATGGCGGACCCGAAGGAGCACGCGCGCGACGGGAGCGCGACGAGGCGGCCGCCGGCGGGCCGGGGTTCGAACGCGAAATGGCGGTTCGAGCTCAACGGGAGGGCTGCCGAGGTCACCGCGCCGCCGCTCGACCGCCTCTCCCGGGTGCTCGCGCAGAAGCTTTCGATCAAGCTCCCGACCTCCTGCGAGGGCCATGCCTGTGGCGGCTGCCAGGTCCTCCTGGACGGAGAGCTGGTCCAAAGCTGCGCGGTCCCGATGGTCCACGTCGACGGCGCGAGCGTGGTGACGAGCGAGGGGCTCAAGACGGACCGGGTGCTCAAACCGGTGCGCGAAGGCTTGCGCCGGCTAGCATCGCGCCCCTGCGAGAGATGCCTGCCGGGGCTCCTCGTGACCACGAGAGCGTTCCTGGAGGGCGAATCGGTCCTGCCAGGCGAGAGCGCTCGCGAAGCCCTGGAGGGGAACCGCTGTACGTGCGACGGGTCTGCGTTCTTCGTCGAGATGGTGGAGACCCTGGCCCGGCCGGTCCGCTCGCGCCGCCCCGCCCGCGCGAAATCGGCGAAGCCGGCGGCGAAGAAGGCCCGGGCCGCGAGACCCAAAGCCGCGCGGACGGCGGGAACCAAGGCTCGCCCGGCGAAGGCCCGCGCCCAGGCAGCCCGTGTTTCGAGCCGCCGCTCCGCGAAAGCTCGCCCACCGGAGGCTCCCGCCGCGAAGAAGCGCTCCTCGGGCTCCCGCGCGAAGAGGCCGGCCCGGCGCCACGCCCCGCGGAGGCGCCGATGAAGGGCGACGGCGCTCTCGAGGTCGTCCGCGCCCCGAACTTGGAGAAAGCGCTCCTGCTCCTTTCAGACGGACGTCCCTGGCGCCTCCTGGCGGGCGGCACCCACGCGCTCGACGACCTCGGGGCGCGCGCGACTCACGTCCTCTCGCTCCAGTCGCTCCGGCCGGAGCTCCGTTTCGTCTTCGTCGACGCGCACCGTTTTCGGGCCGGCGCCCTCGCGACCTTGCGCGACCTCGCGACCTCGGCGGGCGTGCGCGAGAAGCTCCCGCTGCTCTCCTCGGCCGCCCGGGCGCAGGCGACGCTCGCCATCCAGCACCGGGCCACGCTCTGCGGGACGCTCGTCGAGGGCTTGGGAGCGGTCCCAGCGGCGCTCTACGCCCTCGACGCGACCTTCGACGTCCGCTCCTCGCTGGGTTCTCGGCCGGGACAGACGGTCGTCACCGCGCGGCGCCCGGGACCGTCAGAGCTGTTGACCCACGTCCACATCGCGATTCCCGACGGGCGCGCGCGGCAGGTCTTCGCGGCGGCGCCGGAGGGCGTGAGCGTTGCTGGAGTGCTGGTCAAAGCGCGGCGGCGGCCGCTCGCGGCGCGGCTGTTCGCGGCGAGCGAGAAGGCGCGGCCGCTGCGCCTCTTGCGGACGGAGCAGGCGATGGCCCTCGGGCGCGGGGGCTGGGCCAACGCCATCACCAAGGATCTCGACCCGTTGGTGCCCGCGCGGCGGGCGCTCGCGGTGACGGCCGCGGTGGCGCAGCACCTGTCCGAAGCGCTCGCGAGCATGAGGTGAAGCGTGCCGCCTCCGTGTGCGCTCCTTCTCTCGGCCTCACCTGAAGAGAAGGAAGGCTCGCTCGTCCACGTCGCCTCGACGACCCTCCTCGAGGCGCACGTCGGCGCGCTTCGGCGGGCGCAGGTGGCGGAGATCGCCATCGCCTGGGCGGGCGAGGCGCACGAAGTGCCGCCGGGGTGCGGCAGCGTTACCGTAGTCCTTCAGCCGGACTGGCGGGCGACGATGTTCGACTCGCTGGTGCTCGGCCTCTTCGCGCTCGGACGGGGACCGGTACTGGTGCTGCCGAGCACGAACGACCTCGTCGACGACGACACGCTGGAGATTCTCGTCGCCGAGACCCAGGACGCGCCCGACGCGATGGCCATCGTTCCGAGATACGGCGACCAGCACGGCCACCCGGTGGCGTTGTCGTGGGAGGCCATCGAGGCGGTGGTGCGCGACGCGGTGGATCCGCACGGTATCCATCGGCTCGACCGGCTTCTCGCCCACTGGCCGCGCGTCCGGCCGGTCGACGTCTCCGACGAGGCCGTCACGCGCACCTTCCCCCGAATCGATCCGCGACCCGGATGACGTTCCCATCACCTCCGCGCGCGCTCGAGGTCCCAGATCAGCTTCTTGAGCCGCCACAGCTCGGACTTCGCGGGGAATCGCTGGGCGAGCGAGGCGAGCTCGCGCGCCATCACCCGCTCCGCCTCCGTCTCAGGCTCGTTCAGCATCCTGCGGTAGCGGCGGCGCAGGCCGCGGACCGCCGCTCTACGGCGGCGCTGCCGGAGGGTTCCACGGATCGACGGCACCAGGAGGAGGACCGACCCGAGCAAGGCGACAGCGGCAACGGCGATGAGGGCCGACACGGCCGCTTCTCGATAGCGCGGGGGCGGCCCGGACGCCAAGGCGTGCTACGAAGAGGCATGCGCGCCTTTCTCGCCTTGCTCGGGTCGGCTCTTCTCGCCGCGGCGGCTCCGCGCCCGATTGCCTTCACGGGCCTCGCCGCGGAGCGCGGCGTCGACGCCAAGACAGCGACGGCGCTCTCGGACAGCGTCGCGGCCGCGCTCCGGCGCGTGCCGGGAATATCGGTCATCACCCCGGCGGATCTGGCGACGCTGTTGTCGCACGAGCAGCACCGGCAGTTGCTCGGCTGCACGAGCGACGCCTGCATGGCGGAAGTCGGCGGCGCGCTCGGGGTCGACGAGATCGTCACCGGAAGCGTCGGGCGGCTGGGCCAGAGCTGGCTCATTCACCTGCGGCGGCTCGACGTGCGCAAGGCGCGGGCGGTCCAGGAGGCCGACCGGCGCCTGCGCGGCGGCACCGTCGACGACGTCTTGGACGTGCTGCCGGCAATGGCCGCCGAGCTCTTCGGCAGCGCTGCCGAGATGCCTGAAGCGGCGGGCTACCCGCCGCGCGCTCCGGCGACGAAGGCGGCCCCCGGGGGCGCGGACGTGCCGGCGAACGTGGCGCCCGACGTTCGGGCGCGGCTTAGGCTCTTCACCGACGGGCACGGCCGGTACCTGGCGCTCGACCCGCAGGGCGACGCTCTCGACCCGTTCTACGCGGGCGACGCGCGCCAGCTCTACGCCCAACGGGTCTACGGCGGCGGTTCCGAGGGGCAGGACTTCGACCGGGTCTTCTGGGACCCCCGGGTTGGCGAGCGCTGGCAGGCCGAGCTCGACCGGAAGAACGGGCGCCTGTCGCTCCAATGCGGAACGCGCACCATCGCCTTCCATCCGGCCGCGCCCGCGCGCGCCCGCGCCGTGCTCGCCCGCGCGCATCTCTTCTTGCCGCGATGGCAGCGAGAGGCGTTCGCCATCGCCAGAGACGATCGCGGCACCTACTTCTTCGTCGACCGCCGGCGCGAGTCGAGCGTCCGCCCCGAGTACCGGCTCTTCGTCGGGCAGAAGGGCAAGCTCTCACCGGTAGCGCTTTCGGATGCCATCGTCGACCGCGGCGGCGAGCTGTTCATCACCGCTGACGGGCGGCTGCGCATCCGCCCGGCGGCGCGCAAGGCCGACTGGATCGCCGGCGACACGGTCACCCCCCTCGTCTACCTGGACATCGGGGACGAAGCGCGCTTCGCGTACACCGAGCTCGGCGTCTACCACGAGCCCCTCGGCACCGCTTGCGATGGGCGGCTGTAGACGGGTCCACGGCCATCCAAGACATGCCGCGCCGGAGGTTTCCGCTCATCCCGAGCGCCCGTCGAACGACGAGGGACGGGCGCGGCCGCGAAGAACCGCTCGTTCGTCGACGGCGCTCGGGATGAGCGGTTCTTCGCTGGGGCACGGCATCGGTCTGGGACAGGCGTGAGGCCGGTCGAGCTCAGCCCGACCGCTCGCACCCGAGCGATCGTCATCCGCTGGGCTCCGCTGTCGCCCGTCCAACGGATTCCACCCATCCGGCGGACTTCGTCGGGTCGGGAGCCCAGGAGAACCAACGGCCCCTCCTCCCCGGGCGAGGGCTCGGCCCTCGAAAGCTGTGCGGGAGCGCTCGCGCTCACCTTCTAACCGTGCGAGACCATCCCGCTCTGCTCGTACCGGTCGAGCTTGCGGTAGAGCGTCTTGCGGTCGAACCCGAGGATGCGCGCGGCCAGGGTCTTGTTCCCGCCGACCGCCTCCAACACCCTGAGGACGTACCGCCGCTCGACCTCGTCCATCGACACCAGCTCGCTCGGGTCGTCGCCACCGACCAGGATGTGGCTCTTGCGGTGCTCCCGCACGCGCTGCGGCAGGTCCTCCGGCGTGATCTGCTCGTAGCTCGTCAGCGCCACCGCCCGCTCGATGGCGTTCGCCAGCTCCCGGACGTTCCCCGGCCACGGGTAGTTGACGAGCCGGTCCGCCGCCGGCGCCGAGATGCCCTGCACCCGCTTCCCGCTCTTCTGCGCGAACCGCTGCACGAACCGCTGGGCGAGGAGGAGCATGTCGCTGCCGCGCGCCCTCAGCGGCGGCAGCTCCAACCGGATGACGTTGATGCGGAAGAAGAGGTCTTCCCGAAACCGCTTGTCCTCGACCGCGCTCTCGATGTCCCGGTTCGTCGCCGCGATCACCCGCACGTCGACCGGCACGTCGTGGTCCTTCCCCACCGGCCGGATGCAGCGCTCCTGGAGAGCTCGCAGGAGCTTCGGCTGCAGCTCCAGCGGCAGGTCGGCGATCTCGTCCAGGAACAGGGTGCCGCCGTTCGCCTGCATGAACATGCCCGGCGAGTCCATCCTCGCGTCGGTGAACGCCCCCTTGGCGTGGCCGAACAGCTCGCTCTCCAACAGCGCCGGGGGGATGGCAGCGCAGTTGATGGGCACGAACGGTCCCCCCTGGCGGCGGCTCCGCCGGTGGATCGCCCGCGCGAACAGCTCTTTACCGGTGCCGCTCTCCCCCGTGATGAGCACGCTCGCCTCGGTGTCCGCCACCCGGTCGACCAGCTCGAACAGCTTCTTCATCGGCGTGCTCTCGCCGATGATCTCCTCGATCCGCGCCGGCCCGCTCAAGGCGTCGCGCAGCCTTCGGACCTCCGCCTTGAGCGTGCGGTGCTGCGCCGCCCGGTCGATGGCCAGCGCCAGCGCCTCGTTGTCGAACGGCTTCGAGAGAAAGTCGTACGCCCCCGCCCGCATCGCCTGGATCGCGGTCTCCATCGAGCCGAACCCGGTGATGACGATGACCGGCATGTCCGGGTAGCTCGCCGCGGCCTTCGCGCACAGGTCGAGCCCGTTCATCGACCCGCGCATCTGCACGTCGGCGAGCATCACGTCGAACCCGCCGGCCTGCAGCTCGTCGATGGCCTCCTGGGCGCTGCCCGCCCAGGTCGGGGTGTAGCCCCGCCGCGCGAGGTCCAAGCTCAAGGTCTCGCCGAACGCCTTCTCGTCGTCCACGATCAGAACTCGCGTCGCCATCCTCACGATCCTCCGACCGGGAGGTGGACCGCGAAGCGCGCTCCCTCACCCACCCGGCTGTCGACGGCCATCCAGCCGCCGTGCTCCTGAACAATCCCGTACGTGACGCTCAACCCGAGCCCGGTTCCTTCGCCGACCCCCTTGGTCGTGAAGAAGGGCTCGAATATTCTCTCCCGGATTTCATCCGCTATCCCTGGCCCCTGATCGCGTACGGAAAGGCGCACGTATCCGTGGACCGAAGCCACGGTGCCCTCCGGCGGCACCGCCCCGGGGGCCCGCTCGACGTTCACCGTCAGGGTCCCGCCGGCTGCCATCGCCTGGATTCCGTTGACCACGAGGTTGGTCAGCGCCTGTTGGATCTGGCCGGCGTCGACCGCGGCGAAGACCGGCTCGCCGTGGACGACCGTCAGCTCGACTCCGCGCTTCTCCGCCATCGGCCGCAGGAGGTCGATCGTGCTCTGGGCGAGCCGACGCATGTCCTCCGGCGCTTTCGTCGGCGGCCGCCGGCGGGCGAAGTCCATGAGCTGCCGGATGATCTTCGCGATGCCGTTCGTCTGGTCGAGAATCAGCCGCGCGTGCTCGCGGGCGCTCTGGTCCGGCTTGTCGAGGATCAGCCGCGCCCGTCCCGCCACCACCGCGAGCGGGGTCCCGAGCTCGTGCGCGATGCCCGCGGCGAGCTTGCCCACCGTCGTCAGCCGCTCCGCGTGTCGCAACTGCTCCAAGGTCACCACCCGCTCGTCGTGCTCGTGCTTCACCCGCTGGTTGAGCTCCTCCAGGTGCCCCGCCATCGCGTTGAGCTCGCCCGCGAGGGTGCCGATTTCGTCACGTTGGGCGACCTGCGAGCGGGCCGAGAAGTCGCCGGCCCCGACCCGGCGGGCGAACTCGACGAGGACCCGCATCGGCCGGCCGACGAAGTAGAAGCCGAGCAGCAGCGCTAGTAGCCCACAGGCGACCGCGGTGGCGACGAAGCCGGTGATCGCCTGCCACAGCGCGCCCTTGGCGAAGCGCCGCTCGAACCTCAGCGGCTCCTCGAGGACCAGCACCCCGTGGCGTACCCCGCCGACCGTGATGCCGGCGTAGCTCCTGAACATCGTCGCCGAACGCGCGCTGTGAATCTCGCCCTTGGGGTCGATCTCGCGCCGAACCTCCTCGCTGAGCCCCAGCGCTCCTGCTTCGCGTTCCGGGAGCCACTGGACCTGGATGGTGCTCTCCTTCGCCGCCACCGCCCGGACCAGCGACCGCGCCCCGTCGTCGCCCGCGCCGATTTCGAAGTTGCGCATCAGCGCCGCCTCGATCGCCCGCGCGAGAAGAGCGTTGTCGTGGAGCATCCCCTCGTCGTACTGGCGCGTCTGGCGGGAGATGAGCAGAGCGGAATTCACGGCGAGGACGACGGTCGTCACCGACACCAGCGCGAGCGTGAATTTCGTCGCGAGCTTCACCAGTCCACCTGCCGAGCGGCAGACGAGAGCACAGAATCGCGTCCACGGGAAAGGGGCGTCGCGCCCGGCGCCTCTATGCCTCCTGCTCGCCGCGCAGGGCGCCGAGCGCTCGGAGGAAATTCCCGCCGAGGGCGCCGCGGACGCGGTCCTCGGTCCAGCCCCGCGCGAGCATCCGGTCGACGAGGCGGGGAAGCTCCAGACAGGTCGGCAGGTCCGGCGGGGGGACGATGAGCCCGTCGAAATCGGTGCCGAGGGCCGGCACCTGCCAACCGGCAACGCTCCCGATGTGCTCGAGGTGCCGGACCATCGTCTCGGCGCGCGCGTCGCGTCCCGGGGCGGCGAGGAAGCTCGCCTGCGCCATCACCCCGACGACCCCGCCGGTGTCGGCGACCGCCCGGACCTGCGCGTCGTCGATGTTGCGCCAGTGCGGGAGGACCCCGGTCACGCCCGTGTGCGAGACGAGCAGGGGCCGGCGGCGGTCGTGCGCCTCGACGGCGTCGAAGAAGCCCTTGCGGCTGACGTGCGCGAGGTCGACGAAGATGCGGCGGGCGTCCAGCTCCTCGACGTAGCGGCGCCCTTCCGGCGTGAGCCCCCCGTCAGCGCTGTCGAGGACCAGGGGCGAGCTCGTCATCCCCAGGTTCGACCGGGTCAGGTGGACCAGGGTCACCTTGACCATGCGATCGTCCAGCCGGGAAGCGTCGATGGCGTTGCCGCCCTGGATGCCGAGGAACGCGGCGTGCTTTTTCTGCGCGCGCGCCGCCCGGTAGCTCGCGAGGTCATGCACGAGCTCGGTGTCGCCGGGCACCGAGGAGAGGATCTCGGTGAGCCGCGCGACGTTGCGTTCGAACGCCAGCGCCCGCGCCGGCCGGGAGCGCAGCGGGTTTGTCGTGATCGACCAGATGGCGCCGGTGACCCGGGCCTCGCGCAGCCGGGGCAGGTCGACTTGGGAAAACAGCTTCGTCCGCAACGCGCCCGGCCCGTGCCGGCGCCGCAGGTCGTAGCCGAACATCCGGGTCCAGATGAACGAGTCGACGTGGAGGTCGACGACGTCGCAGTCGAGGTAGAGGTCGACCGCCGCCTCCGAAATTCCCAGCGCTTTCGCCCATGCCTTCGGATCGCCTGGTCCTTCCATGGGCGGCGGAGTCTAGCGCGAGCGGAAGGCGAGCCGCGGTGGCGCTTCGCGCGATCCGACCGATCGGTCCGATCCGTCCGATCCGACCGATCCGTCGAAGGCGCCCCGGACCGGGAATTCCGATCGACCCCACGGTGACATCCCCGCCTCGGCTCACTTCGGCGCGCAGTACAAGCTGTCCGTCAGCCCTGCCGCCCACTCTTGGAAATCGTCGACGCCGTTGTGGTCGAGGTCGGTCCCCTGCATCCGCTGCTGCGCCAGCGCGAGGTCTTGCGGAGTCAAGAGCGCCGCCCGGCAGACCATCCCGTTCTCGCAAGGATCGCCTTCGTGCGCGCAGGGCCGGGTGCAGACCGGGCTCGCCCCGTCGAACGAGGCGCAGATGAACTGAGCGCATTCGCCGCTGCCGGACTGGAGCACGTCGTGCTGCGGCATCGGCGAGGCCTCGGTGTTGTTCGCGCGCAACAGGTGACACGGCGTTCCGAGGTCGGTCTGCGCACACGCAGACACCAGCGCCGCCGCGAGCAGCGCCGCGCCGCCGATGGAAGATGCGCGCCGCCAGCGCCGCCGCATCATTCGCCCTCCCCCCCGACCAGGAGCTTTAGGCGTGCGGCTGCCCGGCGCCAAGCGTTGCGGGCGCCCGAGCCGTACATCACCTTCACACCGCGGAGGGGGCCGGTGCCGGCAATCGTTCGATGGACGGCGGCGATGGTCGGTCTTGCCCTCGTCGCGACGAGCGCCGTGGCCGCTCCGACCCGCGCTTCCAGCGCCGACTACATCGAGTCCGTCCAGCGGCGGGGCTGGAACAAGGCAGGAGCGCTGGAGCTGTCACCGTTCGCCGGGTACGGGCTGAACGATCCGTTCCTCATCCGCGGCGGCGCGGGCTTGCGCGTCGTCTGGTGGCCGCGGGCGCTCGTCGGCCTCACGGTCGAGGCGAGCGGCTGGACCCAGACGCCGAGCGAGGCGGCGCGCATCGCCCAGCGGGAGCTGAAAGCGGAGCTGCGCCAGACCGGCTCCGGTTGGGCGCTGCTCGCCGGCGCCGAAGTCTCGGCCATCGACGGGAAGCTTGCCTTCGGCAAGAGGCTGGTGCCGTTCGAGATCGTCCTGCGCGGTCTCATCGGCGGCGAAACCTCGACCGAGGACATCCATTCCGGCCCGACGCTCGCGCTCGCCGCCGCCATCGGCGCCCGTTTCTTCCTCTCGCCCGCCTGGGGCCTCGAGACCGCTTTCGCCTGGCGCAGCGCCTCGCTCGAACGCGAAATCGACGGCCGCCTCGTGCCCGGCCGCGACACGGTCGTGAGCTTCCAGGTCGGCTTCCCGCTGCGCTTCGGAGGCTGGTGATGCGCGCGCTTCTCGTCGCCAGCCTCGTCGCGGCGCCGCTGGCGGCACGGGCCGAGGCCAGCTTGCGCCCGGCGGAAGTGCTCCCGGCACCCGTCAGCGCTCCGTCCGGCCGGGTTCCGTTGTCCCAACCGATTGCGCCGCTGCCTCCCGGCGAGCCGACGTGGTCCCTCTCGCTCGAGCTCGCCACCGGCCTCGCCGATCCCTTCTTCGACAAGGTCGCGCTGCTCGGCTCCATCCGCCGGGGCCTCGGTCCCTTCGCGCTCGAGCTCTTCGGCGGCCGCGCCTTCGCCTTTGCCGCGCCGGCATTCGACGTCTGCACGCGAGCGAGCTCGTGCACCTCGCCGACCGCGACCCAACTGCGCGCCGCGCCGGGCCGGTTCGACTGGCTCGGCGGCTTCGGTGCCGTCCTGCGCGGCGGCATCGGCAAGGTCAGCGTCGCGGGGTTGGAGGCGGTCCGCTTCACGCTCGAGGGCGGCCTCGACGTGACGGCGGTCGACTGGCAGGTCAACGACGGGCACGAGCGCTCGACTTTGACCGCGGGCGGGCGCGCGCTGGTCGCCGTCGGCGCGTCGGTGAGCAGGAGCCTTGCCGCCCGACTCGAGCTCTCGGACCTGGTCTACCCGACGACCATCCGCGGCTCGACCGGCGTCGAGCAACAGCTTCTCCTCGGGCTCGCGCTCGGCTGGACGCCGGGAACAAGGTGATGCGCGCGCTCCTGGCGATCGTTTTGACGGTGCCGCTTGCCGCGCGGGCGGCGCCGGGGCCGTTTGCGCGCGCGCTGGAGCTCGACAGCGCTGCCGGACACGCGCAGGGCGCGGCGAAGACGGAGTTGCTCGCCCAGGCGGCGGCGCTCCCGTGGCCGACGGTGCCTCCGGCGCTCGACCAGGACATCGGCGCGCATCTGGCCGAGCTTCCGGCGAACGCGCGTCGGGCGTGGGCGCTCGATCGGGCGCTGCCGATTCTCGCGGGCGTTCTCGCCGTGCCGAGCGGGACCGAAGCCGAAGTCCTGGGCGAGCTGCGCGCCGCGACGCCGCGATCGAACGGCACGCTTCAATCGTTGGAG
Source organism: Myxococcales bacterium (assembly GCA_021787845.1). Lineage (GTDB taxonomy): Bacteria > Myxococcota > Myxococcia > Myxococcales > JAJYLH01 > JAJYLH01. Next base: position 7,595 of record JAJYLH010000047.1, on the reverse strand, counting down.
GCCGCGCGGCAGAGCTACGCCCACGACGAGATGGCTCGCGCCGCGGCGAGCTACGCGCGGGTGACGAAGGACTCGCCGCTGTGGCCGGAAGCGCTGCGGGAGCGGGCGTGGGCGCTGCTCGTTCTCGGCGAGAAGAGCGAGGCCCTGGGCGCGACGGTGTCTCTTTCGGCGCCGTACTTCCCGGCCGAGGACGAGGCGGAGGCGCGGCTTCTGGAAGCGACGGTGCTGCTCTCGAAGTGTCGCTATCGGGAAGCGCGGGGCCTCGTCGCGCCGCTCGTGAGGCCGATACCGCCGCCGCTGACCGAGACCGCTGCGCTCCAGGCCATCGATGCGGCAACGCCGCCGGCGGGGAGCGCGGGAGCGCGCGCGTTCGCGTCGCCGCTCGTCGGGCGCGTGTCGGCGGCGCTCGCGGACCGGCCGGCGAGCCTGGCGGGGCAAGCCTGGCGCGCGCAGATCGCCGAGCTCGGGGCGAAGCTGCTGATGCATGCCTACGCCGGCGAGCGCGAGGCGGCGCGCGGGCTGACCGAACGCGCCCTCGACGTGCGCTACGAGTCGCTGCGCTCGGAGCGGAAGCTCCTCGGCGCCGGCTACACGATCGCCGAGCCGCGCCCGCCGAAGCTGCCGCCGCTTTCCGACGACCAGGTCGCCTGGAGCTTCGACGGCACCTACTGGCGCGACGAGCTCGGGACCTACCGCTACGCCGCCGGGAACGCCTGCCCGGAGACGACGGCGGCGACGCGCTCTTCCCGGCCGCACGCCATCGCCGATCGGACCGATCGGTCGGATCGGTCCGATCGGTCCGATCAAGTGCGGTTGACATCGGCGAACGCGGCCGCCGTTGCCCGGCTCTTCGCCGCCGAGGGCGCGACGCTGCAGGAGCTGGTGAGCACGACGCGCGGGGACGACCAAGCGGAAGCGCTCCTGCGGCTCGGGGCGTGGAACCGGTCGGCCGCGGAGCGGTTGCGCCAGGCGGACGGCGGCGACGACGCGGGCGATGCGCGAATCGACGCGCGGCTCGACGCGGCGGACGCGGCGTTTACGAAAGCGCTGCCGCTCGCCTCGACAGCGCGCCAACCGGAGCTGCTCTTCGAGCTGGGAGACCTGCGGCGCTCCCGTAAGCGGATGGAGGCGGCGGCGCAGCCGCTCACCGAGCTCGTCGCGAAGTGGCCGAACGATCCGCTGGCGGTCAGCGCGGCGACGGCGCTCGGCGACGACGCGTTCGACGCGAACCGTCTCGCCCTCGCCGTGCGCGACTACCAGTTCGCGCGCGCGCATGCGCGTGACGCGGGCGCCCGGGCATACGCGAGCTTCAAGCTCGCCTGGTGCGACCTGAATCTCGAGGAGTACGCCGCGGCGCGGTCGCTCTTCGCCGAGGTGATCGCGCTGGGCGCGGAGAAGGGCGGCAAGGCGCTGGCGCTGGGCGAGGAGGCGCGCCGCGACCTGGTGCTCGCGCTCGCGCGCGACGGTTCGGTGCCGGCGTCGACGGCTCGCGCGCGCATCGGTGAGCTCGCGTCGGGCGACCGCGGGCGCCGCTACCTCGAGGCGTACGCGCGGCTGATCTCCGGCGCCGGTCGCGACCCGGAAGCGGCGTCGCTGCTCGCGTCGTTGGAGCCGGGAGCGAAGGCGGCGGACCTGGCGGGCATCCTCACGACCGAGCTGCAAATCGCGACCCGGCGGCGGGACCTGCCGACGCTCGTGCGCGTCGCGACGCGGCTCGCGGACACTTGCGAAGTCCTCGGCCACGTGCCGAAGGCGGTGCGGGACGCCGGCGAGCTCGCGTTGCGCGTCGCAGCGGTGACCATCCACGGCGAGGGGCGCGCGGCGAACGACCCGGCGCGGCTTCGGGCAGCGCTCTCGCTCTACCGCGCGTATTTTCGCGCGTTCGATTCCTACCCCGACGCGTACGACCTCCACCATCATGCGGGCGAGCTCTTGATGTCGCTCCACCGGCCCGCCGAGGCGGAGCGGCAGTACACCGCCGCGGTGGCGATCGATCTGGCCCGGCTCGCGCACCACCGGAAGCCCGGCAAGTGGCTCGCCGACAGTGCGCACGGCGCGGTCTTCGCCGCTCAGGACGCGATGCAGGCGGCGAGCTCGGCCCGCCCTGCCGCTGGCGGAGCGGAGGGGCTTCCGGTTCGGCATCCCGTTCGGCTCGCGACCCGAAACCGCGCGCGCCATGCCGCGCCCCGTGCCGTGCGCGAGAAGACCGATCAGTCCGATCCGACCGATCGGTCCGATCGGACGTTGGCGGCGTCTGCGAACCCAACTCCGCTGGCGGCTCCCGAAGCGGTCTTCGTCGGCGCGTGCGACCGCTACCTGAGAGCGCTCCCGCACGGTCCGGACGCGGTCCAGGTTGCGTATCAGCGCGCGCTGGTCTTCTACCGGCACCGTCGTTTCGCGGAGGCGTTCCCGGCGTTGTCGGCGCTGGCGCTCGACCATCCGGCGGACCCGACGGCGACCTTCGCGGCGCGCCTCGCGCTCGATTCCCTGCGCCAGCGGCAGCGCTACGCCGACCTCGCGAAGCTGGCGGCGCGGTTCGAGGCGCAGCCGAAGCTCGCCGCGGCGATGAGCGAGGAGCTGGACCGCACCCGGCAGGCCGCGCTGCTCGCGAACGCCGAGCAGGCGACCGCTCACGACGACGACGCGCTGGCAGCGGCGCGCTACCTCGCCTTCGCGCGCGCTTTTCCGCGGAGCCCGAAGCTCGACCTGGCGCTGTTCAACGCGGCGGCGGCGCTGACGCGGGCGGGCGAGCTCGATCGCGCGGTCCTTGTGCGGGCGCGTCTTCTCGCCGAGCTCCCCAGGAGCCCCCTCGTTCGGCGGGCGCGGCAGCGGCAACTCGACGACCTCGTCCTCCTGGGACGGTTCGCGCAAGCCGAGCGGCTCGCCTTGGCGCTGGCAGAGAAGGCGAAGGGGCGGGAAGAGACGGCGCGGCTTCACGACGCCATCGTCTTCGCCGAGGCGGCGGGCCGGCGGACTGAGGCGGACGCGCTGCGCGAGAAGTATCTGCGCGAGCACCGCTGGGGCGCGGACGCGACGGCGCACGCGATGCAGCTCGCCGAGCACGCCCGCGGCGGTTGTTGGGGGCGGGAGCGCGCGTGGACGAAGGCGCTGGGCTTCGCGCGCACGCTCGCGGACCGGGCGCGCCTGCTCGACCGGCTCGCGAGGGTCGAGGACCGCTGCCGCTCGGCGTCGGCGAAGCGGCACGCGGCCGAGGCGGCGTGGCTCTCGCGCAAGGTGGGGAAGGACGACGGCGCCGCGCTCGACGCCTCCGCCGACGCCGCGCTGCTCCTCGTGAAGCCGCTCGTCGAGGCGTACGCGAAGGCGCCGTTGCGTCCGCCGTACCAGCGCACGATTCCGAGGAAGCTCGCGCTCCTCGCGCGGGCCGATCGCCAGCTCGCGCGGGTCGTCCAGCGTGGCCGGGCGGCGCCGGCGGCGTGCGCGCTCGTGCAGTCGGGGCTCCTCTACGCGAACTTCGCGCAGGCGCTCTCCAACGTTCGCGCGCCTCGCGGGTACACGCGCGCCGAGCGGACGATCTTCGAGGACGCGCTCGCGAAGAAGGCGCAGCCGCTCGACGACCGGGCGGTGACGACGCTCCAGGCGGCGTTTGCCCGCGCGCGCGATGCCGGAGTCGAGCCCGCCTGCGTACGGGCGGCGCTGCCGACCCTCGCGCGGCTTCGGCCGGAGCTCTACGGCCAGCGTGCGGACTCGGAGGTGAAGCTCGCGCCGCCGGTGCGCGCGCCTGCGGTCGGGGCCGAGGCGATTCTCGCGCGAGCGCCGGACGCGCCGGACGCGTGGCTCATCGCGGCCGAGTCGTTCCTGGCGGAGGGCCGGCCGGCAGCGGCGCTGCTCGTCGCGGGGAAGATCGATCGCGCGGACCCGCTCTACGCCAACGCCGCGGAGGTCGAGGCGCGCGCGCTCGACGCTCTGGGAAAGCACGACGAGGCGACGGCGGCGTGGTTCGCGCTGGCGCGGGCGTATCCGGCGCGGCCGCTCGCGCACCGGGTGCTCGCGGATCGGTTGCTCGCCCTGCGCGACTTCGCGGGCGCCGAGGCGGAGCTGAGCGCGCTCCACGCGGCGAGCCCGGACGATTCCGACGTCGCCGTCGACCTCGCGGTGACCGAGCGCGCGTTGGGCCAGCCGGAGGCGGCGGAGAAGCTCTTGCGCGCGGTGCTTGCGCGAGCGCCGGGGCGGCTCGACGCGTCGCTCGACTTGGGGCTCCTGCTCTGCGCCGACGCGGGCAAGCCGAGCGAGGGTTTCCAGTCGCTCGAGACGTTCACCTCGCACGGCGGCCGGGCGCCCGACGCCGCGAGGTACCAGGCCGCGTTCGCGGCGTGCCAGGCGCTCGCGAAGACCGGAGGCGGAAGATGACGACGACGCGCTCGCGCGGAATCGGCGCGGCCTCCCCCCCCGCCACCGCGCCCTCGGCAGCGGGGGCCTGGCACCGTGACCCGCTGACGCCGATCAGACCGATCGGTCGGATCGGTCCGATCGGTCCGATCGGCGAAACCGAGCGCGAGCGCGGCATCGGACCGGCGCGCTGGCCAGTCCTGCCCGGTTTGCTGGTCGCCATGCTCCTCTTCGCCGCTCCCGCCGTCGCGAGGCCGCGCGCGCGCGACGCGCCGAAGCGGACCGTCGTGCATTTCGGCGGCGACACCATCGAAGGGACGCTGATGCGGCCGGACGAGGACTTGTTCTCGGCGCGGCCGCGGCTCCATCTGCCGAGCCTCGTCAAGCCGCCCAAGTCCTTCGCGCGCGCGTCACGACAGGACCTCTTGAACGCGGCGAACGCCGTGAAGGAGCGCTGAAAGGCCATCCGCGCTCGACCAGGCACGGCCCTTGGCGCGTCGGGAGGGGGCAATGCGACCAGCGGGGCTCGTCGTTCGCGTGGAACGGGATCATCAGCCGGCCGGCTCGTGCGCCGCCGCCGAATGGCCGGTCAGCATCGGCTCGTTCTCGGGGGCGACGCTGCCGCTCGGCGACGGAGCGCTCCTTCCCGTCCATGTCGTGCTGGATCCGATCGGCAACGGGCGCTACCGGCTGATTGCGCTCGCGAAGGAAGGCGTCGAGGTCAACGGCAAGCCCGTGGTGCGCGCGCTCGTCGGCGCGGGCGACCGGGTGCGCGTCGGCTCGTACGAAATCGTCCTCGACGCGGCCGGCGGATCGATTGCGGACGCGCCCGGCGCGCCGGCACGTCCGCCGGCTGGGCTCGCGGTGAGCGAGAGCGATTCCGAAGGGCCGGACGACGACGGCGCGGGCGCAGACCCGGGCGGGCTCGCGAGCCGGGAGCGTCCGCTGATGGCGGCGCTCACCTGGCGCGGCGCGCGGCTCGATGCGCGGGTGCTGGCGCCGGGCGAGCTGTTGACGGTCGGCGATCGGCGCGAGTCGGTCTTCCGGCTGCCGTTGGATGCGCCCGGCGCGAACGGTTCCTGGATTGCGGCCGCGTGCCTCTCGGGCGTCTGGCACGTCGCGCTCGATGCGCCGCTGCGGGCCATCGAATCGAGCGCGGAGGGACGACCGCTCCTGACGCTGGCGGCGCGTACCGACGGGCCGCGCCTCAGCCGGCATCAGCTCGCGGGCAAGCTCTGGGCGCCGCTGCCGCCGGGCGCGAGCGTGAAGCTCTCCGCCGGCGATCTCGCCATCGAGCTCTCCCGCACCGACGGCCACGCGCTCGTCAAGCTGCCGAAGCCCGCCTGGTGGACGACCCGCGAAGGGCAAGGCGCGATCGTCTTCGCGATGATCCTCGCTCTGCTTCTGGGCGTGCTGCTCGACCCGCCGCCGAACGGCATCGAGGAGGCGAACGCGCCGACCGTGGCGGAGCAGCTCGCGCAATTCGTGCCGCCGGCGAGCCCGGCGAAGAAACGCGAGCTCGAGCGCTGGCGGGAGAAGCTCGCGAAGGCCGCGCGGACCGGTCGCGCGCGCGCCGAGGCGGAGGAAGGCGCGGCCGGACGGCCGAACGCGCCCGATCGGAACCGCCGTCGCGCCGGACCGAAGACCGCTGCGGAAATCGTGCGCGAGCACGCGCTCCTGCGAGCGCTCTCGGGGAAGGCGACGGCACAGCTCTTCTCCGGCGGCGCGCTGTCCGCGGCGAGCGCGGTCGGGCACCTCGACGGCACGTCGATCGGCGACGCCCGGGGGACGCTGGGCCTGGGCTTGCGCGGTCTCGGTCGCGGAGGCGGCGGCTTGAGCGCGAACACGGTCGGCGTCGGGCCGGTGGGAGCGCTCGGGGTCGCGGGAGCCGGCGCCGTCGGACGGTTGGGGCGCGGGCGCGCGACGAGCCTCGGCATCGACGAGCCGGCGAGCGTCCAGGGCGGCCTCGACCGCGAGGTGATTCGGCGGGTGATCCTCAGCCACCGCATCGAAATCCGCTACTGCTACGAAAAGCAGCTCTCCGCCACCCCGAACCTCGCCGGCAAGGTGAAAATCCAGTTCGTCATCGGCGCCGACGGGCGCGTCACCACCGCCCGCGCGATGCGCTCGACGCTCCCCGACCCCGAGGTCGGCCGATGCATCGTCTCGAAGGTGCGGACCTGGACTTTCCCCAAGCCGCGCGGCGGCGGCGTCGTCGTCGTGACGTATCCGTTCCTGTTCAAGCCGGTGAATTGAGGGAGCATGGCGGTGAGGACCGAAGCAGCGCGCAAGGAAGTGCCGGGCAACGCGCGCTTCCAACTGCCGCGGCATCGCCGACGACCGGCCGGGTCCGTCGCTGAGCCACGCCGACGTCCGATCGGTCCGATCGGTCGGATCGGTCCGATCGGTCCGATCGGTCGTCGGGTCGGCGATGGTTCCGCTGACGAGACGCGCGCGGCAGCGGACCGTGAGGCCGCCCGTTCCGCGCCGGTCCTTCTCCTCTTTCTCTTGTCCTTATTTCTTATGGCGGCGCCGGCCCGGGCCGAGGCGTCTCCTCTTTCTCCGTCCGTCGCGGTGAACGCCGGGGTCGTCGCCGCCGTCGCGCCCGGGCGGGCGTCGCCGTCGATGGAGCTTTCCGCGGCTCTGCGGTTCGCCGACAGCCGGTGGTCGCTCGCCGCGCTCTTCGACGGCTGGACGCTCGGGCCGTCGGGCACCTATCCGGCGTCCAGCGAAATCACGGGCGCCCTCGGCCCGGCGATCCGCGGAGCGCTGACGCAGGACCTCTTCTGGACCGTCGCCGCCGGGCCGGCGTTCTCGTACTCGAGCACCGCGGTCGGCGAAAGCGTCTGGCGCCCGGGAGTGGTGGTCGCGCCGGGCATCGAGCTGGCCACGCGCCGGCTGGACCTCGCCCTCGACCTCGGCGGACGCGCGATGCTCTTCACCAACGGCCCCCGGTTCGCTCTCGTCGCCGGCGCCCGCTACGCGTTCTAGTTCGCGCCGCCGTCCCCGACGCTCCCTCGACCGAAACAGTAGGATGGGCAGTCCGCGGAATCGCAACGCGATTCCCGGCTGCCCGTCCTTCCAGAGCGAATGTTGGTCGACGGAACGGCGCGAACGCTCGCTCTCGGACGGACAGCCCGCCGCGCGCGAAGAACCGCGCTCGTCGGGACTGTCCATCCTACTGTTTTCGGCCCCGACGCGCCCCCCTCCCCGACCGTCCGCCGACCGAAACCTGGAGCCTGGCAGGC
>JAJYLH010000107.1 GCA_021787845.1 Myxococcales bacterium | reverse complement strand
AGGCGGCTGCCATCTTCGGAATCGAGCAGTGGACTTCCGCTTTTTCAGCTACCGGCCCAGACCGCGAAAAGCCTCGCCGCACGCGACCCGACGCATGACACCTCGCCTCTCATGCGAAACTAGGGCTGGGCGTCGAGAAAGACGTTCCGCGCGCCGATCAACTGTTCATGCAGCTCGGCGTGTCGGAGAAGGCAATCGCGTGTGAGGTCTGCCACCTGGGCGACGCCGCGGCGAGAGCCGGCTTCCTCGTCGGGCATGATCTCCAGCCGCTCATCGGCCGCCCCCAAGATGCCACGCTCCACGGCAACCCGGCGTTCGAGGTGCGCCAGGGACTCGTTCAGCGTGCGCGGTGCATCCACCTTCCAGTCGACCCGGTCGACGTCTCGACGCGTGTCCCGGAGGATTTGGAGAACCTTGTCGCGAAAGCGAACGGACTGGATCCGGGCCTGCCGTGCCGAGTGCACGGCCTCGTCGAAGCGCCCGCGTGCAAGCTGCGATTCGACCACAGCCTCCGCGGCCGCCTGCGCATCCTCGACGTCGAGATCGAGCAAGCGCAGATAGAGATTGCACGCTTCTGCCGAAGGACGGAGGACCGTCCGACCCGACGGGTGGAAGGCATCAAAGAGGAGTCGGAATTCGAGCGCGTGACGCTGAGCCTGACCCTCACCATCGACGGAGGTGTACTCCTCGCGAAAGGGACGGCGGGCATCGCCATCGTTGCGGAGCCCGCCGAGAAGCTTGTCGAGCATCCGCTCGTGGCGTTCTGGCGAAGGATCGACGCCAGCCGCAGCATCCATCGCGGAAAGCACCGGCCGAAGCACCCGCGTCACCACCTCGCGGTCAGCCTCTGCTTCGAGGCCGAGGCGGTCGATCACGACATCGAGCACTCGCAGCGCGAGCGCCAAACCGTCGTAGTGCCGGAGCTCGGCATCGCGGATCGCGTCGCCTCGCCGCATCCCATCGAGCGGCAGCGTGTGCAGCAGAACCCGAAGGCGACGCGTGAGGTCGACCGGCCACGCATCCCCGATTGAGTCAGTCGCCGAAAGCACGGGGCACGGTCGCCCAGGTCCGCCGCGTCCGGCTCGGCACCGTCGACCGAGGCGAAGGTGAAGCCCGACTGCTCACTGGCGTCGGTCCGCTTCGTCATCGGCCTTCCCCATTGCGCCGGACCCCGGCCTTCTGGGCCTCGATCCACGCATCGATGTCCTGGAGCCGAAAGCGCCAGGAGTTGCCCACCTTGAAGCCCGGCAGCTTCCCTCCTGCGTCAGGTGGTAGAGGGTTTGCCCCGTCAGCTTCAGACAGTCCGCGATCTCCCTGAGCGCGAAGATCTCGTCTTCGGCCATGCCTGCTCCGTGGGCGGAAGGCTCCCGCCGCGCGCCCCGCAGTCTATGGCGAAGATTTCCGGAGAACAGCACCCAAAGGCCGAACTGTCGCAAGCCTTTGGGTTGCGGAGCGGATCAGGCATTCCATCGGGTGCCGCATTGGGCCCATCTCATGCTGGCGGCCAAGCGGTGCGCAGAAGCCTAGAAAATGGGCCCAATCGGCGCAGGCGACAGGTGAGCCGCTGAGCGGGAGGGATGCTGTAACGCTCAGGTCACGTCGTGGTTCGAGCCTCACCATGAGGGGGACCCAAGGGCACGTCGCTACCTGCGCTCCGGGTGCGCGCGCTCGGCGCCCACCTCCCGCACGACGAGCGTCTGCAAGCCGTGACCGATCGGGCCGCGCTCGTCCCAAAGACGCGTCGAGGCAAGCCCGAGCCCGGAGCGCTCGGTGCGCATCTCGACCTCGAGGCCCACCCACTCCCCTTCTGGCAGGCGGCCGAGGGCGACCGTCAGATCTGGGTTGACGAACGACGCGACGTTCCAGTCGAGCGCGGCGGTAACCCCGTTCCCCGAGTCGGCCGCGACGAGGACGCGCTGCGCCGGGCTCGGCGCCTCTCCCTCGACGATCGGGACGCGCGTGCGTAGCCAGGCGAACACGCTCGCATCGCCGAGCTTCCCCCGCGCGTACACGAGCTGCATCGCGGTGTGGTAGCCGACCGGCCACCGGAAGAACGGGAAGATCGTGGGCTTGGCGAGGTCGAGCGGCGGCGGACCGACCGGGGGAGGCGCCGCGACGAGCTCGGTCGGCCGCGAGGCACCGAAGAGGCCGGCCGCCCGGAGGACCTCGACGCCGTCGGCGAGCACTCGGGCTTGGATGCGCCTGACGCCACGTCCCCCGGGGAGCGCCTCGGCCTCGACGACCAGCCGAGTGATCGGAACCGGTCGAATGAGGTCGAAGGTCGCCCGCATCAGCGCGGGCGTACCGGTCTGCGCGGCGATCCGCTCCATCGCACGAACGGTGAGTGCCGCCGGCGCACCACCGTGCTGGTAGTCGCGACTCCACGGCCCGCGGGTCGACTCGCTCGCGACAAAGCCCCCGTCGGCGTCCTGTCGGAAGAACGGCTCGAGCATCCGAGCGACAGTACCAGCGCATCTCGGCGCGACGCAACGGCGAGGCCGACAAAGTACCTTCGGGAGGGAGGCCTCGGTCTGAGCTTCCGGGATCCGCGCGCGATGATGGACGAGGTGCACAGGCGGCCGGGTCGGACCGCCAGCCGCGCCTTTCGCCAGCACCGCGACAAGCTCGTCGAGGACGAGGACCGACTTCCGGGTTGCGCCGGGAGCGATCGGACAAATTGACCGATCGCTCGGAGTGCCCAACGGCAAGGGCAAGGACGTGGTGCTCCTCACCGAGACCGGCCACCTGATGCTGGTCAAGGTCAAGAGCTTCCGCGACGCGCTCGCGTGGCAGGCCCGAGAGCAGCTCGCCGAAGAAGTCGTGCACGCCAAGGCGGCGCCCATCGAGCACGCCGCCCAGCGGGTCGTCACGCTCGCGATGGTCGACGAGGTGGTGACCCGAGGGGAGTGCCGGGCAGACCTTCCGGCGGCACCGGGCGGCGGCCCTGAGGTCATCCTCCGAGACCGGCTACCTGATGCAGATGCGGACGTCTCGCGATCTGCTCACAGCCTCCGCCGGCGACCACCAACCCAGGCACCAGCGCTAGCACTGGCCGGTTGGGCTGCTGCTTGCCGCACGGCGCCGCCTGGGCCGACGCCGGGTCGGCGGGCGAGGGCCGCTGCGGGCGCGTGAGGGCACGGACGACGCGCTGCCGCGACCGGTTGCGCATCCGGGCACGATCGACGCTCCGTGGGCCGTTTCAGGATTGTCAGAGACGATGGCGATCGTGTCGGCGATCCAGGGATGGGCTGCCGAGCGATGAGGCGCCCGGAGCCTGGCCGCCCTCCTTTTTGGCAGCAACCTCGCCGAGGACTCGATTTCGTCGTCGCGCCCACAAACCCCTGACGAAGGGGCGCGATGCTCAGCCGCGTGGACAGGGCGCTCGTCCGGGTCGAAGCGAAGACGAAGCCGCTGCTACGCGGCGTGTCGCATCAGGTCGGCTTTTTCGTGGCGCTCCTCGCGGGCACGCTGCTCGTCCACGTCGCGCGCGGCACGCTCGCGTCGGCGAGTGCGGCGGTCTACGCGACGACCCTTGCAGCGCTGCTCGGCACGAGCGCGCTCTACCACCGGCCGACCTGGGGCGCGCAGACGCGGGCTCTCCTCCGGCGGTGCGATCACGCGGCGATCTACCTGCTCATTGCAGGGACCTTCACGCCGGTGATGGCGCTCGCGCTGCCGGGACGGGCGACCTTGCCGCTCGCGCTCGCGTGGACCGGTGCCGCAGCGGGCATCGCCAAGAATCTCGCATGGCCCTCGGCGCCGAAGTGGCTGGAGGCCGCGCTCTGCGTCGCCCTCGGCTGGATTGCCGTGCCGTTCCTCCCGGCGTTGCGGCAGCTTCTGTCGACGGCCGACATCTCGCTGCTCGTCATCGGCGGGCTCGCGTACAGCGTCGGCGCCCTCGTCTACGCCCTCAAGGTGCCCGACCCCGTCCCGCAGGTGTTCGGCTACCATGAGGTCTTCCACGCCCTCGTCCTCGTCGCCGCCGGCTGCCACTTCGCGGTCGTCTGGACGCTCGTCACGCGCTGACCGGGAGCCGGGCGTCTTTAGGGCCTTGCGCCGACGACGTCCGGTGCGAGCACGGCGGCGGCACCAGCGTTGACGCCCGTCGGGTGGGCTGCCGCCTACCGTGCTCCTCGGCCGGACCGAAGCCGGGGTGCACTCGGCGGCGGCCATCGCCTCCATCTCGCGACCACGGGAGTGGGTGCCCTGCAGGTCACCATGCCGACCACGCTTGACTGCGAGCAGCAGGGCGGCCGGTCGGCGCCGCTCGCTGTGCTCGATCACGGCGAGGAAGAGATCGTGAACCTGCTGGTGCGCGGCAAGGTCACGGTCGAGATTACGCTCGACCACGTGGCCATGGATCGAGCGACGCTCGGCCGTCCGCGATGCTCGGCCCCGATGGGAACGTGCGCGTTGAGAACCGTCGCCGGCGCCTCACAGCGGGTCGTCAGCGGTCTCGGGTTCCGAGCCACGCCAGCCCATCCGCCCACCAGGTGCGCCTTCGCTCTCACCGCTCCTGACGCTCTTCTCGCGACCCAGCGCGAAAGTTCTTGACGTGCTCGACAGGGCTGCCAGCGTTCGGTCGTTTACAGGGGGTACGACCGTGGGCAAGGCCGGAGGACGGAAGCAGTCAAGCCGAGCAGCAGCGAAGCGGGCCACCGTGGCTCGCGCGCGCCCGACCGACGAACCGAAGCGGTGAGGTCGTCCGCCGCGTCACGTGCCACCCGCGCTCGCGAAGGCGATCGAGAACGCTGCTGCCCTCCTCGCCTCCGCGGGCTCCAAGGACGCGCTCGCGCGCTACAAGGTCGCGCAGATCGTGGTCGGCGTGAAGACCGCGCCGGCCAAGTATGGCGAGCGGGCCGTCGAGACGCTCGGCCGCGCGGTGAAGGTCGGCGCGAAGACGCTCTACCGGTACGCGGACGTGGTCGACGCCTGGGACGCGAAGGTGTTCCGCGCTCTGACCCAGCGTCACGATCCACACGGTCGGCCGCTGCGGTGGTCTATTTTCGTCGAACTCGCTTCGGTAAATCAGCAGCGCGCGCGGTCGGTGCTGTTGGAGACGGCGCTCGAGAAGGGGCTGTCGGTGCGGGCGATCCAGCAGGCTGCGTCGGGCAAGACCGGCGATGAGCCCTCGCCCGCGGATTTCCTGAAATCGATCGCGCAAAAAGCAGCTCGCCTCTCGGCCGCGCTCGCGAATTTCGACGAACTCAACTCGGAAATTCCGGCCGACGACGCCAACGAGTGCCGGAATTCGCTCACGGAGTTGACGGAAAAGATCGCCGGAACCGTGGGAAATCTAGTAGCGGGAGAACCGGAGTGACGACTGGCGAAAAGTCGCGACGTCGCGACTTCTCATCTACTCGGATAGAGCTAACGCCGTCGCGGGGACGGTGAAAGCGCCCGGCGGGTTGGGGAACCGCTATCGGTAAGCAGAAGCGCAGCCGCACCCATGCTCCGCGCGGCTCCTCGTGACCTAGACGGGAGGCGCCCGCCTCCGTCAGGGCGGCCGACCGCGGACCGGAATCTCTGTGCCTCCCCCGGCAACTCGGACTAGCCGGCATGTTCCCGACGGTGACGACACGCGGTTGGTGCATCCGTCCCGTTCGCCTCTACGAACGCGACGGTGCCACAAACACAGACGCCGATCGGGTGGGCTGCTGCCTACCGCGCGCCACGGCCGGGGTCGAAGCCAGGGTGGCGGGTCTACGCCCGTTCCCCGACCACCGACGCTCCATCAGATCGCAGCGCCTCACCTCGCACCATGGCGCCAGACCCACCGTCACGACCATGCCTTGGTTCGGCCATCACTCCCTAACGAGTTTCGCGATAGGCCCCTGGGGCACGGAACCGCTATTGCCCGGCGACCCCAGCAGTCGCTCGACCACGCTCGCGAGGCGTCGCGGTCACCGCCGCCCACCACGCCGGCCGCCCCGGAAGCTCACGGACCACCGCGGCGATGTCGCCGACCCCGATCTCCCGAAACCAGCGTTGGACCTCGGAGAGCGGAGGGCACTCACGGCAGAGGCCGGCGTGCACGAACCGCGTCATCGCGCCCTTGCACACGCCCGGGAGGTGGAAGAGGCCCACCAGCCCGCGCACCTCGTCTATCCCGCTCTCGCGACGGATCTCGGCGACTACCATGCGACCGCCCGGCCGAAGCACGCGCAGGCACTCGCGCAAGCCGCGCACCGGGTCGGGGAAGTGCTTGATCGCGGTCATCGAGTACACGCCGTCGAAAGAGGCCGCGTCGTACGCCGAGAGGTCCATCGCGTCTGCGATGGCGAACTGGACCTGCGATGCGTTGTCCAATTTGGCCGCGTTGGCCTCTCCCAGACGTACAAACTCGCCGGAGAAGTCGGAGGCCACGAACTCAAGGTCGGGCCTCAGCCGAATGAGCTCGAGCGCCTGGAGCCCGGGGCCGCAGCCGACCTCGAGCACCCGCGCACCCTCGGGAAGATGCGCCAAGAGCTCCTCTTGCAGAAGCCCGGAGAACATCTGTGCCGAAGCCGGGCCGATCACCTGCCCGTAGATTCGCGTGAAGAGCCGAGCCTTCAAGAAGCGCCGGAAGATGTCTTGCTTACCCATGCGGCTCCTGCAGGTGTCGCCCGTCGTCGGGGTGCTCCACTCGGGTCCACTTCTCCCCGTCGAAGAAGCAGAGATCACTCCTGCCAAACGACCACAGCACAGCGTCGCGCACGCGTAGGACGCCCGAGCGGTTCCCGGATGCGAACGCGGGACGAGGTGGCGTCGTGGAAGAGTTCGCTGGTGTTGGTGATCGGCATCTTCACGGACGTGGGAGCGTACGGGTCGTGCCTGGAAGCGTCAAGTTCGGCGCGCGGGCCATGCGTCGACACGAACCTCTCTCGTCAAGAGGCATGAAAGCGCCCGTTGGAGATCCCCGGAAGAAGAGGTGCTACGCCGCCATCCGCGGCGGGCCGCCGGCGTACGCGGTGGTCTCGCCGGTGTGGGCGAGGAAGCGGGCGATCTCGTCGGGGTCGTGCAGCACCGCGATTGGGCGCAGGCGTCCCTTGCAGCGAAAACATTCGAGCGCGTCGCCGCCCCAGGTTCGCCGGAACAGCTCGGCCCAGAGAAGCCGCTCGGCGTGCGGCGGGGGAGCAGCGGTGTCGCTCGGCGTCGGCTCGTCGTGGTGGTGCTCGCAAGCCGAGCCCCGGCGCTTCGTCGGCGCGGGCACCACCAGCGCTCGCTCTTTCGCCGCCGGGGCGAGGAGGCCGAAGTATTTCCGCGTCGGATGGCCCGGGCCGGGGATCAGGCTGGCGAGCCGCATCAAGAGCTCGAGCGGCGTCAGCAACAGCGTGGTGTTGCCGTGGCGGGCCGGCTTCTTCAGGCGGTAGGAGAGAAACCCGTCCGCGCGCGGTGAGGCGCGTGCTTTGAAATCGGTCCGTGCAGGAGGTGGTGGCCGACCAAGGCGCCGGAAAAGAACAAGCTCAACAAGTCCGCATCGCCTCTTCGTCGCCGCTCGTCCCGAGACGTCATGAGCCTTCGCCTCACCCTGTAGGGCGAAAGGGAGCCTGGAGAATGTGCAGGAATTTCGGGGAGTTGCGGCCCCCTTTTCATGGCAGCACAGTCGAGAGAGGAGCGGCGACATTCTGGACTGCTCGCCCTTCGACTGAGCTCGGGGTGAGCGGTCCTGGACTACGTGACTTGGGTACCTTGTTCTATTCCGCCTCCTAAGCTCCATCCGGGCGCGATCGTTTCCCTCGATGGGGGAGGAAGCGTACACCTGCAACCCCGAAGGCGTCGTCGCCACGAGGTCGCCTTTGGGATGCTCCACCAAAATCTTCCCCCACCACCGACAGTGCCACACCGGAGCGCTCTCGCTGGCCCTGTCCAAGCGCCACGGCGGCCCACGCCCCGAGCGCGTCGAGCGCACTGAAACGTCCGGGTTGAGCTCTCCCGCCCGAGGCCGCCGCACCGACGACCGGTCGCGAAGAGGCAAGGCTGGACGGCGAACGCGCCAGGGCTCGAGCCCTCGACCTGTGCCTGTCGCCGACCCGGAGCCGGGTTATGCTGCCGGCCATGTCTCACGGCGTGCTCGTCCGCATCGTCGCCGCGGCCTGGGCGGTGCCCGTCCTCGTCTGGGTCGTCTCTTGGCTTTTCGCGAAGCGGGTCGGCAGGCGGATGAGTAGGCGAGGCTGGGCGTTCGAGGTGGTCTGGCGGCTCGCGGTGGTGGCGGCGTTCGTGCTGGTGCTCCGGAAGCCGAGCCTGCGCGGGCTCTTGTGGTGGACGTTCCCGACAGCGCTCCAGGTAATCGGAACCACTTTCGCCGTCCTCGGCGCCGGCCTCGCGGTGTGGGCGCGGGTCAGCCTCGGACGGAACTGGGGCACGCCGCAGACCTTGAAGAAGGAACCGGAGCTCGTCACCCGAGGTCCCTACGCGGTAATCCGTCATCCGATCTACGCGGCCATCCTCCTCGCGTTCGTCGGCTCCTCGTTGGTCTTCGGACCTGTTTGGCTCATCCCCTTCGCCGGGATCTCCGCGTCGTTCGTCCGGAGCGCCTTCGTGGAAGAGAAGCTGCTGCGCGAGCGCCTCCCCGAGGCGTACCCCGCCTACATGGCGAGGACCAAGCGCCTGATCCCGTTCGTGTGGTAGCGCCGCCGGGACGGTTTCGACCGGTCACCCGATCAGCGCGATCGCGCTGCCCACCGCCTGCACCGGCGAGACCACCTTCGGCTCCGACCGCGCGGCGGGCCATCGCAGCCAAGGCGCACGAGCGGGAGCTTCCTGCGCCGTGACCGCCGAATCGAGGTCCGCGCCGTCCTCGACTTCGGCTACGATGCCCCGGACGGCGGCTTCCCGAGACAGCACTTCTTGTACTTGCGGCCGGAGCCGCACGGGCAGGGGTCGTTCCGGCCCGGCTCTTCCGTTCGGACCTTCGGTACCTTCGCTCGGGCCCGTCTTGCCGGCCTGAGATCGACCGCCTTCGCTCGGACCTGACGGCGCGCCAGGTACTCCCCGATCCGGTGACGCCTGGGAAAGCGGGTCCAGAGGTCCCCCAGCAGATGAGGAGCTGAGGAGCGTCTTGTGGCGGGGTGCGCGACGTGGTCCGAACGTCAGCTCTGCTTCGCGCGCCATCTCTGCGCGGGTGCCAGCGTGCTGGGCCTTGCCGCCCCGAGGAGCCTCTCCACCGCCACCCCCGGCGCGACCCTTTCCCGCTCCGCCAGCTCGACCGCCGCCTGGAGCAGCGCGATCCCGTTCTCGATCGCGAGCTGCACGCGATCGGTGTTCGGCGCGACTGCTCGCCGCTCGTCCTACTCCGTCCGGACGCCGCTCGCGACGACACACCGAAACTACTGTAGGCAAAGGCTGGTTCGAGTACGAAGGCGCGCCCATCCGGAGGAGATTGTCGCGACGTCGCGACAATTCGGGGAGCCGGCGGGCCGAGGGTGTGCTAGGCGGCGGTGTTGGCTGGTGCCACGGCCTGGGCCAGAGCCCGTGCGGCTCGGCTTGGATCCCAAGCACGCCATCAAGGAGGTCGACCGGCTGCTGAGCAACGACGGCATCGACCCGTGGGCGCTCGCCAAGTCGTGGGTCCCCCCAGTACCGGTCGGGGGGGACCGGCCAGGCTCCTTCCCGGCCGGGAAGGCCCCCTTTCGTCCCCAATCGCCACAGCTCACATGCGTGCGCGGCTGATTTTTCACGAAACGCTGTAGAACACGGGGTTTGCGCGCTTTATTGGGCCACGATTTGCCAAAACATGCACGTTCTGGCGTGATCGCTTTTCACGAAACGCTTCAAATCAAGGGCTTTCGCGTCGCCGCGGGCAAGACGACGTCAACGGGCGAAAAGCGGTAAAAGGCGCTCTCACCCGCCTGAAAGTGCCCTGTACGGGGTTTTCAGCCCTCTCACGGAAAAGGGCCCGATCTGGGGTCAAGTAGGGGTCAAGAGGGGGGGTAAAGGCCACTTTTTTCTCCAAACTTCGCAGGGACATTACGCCACGAATCGAGCCCTCCCACCGGCTGCCGAAGGGGTCGCCGGGCAGGGTGTGGGGCTCGATCCGGGGGCGGTCCGGTCGCCAAGGTGCGTGACCGGGGGGTCAACCTCAGGCTCGGTGGCGCCGGCCGCGTCCTTGCCGGTCGCCGCGTCCGCGCCCATCACCGGCGGCCCCCGTGAGGCGGTGGGCTTGGACCTGCCCGGGGGCGACCACGGCCAGCCAGC
>JAJYLH010000046.1 GCA_021787845.1 Myxococcales bacterium | reverse complement strand
GCCTCCATGACCGCTCCCGTGGACCAGCTTCCCGGCGTCACGCAAGGGGGGAAAGTTTTGGAAGTCCGGGGGGGAAAGTTTTGAGAAATCCCCGGCTCAGGGGGGGAAAGGTTTTGAGAGTCTACAGTATTAATCGTTGCGAAAGTATCTGCACCTCGCATCATCAGTCGTGGCACGGGCGTCCCCGCCCGTGTAGCCTTCGTTGTGGCTTTCACAGGCGAGGACGCCTGTGCCACGAGACTCCGACTGCGACTACTTTCGCAACGATTAATACCTGTCTGCAACGCGGGTGGTTGCCAAGAGCCGCGGGCTCACGCCCGCGGCTCAAGCCGTCCACGGTCCGCATGGGCCTCGATGTTCGACTCCCGCCGCAAGCAGCGCAGAACCTCCCTTTTTCGGCCAGGCTCTCGCTACGCTTCACCCATCCTACCTGCTCGTGCTATCGATCTCACGGCGTCGAACGGCCGGTGAGGCAGCATGAGCGTCGAGACGGAGTCCAGCTCTGGCGATGAGCAAGCGCGCAACCCCTACGCGCCGCCGCGGGTCGATGTCGAGGCGGCACCCGAGGCGAGCGGCGAGCCCACGCTGGCGTCCCGTGGACGGCGGCTGCTCGCGAGGATCATCGACTTCGCCTTCGTGTTTGGACCATTCGTGGTCTCCTCCCTTGTCGCGACAGCGTTGTACCTTCGAAACACGCTCCCACCCGCGTACTTGGATCCTGATTGGTTCGTTTGGGCGATCGGACTGGCGCTCGGCGTGGCGTTCGTCGTCAACCTGATCTTGATCGGTCTCCGAGGCCAATCGCTCGGCAAGTTGGTCACGCGGACGCGCATCGTGCGGCTCGACGGCCGGCCCGCCAGGTTCGTTCGTGGCGTCCTGCTCCGGGAGTTGCCGTTGTTCCTGGTGCCGCCCGCGCTGACGTTCTTCCTCCCCCTCGGCGGGCTCGCGGCTTTCGCCTTGCTCGGTGTGGACGCCCTGTTCATCTTCCGTTCCGATCACCGCTGCCTGCACGACTTGGTCGCTGGGACGCGCGTCGTCCGCCCTTCCCGCCGGCCGAAGCGCCCAGCGGGATGATCCTCTTTCGCATTTTCTTCGGGTAGAGTGTCGAACCATCGCGGAGCTGGGTCTCCGCGTTCGAGCCTGGAGGTGTCGATGCGCAGCGCTGCTGCCTTCCTGTTCGTCGTCCTCGCGCCGCTGACGGCGCTCGCGAGCTACGTTTCCGAGACCGCCGGCTTCGACTCGACCCAGCAGACGCCGTCGAACCCGCGCACCGGCTCGGTCAACGACGGCCTCGCGGCGTCGCTCGACCTGAACGACAAGTGGTCGCTCGAGCTCGACCTCGCGGGGACGCACGACGAGGTGACGAAGGCGGTGGCCGGCTCGAACATGCGGGCGAACGGTGGGAACGTCTTCGCCGGGGCGCTCGAAGCCGACTTCGCGCCGACGAGCAAGTGGTTCTTCGACGCGTCGATCAACTTCTCGCCGGCGACGATGGTGCAGTCGACGACGACGGTCGCGTTCACCCCGAACGGCGGGAACGACCAGGGCCAGGAGGTCGACGCCGACGGGCTCATCAACGCGCGTTCGAGCTCGGTCGGCGGCGCGGTCATCGCGAGCTGGGACAACGGCGGCAACCCGTGGGACACGAACGTCATCGGAGTCATCAAGGCCTCGCATCTTTCGACGACGCAGGCGCTGGCCGCGCTCGCGACGCCGCGCGGGCCGGTGGACCTGGCGGAGCTGCGCGCGTACTGCGCGGGCGGCGGTGCCGGCAAGCCGGTGTGCCGGCGCCTCGGGAAGTCGCTGCGGCTCCTGCCCGCGCAGCTCGATGAGATGTCCATCGGCTTCGTGCTCGACGAGACCATCGCAACGAACAACGACCTCGCCCTCAGCGGGGACTACTATCTCTATTCGCAGGACCCGACCGAGGTCGGCTACTTCAGCATCGCGTCGGTCGGGCGCAGCGCGACGGTCGGCAACGGAGTCTTGCTCGCGCCGCAGGTGTGGGACGCGAGCCTCAGCTACACGCGCACCCTCGGCATCTTCGAAGTCGGCTTGGGCCTGGGCTACGGGCCATACTGCGGCGGAGGCGCGGCGCGGTCGCTCACGCTCAAGGCCGGCTGGCACATCACCAAGCGCTGGAAGCTCGACGGGAGCGCGCTGCTCGACTCCGACATCGACACGGACGGGAGCACGGTCGGCTCGTTCACCGGCGCCCTCGGCATCAAGTACAAGTGGGGCTCGGACGTGGACTCGTAGAAGGGCGGCGCTCAGGGCGGTTCGCTTGGGTGCGTTTTTGGTGTACGTGGCCGGAGGCATGGAGCGTCGTCCACGCGTCCGTCCGATCAGACCGATCGGTCGGATCGGTCCGATCGGTCCGATCGCATTGACGGGCGACGGCGCGGCCCGGGGGATCAGGACGCCTGCGGCGTCAACTCAGAACCCGAACGCGGCGAGGTCGAAGCGCCACGAGCGGGCGCGCTCCGCGGTGATCATCGCGACCAGGTCCTCGAACGCGGCATCGACCTGGTCGTTGACCAGGCAGTAGTCGTAGGTCTTCGCTCGCCACACCTCGGCCTGCGCCGCGAGCAGCCGCCGCTCGATGTCCGGCTCGGCGTCGGTGCCGCGCGAACGCAGCCGCCGCTCCAGCTCCCGGTACGACGGCGGCAGCACGAGCACCGTCACCGCCTCCGGGTGTCGCGCCTTCACCTGCATCCCGCCCTGGACGTCGATGTCGAAGAGCACGAGCTTGCCCTGCGCTTTCGCCTCCTCCACCGGCCGCCTCGGCGTCCCGTAGAAGTGGCCGTGGACCTCCGCCCATTCGAGCAGCTCGTCGTTCTGCACCAGCTCGCGAAAGCGCGCGTCGCTGACGAAGCGGTAGTCGACGCCCTCGACCTCTTTCCCGCGCGGCTTGCGGGTGGTCGCGGAGACGCTGAAGAACGCGTCGGGCATCGTCGCCACGAGCCGGCGGCACAAGGTCGTCTTCCCGGCGCCGCTCGGGGCCGAGAGCACGAGCAGCAGCGACCGATCGACACCGCCGGCGGCGGCCGGGACCGCTTCACTCGACATTCTGCACCTGCTCGCGGAGCCGCTCGAGCTCCGCCTTCGCATCGACCACGAGCTGCGCGATCGCCGCCGACTGCGACTTGGCGCCGGTGGTGTTGACCTCGCGCCCGAGCTCCTGGAAGAGGAACTCGAGTCGCCGGCCAGCCGGTCCGCTCTCACCCAACAGCCGTTCGATCTCGTCGCAGTGGGCCCCGATGCGCGTCAGCTCCTCGGTCACGTCGGTGCGGTCGGCGAAGACCGCGACCTCCAGCTCGATCCGCCCGGCGTCGACCTCGCCGCCTCCCACCAGCTCCGCGATGCGCGCCCTGAGCTTCTCCCGGTGCTGCTCGACCGTTTGCGGCACGAGCTCCCGGATCTTCGCCGCCTGCGCGCGCACGAGCGACAGCCGCGACGACAGCTCCGCACCGAGCGCCGCACCCTCCCGCGCGCGCGCCTCGACCAACCGGTCCAACGCGTCGCCCACCGCCTTCTGCAGCGCCCGCCGCGCCGTTTCGAGGTCCGGCGGCGCCTCCTCCAGCGCGACGAGCCCCGGCACCACGAGCAACTCGCCGATGCGCAGGTGCGGGTCGAGCCGCGCATGGCGCGCCGCATCGGTCAGCGCTTGGGTGAGCGCGGTCAGCGCGTCGCCGTTCACCTTGGCGACCGTCGCGCCCGCCGCGGTCGAACGCCGCCGCACCAACACGTCGACGTTCCCTCGCGCCAGCCGATCCTTGATGAGCTTGACGACCTCGGTCTCGAGCGCCGCCAGCTCCCGCGGGAGCCGCGCCTTCACCTCGCAGAACTTGCCGTTGACGCTCTTGAGCTCGACCTCGACGCGCTCGTCGCCGTCGGCCGCGTCGCCCGCCCCGAACCCGGTCATGCTGCTCAAGCCCATGAAGACCTCGCGTCACTCGTGCCCAAAACAGGGCTCTCCAACGAAATCTGTGCGCGCTGTGGAACGAGAGCTGGAGCCGGACACGTGAGTGTCCGGGTGCCGGCAGGCCGTTCGCCGACCGCGGAAGTCGCATTTAGACTCCAGCGTGGGACGTTGGGACGATCGAGGAGCGAAAGACAGTGCCCGACCCGGACACTGACGTCTCCGGCTCCAAGGTCGGCTAGATTCGCACGCACTGATTCGGTTGAGGAGCCTTCAACGGCAGTGACCTCGCGTCGAAGAATCACGTCCGCCTCACGCCAGCGCCGTCGAGCAACCTGAGCGCTTGTGCTTCCACCTCGTCCTCGAGATCCGCGCGCCCATCCGCCTGCTCGATGGCGTGGAAGGTCGGAAGCGGATGGCCCCAGCGCGCGCTGTCGCCCTGGGTGAAGAGCGCGAGCACCGGCACCTGGCACGCGACCGCGAGGTGCATCGGCCCGGTGTCCGCGGTGATCGCGAGCGCCGAACGCCGCAGGAGGGCCGCGAGCTCGTGCAAGTCGGTCGGCGGCGCGAGCACCGCCGAGTCGCCCGCGACCCGCCAGACCGCCTGCGCCAGCTCCTCCTCCCCAGGACCCCAGACGATGAGCGCCTTGAGCCCCGTCGCCGCCCGGAGCCGCTGGACGATGCGCGCGAGCGTCTCGGGCGCGACCCGCCGGTCGGCCTTGCGCGCGCCGGGATTGACGACGATGTACCGCCCGCGTTCGAGCCGGGCCTCGGCGAGCAGCTCCTCGACCCGCGAGACCGCGTCGGGCAGGAGCCCCGCGCTCGTCTCCAACTCGAGGCCCCGCGGCTTCAAGCCGAGCGGCTCCAACAGCTTGAGCTTCGCCGCGACGTCGTGGCGCAGCTCCGGCGGCACCTGGACCGGGTGGGTGTAGAAGCGCGCGGCGTCGCCGCGGTCGTGCCCGATGCGCGCCGGCGCGTTGGTCGCCCGGGTCAAGACCGCCGCGGTCAACGAGAAGCTCACCGCGTGGGTCGCGTCGATGGCGAGGTCGTAATCCTCCTGGCGCAGCCGCCGCATCAGCGCCGCGAAGGAGAACGGGTTGCGGGCGGCGCGCCGCTTGTCGTAGGGCACGAAGCGGTCGGCGAGAAAGAGACCATCGATGAGGACCTGCCGGCGCGCGGCGAGCAGCACGTCGATGCGCACGTGCGGCAGCCCCTCGCGCAGCGCGCGCAGGAGCGGCGTCGTCAAGAGCACGTCGCCCACCCGGTCGTCCGGCCGCACGACGAGAACGCGCCTGAGCGCCGCGACCGCGATCGGCTGGGGCTCGGTCCTGGGCAACGTCGCGCGCGCGAACGCCCGCACGAGACGCTGGACCACGGCTTCACTCGCGTTCGGCACCCTCGAGACCCTCGAAAAAAGGCGCCGCACTCTAGCATGCGCTCGGGCACCGCGGGCGACGGTCGAAGACGAGTCCGGCAGCAGCTCACCCGGTCGATCGCGCCTGGACGAGAGCGCCTGCACAAGTCGGTGGTGGCGGGTCGCCGGCCCGCTTCTCGCCGATCGCATCGAGTTACTCGATTTCTGGACCAGTTTCTCGACGATCGCATCGAGTTTCTCGACGATCGCATCGAGTTTCTCGACGATCGCATCGAGTTACTCGATTTCTGGACCAGTTTCTCGACGATCGCATCGAGTTTCTCGACGATCGCATCGAGTTACTCGACGATCGCATCGAGTTACTCGACGATCGCATCGAGTTACTCGATTTCTGGACCGGTTTCTCGACGATCGCATCGAGTTACTCGATTTCTGGACCAGTTTCTCGCCGATCGCACTCGGTTTCTCGCCGATCGCATCGAGTTACTCGATTTCCCGACCAGTTTCTCGACGATCGCACTCGGTTTCTCGCCGATCGCATCCGGTTTCTCGCCGATCGCATCGAGTTACTCGATTTCCGGACCAGTTTCTCGCCGATCGCACCGAGTCAGTCGATGCCCTCTCCTTCACCGCCTCGACGCGCCGCTTGACCGCCAGCACGAACCTCGCCTATCGTCGTGCGCGATGGCACATCTTGGGCGCGATCCCCTCCGGCACGAGTCCATCCGATAGAAGGCTCGCTCGGAGTCGGCGGTTCGGTTTCGAGCGCAGTCGGGCGCGAGTGACCGCAACAGCCGACGGGCGAAAGACGGGTACCCGAGGTGGTTCCATGTCGCGCGCAAGTTGGATCGCGCTCGCCGTTCTCGCGGCGCAGTTCGGTTGCAAGGGCAGCCCCTCCCAGCCGGCGCCGCCCGCGAAGCATCACCTGCACGTCAGCGTCGACGGCAGCGGGCAGGTCACGTCGGTGCCCGCCGGCATCAACTGTCCGTCGCAGTGCGACGCCGATTTCCAGAGCGGCACGAAGGTCACCTTGAACGCGGCGCCGCAGAACGGCGCGAGCTTCACGGGCTGGAGCGGCGGCCCCTGCAACGGCACCACGAGCGCGCAGTGCGCGTTCAGCGCCGTCGCGGACCTCAGCATCACCGCCACTTTTGCCCAAGGGAACAGCGGGCAGGTCGCCCAGATCGAGGTCGATCCCGCGAGCACCACCCTCCAGCCGGGACAGGATTTCCAGTTCACGGCGACCGCGCGCGACGCGCAGAACAACGTGGTCGGCAACCACCCGCCGTTCACGTGGACGTCGGACGCGCCGAGCGTGGCGACGCCGCACCAGCAGAACGACGGCTGGTTCCACGCCGAGGGACCGGGCACCGCGACCATCCACGCCGCCATCGGGAACGTGAAGGGCACGGCGACGATCACCGTGATCGGCAACGGCGGCAACGCGCAGCTCCTGGTTCAGAAGACCGGCGACGGCTCGGGAACGGTCGTTTCCACCTCGCCCGACGGGCGCATCGACTGCGGCAGCCAGTGCGCGGCGAGCTTCTCGAACGGCCAGGAGGTCGTGCTCAGCGCCACTGCCGATTCCGGCTCGACCTTCGCCGGCTGGGGCCCGCCCTGCAGCGACCCGAGCGCGGCGACCTGCACGGTGCAGGTGAACGGCTCCGTCACCGTCTCCGCCACCTTCAATTCCAGCAGCTCGCAGGAGGGCACGCTCGACGTGCAGGTCCTGGGAAGCGGGAGCGGGCAGGTGACGGCGAGCTCCGGCTCGAACACCTGCACGAGCGGCGACTGCCAGTGGCAGTTCTCCGGCGGCACCAGCGTCACGCTCACCGCCGCCGCGGCGCAGGGCTCGGTCTTCGCCGGCTGGGGCGGCAACTGCAACGGCACCTCCCCCACCTGCACCGTGCAAGTTTCGAGCGGCGGCTTCGTCAGCGCGAGCGCCACTTTCACCGCCGAGCGCACGCTCACCGTGACCGCGAACGCGGGAGGCGAGGTGGACAGCACGCCCGCTGGAATCGCCGCCTGCACCTCGAGCGGCGGCACGTGCAGCGCGACCTTCGCGGACCAGCAGGCCGTCACGCTCACCGCCACGCCCGCGACGGGCTACGCCTTCGGCGGATGGACCGCCGGCCCCTGCACGGGAAGCAACTACGCGACCTGCAACTTCAGCATGACGAGCGACATGACCGCGACGGCGTCGTTCGCGAAGCTGCCGGTGCTCTCGCTCGTGATGGCCGGCGACGGGAGCGGCGAGGTGACGTCGAGCCCCGCGGGCATCGATTGCCCCTCGGGAAGTTGCAGCGCGGCGTTCTCTGCCAACCAGTGGATTTCGCTCAGCGCCACGGCCAGCGCGGGCTCCCAGTTCGCGGGCTTCTCCGGCGCGGGCTGCAGCGGCAGCTCCTGCTCGTTCTCGATCACGACCGATACGACGATCACCGCGACCTTCGTGAAGACGCACACGGTGACGGTGACCATAGCCGGCGCGGGCACGGGCGTCGTCGGCTCGGCTCCGCAGGGCATCTCCTGCTCGAGCGGCGGGAACGGCACCTGCACCTTCGCCTTCCCCGACAGCGACACGGGCAGCGGCTCGGTGGTGCTCAGCGCGAATCACATCGACAGCCCGGCGCGCTCGATGTTCACGGGCTGGAGCGGCGACTGCACCGGCACCGGCGCCTGCACCCTCGACATGTCGAGCGACCACGCGGTGACCGCGACCTTCGCCGTCGCGTATCAGATCTCGGTCGGCGTCTCGGGCGACGGCACCGTCACGAGCAGCCCCGCGGGCATCGACTGCACCACCACCACGAGCTCGTACAACCAGGGGACCTGCCAGGCCGTCTTCCCCGCGGGAACGAACCTCTCCTTCACCACCACCGCCGGCGGGACCGGCTTGGCGTTCTATCAATGGAGCGGCGGCTGCTCCGGCGCGGACGCGTGCGCCTTCCCCGACCTCGCCGCCGACCATTCGCTCACCGCGCAGTTCCGCTCGTTCGACTTCTCCATCGCGTCGAATCTCTATTGTCCGTACGGCGGCGACGGCGGCGCGTTCTCGCTCCTGCAAGGCGAGACGCGCAGCGCGAGCGTCACGCTGACGCTCACCGCGGGCGCGACCGTGCCCACCGCGCTCTCCATCTCGGGCCTGCCTTCCGGCGTGACCGGCACCTTCGACCCGGCGTCGCTCTCGCCGACCGGCTCGTCGACGCTCACCCTCACCGCGGGCAGCACGGTTCCCGCGGGGAACACCTCCAACGTCACGATCACCGCGACCGGGAACGGCGTCACCCGCACCTTCGGCTTCGGGCTGAACGTGCGCCCGACGCGGGGTGTGCCAGACATCGGCGCCTTCGCCATCGAGCCGGGCGGCGCCACCGCGCTCGTCACCGATGACGACCGCCTGACGCGCGTCGAGCTGACGAAGTTCACCGCGACCAAGACCGTCGCCTCCTGCATCGGGCGCACGTTGAACGGCGTCGCCGTCGATCCCACCGACACGTTCGCTCTCGTCGGCACCTGGGGCCGCAGCTCCGAGCCGAACGTCCTCCAGAAAATCGACCTCGCGAGCGGCACCGTGACGACCGTCTCCACCCATCCCGGCTCGGTGCAGGGCGTCGCGCTCGCGTCGAACGGAACGCTCGCCTACGTCACCGACTGCGGTGCCACGAGCTGCGCGACGACGGGCCGGCTCGTCAGCGTCGATCTCGCCTCGGGCACCATCACGCCCATCACGTCGAGCGGCCAAGGCATCGTCAATCCAGGCTACGGCGTGCAGCCCGAGCCCGACGGCCACCACATCCTCGTCGGCGAGAACGGCGCGAGCCCCGACACCGCGAGGCTTCTGCGCATCAACCTCACGACGCAGGGAATCGCCGCGCTCGCCTCGGGACTGCACAACGCGAACGGCGTCTCGCTGGAAAGCGGCGACCAGAGCGCGCTCATCGCGGTGAACGGCAACGGCGTCGATCGGATCGCGCTCGCCACCGGCACTTCCACCTTCATCGCGCCCATTCCGGGGAGCGGCTGCTGCGCGCCGACGATCAGCGACGTGGCGATCGAGTCCGGCGGGAGGACGGCGCTCATCTCGATGGCCGGGCGCAACGGCGCCGGCGACGCTCCGCTCGTACGGGTGGCCGTCGACTCGCAGGTGGCGACGCTCGCGCCGGGGCGGCAGTCGTCCGACTCGCTCTTCGCGCCGATGGGCATCGCGCTCGGCCCGGGCGGCACGACCGCGCTCGTCACCGACTGCGGCCCGACGAACTGTTCGACCACCGGCCGGCTCGTCAGCGTCGATCTCGCGCAGGGGCTCGTCACCGCCATCACGCCGACGTCGACGGGCATCCCGCGCACGCTGGGCGTCGCCCTCGAGTCGGGCGGCACCACCGCGCTCCTCGTTCAGGGCGACATCGGCGCGGGGGGCGACCTCCTGCGCGTCACGCTCGCCGACGGCGGCATCACAACGCTCGCGAGCGGCATCCACCGGCCCAACGACTTCGCCATCGAGAGCGGCGGTGCCACGGCGCTCGTCACCATCGGCGACGGCCCGCTCGATCGCTTCACGCTTTCCGGGTCGCCGGGACCGAGCCAGCTCCTCGATTTCCCCGGCAGCGGGTGCTGCGCGCCCGGCATCGACGGCGTGGCCATCGAGCCGGACGGGAGCACCGCGCTCGTCGCCATCAACGGCTCGGGCAGCATCCCGGATGCGCAGGTCGCGAAGGTCGACCTCGGCAACGGCAGCTACAGCACCCTCACGCGCGGCATCGCCCTCGCGAACGGCGTGACGATGGCGCCGAGCGGGACGGCGGCGCTCGTGACGGATTTCAACGACGGGCGCCTGTTGAGCGTCGAAACCTCGACGGGCGTGCAGACGATGCTGGCATCGGACCTCGACCATCCGCAGGGCATCGCCGTCGACGCGGCCGGGACGCACGCGCTGGTGCCGACGGGATGGACGAATACGAGCAACGTGCTGCAGCAGATCTCGCTCACGCCGACCATCGCGCCCGAGTCGATAGCGGTGGGCCTCAACGACACCCAGTGGGGCCAGGGCGCGAACGGCGGCGGCGGCGACCTCGCGATCGAGTCCGGCGGCGCGACCGCGCTCTTCCTCGACTGCGGCCCCAACCCCGAGCCGAACGGCGGCAACTGCGCCAACGACGGCCGACTCGTCCGCGTCGACCTCACGAGCGGCGCGATCACGCCCATCGTCTCGAACCTCAACGTCCCGCACGGCCTCGTCATCGAGAGCGGCGGGACGAAGGCGCTCGTCAGCGTGTGCGGTCCCCAGGGCGACCTGAACAACTGCGCGACGGACGGACGTCTGGTCGAGATCACGCTCAGCAGCGGCGCGGAGGCGGTCGGGACCACGGGTCTCGACACGCCGGGCGCGATCGTCGAGGAGGCCGGGGGAACCTACCTCGTCACCGACCTGACCGGCGGCGGCCGCCTCCTGCGGGTCGATCCGTCGGACTGGTCGTACGCCGTCATCGCCTCCGGTCTCTCCAATCCGCGCGAGGTCGTGATCGAGGCGGGCGGCGCCACGGCGCTCATCGCGGCCGACGGCATCGAGCGCGTCGACCTCGCCGCGAAGACGGTGACGAAGCTGGTCGACTGGAACATCGAGCGCTTCGCGCTCGAGGCGAGCGGGGACACCGTGGTGTTCGTCGGAACGGATCCCGAGTCGGTGGCGTCGTTCGGCCGCGCGTACCTCGACGGCGGCGCCGTCGACCTCTTGGCGCCGAGCCAGTTCCTCACCGCGCAGGGCATTCACCTGGAGAGCGGCGGCACGAGCGCCATCGTGGTCGAGCTGTCGAACGTCACCGGCGCGATCTGGCGCGTGCCCGTCCCGGCTCCCACTTAGAGGGTGTGGCGAAGAAGCAGATGCAAGCACAGGCCAGAACCCGCTCATCCTGAGCGGGCACACCCCGCTCATCCTGAGCGCAGTCGAAGTGACAAGCGGGTTCTGGCCAGGGGCGATCCGCCCATCCCTCGTCCTTCGACTGGCGCTCAGGATGACCGCTCAGGATGAGCGGATCGTGCGGAGCGCACCGATGTCTTGGCCACACCCTCTTGGCGCCCGGGAGGAAGTCGTAGGATGGGTGGAGCGGAGCGGAGTCCATCAGCGACGGCCGCAAGCGATGGGTTGCGCTACGCTCCACCCATCCTACAGTTGGAGCGAACGAAACGGCATCGGCTGCGCCGGCGCTGCCGGCTGCTCGCGCGGGAGGGTGAGGACGAACCGCGTGTGCGGCGAGCTCTCGTCGAGGACGAGCCGCCCGTGATGCGTGGTCGCGAGACCGCTGGCGACGCTCAAGCCGAGGCCGGAACCCTCCTCCAGCCGTTTGGTGGTGACAAACGGTTGGAAGATGCGCTCGCGCAGCCCGGGAGCGATGCCGGGTCCCGAGTCGGTGATCGACAGCTCGACGTCGTCGCCGACCGCGCGCGCGTCCAGCCGCACCCACTTGTCGTCGAGCTTCTCGACGGCGTCGAACGCGTTCATCAGCACGTTCAAGAGCAGCCGCGAGACGAGGACCGGACGGCACTCGATGGTCAGCGAGGGCGGAATCGGTTCGACGCGCACGTCGATGCCGTGCCGGAGGAAGCGCTCGAGGCAGAAGACCAGCGTGTCATCGAGGATCCGCGCGACCGGCGCGACGACGAACGGTTCACCGCGCTCCTCGTGGGCGAACGTCCGCAAACCCTGGACCACCCGCGCGATGCGCCGGACGAGACCGCGCATCTTGCCAGCCACCTCACGCACGAGCTCCGGGCTGACGGCGTCCTCCTTGAGCGCCCGATCGAGCCTTCCGATGAGGAGGTTCGCCGCCGTCAGCGGGTTCGAGATCTCGTATGCGATGCCGCCGCTCATCTCGCCGAGCGCCGCCATCTTGCCGGCGGTGATCGAACGCGCGCGCGCTTCGTCGAGCGAACGCTGAATCGTCACCCGCTCCGAGACGTCGCGCACGATCACCGTCCGCAAGGCGGGTGTGGTGCTGGAGAGCTCGCCGACCGACAGCTCGACGGGGACCGCCGACCCGTCCGGCCGCCGCGCCTCGCCGTCGGAGAAGCCCTGGGCGAAAGCGCTCTCGATCGCCAGTGCGCCGGTGACGAACGTCGCGAGGGGCTGCTCGACGATCTCCCGCGACGGCCGGCCGAACAGGCGCACTGCGGCGGGGCTCGCGGCGCGGACCATCCGGCGCTCGTCGACCGCGAGGATCGCGTCGCGGGCGAGATCGGTGACGAGCCGCTGCCGCTCCTCGCTCGCGCGCAACGCCCGCTCGCTGCGCGCGTTCTCGTGAACGAGGCTTGCGACGCCGTAGATGAGCCCGGCGAACGCGACCAGCGCCGAGTAGGGGCCGTAGCTATACGCCAGCGGCCGGTGCCAGCCCGCGAACCACTCGTAGCCGCCGAGCACGAGCAGGAAGTAGCCGGCGACCGGGAGCGCTGCGGTCAACCAGACGATCGACCGCGGCTCCCAATCGAGGACGAGGAACGGCAGCACCGCGACGTCGAGGAAGAGCAGCTCGAAACCGGAGCCGCGTCCCAAGAGGGCGACGCTGAGGAACACGAGCACGTCGGCGAAGAGAACCAGCACCGGCCGCGCTGGCGCCCAGCCGTGCCGGTTCAGCAGAGCGAGAGCGCTGAAGCCCACGACGCCGGTCACGTCCATCGCGACGGAGGAGGGCCGCGCCGCGACGACGTCGAGCAGCACGCTGAAGCACGCGACGACCACGCCGAGCAGGGCGATCCGCTCCGTCATGCGCCCGCGCGTGTCGCGCCCGCCCGGCATCGGCGCGTCGCTCGGAAGAATTCGCCGCCCGATTGCTCGCAGGGTGACCACCTGCGGCTCATACGTCGGCAGCCGCGTGCCTGACAAGCGCCCGCGCGTGGCACTGATGCCGCAATTCCAGGGCGATCTGCATTTCTGGTTGACCCCACCGGCGACTCGCTGGCTCGGGGGTCGCGGGCCACTGCCCCGTGAGACAAGGACTAATGTGCATTTCTGGCGGCGAGCGGCCCGCCACCACCGACATGTGCAGGTGCTCGGACAAGACCGCCGTCGTGAACGAAAGCGACAGCCCCGTTGGCCAGAGTCGATCGCCGGCTGCCGGCGCTCACGAGGGGCTTGAACGCTTTCGCTCCCCGACGAGCGCGAGCAGCTTGTCGCGCGAATTGTCCTCCGGGTGGTCGAGCACGTGCTGCAAGAGCGCCCGCAGCGTCTCGCCGACCGCGGGGCCGGGCCCCTGCCCCAATGCCTCCATCACCTCCCGGCCGCCGACGGCGAGGTCCGAAATCTCGAGCGCGCTCTCCTTCTCGACCTCGGCGAGGAAGCGAGCCTTGAGCTCGGCGAGGTTCTTCAAGCCCGCCTGCACCTGCCGGCCGCGCCCGACGATGTCCGCCTCGCGCAGGGCGAAGAAGTCGTCGAGGGCGTCCACCCCGACCCGCTCCAGGTGGCGCCGCACCGCGCCGTCGTTCCACTCGAGCGTGTAGTGCCAGTTGTGCTCGCGTACCTGGCGCGCGACCTGGTCGATGGTCCGGCGGGGGAAGCGCAGCCGCTCCAGGATCTGCTCGGCGAGAACCGCGCCGACGACCTCGTGCGAATAGAACGTCGGCTCGCCGGCGGGGCCGACCTCGGCGACCCGCGGCTTGCCGACGTCGTGGAAGAGCGCCGCCAGCCGGACCACGAGCCGCGGGGCCGAGCGATCGACGACGTGCATCGTGTGGTCCCAGACATCCCAGCGGTGATAGCGGTTCTGCGCCAGCCCGCGGCCCTCCAGGAGCTCGGGAGCGAAGGCGCCGAGCAGCCCGGTGTCGGCGCACAGGTTCAGGCCCCGCGACGGCCGCGCCGAGCCCAAGAGCAGCTTCACCAGCTCGACGCGGACGCGCTCCAGCGCCACTTTGCGAAAGACCTCCAGCGTCTCGCCGATGGCCTGCCGGGTCGCCTCCTCGATGCCGAAGCCGAGCACGGACGCGAACCGCACCGCGCGCAAGGGGCGCAGGCCGTCCTCCCGAAAGCGCTCCTGGGGGGTGCCGACGGCGCGAATCGACCGCCGGGCGATGGCGCCGATGCCGCCGAACGGGTCGCGCACGTCGCCCGAGAGCGGGTTCCAGGCGATGGCGTTGATGGTGAAGTCGCGCCGGGCGAGATCCTCCTCGATGTCGCGCAGGAAGCGCACCGACTCCGGCCGGCGGCCGTCGAGGTACTCGCCCTCGCCGCGGAAGGTGGTGATCTCGACCTTCTCGTGCGGCTCTCGTCCGAGGATGACGGTGACCGTGCCGTGCTGGATGCCGGTCGGCACCACGTGCTCGAAGAGTCGCAACACCTCGTCGGGACGGGCGCTCGTCGCGACGTCGAAGTCGTCGGCTACCCGGCGAAGGAGGATGTCGCGCACGCAGCCGCCGGCGAGGAAGGCTTCGTGCCCCGCCTGGGCGAGCCGCGCGAGGACGCCCTGCACCGCCGGCGGGACCTGGTCGGCCGCACCGGCGAGGCGCGTTTCGAGGTCTCGCCTGGTCGGTTGGGGGTTCATCCCAGCGCGAGACTAGACCGGTCTCGCTCCGTTCGCACGCCGGCTGGGAGAAGCGGTGCCGGCGGGCACGGGATTCGCCAGGGAAACCGCTTGGCAGCGCTGCAGGGCTCATCCGCCCGATGAAGCCGCCAGCCTGCCGGACTCGGACCGATCCGACCGATCGGACCGATCCGACCGACCGGTCCGATGGTCCCTCTGCGCCGGCGACGTTCGCTCTTCGGGCCGCGGATCGTTGGGCGCACTGCGCTGAAGCCAGGCAGGCGCGCCATCGGCGATCCGGGTTAAGAACCGGGTGCCATGACGACTCTCCCGCCCTTCACGGCCGCGGTGCTCCAGCTTCGCTCGACGCCCGACCGCTCAGCGAACCGGGAGCGGCTCTTGTCCTGCCTGGACGAGGCCGCGGCGGCGGGCGCGGACCTGATTCTGACGCCGGAGAACACGGACCAGATCGCGCCGCGGGAGGAGCGGCTCGCCGGCGCGGAATCCCTCGACGGCACGTTCGTCTCCACGGTGCGCGAGAAGGCTCGCGCGCTCTCGCGGTGGATTCTGATCGGCTCGTTCGGGGAGAGAAGCGCTACCAAAGAGCGGATCCGCAACACCTCGGTGCTGGTGGATCCACGGGGCGGCATCGCTGCCGTCTACCGCAAGCTCCACCTCTTCGACGTGGAGACCCCGGATGGCGCGTCGTACCGGGAGAGCGCTGCCGTCGAGCCGGGCGACGAGGTGGTGGCCGCCGCGACGTCGTTCGGGATGCTCGGCCTCTCGGTCTGCTACGACCTGAGGTTTCCCGAGCTCTACCGGCGGCTGGCCGCCCAGGGGGCGACGATGCTCGCGGTGCCGAGCGCGTTCACGGTGCCGACGGGGCAGGCGCACTGGGAGCTGCTGTTGCGCGCCCGTGCTGTCGAGAACCTGGCCTACGTCCTCGCGCCGGCGCAGGTCGGCGAACACTTTCCTGGCCGGCAGAGCTACGGCCACGCGCTCGTCGTCGACCCCTGGGGCGAGGTCCTTGCCGACGGTGGCCAGGCGCCTGACACCTTCGTCCTCGCGCGGATCGAGCCCGCGGTGGTCGAGCATTACCGGACGATGCTCCCGGCGCTCGCCCATCGACGCCTGACGTGAGCGCTACTTTTTAGCCGAAGCGCTGCCGGCTAGCGCGAGCAGCACGCGCGCTCGGACCCGCTCTCGGACCGATCGGTCGGATCGGACCGATCGGACATGCGGGACGGGCCGGACGCGGAGGGGCGCAGCCGTTCCGCCCGTGCGGCTGCCAACTTGGCAAGGCACACGGGTCTCCGCCGGCCAGCCTGCCACATTGGCACTCGCGAAAGCCGCACCCCGGCCCGAGCCGTTGCCCGCGCGCCCCCCGACCCGCCAGCCGAGTCCGCGGATTCCGAGAATCTCTCCGGCCGGCTGGTCGTTACCCCCGGTCGGTGGTGCAGCCGGCGAAGGTGGCACGTGGCTTGCTCATCTGCGGGGCGGAGACGGGCGGACGGATGGAGCTTCTCTTCAGACGGCACTTCTGGGCGGTGTGGCTGGTGTTCCTCGCCCTGTCCTCGACCCTGGTCGCGCGCACCGCGAACAGCTTCGTCGCGAGCGCGCTCTCGCCGGCGCCGGACCTCGGGCTGGCGGGCCCGCCGCGGGGCGCGTGGGTGCCGCCGCCGGTGCCGGCCCAGGTCGACGAGACGAAGTTCGGGCACCTCTTCGGCATCGACCCGCCGCCGCCGCCGGCCGACCCGCTGGCCGCGGCCGCCCAGAACGCGCCCAAGGACACCCGGGTCTGCTACACCTGCGCGCCGGTCAAGTCGAACCTGCGCCTGCAGCTTCTCGCGACGATGGTGGCGAACGAAGAGAAGTGGTCGATGGCGCTGATCACCGACCTCGACAAGCAGTCGACGAGCTACTACTTCATCGGCGACCCGGTGAAGAACGCGGTCGTCTACGACATCCAGCGCGAGCCGCAGCGGGTGGTCATCGTCAACAACGACACCCACCGGCTGGAGTACATCGACAGCGTGCCCGGAAGCGGCGCCGCCAACGTCGGGATCGCGAGCCTCGGCACCTCGCCCTTGCCCTACAACCCGATGGTCGGAAATGCCTACGCGTCGAACGCGCCGCTCTCGGGGGTGACGCACCTGGGCGGGACGAGCTACGACATCACCCGCGGCCGGCTCAACGCGACCCTGGGGAACCTGAACCAGGTGGCGACCCAGGCGCGGATCGTCCCGTCGTTCCAGAACGGGGTCGCCAACGGGTTCAAGCTCTTCAGCATCCAGCCGGGTTCCATCTACAGCGCCATCGGCATCGAGAACGGCGACGTGATCACCCGCATCAACGGCTACGACATCAACTCGCCGGACAAGGCGCTGGAGATCTACCAGCGGCTGAAGGACGCGCAGAACGTGGACCTCCAGGTCGACCGGCACGGGGAGACGCTGACGTACCACTACTCGATTCGCTGAACCCTCAAAGGCGCCCGCGCGGGTTTCCAGACCGCTCCCTGTCGCCGGCGGCGCTTCTGCCATGGGCGAACGCTCTTAGCCCACCAAGGATACCGAAGACGATGCACGTGTCCCGCTCCCTCTCCCGCGCCGCTCTGGTGCTCCTCCTCGCGCTTTCGTTAGGCGGCCCGGCCGGCGCCTTGCCGCCGCGCCCGATGGTTCCGCACGTTCACCGCCTGCCGCACCGGGCGCCGGCCCACGCCATCGTCAGGCCCGCTCCGGGCGGGCACGGCCAGGTGATCGGCCCCGACCACGCGCGGACCCTGACCGCCGCCGAGCGCAAGAACGCCCGGTTCCACATGGACTTCGACAAGGTCGACCTGTTGGAGGTGATCAAGTACATCGCGCAGTGGACCGACAAGAACTTCATCCTGCCGGAGAACGTCCGGGGCCGCATCACCATCATCGGGCCGAAGGACGTCACCGCCGACGAGGCCTACGACGCGTTCCTCGCCGCGCTGGAGGTGAACGACCTGACCCTGACGCCGACCGGCAAGTTCTTGAAGGTGGTTCCGAAGCGGGACGCCTCGCGGTCGCCGGTGCCGACGTTTCTCGACGGCGGCGGGACCATTCCGCTCAACGAGCAGCTCGTCACCAAGCTCGTGCGCTTGAAGTACACGCAGGCGGACCAGATTCGCAACGTAGTCCAGCAATTCACGACCCGGACCGGAAACATCGTCACCTATCCGCCGGACGTGCTCATCATCTCCGACGACGCGGAGAACGTGGTCCGGGTCCAGCACATCATCGACGCCATCGACCAGCCGGGAAGCGCGAACGAAATCAACGTCCTCCAGGTCGAGCACGCGAACGCGCAGCAGCTCGCGCAGACCCTGCTTCAGATTTTCCAGCCCCAGGGGGCGGCAGGGCAGCCGGGGGGCTACCATCCGACGTTCGTCCCGATGGCTCAGCGGCGAGTGGGTCAGCCGATGTACCACCCGCCCGTGGCCGCCAACGCCCAGCCGGAGTCGGCGGCGGAGGTGAGCAAGATCATCGCGGACGAGCGGACGAACAAGCTCATCATCATCGCCGGCGGGCGGACGTTCGACCGGATCAAGGCACTGGTCGCCCAGCTCGACGTGCCCACCGCGACCGGTCAAATCCACGTCTACTATTTGGAGAATGCGGACGCGAAGGAGCTCGCGAGCACGCTCAACGGCATCGCTCAAGGCATCACCGGCAACCAGCAGCGCCGCAACGGCCTACCGGTGGCCGTCCAGCAACAAGCGGCGGCGACCGGGATGCTGACCGGCAAGATCAAGGTCACCGCCGACAAGGCGACGAACTCGCTCTTGGTCATCGCGTCGCCCTCGGACTACCGCAACCTCGTCCATGTCATCCAGGAGCTGGACGTGCCGCGCCGCCAGGTCTTCATCGAAACGGTGATCATGGAGGTGCGGCTGCACGACGAGAACACCGCCGGACTCGACTTCCACTCCGGCTATGCCTTCACCAACGTGAAGCTGCCGGGAACCAACAGCGGTACCGCCCCACTCATCGTCGGCAGCGAGGTGTCGAGCCCGGCGGCGTCGTTGAATCTGGCGGGGCTCGCCTCGATGTCCGGCTTTCTCGCGGGCATCCAGGGGCCGCCGATCAACGTGAACGGAGTGGACATCACGCTGCCGAGCTTCGGGGTCATCCTGAACGCCTTGCAGAACAACTCCGACGTGAACGTCCTCTCGACGCCGGACATCCTGACGAGCGACAACCAGGACGCGGACATCGAGGTGGGCGAGAGCGTGCCGTTCCAGACGGCGGTCACGAACAGCTACGGAAGCGGGAGCTTGTCCAGCCTGGCGAACCTGGGGACCATGGGAACGAGCAGCCTCACCAACTCGACCGCGGCGACGAGTCTTTTGAGCAGCCTCGGCAGCTTCGGCCTCGGGGGCTACGGCTACGGCGGCATCGTTCCGATTCAGCGGCAGCCGGTGGAGCTGAAGCTGAAGATCAAGCCGCAGATCAACCAGAGCGACTACGTCAAGCTGAAGATCGACCTTTCCAACGAAGAAATCGCGAGCGTCGACCCGCAGCGGGGCCCGACCACCTCCAAGCGCGCGATCAAGACGACGGTGGTCGCCAAGGATCAATCGACGGTGGTCATCGGCGGGCTGATTCAGGACCGGGTGACCCGCGGCGAGGAGAAGGTGCCGATTCTCGGGTCGCTCCCGCTGATCGGGATGCTCTTTCGCAACACGGATGTCACCCGGGAGCGGACGAACCTGCTCGTCTTCCTGACGCCGTACATCATTCGCGGGCCGGAGGACTTCCGGCGCATCTTCGAGCGCAAGATGAAGGAGCGCGAGGAGTTCGTCGCGCGCTACTTCGGGAACACCGAGCAGTATCGGGTGACCGTGGACTACGCGCGCAAGAAGGGCCCGCTCGCGATTCTGCACGAGGACGTCCACGAGGAGCTGCAGAAGGCGGAAAACGGTGGTCCCGGGACGCCGAACGAGCAGGTGATCACTCCCAAGAGCTTGAACCAGAGCCAGCAGCCGACGCCGCCCGCGCCTGTGCCGGCTCCGACCAGCCCGCCGACGGCTCCGCCGGGCGGCTAGAGGGAATCGTGGGATCGCCTGGGCGATTGATCGCTACTGGCACCGCTCGCCCCGAGCCCTTCGGCTGGGCACGGGATGAGCAGGGACGGACCGCTCGCGGCCGGCGGTCCCGTCCCGAACGGACGGTGCCGGGCCGAGGGAGGCGAGGATGAGCCTGGACAGCAGCGTGACGATGCTGGAACCCACCAGCGCTTCCGCCGGGCAGGAGCGCGCCCACCTGCCGATGCATCTGCGGCCGCTGGGGGAGATTCTGGTGCTGCTCGCCGGGCTCTCGCCAGAGACCATCGACGAGGCGCTCGCCATCCAGGCCGAAAAGGGCGGTCGGCTGGGCGAAATCCTGCTCGCCGGCAAGCACATCACCGAGGACCAGCTCTACCACGCGCTCGCCGCGCAGTTCGACCTGGAGCTCAAGGCCCGCATCCCGGTCGACGAGGTGGACGGCGAGCTGATTGCACGGCTGCCGATTGCGTTCGCCAAGCAGTTCAAGATTCTTCCGGTGAAGCTGCTGCCGGACGGCCATGTGCAGTGCGTGGTCGCCGACCCCTCGGAGACGAGCGCCATCGACCACGCGCGGATCATGGTCGGCGCGCCGACCTCGCTGGTCTTGGCGACGCCGACCGCGGTGCTCGACGCCATCAACGGCGCCTACGACCGGGCGGCCAACGAGAGCCAGCGGCTGGTCGACGACCTCGAAGGCACCGAGGACCTGGCCGACCTGACCCATGAGGTCGAAGAGGCGCAGGACATCCTCGAGCAGGGCACCGACGAAGCGCCGATCATCCGGCTCGTCAACAGCCTGTTGTTCCGGGCGGTGAAGGAGCGGGCGAGCGACATCCACATCGAGCCGTACGAGCGCGACATGGCGGTGCGCTACCGGGTGGACGGCGTCTTGAAGAACGTCATCAACCCGCCCAAGCGCGCGCAGAATTCCATCATCAGCCGCATCAAGGTGATGGGCTCGTTGAACATCGCGGAGAAGCGGCTCCCGCAGGACGGACGCATTCGCATCAAGATCGCCGGGCGCGACATCGACATCCGTCTGTCGACGACGCCGACCGTCCATGGCGAGCGTATCGTGATGCGTCTGATGGACAAGAGCGCGACGCTGCTCGACCTGAAGGACATCGGGTTCGACGACCAGCAGCTCCAAGTGATGCAGAGCCTCATCGACCGGCCGCACGGCATCATTCTGGTCACCGGCCCGACCGGCAGCGGCAAGACGACGACGCTCTACGCGGCGCTGAACAAGATCAACACGCCGGACCTGAACATCATGACCATCGAGGACCCGGTCGAGTACCAGCTCCGGGGCATCTCGCAGACGCCGGTCAACCCGAAAATCGAGCTGACCTTCGCGAACGGGCTGCGCAGCTTCCTCCGCCAGGACCCGGACGTGATCATGGTCGGCGAAATCCGCGACCTGGAGACGGCGGAAATCGCGATTCAGGCGTCCTTGACCGGCCACCTCGTCTTCTCGACGGTGCACACCAACGACGCGCCGGGGTCGATTACCCGTCTCGTCGACATGGGCGTCGAGCCGTTCCTGGTGGCATCGAGCCTGGTGGCGGCGATGGCGCAGCGGCTCGTGCGCGTCGTCTGTCCGAGCTGTCGCTTGCCGCACCGCGTGACGCGGGACGAGTTGGAGAGCGCGCAGGTGCGGCCGGAGATGCTGGAGGAGTGGCTGCACCAAGGGACGTTCTTCGACGCGAATCCCCAAGGCTGCGAACATTGCAGTTTTTCGGGCTACCGCGGCCGGACGGGCATCTACGAAATCATGCTGGTGGACGACGCCGTGCGGGCGTTGATTCTGAAGAACACGGACTCCAGCACCATCAAGAAGGAGGCGGTGCGCGGACAGAGGATGCGGCTGTTGCGCGAGGACGGCGTGAAGAAGGCGGCCTGGGGCATCACCACGCTCGACGAGGTGATGCGCGTGACCGAGGAGAACATGGGGTGAGACACCGGCGACCCCGAGATGCCGCGAATGTGTTTCCCGCTCATCCCGAGCGCAGTCGAGGGATGGGCGCCGCCGCGAGAGCCGTTCGTCCCTCGACTACGCTCGGGATGAGCGGTTTTGCGGGCGGCCGGTCGAACGGATCGGGGTCTGACCGTGAGAGGTGTGGCAACCCAAGGAGCTGAATGGCGCTCTACGAATTCCAGGGGCTGAGCGAGAAGGGCAAGCCGATCAAGGGCATGCGGGAGGCGGACTCCCACAAGGCCCTGCGGTCGACCTTGCGCAAGGAAGGCGTCTTCCTGACAAACGTGGCGCTCTCTGGCGGCGCCGCGAAGGGCAAGACCGGCGAGGCGGAGGGCAAGCAGTTCTTCAACCGCCGGGTCGGGTCGGGCGACATCGCCATCATGACCCGGCAGCTCGCGACGCTCATCGGCGCGGGCATCCCGCTGGTCGAGGGGCTGACGGCGCTGGTCGATCAGATCGAGCACCCGCGCCTGCGCCGCATCATCAGCCAGGTCAAGCAGCGGGTGAACGAAGGCGCGAGCCTCGCCGACGCGCTCAACGATCACCAGAAGGTCTTCTCGAACCTCTATGTCAACATGATTCGCGCCGGCGAGAGCTCGGGCGCTCTGGACATCGTGCTCACCCGCCTCGCCGACTTCACCGAGAGCCAGGCGAAGCTGCGCAACAAGGTCATCGGTGCCCTCGCCTACCCGGCGGTGATGGTGGTCGTCTCGGCGATCATCGTCGGCATCCTCTTCACCGTCGTCATTCCGAAGGTCACTCAGATCTTCAAAGACATGAACGTCGTCCTGCCCATCTACACCCGCATCTTGATTGCGGTGGCGAACTTCGCGCGTCACGACTGGTACCTGGCGCTGGGGATGGTCGTCGCGACGGTGCTCGGCCTGCGCGCGTACCTCAGGACGCCGGCGGGGCGCATCAAGGCCGACAGCCTTCAGTTGCGGCTACCGATTTTCGGCCACCTCTCCCGGCTGGTGGCGATGAGCCGTTTTTCACGCACGCTCTCCACGCTCCTCTCCAGCGGCGTCCCGCTGCTGACCGCGATGGACATCGTTCGCAACATCGTGGGCAACGTGATTCTGCAGGGCGTCATCGAGAAGGCGCGCGACTCCATCCGGGAGGGCGAGACCATTTCCGGTCCCCTGAAGCGCTCCGGGGAGTTTCCGCCGATGGTCTGTCACATGATCGCCGTTGGCGAACGCTCCGGCCAGATCGAGGAGATGCTGAAGAAGGTGGCGGACACCTACGACACCCAGGTCGAATCGCGAGTGGGCGCTCTGACCAGCCTCCTGGAGCCGGTGATGATCGTCCTGATGGGCGGCACGGTCGCGTTCATCGTGATTTCGATTCTCCTGCCGATTCTGCAGATGAACACCTTCGCCCAGGGGTAGCTCGCTGATGCGCCTTCTCACCAAACGCTTCGCCCTGCGCCCGGCCGCCCTCCTGGGATGGACGGTCAGCCTCGGCGCGCCGGTCGCGCTGGGAGCAATGCTGGTGCACGTCGGCGGGTTCTACCCGGAGACGGGGCTGTCGGCGGCCCTGCGAACGAGCGGTCTCGTGCTGGCGAGCCTTCCGGGAGCGGTGTTGCTCCTGGAGGCGCGCCGGTCGCGCCGGAGCCGAGACGGGGGCAACGAACATTCGCATGCGGGCGCAGGCGCCCGTCGGGAGTGGACATGAAGACGACAGCTCGCCGCAAGGCCCGCCGCGCCCAACGCGGCATGACCCTCATCGAGATCATGGTCGTGCTGGTGATTCTCGGGATGATGGCCACGCTCATCGGCATCAACGTGGTCGGCAATCTCAAGGACGCGAAGATCAAGAGCGCCACGCTCGATTGCAGGAACATCGCCAACGCAGTCGACATGTACAACATCAAGCACGGAAACCTCCCCGACAGCCTCGATCAACTGGTGCCGGCGGAGATCCGCGACATTCACAAGGACCCCTGGAAGCATCCGTACGTGTACGTCAAGAACGGTGACAACGCGTACCAGGTCATCTCGTATGGCCCCGACGGCGCGCAGGGAGGCGGTGACGACATCGTCGTCGACTCGAGCGACAAGAGCGCCAACGGCAACGGGAACCAGGGGAACTGAGGCACTCTCGCGGTGACGGCCGGCCAGCGCCAGATGGAACGTCGAGGGCAGGGCACGAGCCGGCGAGAATCGGCTTCGCGCCGGCGGCCGCGCGTTCTTTTCTCCTTCGCCGTGCCGTGGCCGCCAAGCCAAGTCAGGCCGATCAGACCGATCGGTCGGATCGGACCGATCGGTCCGATCGCCGCAGGCCCGGGCCGACCGCCTCGCGGCTTCACGCTCATCGAAATCGGCGTCGTCCTCCTGGTGATGGTGCTGTTGATCGGCATCGCGATTCCGACGCTGGAGAGCGTGGTCGGCATCAAGGCCCGGCAGGAGGTGAGCGCGCTCGCCTCGAACATCCGGGCGACCCGCGGGCACGCGGCGGTGGCCGACGAGACCTGCCGGATGGTCTTCTGCATCAAGGACTGCACCGCCGCCGGCAAGGGCCAGTCGCAGCCGGACAACAGCTACTACGTCGAGTGCACCAAGGGCGACGCGACCATCCAGAAAGAGGGCTCGCGCAACCAGGAGATGGACCAGGCCGACTCGGACGACTTCGACGTCTCGCAGTCCGACGAGGCGGCCCAGGAGCGCAAGCGACTCCAAGAGAAGACAGCGTTCAAGCCCTCCCCGGTGCTGCCGGTCCAGAAGCTCAAGGGCATCGACTTCGGTGACATCTGGGTCGCGCACCAGACCGAAAAGTACGACAAAGGGAAGGCCTACCTCTACTTCTTCCCTTCCGGCGAGACCGAGCTCGCGAACATCGAGCTGCACCACGGCGAGGACGACTGGTACTCGATTCACGTCTACCCGCTCTCGGGAGAAATCAAGGTCGTCGGCGACAAGGAAGACATTCCCGACCAGGACTCGAGCGACGAGGAGGACTTCTGATGAAGCGCCTCCACCGAGCCCGCGCCAGCCGCGGTTTCACCCTCCTCGAGGTGATCGTTTCGCTCGGCATCCTGGCGATCGCGCTTTTGGCCATCGGCGACATCAACGGCGGCGCCGTGCGGATGGAGGCCTACTCGAAGAGCCTCTCCATCGCGGTCCAGCTCGCCCGCGGAAAGCTTCTGGACATAGAACACAAGATGCACAAGGACGGCTTGAGCGATTTCTCCAAGGAGTACGACGGCGACTTCTCCGACGAGGGGTGGCCGGACTACACCTGGAAGGCGCTCATCATCAAGCCGAACTTCGAAGTCAACCCGGACCAGGTGACGCAGTTCATCAGCGCGCAGATGGGCCTTCCGACCGGAGATCAGAGCTCGGTCTCGGGCGACTCTCCGGCACCGCTGCCACAAGGCATGTCGAACCCGCTCGCCGCCGGCGGAGCCCTGTCGGGGGTCATCGACACCCAGATCCAGGCGATGAGCGAGACCATCAAGCAGTCGGTGCGGGAGGTGAAGCTGACCGTCTACTGGAAGGTCGGCGGCGAGACGGAGTCGTTCGACGTGGTCCAGGACATGATCATCCTCGCGAACAGCACCGGCTCGACCACCACCTCCGGGCTGACGCCGGGCGCGATGACGCCGAACATCCAGCAGCAGCTCAACCGCATCGCGCCGGGCCTCTCCGGACGGCTCAACGGCTTCTCGCCGCAGATGAGGTTGCCATGACCCGCCGCGGCCCTGAGACTCGTACGATGGGTGGAGCGCAGCGGAGCCCATCATCCGGGCCGTCGTTGATGGGCTGCGCTCCGCTTCACCCATCCTACGGTTCGGGTTGTCGGCAAGAGCCGCCCTCGACGCGCACGCCCAGCGTCCTCCGCGGCTTCACGCTGATCGAGGTGATGATCGCCGGGATGATCCTGGCGCTGATGGGAACGCTGGTCTTCGGCTCCTTCGAGCAGGCCTACCGCCAGAAGCAGGCCACGGAGAAAGAGGACAACCGCTACCAGCAGATTCGCGCGGCGATGGACCGGATGGCGCTGGAGATCTCCGAGGCTTTCGTCTCCGAGCACTTCGACCGGTCGCGCTACCAGCAGCGCCCCACCCGCTTCAAGGGCGAGGACGACGGCGACAACGACCAGCTCACCTTCACCGCGCTCGCGAACGAACGGTTCCGCCCCGACGAGAAGACCAGCGACGAGGTGGTGCTCAAGTACTTCCTGCGCCAGGACCCCGACCACGACTACCAGGACCTCTACCGGCGGACCAATCCCATCATCGACGAGGACGCGATGCGCAAGGGCCGCCGCCAGGTGCTGTGCGAGAACGTCCGCGGCCTCGATTTCAAGTACTGGGACCAGAAGCAGGACGACTGGGTCGACGAGTGGGACACGAACAAGCCGGAGCACGACGGCGTCCTCCCCGACCGCGTCAAAATCACCTTGAAGTACAAGGACGAGAACGGAGACGACCGGAAGATTTCCACCCAGACCCAAATCATGCTCACGAAGAGCCTGGACTTCTGATGCAGCTCGTCGCCCGGCCGAAAAAGCGCTGCGCTCTCGCCTGCCGGCAGGACCGCTCCGGGCCAGGGGTGGCGCTCCTGTTCGTCTTGACCACCGTCGCCATCCTCACGGCGATCGCCCTCGACTTCACCTACTCCGCCCGGGTCAACTTCGAGCTGGCGGTGGAGAGCCGCGACTCGTTGCGCGCGCGCTCGCTCGCGATGAGCGCGATGAGCTTCGCCCGCTTGCTCCTCCACTTCCAGTACCAGCTCGACCAGGTCTCCAACGCGGCCGGCCAGGGGCTGGGCGGCTTGATGCAGACCGTCCAGGCGGCGGGGGGCGGCAGCGGTCTCGACTCCCTGATGCAGATGGCCCAGAGCGCCGGCATCGACCCGACCATGGTGCAGAGCGTGATGCAAGGCGCCATCGGCGGCATGGGGACCGGCGGGGCCATGCCTTCCATCCGCCTCTGGGAAGCGCTGCCGGGGGGCAAGCTCGACTCCGGCACCCTCCTCGCCGGCTTCATGGCGGCCGAGCCCCTCCCTGGGAGCAAGGCGTACCAGAAGGCGCAGGAGGCTTTCGCC
Source organism: Myxococcales bacterium (assembly GCA_021787845.1). Classification (GTDB taxonomy): domain Bacteria; phylum Myxococcota; class Myxococcia; order Myxococcales; family JAJYLH01; genus JAJYLH01. Next base: position 19,941 of record JAJYLH010000046.1, on the reverse strand, counting down.
GACGCGCAGGTCGGACCCGACGACAAGGGCAAGCCCGTCCAGGCGAACTTCGGCGACTTCGGCGGCGACTTCGGCGCGCAGATCACCGACGAGGACCAGAAGATCAACGTCCAGCGGCTCCAGTACTCCCTCGGCGGAGGGCCGCAGGCGACCTTCCTCCAGCTCCACGCGATGATGGACCCGCGCAAGTACGACTTCATCTTCAACGAGCCTGATGCGAACGGCGACCAGGTCAGCCGCAACGACACCATCGTCGCCATCAAGGACTTCATCGACCCGGACCAGCAGCAGAGCCAGCTCGACCCGACGGTGCTCGAGGCGCCGACCGCCCTGGCGCAGAACCTCTTCATCACCGGCACCGGCGACGAGAACGCCCCCTACCTGCGCTACGACCCGCCCTACAAGGCGAAGAACGCGAAGCTCGACACCCTGGGCGAGCTGCACATGGTCTATGGCGTCAACGACGCCTTCATGCAGGCCTTCGGCGACCGGCTGACGGTCTACCCCGACGTCAACGGGACCCTCGACATCAACACCGACGACCCGAAGCAGCTCCTCACCGACATCCGCACCGCCGCTGCGAACCCGCTCGACCCGCTGCTCGAGGACCCGATGCGCCTAAAGCTGATCATGCAGCAGATCGAGCTCGTCAAGCGGTTCCCGTTCATCGGCATCTCGGTGCCCACCTTCGTCGCCATCCTCGAGGGCAACGGCATCGTGGTGAAGCCGGAAATCAAGCTGAACAGCGCGCAGAACGTGTATCTGGGCGACAAGAGCACCACCTTCCGGATCGTCGCCACCGGCTCGGTCAAGAGCGGCGCCCGGACGATCAAGCGGACCCTGACGGCGGTGGTGCGCTACGACAGCGGTCTCGGACAGCTCCTGTACTGGCACGAGAGCTAGGGCGGCGCGGCACGGCTCGAGCGGCGCCGCAGGACGACAGGGCTCGAGGTTATCGGTACCGCACCCGTGAGGGGGCGGCGCTCTCGACGAAAAGGACGCCATGCACAAGATCGTCGGCATCGATCTGGGCGCGAGCGCGGTGAAGGCCGTGGCGCTGGAGGCGTCGTTCCGCTCCCACGTGATCCGCGACTACCGGGCGCTCGCGCTCGGGCCGGCGGGCGAGGGCGAGGAGCCGAAGACCTACGCCGAACGGGCCCTCGCGCCCCTCAAGGCGCTCGCGCTGGACGACTGGTTCAAGGCCGACACGGTGGTGTGCGCGCTGCCGGCCGCGCTCGTCGCCACCCACCTCATCACCCTTCCCTTCGGCGACCAGCGGCGGGTCGACCAGGCCCTCAAGTTCGAGATCGAGGGGCTCATCCCCTTCGACCTGGACGAGGTGGTGTTCGACTCCCACGTCGTCTCCCGCACCCGCGACCGGACCGAGCTCATCGTCGCCGTCGCCCGCAAGGACGACCTCGAGCGGACCCTGAGCCTGTTTTCCGAGGTCGGCGTCGACCCGGCGGTGGTCACCTTCTCCGCTCTCGCCCTCGCGAACCTCCAGGCGAACGGGTACCTGGAGGAGACGACGCGCGAGCCGGGCGCACCGGAGCCGGAGACCGAGGCGCTCGTCGACGTCGGCGCCGAGCGCACGAACGTGCTGATCACCCGCGGCGGGCAGGTGCGCTTCTGCCGAACGATCGCCACCGGCGGCGGCCTCGTCACCCGCACCCTGGAAGGCTCCGGGGTGATGGAGCCCGGCACCGCCGAGGACCTGAAGCGCTCCCTCTCCCTGGAGGAACCCTCGAGTCCCGAGGCGGGCGCCGCCCTCGAGCGGGCGGTCAGCATGCTCGTCCGGGAGCTGCGGTCCACCTTCGCCGGCCACTTCGCGCGCACGAAGGAGAAGGTGGCCCGGCTCGTCCTCTGCGGCGGCGGCGCGCGTCTGGGCGGCCTTCCCCGCACCCTCGCCCACACGCTCGGCCTTTCCGTCGCCTTGCTGGAGCTCCAAGGCGGGCACGCCTTTCCCGCCCCCCAGGAGCTCTTGCCCGGAACGTTGGCGCTCTCGCTCGGCTTGCAGGCGACCCAGGCGGCGCGCGCCTCCCGCTTGAACTTCCGCAAGGGCGCCTACGCCTCGGCCAAGGCCCAGGTCGCCTGGCGGACCAAGCTCGGCGCCATCGGCGTGATGGCGGCGGTCCTCTTGGTCCTCCTCGGCGTGTCGACCTGGGCCCGCCTGCACGCGCTCTCGCAGAGGGAGGCGCAGCTCGACCACGCCCTCTGCGCCACGACCCGGCGGATCCTCGGCACCTGCGAGACGGACTACCGCGTCGCTCTCGGGAAGCTGAAGGGCCAGGGCTCACCGGCAGCGGCGATACCGAAGTGGAGCGCCGTCGACCTCGTCAAGGCGGTCTCGGGCGCCTTCCCCCCGGGCAGCGATTCGATCCTCGACGACCTCGACGTGGTCGACGACCGGGTCACCCTGAAGGGGAGCGCCAAGAGCTACCAGTCGGTGGACGACCTGGTCGGCGCCCTCCAGCGCCACAAGTGCTTCGGCGACATCCAGAAGGGGGACCTCCTGAAGGGGAGCGACAACCGCATCCATTTCCGACTCGACGCCCGCTACTCGTGCGAAGGGTCGAAGCGGGAGGGCAGCTAGATGGACCGCCTGCGCGCGCTCTTTTCCGACGCGAGCCGCTACCTGGCGCAGCTCACCCGGCGCGAGCGGCTGATGCTCGGCGCCGCCGCGGCCACGATGGTGCTCTTCGTCGGCTCCCTCTCCGTCGCCGCCATCCGCTCCTCGATCGCCCGCCGCGAGGACGCCATCTCCGACAAGGAGCGGAGCCTGGAGAAGGTGCAGGTCTATGCCCAGAGCTACGCGGCCAACGAGCAGCGGCGGCGACAGGTGCAAAGCCGCCTCGCCGGCCCGCCGGTGGCGCTGATGACCGACCTGCAGAAGCTCGCTGAGCAGCAGGGGCTCGCCATCGCGTCGATGAACCCCCGCGGCGACCAGACCCGCGGCAAGGTGAAGGAGTCGATGGTCGAGGTGCAGATTGCGTCGACGCCCCTGGACAAGCTGACGAACCTCTTGAACGAGGTGGAGAAGAACCCGCACGTGGTCCGGGTCGAGAAGCTGCACGTGCGGCGGATCTCGGGGGATGACAAGTCGCTCAACGTCTCGCTGACGGTCGCCACCTACTCGCTCGTGAACGGAGACTAGATGGCGCGCCGCTGGAAAATTCCGCTCTACGTGTTGTTCACGCTCGTCGCGCTGGTGACGAGCCTCGTCCTGACCTTCCCGTACCAGGCCCTCGGGCGGCGCCTGGAGCTGGAGGCAGCAAGAGCGCTGCCGGGCTCCAAGCTGGTGATCAACGACATCGGTCCGGCGTTCCCGCTCGGCCTTCGCCTGGGCGACGTCATCTTCGACCGCGAGGTCAACGGCCGCGAGATCAAGGTGATTCTCGACCGGGTCCGAGTGCGCCCGGCGCTCCTGCCGCTCTTCAAGGGCAAGCTCGGCGCGGTCTTCGGCGTCGACGCCTACGCGGGCTCGCTCGACGGCGAGGTGACCGGGAACCGCAAGGGCCTGAGCGTGACGGCGGTGGCGAGAGGGCTCCAGCTCGACGTCGGCCAAACGGTCGAGAGCGCCACCGGCCTCAAGATCGCGGGGGGCTTGAGCGGTCGGGTGGAGCTGTCGACCGACGCCCGCGGGGAGGTGACCCAGGGCTCCCTGGCAGCGGTGCTGGCCGGCGGCAAGATCAAGAGCGGGACGATCATGGGCTTCAAGGTGCCCGCCACCGACCTCGGCTCGCCGGAGCTGAGCGTCGCCGTCAAGAAGAGCCACGCGAAGATCGAGAAGGGCCAAGCGAAGAGCCGCGACCTCGACCTCGAGCTGACCGGCGACGTGACCCTGGTGCCGAACCTGATGGCGTCTTTCATCAAGGGCCACGTCCGCCTGAAGCTCTCCGACGCCTACTTGTCGCGCAACTCGGATATCAAGGGGCTGCTGGGCTTCGCAGGACCGTTCCGGAAGCCCGACGGCGCTCTTGAGCTCCCTCTGGACGGGCCGCTCAGCCGGCCCTTGCAGCTACCCGGGTTCGCTCGGTACTGACGCTTCGCGTACCTCGAGCGCCGGCCGCCCACACACAACGCGACCTGCGCAGACGCACGCCTACCCGCGGACGTCCGTCACCTCCGCCGTGCGTGCCTCACCGGTCGACCGGGCGAGAGCGTCTGCACTAATCCACGGTGGGCCGGCGGCCCGCGGCCACCGGAGGAGGCGACAGGGCAACGCGCTGGATGCATCGTCGCGCTAGGAGACCGTGGGGCTCGGCGTCCAGCGAGGCTGTTGCCGCCTCTCTCGGCCCGTATTCGCCCTCAAGCCGGCGCCGGAGGTGCCGACAGCAACGACCGTGGCTCGCCGGACGACAGCCGAGGTCGTCGCGGCCGTGGTGCTCTTGTCGAGCGCTGCGGTCAGCGCCGAGACCATCCGGCTCGTCAGCAACGAGGGCCAGGATTCGTCCACCGCGGTCGACCGCGTGTGGCTTTCGACCAACCCGGCGCCACCGGCCGAGCCCGCGCCGCCGCCCGCCGACGAGGCCGGACTCGGCTTCGCCACGCCCGGTTACACGGAAGCTGGCGCCTGGAAGAACGCCCTCCCCGTCTGGCGGGATGGTAGCTGGCCCAAAGCAGGGCTGCCGCAGGACGACAGCGGTCACGTCCTGGCGGACTGGATCTGGTCGACGCCGCTCGACTCCGGGCTCGACGCGCTCTTCTATCCCGATTCCGACAACGGAACCCAGTTTCCCCGCCGCTACTCGGCCCTCCGTCCCGACGCGCCCTATGGCAACGGCTACATCCCCGACGCGGTCGACTCCGCCGCCTTCTTCCGCCGCGAGCTGTGCCTGCCGCTGAACGCGGAGAACCTCGACACCCAGATCGACCTCTTCGCCGACAGCGAGGCCGACGTCTCCGCCGACGGCCAGCACGTCTTCGACACCTGCGACGGGACGCCGGACTGCGCCGCTACCGGAGAGCCTTCGTACCTCACACCCTCCACGCAAGCGCTCCCGCTGACCGTAGGGCGCAACGCGCTCGGCATCGCCGTGTGGTCCTGGGACAAAGGAGCGGTCCTGGGAGGCTTGCTCTACCAGATGACCGTCACCTACGACCCGGCGCCGATCGATCTCTCCGTCGCGTCGGTCGCGCCCGCTCTCGACCACTCGGTCGCGACGATCCAAGCATCCCTCGCGGGCGACGTTCCCGCGGGCGCCGAGGTCTCGTTCTTGGCGCCGGACGGCCAGGCGATCGCGCCTTTGGGTGCGCTCGCCGCCGGCACGACGGCGCCCATCGACGCCCAGACCGACTTCTTGAAGCCCGGCGAGCTCTTGACGGTGCGGGTCGATGCCGCCGACTGCGAGAACCGGACCGCCGGCGGGACCGTCAACCTTCTCGGAGGGACCTCCTCCGGCACCAACGGTCCCCTCGCGGCGAGCGGCGTCCTCGAGGAGACCGACGAGACCAACAACACCGCCCAGGCCCGCCTCCCGCCGGCGCTCAGCGGGAGCGCTGCCCCTGTCTACACGGCCTCGCCGTCGATGGCGCTGACCGGAACCTCGTACGAGGGAACGACCGTCCGCGTCTGGCGCGCGAGCGACGACCTGGTCGACGTCCAGGCCGATTCGTCGGACGCGTTCTCGGCCAACGTTCCCTTGACCGAAGGCGACAACGCGCTGTTCGCGACGGCCGAGGCGGACGGCGTCATCAGCGCGCCGTCGACCACCCTGCACGTCGTCTTCGATCCGAACCCGCCAGCGGCACCGGCCATCGACTCGCCGGCGACCGGCACCGTGCTCTATTCGACCTCCGTCGATGCCGCCGGCACCGGCACCCCGGGGCTGCGCGTCCTGCTCGCCCTCGACGGCCAGGCGCTCGCCAGCGTCACCGTCGATGCCAGCGGCCGCTGGACCCAAGGGTTCCAAGCCGACCCGGCGGCGCACCAGCTCGACGCCCGCCAGGAGAGCCTCGCGGGCGTCGACAGCGCCGTCGCGACCAGCTCCTTCACCATCGAGAACCCGCCCGACGCGGGCACCCCCGACGGCGGCATCGAGGACGGTGGCACAGTCGCGCCCGACGGCGGCATCGAAGACGGCGGCACGATCACACCCGACGGTGGAACCTCCGACGGCGGCACGATCACCGCGGATGGCGGCGCCAACACGACTGACGGCGGCGCTGCCGCCCAGCAGGAACGCTACGGGGTCAAGGGCGGCGGCGGTTGCGCCAGCGTGCCAGCGGGAGCGCTGATGCTCCTCGTCGTCGGGCTCGCGCTCCTCCTCCGCCGGCGCCGGTCGGCGCTTCTCGTCCTCCTCGTCCTCGTCGCCGCGCGCGCCCAGGCACTCGGCCTCGCCGACCAGGCGACCTTCGCCGGCGACGTTCCCTCCGTCGGGGCTGCCACCGGCGACCGTCACGCGGGCCCGGCCGTCCGGCTGGACCTCGGCTACGAGCACGACCCGATTCTGGTGACCGACGCGGGTCGCCACGCCATCGGCTCGCTCGTGCGCGACGAGGTCGAGGCGCGGGCGGTCGTCGCCTACTCCTTCGGGCGGCGCTTTGCGCTATCGCTGTCGCTCCCCGGCTCCCCTGTCGCCCAGAGCTCCGGCGCCCTCGGCACCTTCGCCCCCGCCGCGCCCGGCGTCGGCGACCTCTCCTTGGGCGCGCTCGTCGGCCTCGTCACCGGCCCCGCCTTCCGGTTGGGCCTCGACCTGTCCTTGAGCGCGCCGAGCGCGACGACGCCGCTTCTCGGCACCGGCTCCTTCGCGGGCGGCGGCGACCTCGTCGCGAACGCTTCCCTCGGCCGATTCGCCCTCGCCCTCGCCCTGGGCGCGCAGTCCGCCGGCGTCGCCCGCGAGGCGCTCGTTCTACCTGCCGGGCCCCAGCTCGACCTGCGCGCCGGCGTCTCGGTCCGCCTGGGCACCTTCACGCCGTTCGCCACGCTCCTCGCGAGCTCGCCCTTCGAGTTCCCCTTTTCCGCCGCCGACGGGCCCGTGCTTGCCGAGGGAGGGGTAACGCTCTTGCTCCCCCTTGGGCTCAGCGTCACCGCCGCCGCCGGCCGAGGGCTCTCCACCGCGGCGGGGTCGCCAGCGTTCACCGCTTTCGCTTCCCTGGGCTGGAAGCGCTTGCCGCCCCCTGCCACCGCTGCCGTACCCTTCGTGCCGGTCCCGCCCCCGACGCTCTTGAAGCCGGGCGACGGCGAAGTGGTCCGCCTCGCGCGCCCGACCATCGAGGGGACCGCCGAGCCTGGCGCCCGGGTCGCCCTCGTCCTCGACGGCGAGGACCTCTCGTCGGTTCGGGTCGACCGGCGTGGCCGCTTCCGCGTGGTGCCCGCGTTCGACCTGGTCCCCGGCCTCCACGAGCTCATCGCGACTCAGTCGACGGCGAGGGGCGTGAGCGAGGCGTGCCCGCCGCGGACGTTCCTCGTCGAGAAGAAGCCGCCGGCGACCGACCGCCGCGCGCAGATCATCGCGGCCATCCTCCGGTTCGTCAGGACCCAGACCCACCTGACCGCGCGGGAGACGGCGGAAGGGGTCGCGGTCAGCACCAACGTCCACTTCGACTTCGACTCGACACAAATCAAGCCGAGCGAGCGGGGGAAGCTCGACGAGCTGGGCAAGGTCATCCGGGCCTTCCCCGCCCTGAAGATCCGGGTCGAGTCGCACACCGACAACATCGGGACGCCCGAGTACAACCTGGGCCTGTCGCTGCGCCGGGCGACGAGCGTGCGCCAGTTCCTCCATGCCTCCGAGCGGGTCGACGAAAAGCGGGTCGCGGTCGAGGGCTACGGCGACACCCGGCCGATCGCCTCGAACCTGACCCCCCAGGGCCGCGCCCTGAACCGAAGGTTCGCGGAGTGCGTCTTCCTCGTCCCCTGATTCCGAGCGTCCGAACGGTTGACCCCATCTCGGCGGCGCTGCTACGCTCTTTCGCCTTTCGAAGGGGTCCCAAGGGATGGCTCGGCCGGCACGCGCCCTACTCGCTCTCGCCCTGGGAACGCTCCTCGTCGGCTCACGCCCGGCGAGAGCGGCGCTGGCCACCCACGTGGCGACCGCGGCCGAGCAGGACAACCCGGTGGAGCTCGACCTCGACCTGCGCTGGCGCCGCTTCCAGCACCGGGCCGAGATCACCCGGGAGGAGTTCGACCCGGCGACCAAGCAGACCATCCAGGCGACGGAGCTGCACTACCAGCGCTGGACGCACGTGATGGACCTGCGGCTCGCGCTCGGCATCTGGCACGACCTGGAGCTGCACGGCGACATCCCCTACGCCATCCAGGACGAGCAGTACTGGGACTACGCGACCGTCAACGGCCAGTACGTCAAGTCGACCTCGACCCTCCAGAACAACACCTACGACGCCGACGGCCAGTGCCTGAACGCCGACTGCACCCAGACCCGGCCGATTCTCGTCTCGCCGGGCACGGTCTACCGGGGCGGCTGGATGGACCCGTCGATCGGCTTCGCCTGGGGCATCTTGAACGGCGAGCGCGACAAGAAGCTGCCCGACGACATGTTCCCGTTCAAGGAGCGGACCGCGACCTGGGTCATCGGGTTCGACTACACGATGCCCATCATCCAGCCGATGGACCCGACCGCGCCGGACCCGGCCAACCCCGACCCCTCGAATCCGCTCTCGCTGGGCTCGGGGGCGCACCAGTTCGACTGGTGGATGGCGATGAGCAAGCGGGTGGGCGTCGTCGACCCGTACCTGCGCATCCACTACACGCTCGCGGCCGCGGCGGGGAACGCCTACGACAACTGCGCCATCGCCGGCAACGACAAGAACAACCAGGTGATGAGCTCGTGGGGGCAGTTGAGCTGCCAGCCGGGGTCGACCGACCCGGCGACGGGCAAGCCCTGGGACCCGCAGAACTACTGGGCCGGCAAGACCGGTCTCGAGCCCCCGCAGCACGGCGGCATCCAGGTGGGCACCGAGTTCATCCCGGTCGACGAGAAGGGCTCCACCCGCTTGGCGATAGGGGTGCAGCTCTCCGCGGAGTACGTCTCCAAGGGACGCACCTACACCGAGCTCTCCGACGCCCTGCGCAAGCTGACCTACTCGGACGAGTACTTCACGACCGCCGCCAAGCTCACCGTCGACCTGCGTTTCAACCAGTGGGTCCACTGGGTGAGCTTCTTGTCCTTGGGCACCGAGACGCCGCACTACATCACCGCCGAGACGGTGGGCGTCGACCGCTTCGGCGCGACGCCGGGCTCGCCGCCGGACGGCCTCGTGACGCTGGGCACCCCCGAGGTGAACCCGAACTACGACTTCCGCCTCGACCAGCCGGGACAGCGGCTGCGGGTCACCCAGGTGTCCGACCTCGTGCTCTCCACCGACCTCGCCTGCAACTTTTGAGCAGCCGATCGGACGGCTCCGTCGAATCGGACGGCTCCGTCGAATCGGACCGATCGGTCGGATCCGGCCAGCGTTTCGCCGGCCCCTCGCCCGGCTTGAACTGAGCCGGCCGGCCGCGCGATGGTCCCCGGCCGATGGCGAACGGTCACCCAGAAGACGCCAACGCCACCCAGACCGGCAGCGGTGCCGGCCACCACGACCACTCCCCTCGGGGGGACCCCTTCGCCCTGGCGATAGCGCTCGCGCTCACCGTGCTGATGATGGCCGGCGAGTTCGTCGCGAGCTTCTTCACCCATTCGCTCGCGCTCCTCGCCGACGCCTGGCACATGGTCTCCGACGTCGGCAGCCTCGCCCTCGCCCTGGTCGCGACGCTGGTCGCCCTCCGCCCCCGGAGCCTGAAGAAGACCTTCGGCTACCAGCGGTTCGAAGTCCTCGCCGCGTTGGTCAACGGGGTCCTCCTCGCCGCCGCGAGCGTCCTCATCATCGTCGAGGCCTACCAGCGCTTCGTCCATCCGCCGGCGGTCCTGGGCGGCTGGATGGTGGTGACCGGGTTCGCGACGATGGCGGTGAACCTCGTCATCGCCCTCTTCCTCTCCAAGCGCGGCGGGAAGAACGTCAACGTCCGGGCGGCGCTCGCGCACGTGCTCGGCGACGCGGCAGGGGCGGGCGCGGCCATCGTCGCCGGTGCGGTGGTGGCGCTGACGGGCGAGAACCGTGCGGACCCGGTGCTCTCGGTCGCGGTGAGCGCGCTCTTGTTGTGGAGCGCGTGGCGGCTCGTCTCCGAGACGACCCACATCCTGATGGAAGGCACCCCGGAAGGGCTCCGCCCGGACGAAATCGCTCTCGCCATCCAGGAGGTCCCCGGCGTCCAATCGGTGCACGACCTCCACGTCTGGTCGATCTCCGCGGGCGAGCCGGCGGTCACCGCCCACGTCGTCCTCGCGCCGGGCGGCTTCCATGGCGTCGTGGTCGCTCGCGCGGTCTGCGAGATGCTGGAGAAACGCTTCGGCGTCGCCCACTCCACCGTCCAGCCCGAGCCGCTCCCGCCGGGCATCGTCCAGCTCGGCCGGCCCGACTCGCCGTCGCGATGAGGTTGCCGCCGTTCTGGCCGATGGCGCCGAAGGTCGCGCCGGACTTTGCCGCGAAGCCGGGGGCGAGAACTGTGCTTGCGGCCCGTTGACACGCCTCTTGCCGCGCCTCTACACTGCCCGCCCTCGCTCGACCGCCGGAGTGGCCCGGCGCGAGGGCGCAAAGCGGGTCGGCATCTCGCTCGACTCAACGTGAGGTGAACATGAGAGCTCGACGACTTTCCTTCGCGGCGATGCTGGCGGTCGGATGCCTCTTCGCAGCGCTACCGCTCAGCGGTTGCGGTCCCACCGCCAACAACAACGGCGGGCGCGGCAGCGGCACGACCTGCTCGCCGTCCTGCTCTGGAACGACGCCGACCTGCGACAAGACCGGCGCGACGCCCAAGTGCGTCTGTACCAGCACCTCCTGCGGGAGCGGGATGACCTGCGTCAGCGGGGCCTGCCAGACCAGCGGTAACCAGCAGGGCGACGGCCTGGTCGGGTCGAGCTGTAACGTGCAGGGCTCTTGCCCCTCCGGGCAGGATTGCGTGATGGCAACAAGCCAAGGCAACTACGAGTGCGTCGATCCCAACAGCAGCACTGGGGCTCCCGCGGGCGCAGCGACCTGCACTCAGTCACAGCCGTGCGCGAGCGGGTCGAGCTGCCTCCATTCCTCGACCGCGACCTCGGGCACCTGCTTCCAGGACTGCCAGGGTAGCTCGACCGGATGCCAGAGCGGCTACGACTGCTTCGATCTGTACCAGGGCTACTGCTCCAAGAATTGCATGGCCGACGCTGACTGCGGCACCGGCAACGTCTGCTTGAATGCCGGCGGACTCTGCGCGGACGGCAAGACCCAGTGTTCTACCGACGCGGACTGCGGCAGCAACACCCCCTGCTCACCCGCGGGCGTCTGCCTGAAGGGCTGCGACACGTCTGTCCAGGCCGGCGCCTGCCGTAACGGCTACCTCTGCGTCGCCAGCAGCGGTGGGGGAACGCAAGGCATGTGCTACCCCGACTGCCGGACCGATTCGACCATCTGCCAGCAGGGCGAGACGTGCGACCAGTCGACCGGGCAGTGCCAGGCGGCGCCGGGAACCCAGCAGGCCTACCAAGAGTGCGGTACGCAGGCCACGGGCAACTGCGTCGCGGGTGATGACTGCGTTGGCACCGGCAGCGGGGCAGACCGATGCCTCCAGCAGTGCACCTCGGACACCGACTGCACGGCGGTCGCGGGGTCGAAGTGCGCGGTCCAGGCCCAGAACGGCAACACCAAGTGGTGTGTGGTCGAGTGCACGCCGGGCGGCACCGCCAACACCTGTCCGAGCGGCTCGACCTGCCAGTCGGTCACCGGCGGCGGTCTCTGCTTCTAGCCATCGGGAATCGCAAGCGCGCCGGTGGAGCGATCCGCCGGCGCGTTTCGTTTCTCCGCCTTGCGCGCCAGACCGATCGGACCGATCCGACCGATCGGTCTGATCGGACGTCCCGCGAAGCCACGAAGTCCCGACGCCAGTTCTGCTGATTGCGATGGTCGGCGAGAGGGGTCCTGCCCGCCTTAGCCGACCCAGGCATCGAGCTGCCGGCGCACCATGACGCCGAGCCGGCGGCGGCGGTGCTGGGGGTCGTACAGCACGTTCGGCAGCGGCACGCACTGGCGCGTGACCTGCTCCGCTACCGCGCTCGCGAGCTGCGGAGTGATTCGCTCGCCCCGGAAGCGGTCGAGCCCGGCCACGACGCGCGGCTTCGGCCCGAGCACGGACGCGACCACCCGCAGCGATTCGATCGCTCCGTCCGCGCCCGCATCGACGACCAGCGCGACGGCGACCAGCGGAAAATCGACGGCGTGGCGGACCGCCCACTTGAGATAAGCGCTCCTGCGGTTCGGCGGCGCCGCCGGGATGCGAACGGCCCGGACCAACTCGCCCGGCTGGAGCGCGACCGGGGTCCGGCCGTCCTTGCCGCGCAGCGCCTCGATCGAAACCCAACGCTCAGCGGAAGCGCTGACGAGATGCGCCTTCGCGTCCAGCGCGACGAGCGGCGCCACCGTGTCGCCCGAGAGCGCGGCCATGCAGTTCTTGCCGCCCGGCACCACGTGACAGACATCGCCCTCGGCTTTCAGGCATCCGCCGAGCGAGCCGCGCCACAGCGGCGTGCGGTTCACGTAGCGGCAGCGCACGTCGAGGCAGACATTGCCGCCGAGCGTTCCCATGTTCCGCGCCTGCGGATGGGCGGCGAGCCCGGCGGCTCCGGCGATCGCGGGCGCGCGCGCGCGCACGAGCACCTGCGCGGCGATGTCCGCCAGCCGCTCGGCCGCGCCGACGACCAGCGCGCCCGCGTCGTCGACGGAGACGCCGCGCAGCTCCGGGAGGCGGTCGATCGACACCAGCAGCCGCGGAGCCGCCAGGCCGTGCTTCAGGTTGACCAGCAGGTCGGTGCCGCCGGCGAGCACCCGGCCCTCGGCACCGGCGTCGGACAGCAGCCGCGCCGCCTCTTCGAGGCTCCCCGGTCGAGCGAGCGCGAATCGAGGCAGCGGCATCATCGCCGGTGCTGCTCCTCGCGCTGTTTGTCGAGCGCGGCGAGAACCTTCTCCGGCGTGATCGGGAGCTCGTCGATGCGCACGCCGACGGCGTCGAACACCGCGTTGGCGATGGCCGGGATGCTGGAGTGCAACGGGCCTTCTCCGGCCTCCTTCGCGCCATACGGCCCGTTCTCGTCCGGCGCTTCGACGATGGTCGACGCGATGAACGGGGTGTCGAGCGAAGTCGGAATTCGGTAGTCGAGCAGGTCCGGCGCGACCAGACGCCCCGCGGCATCGGTCTCGTGATGCTCCATCAGCGCCTCGCCGAAGCCCATGTAGCACGAGCCTTCGATCTGCCCCTCGACCAAGAGGGGCGAAAGCGCTTTCCCACAGTCGTGCGCGCACCAGATCTTTTCCACCACGACGTCGCCGGTCTCTTCGTCGACCGTGACCTCGGCGACGTGCGCCGTGGCGGAGAACGCCGGCGTCGCGCCGATGGTGCCGCCGCGGTAATCGCCGTGGATGCCCTCCTTGGGCGTGTTGTACGACCCGACGGCGCCGAGGGTCCCGAAAGCGCTCTCGGCGAGCACAAAGGCGTCCGCCAGCGGCATCGTCCGGCTCGGGTCACAGATGTCGATCGCCAGCCCGCCGGCGAGCGACACGTCCTTCGGGCTCGCCTCCCATTTCTTGGCGACCGCGCGGCGCACCATCGACGCCACCTCGCGCGCGGCGTCCATCGCGGCGTGTCCCGCCATCAGCGTGATGCGGCTCGAGTAGGCGCCGAGGTCGACGGGCGTCAAATCGGTGTCCGCCGCGACCACGCGAATGTCCGCCAGCTCGACGCCCAGCTCCGCCGCGACGATGGTCGCGAGCATCGTGCTCGAGCCCTGCCCGATGTCCGAGGTGCCGGCGAAGACGCGCACGCGACCCGAGCGGTCCGCGCAGAGCTGCACGGCCGACTGCGGCATCTCGTTCGGGTAGATCGGATAGTTGGTGCCGCTGATGTACGCGCTCGCCGCGACGCCGAGCCCGCGTCCGCGCGGCAGTCGCCCGCGCCGCTCTTTCCATCCGCTCGCGCGCTCGACCGCATCGAGGCACGCGAGCAGACCGAGCGACCCGACCCGCAGCTCGTTCACGGTGCGCGTGTTCTCGCCGATGAAGTTCTTGCGCCGCAGCTCGATGGGGTCGATGCCGAGATGGACCGCCGCGCGATCGAGTTGGACCTCCATCGCGAACCGAGGCTGCACGGCGCCGTGGCCGCGCTTGGGGCCGCAGGCGGGCTTGTTCGTGTAGACCCGGCGGCTGCGGTAACGGTAGGCAGGAAGCCTGTAGGGGAGCGAGGTGAGCTGGCCGGCGTAGTAGGTCGTGACGAGGCCGAAGCTCGCGTAGGCGCCGCCGTCGAGGAGGAGGTCGGCGTCGTGGGCGACGAGGTGCCCGTCGCGGTCGAAGGCGGTGCGCGCGTGGATGCGCGTCGGATGGCGGCCGCGGTGGGCGAGGAACACTTCTTCGCGCGTGTACAGGATTTTGACCGGGCGCCCGGTGCGCAGGGCGAGGAGCGCGCTCGCCAGCTCCAGATCGAACGGCTCCGACTTGCCGCCGAACCCGCCGCCGACCGGAGGCTGGATGACCCGAATGCGCCGCGCCGGCAGGCCCAGCACCGACGCCAGCGCGCGGTGCAGGTAGTGCGGCACCTGCGTCGCCGACCAGACGGTGAGGAGCCCGTCGCCGTCGACCTGAGCGAGCGCGCAATGCGGCTCGATGGCCGCGTGGGTCGTGCCGTGGAAGGCGTAATCGTTCTCGAGGAGCAGCGGCGCTTCGGCGAAGGCCGCATCGACGTCGCCGAAGGCGAGGTCGACCTGCTTCGTCAGGTTGCCGGGGCGCTTGCTCGCGTGAATCTGCACGTCCGTGCGGCGCGCGGCCTCCTCCGGATCGAGGAGCGCGGGCAGCACTTCGTACTCGACCTCGATCGCCGCGACCGCGCGGGCCGCCGTCGCCTCGTCGATCGCCGCCACCGCGGCCACCGCGTCGCCGACGTATCGCGCGCGCTCGACGGCGAAGACGTGCTCGTCGGTCGTCCACGGAATGATGCCGTACGGCGTCGGCAGGTCGCGCCCGGTGATGACCGCGTGCACGCCGGGGAGCGAGAGCGCTTTCGAGCTATCGATGCGGACCAGGCGTGCGTGCGCGTGCGGTGAGCGGACGATGCGAGCGTGCAGCATCCGCGGCAGCGACAGGTCGTCCGCGAATCGAGCGGCGCCCGTGACCTGCTCGGCGCCGTCGATGCGCCCGTGACGCCCGCCGAGAACGGAAGGCGACCCGCTCATCGCGCGCCCTCCGCGTCGTTCGATCCCGGCACCGAACGCGTCCCGAGCTCGGCGGCCGCGTCGATCACCGCGTCGAGAATCTTCGCGTAGCCCGTGCAGCGGCAGAGGTTCCCCGAGAGCGCGGCCGCGACCTCCTCGCGCGTGGGCGCGCGCGCTTGCTCGCGGGTCTCCAGGAAACGCACCGCGCTCATCAGCATCCCGGGCGTGCAGAAGCCGCACTGCGCCGCGCCGTGTCGAACGAACGCCGCCTGGACCCGGTGGAGACCGGCAGCGGTGGAGAGCCCCTCCACGGTGCGCACCTCGGCGCCGTCGCACAACGTCGCGAGGGTCAGGCATCCGAGCACCGGCCGGCCGTCGACGAGCACCGTGCAGGCGCCGCAGTCGCCTTTGTCGCAACCCTGCTTGCTGCCCGTCAGCCCCAGCCGATAGCGCAGCACCTCCAGGAGCGTTTCGGACGGCGTTGCCAGCACGGTCACCGGCTCGCCGTTGACGGTCAGGGAAATCGGCTGGGCGTCGCTTCCTTCGCTCATCGGCCGCAAGACTACACGCCGCTCGCCGCCTAGACGAGCCTCGGTCCCGCGAGAGATGGCCACCTCGCGGGCCGGCTCGCGTTGAACCGCGCGTGGAGCGCCGAGCGATTCTTGGCCGCTCCTCGCTGCTGTCCAAGACACGCCGCATCGGAGATTTCCGCTCATCCCGATGGCGGTCGAGGGATGGGCGCCCCCCGCGAAGAGCCGCTCGTTCCTCGACTGCGCTCGGAATGAGCGGTTCTTCGCGGGGGCACGGAATCTGTTTTGGACAGGAGTGGCCGCTCCTCTCGAACCGCGCGTGGCGCATCCGGCGTTCTTGGCCGGATGCGGAGCGAGCGGCTCTCGCCGAAGGCGTCGGGATCGACGATCGATGCGCTTCCGCGGGAGCCGCTTGCTCCGCGGGCCGAAAAGAGCCTCGGGCCGCTTCACGCGCGGTTCACAGGTTTCCCGAAACACAGCGCCCGCACGATCGACAGCAGGCGATCGACGTCCAGCGGTTTGGGCATGATGGCGCTGACGTTCGGGGCGCCACCGTTGACGGCCGAAACCACCACGACGGGAATCTGGCTCAGCGCCTGGCTGCGGTTCTTCTCGACCAGGAACTCCCAGCCGTTCATCACCGGCATCATCAGGTCGAGCAGGATGACGCACGGGCGCGGCTTTGCCGCCAACCGATGGAGCGCTTCGACGCCGTTCGCGGCGGTGCGGACCGCGTAGCCCTCGCCTTCCAGCAAGTCGCTCAGCGCCTCACGGATGTCGGGGTCATCCTCGACGACCAGCAGCGGGTGAGCGCAACGGCGAGCCGCCGGTTTCGGGCTCTCTCGGGGGACTTCGGACAACATCGGCGCTGCTCCTCATGCGAGAAGATGGGAACGGCGCGCCGGGTTGCGGAAGCTGTCCGAGCGGGGAGAGGACGCTCGCGTTGGCCGGCGGCGACGCAGGAGGATAACGGGGGGAAGGCTTCTCCGCTCGCGCGGGCTGGACGATCTTGCAGACCCGCCTCTCGCTGACGCGTGCTGACGACCTCGGCAACTGCCGATCGGACCGATCGGACCGATCCGACCGATCGGTCCGATCGACGCCCACCGGAACGAAGCTGAGGCGCTGGAAGTCCCGCCGGGTCAATCGCGGACGGCGACTTCGGACGCGCCCGGTCGCGAGGCTGCCGTGGCTCGCCCTTCACCCGAGCTTGCGCAGGAACTCTTCGCCGAGCTCGCGGGAGCGGCGGGTCGCCGACTCGACGGCGTCGATGAGGGTCGTGCGCAGCCCGCCGGCTTCGAGCGTGTGCAGCCCGGCGATGGCGGTGCCGCCGGGGCTCGTCACCTTGTCCTTGAGCATGCCGGGATGCTCGCCGGTCTCGATGAGGAGCTTCGCGGACCCGAGCACGGTTTCGGCGGCGAGCGCCTGGGCGTCGACGCGCGAGAGGCCGACCTTGACCCCGGCGTCCGAGAGCGCCTCGATGATGAGGAAGACGTAGGCCGGACCGCTCCCGGAGAGGCCGGTGACCGCGTCGAGCTGGGTCTCGTCGAGGACGAAGGTCTTCCCGACCGAGGTGAAGATGCGTTCGGCGATGGCGAGGTCGTCGTCGGTCGCGTGCTCGCCGGCGGAGAGCGCGGTGGCGCCGGCGCCGACGAGCGCGGGCGTGTTGGGCATGGTGCGGATGATGCGGGCCGGCGGGTGCAGCCGCCGCTCGATGGCCTCGATGGGCACGCCCGCGGCGATGGAGATGACGAGCTTCCCGGTCATCGCGGGCCCGACCTGGCGCAGGACCTTGTCCATGATCTGCGGCTTGACCGCGAGGACGACGACGTCCGCGTGCTGGACGACGGTCGCGTTGTCGCCGGGGTGGACGCCGTGAAGCTTGGCGACGTGCTCGCGGCTCTCCTCGCGACGGGCGCTCGCCCAGATGTCGTCGGGCACCGCGGCGCCGGTCTCGATGAGCCCGCGGATGAGCGCCTGCGCCATGTTGCCAGCGCCGATGAAGCCGAGCGTCTTGCCGAGGTGCATGGTCGGTTCCCCTGAGGGTCGCGAAGGGCTGTCGTTCCCGTTGCTGCGTTGTTGGTTCGCTTGCGCCTATCCGGTGAACCGCGCGTGGAGCATCGGGCGGGCTCTTTCGCCGGATGCGGAGCGAGCGGCTCCCGCGGAAGGCGCAGCGATCACCCACGCCGGAACCTTCGGTTGGAGCCGCTCGCTTAAGCGAGCCGAGAAGAGCTTCGGCTCGCTCCACGCGCGGTTCACCGGGTGGGCGCAAGCCGATTGGGCCGAAGCTCACGGCCACCTTGCGAAGCTTCGATCAACTCAGCCTCACCCCGCTCTCGGTCTCGCGAACAGGTCGAACGTCTGGGTCTCCTCGTTCTCTTTCGCTTCGCGCTTCTCTTTGCGTTTCGACTCGAGGCCGGCCAGCGGCTGCGCCTCTTCCTTCGGCGCTTCGACCGCCCTCGGCACCGGCTCGCCGCTCTTCTCCCGTCGGTAGAGGCTCTCGCCGCGCCAGGCTCGCCCCTCCTCGGCCGTCGGCAACCCCGCCTTCTCGCGTCCCCAGCCGGGGCCCTTGAACAGATAGCGGTCGTAGATGCGCTGGAAGTCGGTCCACTCGTCGTTGCGGTCGCGCTCGAAAATCATGGTCCACGACTGCACGCGCGAGTCGAGCTCGTCCAGCGCATGGACGATCATCGCTTCGAGCGTCAGCGGCTCCTTGGGGCTCCCGTTGGCCAGCTCGCCGTGGTGCGCCGCGACGATGTGGACGAGGTGCATCGCCAGCTCGGGCGGGAAATTCGGTATTTGCGCGGCCTTCTCGTGAATCCACTGGATGGTCAGGAGGATGTGCCCGACGAGCCGGCCCTCGGTCGTGTAGTCGAACCCCTGTTCCCAGGACAGCTCGCGGGTCTTGCCGATGTCGTGCAGGAGCGCCCCGGCGACGAGCAGGTCGCGGCTGGCGCGCGGGTAGTGGTCGGCGATGCGGTGGGCGAGCTGCATGACCGAAAGCGTGTGTTCGAGCAGGCCCGACGCGAACGCATGGTGGATGCCTTTCGCGGCGGGCGCGCGCTTGAAGGCCTGGGCGATGTCCGGATCGTCGAGGAAGGCGCGGCAGAGCTTTCGGACGAGCTCGTCGCCCAGGCCGTCGACCAGCGCCAGGACCTCGCGGAACATCTCTTCCGGGTCGAACCGGCTCACGGGCAGGAAGTCGCGCGGATCGACCTCGCCTTTGGCCACCGCGCGCAGCCGGTCGATCTTGAGCTGGAGCCGTCCGTTGTAGGCGCTCGCCAGGGCGTCGACCTTGACGTACGACCCCTTTTCGAACTGGAGGTCGAGCTTCTCGGCATCTTCCCAGGCGCGCCCCTCGAGGTCGCCCGTCCGGTCGGCGAGCGTCACCACCAGGTACGCCGCGCCGTTCTTGGTTGTGCGCAGCTCCTTCTTCGTGACGAGGAAGAAAGCGACCACGCGGTCGCGCTCCCGAATCTCGCTGACGAACGGCCGAGCCATCACGCGCCTCCACCGCGCACCTTAACACGAGGGTCGGACACGCGCCCGCCGCTCACCAGTCGCCGTCTTCGTCCTCCTCGGAGTGACCCTCGGCATCGGTCGGGGCGGACGACGAGGGCTCCGCCGTGTCCTCCGGGGTCAGGCCCGCCTTCTTGCGCAGCTCGCGGATGGACATTCGCACGTCGTGCTCGTTGTCTCCCGCCCCTTCCGCGAGCGCCTGGAGCAAAGGCAGGTGCGCCGGGTCGCCCTTGTCGGCGGCCACCGCCGCGAGATACTCGTGCAGGTCCTGATACCCGCCGTCGTTGGGCGTGTTCGCGACCAGCCGGCAAGCCTCCTCGAAGAAGCGCTGGTCCTCCGGGTCCCAGGGGCCTTGGGGATAGAGGCACAGCAGCCACTTATTCTCCATCATCCGCGCCGGCGCCAGGCACGCGCGCAAGCGCCGCAGCTCCGCCCACTCGGCGTCGGTCATCGGTCCCTCGAGCTCGCCAGCGGGCGCATGGGACGACGCGCGGCCGCCTAGGAACCACGATGTAACCGGGCAGATGGTTTGGACCACCTGATTACCTGCATTCGCGAGGCTTTAGCGCGCCCGATAGGTCAGGATTCTGCCTCCGATACCTCACCGTGGCTCGCGGACGGCACGGGCAAGGCGCCGGCGGGCGTCGGGGACGTAGGCC
>JAJYLH010000106.1 GCA_021787845.1 Myxococcales bacterium | reverse complement strand
TGCCTGCTGGTGCGGCTCAACGAGGCCACCGATCTCGTGAGCGTGACCATGCAGCGCCGCGAGCAGCCCGTCGCCAAGGTCGCGAGGATGCGGCGATGAGGAGCGTGGCATCTCCGCCGTGGCTGATGGTCGTGACGAGCGCATTGGTATCCCTCTTGTTCAACCGCCTGTGGACGTTGGGCCACAATCCTGTAGATCGCATCTCCTCGGTGGCGTGGCTGCTGCTCACGGCCGTCTGGTGCGTGGTATGGATCAGGGAAAGGTGGACGCGATGACCGGCGCCCTGCTCGTGCGCACGATCACCGCGTGGACCGAGGTCGAACTGCGCGCCCAGGTCGCGGCTGCCAAGCGCGAGGGATGGGAGACGGTTGGCAATCCGTCGCGACTGCTCATCGGCGGGAAGCCCGTCGAGGGTAAGTCGTGGGTGTGGCACTTGGAGAAGCGGGCGTGAACGCAGCACTGGAGGTGCGATGAATCTGGCCCAAGCGAACGACACCATCACCGCCATCGGCGACGCGCCTTCCGGTCGGGCCGTCGCCGACGCGCTTGCGGTGATCCTCGAACTCGGCGACGCGTTGCCCGAGCGCATCGTCTGGCGCATCCTGCACACCTACGCCGCCCGCTCGGTCATCGGGTCGCAGCTCTCGCAGTTCGGGGAGCCAACCGTACGGGCGAGCGCGCCCTGGGCCTGGTACGCGACCGTCGCCTGCATCCTGCGCGACTGCCCGGGGAAGCGGGCCACCGACCGCCGCGAGGCGACCAAAGCCACCGACATGTCGGCCGTCGAGCAGGTCCTTTGGCGCGAGGTGGCGGCCGACGAACTGCAGGAGTCGACGATCCCCGACCTCGAGCGCGCCGCCGCCAAGGGATGCGCCGAGGCCGGCGTGGAACTCGGTCGCGCGCGCCTGCGGCTGGCGCGGATCGTTCACGGGTCGACCGAGGTGATCGAGGACCGCACCCACACGGTCCGGCTCACGATGGTGGACTCGCTCGACGATCTTCGGAAGTCCCGGGCCTACGCGGTCGGCATGCGCCACCTGTGCCAGGCGTTCTGGCGGTGCGCGCGTCCGGATCGTACGTTCTTGCGATACCTGTACTTAGACGAGGACGATTGAGAGGGCTTGACAACCGGCAGGCTCCGCCCGTAGACTCAACTCGCTAGCAAAGCTGTCGAAAGGCCCCGGACCCCCGGGGCCTTCGCGTTATGGCAGATGATTCAGCAATCCAGCCCGCCCCCCGCAAGCCCCGGAAGCCAAAGCGCAGGCCGTCGCGTTTCGAGCCGGACCCGTCCGGCCGGCACTGCGACGCCCACACGCGGGCCGACGACCGTCACCTCTGCGACAACCCGTCCGGCTTCAAGACGGACCACCCGGGCATCGGCCGTTGTCACCTGCACGGCGGCCGCACGCCGGCGCGGGTTGGCCGCTACTCCGAGATCACCCGGCAGCGAATCCGCGAGCTCATCGAGAAGCAGGCGGCTGACCCCGAGCCGCTCAACCTGCTGCCCGAACTCGCGCTCCTGCGGGCACTGGTCATCGACTTCATCGAGCGGTATGACGTCTGGCGCGAGGCGCTGCTGGCGTGGTGGAAGAGCTGGAACACCGACCACGCGGAGGCGCGGCCGCACCAGGTACTCGACATCGCCGACGCGTACAAGCTCCTCGCCGAGGTGGGCAGGATCACCGAGCGGATCGAGCGCGTCCGCGCAGCCAACGCCATCTCGCGACCGGAGTTGCTGCGCGTCATGAGCGAGATGGGGAACATCGTGACGCAGTTTGTCACGAACCCGGACGACCTTCGGAATATCAGGAATGCATGGGCAGGAATGCGCCTTTGACACTCTCTTCGGCGGCCCGGGAGACGCTCCGCTGCTCGAGGAGGCGCGCTTGTGCGCGATCGCTCCCATCGACGCCAGGATGCAGTCGGCGGCGACGGTGGTCAACGCTGTCCAGCGCGTCGCCGACGGGAGCGTGTACGTGGTGATCCAGGTGCGGTCGGAAGAGCCGGGCGCACCGGCGGCCGCGGTGAGGCTGCACCTCAGCGTCAAGGACAGCCCGGCGGTGATGGAGATCGGCCATGAGCAAGCAGAGCGGACCGCGGTCGAAGCCGTTGCCTGAGCCATGCCGGCGGCAGGTCGCCGGCCTGGAGCGGCAGCAGCAGGCGCACGCGGACATGCAGCGGCAGATGGCGGACACCGGGAAGGCGCGCGGCCGCCGGCACATGCAGCGGGTCAAGGGCGGCGCATGAAGGCGGTCAAACGGACGGGGAACGTCGGCTTCAAGTCGCTGACGAGGCAACTCGCTTCGCGGCGCGGCAAGCGGGCCGTGAGCGATCCCAAGGCGCTGGCGGCCTTCATCGGTCGGCAGAAGTACGGCGCCGCGGCGATGGCGAAGAAGGCCGCCGCTGGCCGCCGCGCGGTGAGCAAGAAGGCGAAGGCCAAGGCGAAGTAGCGATGTCCGCCGTCCCTCAGTTCGTCGAGCGCGAAGCCGCGTTCTCCCGGCACCAGTTCGACGAGTTGCAGGCGACCTCGAGGTGGGTCGTCAACGTCGGCGGCAAGGGTTCCGGGAAGACGTTCCTCGACGCCTTGCTCATCCTCAAGCACTCGGGCGCCCGGCCCGAGCTCGAGGAGTTCCTGGGTCCGGTCGGTGCGAACCGCATCACCATGGGCGGCCTGTTCGCCAACGACCACCAGCAGCTCGCCACCGCGATCCTGGGTGAGGTCTTCAAGGTGCTCGACCTGTTCGAGGTCGGCTACATCTTCGGCCGCCAGCCGCCCCCGGAGTGGGTCGCACGTTGGAAGGTCCAAGGCGTCCAGGTGCCGTACTTCCCACCGAAGGCGTACGCCCCCATGCTCATCCTCGAGAACGGCCACCACGTCTTCTGCTCGCAGCTCTACCAGCGGCACTACCGTCGCCTCAAGTCGTTCACCTTCGGCTACGCCATCGTCGAGGAGGTCTCCGAGATCGAGAAGGAGGCCGTGGTCATGGTGTCGGAGCGCGTGCGCGACCGCCGCGGCCCGAATCAGCTGTACCTCCACTCGAATCCGCCGGAGGGCGGCGACCACTGGATGTACGACTGGCGCGACAACCTCCGGAAGGCGTCCGCGGCCGGCAGGTTCTCGATCACCGAGATCACCAGCACCACCTATGACAACCTCGACAACCTCCCGTCCGACTACGTCGACACGATCTCGGCCGAGGTCACGCCCGAGATCGCCGAGGCCCGGGTGCTCGGGCGGTGGATCCGCTCCGCGACCGGCCGCGCGTACTCCGGATACGACGACACGGAGAGCATCGACGGGAGCTTCGACTACCAGCCGGGGCGCCCGCTCATCTTCGGCTTCGACTTCAACTGGGCTCCGGCCAGCGCCGGCGTGTACCAGCTCACCGACGCCGGCGAGCTTCGCAAGATCGACGAGGTCTATCTCGAGGCGGGAGGCGGCACGCAGCCCGTCTGCGACGAGTTGGTGCGGCGCTATGCCGGCAAGCACGCCGGCTCGCAGGTGTGGGTGTACTGGGACGCCACCGGCGGCAGCCACACCGCCAACACCTACAAGACCAACCACTCGATCGTCCGTGAGACGATTGGGAAGGCCTTCCGCCCGGTGCTCTTCAAGTCGCGAACCACGAACCCGCTCGAGGCCGACCGCGTGATCAGCGTGAGCGCGGCCCTGCTCAACGCCAAGGGCGCCCGGTGGTTCAAGATCCATCCGCGCTGCGTGAAGTCGTCGGCCGACTACCGCAAGGTGTCGTGGATCCCGGGTACGTGGAAGCTCGACAAGACCGACCTCAAGCTGACGCACTTGTCGGATGGCGACGGCTACGTCGTGTGCGGTCTGCGGCCGACCGTGCGGGTGCGGGGACTCTCCGCGGTGAGGGCGCTCTAGATGCCACTCTCTCTCGACCTGGTGCACCGCCTCAACCTCCGGCAGATCGCAGCGGAGGAGGAAGAGGACCGCAAGCGCGCCGCCGATGACCTCATCGGCTACTACTCCGGGAACCACATGCCGCTGCTGTGGGCGTACCTCGATCGACTGCTCAGGGAAGGCACGATCCGGGAGACCTGGAAGAAGCTGGCCTCGTTCCGGAACGTCACCTCGCGGATGGTGAAGGCCGTCACGCTGATCGGGCGCGACCCGGTCACCATCACGTTCGGCGGCGCCGAGGGCGGGGCTACCGGCTCGGCGCAGGCGGCATGGAACGTCTTCCACGACGCGGTCGAATGGCCCCTGGCGCTGCACACGTACTTCCAGTACGCGGAGCTGCTGCGGACCGTGCTCGTGCACCCGTACTGGGACCCGGACGCCGGCGTGATGGCGATGCGGTTGCTCACGCCGAACCTCGTCGAGGTTCGCTACCGCGAGGGCAACCGCAACCTGCGCCGGCCGAACCTCTACAGCATCCTCGTCGACCAGAAGAACGGCCGGTACGAGGTCTGGGACCTCGCCAACCGTGAGAAGTGGGAAGAGGACGCGGAGGGCGAGCGCGTCCAACCGGCCGAGCCGATCCCTGAGGAGTACGGCGACCCGTTCGTCCCGATCCGCACCGGCTACCCGGTCGACTCGTTCTGGTACGAGGACGGCCAGCAAGAGGTCCTCTCGGTCCAGCAGCGGGTCAACTACATGGTCACGCAGCGCATGGTGACGCTCTTCTTCGGCGGGAAGTTCCCGGTCGTCGAGGGCGCGCAGTCGGCGGACGAGGTCGGCTTCGTGCTCGACCCGTCGATGGTGACCTACACCGGGAACGATGGCGACAACAAGCCGCGCCAGTTGCGATGGGACGGGCCGGAGGTTGTGGGCATCATCGACGCGATCTTCAGCTCGATTCGCGACGACGTCGACGCGCTGGCCGAGTGCTACGGCGTCCCCCCGGGATCCTTCCGCGTGCAGGAGTCGCCGCGGTCCGGCATCGCGATCGAGCTCGAGAACGCGCCGGCGCGCGACAAGATGCGGCGCGACCGCGTGATCCACACCCCGACGGTCCGGGCTCTCGTGCAGAAGGTCCTCGACGTCTGGCGGGTGCACGACCCGAGCGGGGCCCCTTCGGGCGAGATCGTGATCGACATCCCGGACCCGAAGTTCGCACAGGCGCAGGAGGCGCAGCAGACGCTCGACCTGGCGCTGATCCAAGACGGGCTCATGCGCCCGGTGGAATTTATTCTGGCTCGCCACCCCGACTGGGACGAGGCCAAGGCAACCGACTACCTGCGGAAGTGCGCGCTCGAGCGCCGGCTGATCACGGCCGGAGGCACCTTCGGGGTCGGCATCACGCCGCGGCTGTCGCTCACGCAGCGCACCTCGAGCGGGACGACGGGCGATCAGGGACAGGGAGGGTAAGGCAATGGCGATCGAGGTCAAGCGCGAGTTCCTCACCGAGTACCGGGAGATCCGGGCGATGCTCTGGAAGGCCGGCGACTTGCTCGACAGCCTCGGGCTCGCGCTGGCGGAGAAGCACGCCGTCTGGCCGCCCCGGCTACGCACGAAGTACGAGCGACTGAGGGCGGCGATCGCCCGCAAGCAGAAGGAATGGGAGTCCCGCGGGACGCGGGACTGACGGAGGAACTATGCGCAGGAACTTCTTCATGTTCGCGCCGGACGGCGGCGGGGGGAACCCGGGTGCCGGTGACGGCGGTCAAGGTGGCAGTGGCGGGGCGGGTAGCGAAGGCGGCGGCGGTCAGGCGACCGACGTCGCGACGCTTGCCGCCCGCCTTGCCGATCTCGAGCGGCAGAAGTCGGCTCTCGAGAAGGACCTCCACAAGGAGCGGGAGAGCAAGAAGTCGAGGGAGGCGGAAGCTCAGGCCGCGACCGCGAAGGCCGCGACCACGCAGAAGGCCGTCCTCGACGCGCTCAAGGCCGCCGGCATCGAGATTCCAGGCCAGGATCCCGCCGCCGAGCTCGCCGCGGCGAAGCAGACGATCGAGGACGAAAAGCGCCGCCGCGCCGCGGAGGCGCAGGGCGCGGAACTTAACCGCCTCAAGATCGAGGGCGCGCTACTCAAGGCCCTGGCCGGGAAGGTCCAGGACATCGACTACGCGCTCTACCGCGCGGTCCGCACGGACACCTACGCCGCCGTCACGGTCGAGGGCGACAAGGTCTCGGGGATCGAGGCCGTCGTCGAGAGCCTCAAGACCGCAGGCCTGCTCGCGGCCGCGGACGGCGATGGGGATACGAGCAAGGCCAGCGGCAAGGCCGCCCCGAGCGCCAACGGACAGCCGGACCTGCAGGGCGCCAAGTACCCGTGGCGGGAAGCCAAGGACTGGGCGGCGTTCCTGAAGCTGCCGTGGCAGACCCAGCAGGAGGCCAAGCAGAAGGACCCGGACTACGTCAAGAGCCTGGAGGCCACGCACTTCCGCAAGGCGTCCTAGGCACCCCCCGAGCGAGTTGTGAACCGGCCGCCTGTTGGCGGCCTTTTTGGTTGGAGGCATCATGGCATTCAGCACCTCCCTCGTGATCCCGGAACTGCTCAACGCCCTCGTGGCGGCGCAGATCCCCAACACCCTCGAGTTGTACAAGCGCGGCGCGGCCAACCTCGAGCTGCCCGATCAGATCGTCGGCCAGTTCTACCAGTTCCGCCGGTGGAACCCCCTGACGGGCAACTCCGAGGTCAACGACGGCACCGACACCGCCTCGACGACGAAGCTGTCGCAGCTGCAGGAGATCGGCGTCGTCATCAACCGCAAGAAGGTCGTCGAGCTGACCGACGCCGAGGCCAGCATCGCCCTGGCCATGGGCGCGGAGGAGGCGACCCGGCTGTTCGCGGAGAAGTTCGCCGCCTTCTGGCCGATCGAGTTCGAGCGCCTGGCGGTCATCATGCTCGGCGCGCTCTTCAACGCCGCGGGTGGTGCGCTCAACGGCACGCACGCCATCTCCTACACCGCGGCGATGGACCGCACCAAGGCGCTCGCGGCCAAGCACCTGCTCGGCGACAACGCCACGAACCTCAGCGCGCTCTTCGTCCACTCGAAGGTCGGGTTCGACATCGAGAAGGAAGGGCTCGTCGAGTACCTCGACAACATCTCGGGCATCACCGCGAGCGGCCGCGTGCCGACCTACCTCGGCATGGGGCTCTGGCAGGACGACGCCATGCCGTACACGGGCGCCGGCGCGACCACCCTGTACCAGAGCTACGGCGTCGCCCCGGGCGGCCTGCAGATCGCGATGGCGAAGAACGCCCGCGTGTACGAGCAGGTCAACGCCAAGGGCCCGAGCGTCATCGTCACCCAGACCGCGGACCTGGTCATCCACGTCGCCGGCATGAAGTACGTCGGCTCGACCCTGCCGCCCACCGACGTCGAACTCGGCACCGCGGCGAACTACAGCAAGGCCGCGATCAACGACAAGAACATCCGCGTGGTCTGCGCCAAGACCTACTCCTCGCTCGATGCGTGATCCTGACGGCGAGCCTGGAAACCGTGCAGTGAACTGACGACAGCGGCCGGGGCGCCCTCGCGGGCGCCCCGTGCCTTGGAGGCAACGATGCTGAAGTACCCGCCTGGAACGTTCCAGCTTGTTTCGGAGACCCCGGTCAACGCGGCCGCGTCCACGCTGACCACCGCCCTCACCGGCGCCAACAACGACCTCGTCTTCACGGCCAAGACCAAGGGCGTCGCCGGCGATTCGATCACGGTCAAGTACACCGACCCCGGTGCCGACGGCACCATCGCCGTCGCCGTCGTCGGGACGGACATCGAGGTCACGCTCGCCTACGGCACCGGCGCGATCACCTCGACGGCGGCGAACGTCAAGACCGCGATCGATGGCTCCGCGGCCGCGAGCGCCCTGGTCAGCGTGGCCAACGCGGCCGCCAACGACGGCACCGGCCTGGTCACCGCGCTGACCAAGACCCCACTCGCCGGCGGGGTCGACGGCACCGAGGCGGACGCCGGGGAGATGTACTACGACGCGAGCTACCTGTACTTCACGGTCGCCGCCAACGGTCCGACCGACGCCAACTGGCGGCGGGTCACGCTCGGGTCCGTGTACTGACGATCGGGGGTGGTGTATGGCAGCTCAGAACGACCCGCGGGGCGCGCCGGTGAAGTCGCCGATGGAGCGGTTCGTCGACCGGCAGCGCTTCGCCCTGGCCGTGGCCGGGCGCGAGGCGCAGAAGTTCGCCGAGGAACACGGCTTCGCGTCGTGGCTCGAGTGCGAAGGGTATCTCCGCGCGCAAATCGTGGACGGCAGCCTGAAGGTTCCGAGGCGTCCGGTTTTCCCGGGCGCCTCGGCGCCGGAGGGCGACCCTGAGGAGACAGCGGGCGCCCCCCTCGGCGACGCGCCGGCGCACCCGCCGGCCGCCGGCCCCCGCTCGGCCCCCCCGTCGGTTGGCAACGTGACCATCGAAAAGGACGCACGGGCCCTCATGGACAAGAACGGCGTCGACGCCGAGCTGCTCCTGCGGTTCCTCGGCGGACATGGGACCGGCCGGCACCACAACGTGACCACCGGCGACGTCGAGCGGTACCTCGATGGCTGACGTCCTGACCTCATCCCAGCTCAGCGAGTTGCGGCGGCGCTGGGTGTTCGACCTGGTCGTGGCCGCGAACCCTGCGGCCACGCCTCCCGTCGCGGCCGTGAACCTCAGCGTGTACAACAAGCGCTACGGCGAGCAGTTCTTCGCCGATGGCGACCTTCAGGTCCTCGCCCGGCGGGCACGTAAGCGGTGGAGTGCCGCGATCGCCGCCGGGATCGAGGAGTCGTACACCGTCGTCATCCACACCGCGGGGGGCGCCGGCTTCGGCGCCCGCCCGAACGGGGCGGCCCTCACCCTCGTTTCGTCCGACCCGACCGACGTCGGGATCCAGGTCACGCTCTACGGCACGACCCACGGCGTCGCGGAGGTCGTCAGCGAGACGGTGACGCTCAACGGCACCACGCCTGTCCAGACGGCGAAGGCTGACTGGGACGTGATGCTCGCCGCCGTCAACGCGCTGGTCGTCAACGACACGATCCTCGCCGTACAGCCGAACGGCACCGTCACGATCGCGGTCGCCGTGACCGGCGACCAGGTGACGACGCTCGACAAGAACACCTCGCAGCGTGGTTGGAACATCGCCGGGATGCTCGTCGCTGGCCTGCCGATCACCGCCATGGTGGGCAGCATCGTCCCGGAGGTCGGCCTGCCGGTGTACGACGACATCGTCGAGGTGCAATCCGACCTCGGGTGTGACTCGCTCGTTGGCTTCGTCGGAGTCGGCCCCGACGGCTCGCAACTGCTTGATTTTGCAGCATTGTCCGGATCAACGCGCGTCGGTCCGTCCACGCTCTTCTCGCGGCTCGATGCGACCCTGGGTGGCGATGTTCCGGAGGGCGTCCACATCACCGTCACGGCCCGGGACATCGGCCCCTACGAGGGCGAGGAGCTTCTGCTCGCCGGCGTCCAGGTCCTTGCCTTCGAGGCGTACCTCGCCTCCGACTCCTACGGCGCGGCGCTCGAGGACAAGGCCGACGCGGTGCGTCGTGGCTGGGAAACCCGCATCGCGAGCGACATGGCCAAACTGCAGCCGGAAGGCCGGCGCAGTGGAGCGGTGAGGATCTGCCGGTGAGCGACCAGACCGCCGCCCTCACGGCGCACGTCGAGGACCAGGAGGTGTGGCGGCAGTCCCTCGCGTCGCTGGCCAGCGAGTTGATGGCCAAGGGCTTCTCCCTCGAGCGCTTCCTGGTGGAGGGCGAGCCGTACCTGCTCGGGTTCCTCAACGCCATGCTCGGGGACTTCGCGAACTTCGCCGGGCCTGATGTCGTCGCCGAGGCCGACGCCTTCTTCCAGTCGATCGGACTGCAGGCCGGCCTCGACGCGGCCGAGGCCGACGCCATCCTGGCCGAGGCGGTGTCCCGGCTCGCCGGCGACGCCGAGGGGCTCGCCTCCGAGACCGCGGCGGCGTTCTCGCGGTGGGTGGAGGGGCTGCGGCGCGCGGGCATGACCGACGAGAACATCCTCGCCGCCCTCGAGGCGGACACCACGGAGCTCGCCACGGTCCTCGGGCCCTGGTACCGGGGCATCGCCGACATGGGCAGGAGCTTCGCCAAGATCGTCGACGAGACGATGCAGCAGGCAATCGAGGAGGCGGTTCCGGTCGACGAAACGAACCGCGGCTCCTACTGGATCACCATGCACGACGGCAAGGTCTGCGGCCAGCACGACACGAGCCCGGAGAGGTCGTGCGCGCGCCGGCACGGGCTCCTGAAGCCTTTCGCCGAGTGGGTCGCGCTCGGACTCCCGGGATCCGGCGTCACGTACTGCCGCGGGAACTGCCGCTGCATGCTCGTCACCGAGTCCTACCTCAAGGACGGAGCCCCGGCCAACCCCGTCGATTCCTCCGAAGCCATCCAGCGCGCGCAGGATCGCGCGACGCGGCAGCACGCCAAGGTCGTCGAGTACGCCGCCGCCCGCGGCGAGGAGTACCAGACCGGATTCCCGACGACGGGGATCGCCGAGCAGTTGCGGCGGGCCCGGAGCCGGACCGCGCGGCAGGGACTGGGCTAGATGGCGCGTCCGAGCGAGATCAGCGTCCGCATCCGCGCGGCGCAGAAGCAGGTCCGCCTCAACTTCGAGCGGGCGGTGCGCGAAACCTTCGCCGAGGGCGTGATGAAGCTGGCGCTGCGCGACGCCGATCTCTCCGATCACACCCTCGCGGATCTGGCGGAGCTCGATCACCCCTACTCTCGGCGCCACCCCGAAAACTCGCTGCACGACGACCGCAAGATCCACCGGCAGAGCGGAACGCTGCAGACGGAGTTCCGCGACACGACGACGAACGTCGGCGGCCGGATCTTCTACACCCTGCGCAACGCGGCGCACTACTGGCCGTTCCTGCGCGACGGTACCAAGACAGCCCGACCGCGGCGGCTCGGCGCTCTACTCGACGAGCAGATCAAGACCGAGGTCTGGCCCAAGATGATCGCCCGGCTGCGGGCCGAGTTCCGGGCGGCCTTCCGATGAGCGTCAGCCTCGCCGTCGTCGAGGCGGCTCTGCTCGCCATGCGGACGGCGATCGTCGGGGCCTCTGCACCCACCGGCGGCTGGCACGTCGGCGAGCC
>JAJYLH010000045.1 GCA_021787845.1 Myxococcales bacterium | reverse complement strand
CCCTCGCGCTCGCCCTTCGAGGCCCGCGCATGCTTGCCGTGCTCCATTCATGCTCCGTGGGCGCGGGCACCTCAGGGTGAGCGGATCGGGGACCAAGACACCTGAGGTGTCTGGATACCCAGTCACGGCAGACGGTCGCCGATCCCGCCTTTCTCCACCGTCTGTACTTTACACACGGTCGCCGATCCCGTGTTTCTCCACCGTCTGTACTTTACACACGGTCGCCGAACACGCCTTTCTCCACCGTCTGTATCTTACACACGGTCGCCGATCCCGCCTTTCTCCACCGTCTGTACTTTACACACGGTCGCCGATCCCGTGTTTCCCGACCGTCTGTACTTTACACACGGTCGCCGATCCCGTGTTTCCCGACCGTCTGTACTTTACACACGGTCACCGATCCCGCCTTTCTCCACCGTCTGTACTTTACACGTGGTCGCCGAACCTACCTTTCTCCACCTTCTGTAAGCCGAAGAAACCTTCCTGCGCCCACGTGGACCTACATCGAGCGCCCACCAACGTCTAGACAGCAGGCGATCCGATGCCCTTGATTCCGGCTCTCCGACAGAATCTGTGCGTGTTGCGGGCGAGAAGGAAGCCGGACACGTGAGTGTCCGGGTGCAGGCACCGCGTTCGTCGATCGCGAGAACAGCACCGCGTCAGGCGACAGGACGGTCGGAGAGCGGCGAATGGCACTGCCCAACCCGGACACTCACGTGTCCGGCTTCCCGAGCGGCGCTTTCCACGCACAGATTCTGTTGAGGAGCCTTGATTCCATGCCCATCCGGTTGACTGGGTATCCAGACACCTCAGGTGTCTTGGTCCCCGATCCGCTCACCCTGAGGTGCCCGCGCCCACGGAGCATGAATGGAGCACGGCAAGCATGCGCGGGCCTCGAAGGGCGAGCGCGAGGGTGGCACAGGCTGTGCCGAGCCCTCACGGCCCTTCGAGGGCCGGGCACGAGGGCGGTGGCAACGAGCGAGGTCCGTGGGCCCGGCCGCCTCAGGGCGAGCGGGAACGACAACCTGAGATGTCTGGATACCCAGCTCCGGTTGACGTGCTTGGAGCCGGGCGCTCTCCGGGTCAGGCGCGAGGTCCCGGGCAAACCCGGACACTGACGGTCTGTCCGGCTCCAACGTCGGGGCGAGCGCGCCAGCCGGGTAGCGGTTCGTGCAGCTTGACATCGCACGCGCGATGCGGGAGTAATCGCCCTCGTCGAGGGGTTTCGCCGGCGCGGTGCGCTGGCTCTGCTGGGTAAGATGGCTGTTGCTGCTCCGAATCGGATTTGTCCGACCTGCTCGCTCGCCACCGCGGACGACGTCTGTCCGCACGACGGCACGCCGACCTGCGTCAAGGACGGGGACACGTCCGTCGAGAGGCTTCGCCCGCCCGAGGAACCGCTTCCGCCCGCCGAGATGCCCGCTGCCGGTCCGGATCGGATCTGCCCGGCGTGCTCGCTCGCCACCGAGCACAAGATCTGTCCGCACGACGGCACGCCGACCTACATCAAGGTCGTGGACGCGCCGGGCCTCCGCCCCGGGCTCGTCATCGGCGACCGCTACCGCATCGTTTCGCGGGTCGGCCAGGGCGGTTTCGGCGCGGTCTATCGCGCGGTTCACGTCGCGACGCACAACGACATCGCCGTGAAGGTGCTCCGGCGCGAGATGGCGACCGACACCTCCCAGGTGCAGCGCTTCCACGCCGAGGCCAAGGCGTCGTGCCTGCTCCAGGGGGCGCACACGGTCCGCGTCTACGACTTCGGGCAGATCGACGACGGGTCGCTGTACATGGCGATGGAGTTCCTGCGGGGCCGGCCGCTCGGCACGGTGCTGCGCGTGACGCCCGCGCTCCCGCCCGCGCGCGTGGTCCACATCCTCGGGCAGGTGCTCACGTCGCTCGCCGAGGCGCACGCCCACGGCATCGTCCATCGCGACCTGAAGCCGGGGAACATCTTCATCGTCGACATGTTCGGCGAGACCGACTACGTGAAGGTCATCGACTTCGGGGTCGCGAAGTTCACCGGCGAGCTGGAGAAGAGCCTGACGCGCACGGGGCTCGCCATCGGCACGCCGCGGTACATGTCGCCGGAGCAGGCGCGGGGGCACAAGGTCGACGGCCGCAGCGACATCTACTCCGTGGGCATCATGGCGTACCGGATGCTGGCCGGGAAGCTGCCGTTCGACGCGGAGAACTCGGCCGAGACCATCCTGATGCAGATCGGCAAGGCACCGCCGCCGCTGGCGGAGGTCGCGTCGCAGCCGCTGCCCCAGGCGCTCATCGAGGCGGTCGAGAAGGCTCTCGCCAAGCGCCCGGAGGATCGATTCCAGACCGCGGACGAGATGCGCCGCGCGCTGGAGGAGTCGCTCGCCGACCGCCGGATGGTCGGCCCGCCGCCGAAGAAGACCGCGCCCGCCGAGCCGGCTGAAAAGATCACCGAGGAGGTGGTGTCGCCTTCGTTCAGACCCAGCGCGGGTTCTTCCCCTGTGGGATCTCCTCCTGTGGCACGGGCGTCCTCGCCCGTGGAAGGCAGCGCTGGTTTCACGGGCCGGGAAGCCCGTGCCCTGGGAGGAGAACCCGCCTTCCACAGGCGGGGACGCCTGCGCCACAAGAGAACGGGAGCCGGACCCGAACCTGAACGAAAGCGCTCCCGGATCATCGTGATCGCGGCGCTGGTGGCAATCGCCGGGCTGGGCCTCGCCGCGGTCCTGACGCATCCGTTGTGGTCGAGCGAGCACGCGAAACCGATTCACCCGCGGGTCGCGACTCCGGCGCCGGCTCGCCCCGCACCCGTGCCCGCGCCGTCAACCGCGGTCACGTCCGCGCCGGTCCCGCCCGCTGCCGCGAAACCATCGCCCGCACTGGCAACCGCTGCGGTGACAACGAGACCGGAGCATCAGCACAAGCGCCGGCTGGCCGCGCCCCACCCGGCCGAGGCCGCGCGGCGCGAGAACGAGCACCGGCCCGCGGCGAGACATCAGAAGGCGCCGAAGCAGGAACCACCCCATGCGTTTACGCGGTTCAATTGAAGCAACCGGAGCATTCCTGTCCGACACAGATTCCATGCCGATGCGAAAGACCGTGACCGCTCATTCCGAGCGCAGTCGAGGAACGAGCGGGCCTTCGCGGGGGCGCCCATCCCTCGACTGCGCTCGGGATGAGCGGAGATCTCTGGCGCTGCACGTGCTGGACGGCAGTGCGACCGGACCAGGAACGCCTCCGTGGCTGGCGACGGGCTTCGCGTTCGTGGCGCTCCTGCTCATCGCGCTGCCGGCGCAGGCCGCTCGACGCCGCCCCGCGACGACCGAGCTCGAGGCTGCCGCGGCGAAGGCGTATGGGGCCGGCGAGTTCAAGCGGGCCGCGCAGCTCTGCCATCGCATCTACGAGCGAGACCCGAGGGTCGCCGACGCCCTCTTCAACGCGGCGCGCGCCGAGCAGCGAGCCGAGATGTTCGCCGAGGCCGAGCGGGACTTCGAGGCGTATCTCGCGAAGGTGCCGGCGAACGACTCCGGCCGCGGACCGGCGCAACGGTACCTCGCGGACATCCGCGCGGCGCTGAAGAAGAGAACGTCGCCCCCTCTCCCCGAGGCCAGCGCACCGACGCGGCCAGCCATCGAGACATCGAAGGCACCGGCCGCGACGCCCGCGAAATCCCCACCTGCGCTCGCGCTGACGTCCGGAGCGCAAGCGGCAACCGCGATCGCCAAGCGGAACCTTCTGGTCCCACCAACGCCTCCCGCGCGTGTGAAGTGGGGCCAAGCGAGCTTTGTCGCGGGGGTCTTGTTCGTCGCGGCGGGCGGCGTCTCGGCGTGGCGCGCGCAGGTGGCAAGCGACGACTACGCTCTGGGCTACACGGGAGGCCGGGATCCGATCTCCGCTCGCGGTTCGAACCACACCTGGTCGGCGCTGTCGGTCGTGGGGCTTGCCGGTGGAGCTGCGCTCACGGCGGTCGGCGCATGGCTGTGGTTCGGCAGACCGAGCCATGCGACGGGAGGCGCGCGATGACGCTCTCGAGCCATCGCTCCCACGCTGGTCTTCGGGCTCTCCAACGAAATCTTGGCGAGCCGTGGGCGAGACATGGAGCCGGACACGGAAGTGTCCGGGTACTGGCAGGGCATTCGCCGGTCGCAAGGACTACACCTCAGATTTCCGGATCGGACGCAAGAAGACTCGACGAGCGGCGAGAGGCCATGCCCAACCTGGACACTGACGTGTCCGGCTCCAAGTTAACGCGAGAGGCCATGCCCAACCCGGACACCGACGTGTCCGGCTCCAAGTTGACGCGAGAGGCCATGCCCAACCCGGACACTGACGTGTCCGGCTCCAAGTTTGGCGGGCGTCGCCTGCACAGGCCCTATCGGGAAACCGTTCTACGGATGGCCATGCTGGGCGCTCTTGGTACTGTCGCCGGCTGCTGGATCGGCGTGCCGTCCGTCGGCGACAAGGGCCAGAAGTGCTTCCCGGGCGACCGGTGCCTTCCGGGGCTGGTCTGCCGCGGCGGGCAGTGTCTCAGCGAAGCGTCGTCGTGCGACAAACCCGATCCGACGCCCGACGCGGCCGGTCCCTGTCAGAAGCGCGCCTGCGACCCGGCGACCGGGTGGGAGAACGTCGCGGACACGGCGAAGGACGGCACCCCTTGCGGGACCGCGCCCGACGTCTGCCACGTCGCGCCGGTGTGCGGCTCGGGCGTGTGCCAGGCCGCGCGCAATGCCGCGGACCCCAAGCCAGACGCGGCCGGTCCCTGTGAGAAACGCGTGTGCGATCCATCGACCGGGTGGCAGACCATCGCCGATGCCGCGCAGGATGGCACGCCGTGCGGCGTTGGGAAATGCGCCGACGGCGCGTGCTTCCTGCCGATCGATCCGGGGACCTTCACGATGGGAGCGCCCTCCAGCGAGCCGGGCTACGAATGCGGGACCAGTTGCGATGACGAGACCCAGCATCAGGTGACGATCAGCCAGGGATTCGACCTCGAGGCGACGGACGTGACGCAAGGCGAGTGGCAGTCGCTGATGGGAAACAACCCATCGTATTTCAGCTCGTGCGGGAGCGCCTGTCCGGTGGAGCAAGTGTCGTGGTGGGATGCGGTGGCGTACGCGAACGCGCTCTCGGCGAAGGAGGACGTGCAGCCGTGCTACACGCTGAGCGGGTGCGCGGGGAAGCCGGGAGACGGACAGTATTCTTGCTCGAGCGCGACGTTCGCGGGGCTGAGCTGTACCGGGTACCGGCTGCCGACGGAAGCGGAGTGGGAGTACGCGGCGCGGGCGGGGACGACGACCGGGACGTACAACGGGACGACCGACTCGTCTCATCTGAACTGCGAGGAGCCGAATTCCGTCTTGGATCCGATCGCGTGGTTCTGCGGGAACGACGGCAAGACGGCGAAGCCGGTCGGACAGAAGCAGCCGAATGCCTGGGGCTTGTACGACATGCTGGGAAACGTGTGGCAGTGGGTGTGGGACCGGTACGCGGACTACCCGAGCGGACCCGTGACCGATCCGATGGGTCCGTCGACGGGCCCGGGCCGGGTCGATCGTGGCGGGTCGTGGTTCGTCAACGCGAGCTACGCGCGAGCCGCGGACCGCGCCGGCGTCAACCCGGCGTACCGTAACAAGGACCTGGGCTTCCGCCTGGCGAGGTCTCGTCCTTAGTAGGTGGCCCCGGAAGTTCGCTAACGGATTCGACGGCTCCGTTTTCGCGCCGCGTGACGGCTTGAGCCGCGTGGCGTCAGCCCGCGGTAGCCAGCAAAACCGCGGGCCTGCGCCACCGCTTCGCTTCGCCGAGCGAGGCGCCGACCCCCGCGGTAGCCAGCAAAACCGCGGGCTGACGCCACAGCTTCGCTTCGCCGAGCGAGGCGCCGACCCCCGCGGTAGCCAGCAAGACCGCGGGCTGACGCCACAGCTTCGCTTCGCCGAGCGAGGCGCCGACCCACGCGGCTCAAGCCATGCCAACCTCCGCGACACGGCCACCCCAACCGTTGGCGAACTTCCGGGGCCGCCTACTTAGGGCACCGAAACTCGGTGACACATCCGACTCGCTGAGCCCCCTCGCGTTTGCGCAGTAATGAGGCGGAGCCTGCCGGTTGCTGGCGACGGCGGTAGCGGGGGTGAGGCCGACCCGGCACCGCGGCCCCAACCTGTCGTGCTCAGCCGGAGACGACGGGATGGCCAGCGCGGCGAAAGCATGCTATGGAGCGCCGGTCGCTGGCCGTCCGCCCTCGCCACGGACCTACCGGGAGGCCAGATGCAGAGGGTCCTCGTCCGAGCCGCGCTGTCGTTCGTCGTTCTCCTCGCCGTCCTTCTCGCGGCGTGCGGGGGAACCGCGCTACGCAAGGCGTGCGATGACGCGAGCTGCGGGCGCGGGTATTACTGCAGCGACGGCGCCTGTCTCGCCTGCTCGGCGACCGACGCGCGCCACTGCGGCACCGCCTCGACCCCCGCGGGATGCGCGGTGTGCGCGGGGACCTCGACGCCGGTGTGCCAGGCCGGAGCGTGCGTCTGCACCGAGGACGGCGGCTGCGGTGCCGGTCGCTATTGCCGCGACGGCGCCTGCCTCGACTGCTCGCCGACCGATGCGAGCCACTGCGGCACCGCCTCGACCGCCGCGGGATGCGCGGTGTGCGCCGGCACCTCAACGCCCGTGTGCGAGGAAGGAGCCTGCGTCTGCACCGGGGCGAGCGACTGCGGCATCGGTCACTACTGCGGCGCGGGCGGGTGCCTTCCCTGCTCGATGAAGGACGCGCGCCACTGCGGAACGGCCGCGACCGCCGCTGGATGCCTGGTGTGCATGGGAACCCGGGCGCCGATGTGCCTGGCGGGAGCCTGCGCCTGCGTCGAGCCGCTGGCGCCGGTCGACGACGGCGAGCTCGCGGTGGGCGCGTCGCTCACGGCGAGCCCGCTGCCGGTCTGCTCCGAGGCCCGGGTACGCTTCCGGGCAGCGCAAGGGTCGAGTGTCGCGATCGCGCTGACGCCCGATGCCGCCCTCGGGGGAGCGGCGCTCGAAGTGACGAACCCCAACGCGGCCCTGTGGGGAGCGCCCATCGCCACCCTCTCGGCTCCGCGGGCGAACCAGACGGCGACGCTGATCTTCGAGCCGCCCCGCTCCGGCGAGTACACGCTTCTCGTGCGAGCGGCGGATACCGCGTCGCAGGGGCGCTTCACGCTGAGCCTCGCGTGTACGGCCGGCTGCGACCTGGAGACGACCCGTTATCCCATCCTCCTCGTCCACGGGATGGGCGGCTTCAAGAACCTCGGGCCGCTCGAATACTTCTACCAGGTGCCGGAGACGCTGCGCGGCAAAGGCTATCCGATCTACGTGGCGAAGCTCGCGCCGTTCGACGCCGTCGAGGCTCGGGCGAACGACCTCGCGGGCCAGGTCGATCAGGTCCTCGGCGAGGCGCACGCGACCCACATCGACCTCATCGCCCACAGCCAGGGCGGGCTCGATTCGCGCGATGTCATCAGTACCCTGGGCTACGGCGGCCGGGTCGCGGCCCTGACGATGATCGCGACGCCCAACCACGGCACCGTCGTCGCCGACATCGCCTTGGGGCTGGCTCCGGGCCCCGCCCAGGACGCCCTCGGGGCGCTGCTCAATCTCTACGGCGCGGTGACGAGCCAGGACCAGGAGAACGCCATCGCCGCGCTGCAAGACATGACGACCACCTTCGTCGACGGCACGTTCAACCCGGCGAATCCCGACGACCCGCGCGTCGATTACGTGAGCTACTCGGGCAAGACCTGCCTCTACGGCATCACCTGCGGAGACGTCTGCGATCTCCCGCTCCGCGCGTCGTTCGATCTCCTCACCGTGGCCGGCGCCGGCGACAACGACGGCCTCGTCCCCGACTCGAGCGCGCGCTGGGGCGACTACCAAGGGGCTCTGCCCGCCGACCACATGAACGAGGTCGGCCAACCCCTGGGAATCGTCAGCCCGAACTTCGACTATCTGGGGTTCTACCTGAAAGTGGCGCGCCAGCTCACCGCCCGCGGACACTGATGGGCGCGGACATGCCGCCTCGCCCGGCGGGATCACGAGACTGGCCCAGTAGGCTTTCCGGTTCACACAGGGATGTCGGGAAGATGCTTATCGGGTTGACCACACCAAGCCAGTTGG
Source organism: Myxococcales bacterium (assembly GCA_021787845.1). Lineage (GTDB taxonomy): Bacteria > Myxococcota > Myxococcia > Myxococcales > JAJYLH01 > JAJYLH01. Next base: position 42,588 of record JAJYLH010000045.1, on the reverse strand, counting down.
GCAATGCCGCTCATCCCGAGCGCAGTCGAGGGACGAGCGAGGTGCCGCACGGACCGCCCGCCCTTCGACTGCGCTCAGGACGAGCGGCCAGAAACGCGAGCGTGGTGTGGTGATCCCGATAAGCAGTTGTCGGGGATTCGGCCTCACCCCCCCGGCTGCGCGGTACCGAGCGCCGCGAGTCAAAGGCATCCGCCACGACCGATCGGACCGATCCGACGGATCCGACCGATCGGTCCGATCGGCGGGCGCGTACAGGACGAGAGAGCCGGTTCCAAACGGAGCGAGCCGGAGAGCCGCGCTCCGTCAGGCCGGGGCGGCTCAGTGTTCCGCCACGACCGTGTTGTAGCTCCCAAACGTCTGGATGAGCGGCTTGCGTCCCTTGGCCGACCAGCGGACCTCGTTGTGATCGCCCGGCACCTGCACCGTCGCCGCGGCGCCCGCCCGGATCTCGAGGTGGTTGTGGTCGCCTTCCACCTGCACCGTCCCGTCGTCCGTCACCAGCTCGACGTGGTTGTGGCTGCCCTCGACCTGCACCGTCGGGCAATGCGACGCCTTGATCGTCGAGTGGTTGGCTTGCACCTGCAGCACCTTGCCCTTGCAGTCGATGGTGCGCCGCGCGTGGTCGGTGAGAATCTGAATCGCCCCGCCACCGCCGCGGGTGTCTTCGTCCGGGCCGTTCCAGTACTGCTGAACGGCGGTGTTGTTGCCCGACGACGTGCCCTTCACATCGACCTTGGCTTTCTTCCCGCGCACGTGGACGCCCGACGCGTCGATGCGCACCTGGGTCGAGCCGTTGTCGACGTGGACCAGGCCGTCGTCCGCCCGGACCGAAAGGGAAACGAGCGCCAGAGCGCTCAACACGAAAAGAGAAGTGCGGCCCATGAAGACCTCCAGGGGTGGGAAAGCAGGCGGCAGGCTAGCACCCCGGCGCCGCTCACGGCAAGCCGCGCCGCGGTCGAGCGCCAGCCCGAGAGCCGTCAGGCCACTTCGCACCTTCGGCCCGCCTCGCTCGCGGGCCGACCCGAGGGGCGTCGAAGGTGGCCGGCGCCGGCGTCGCCCTCACACCCGCGCGATGGGTCCCGGCATCCCGCGCCGGAAGAGCGCCCGCGACATCCGCGGCGTGTTCATCGCCCACCCCGCGCGTCCATCGGGGCTGACCAGGATGATTCCGCCCTCGCCCCGCGCCCTGCTCCCCAGGAGCGAAACCGCCTCCTTCGATGCCTCGAGCGGGCTCTTGCCGCTTCCCATCAGGTCGCAGGCGGTCTTCGTCAACACGACCTTGATGATCGACTCGCCGTGACCGGTGGCGCTCGCCGCGCCGCTCGTGTCGTCGGCGTAGGTGCCCGCGCCGATGAGAGGGCTGTCGCCGACCCGGCCCGGCCGCTTGAACGCGGTGCCGCCGGTGGAGGTCGCCGCCGCGACGTGGCCGTGCACGTCCGCCGCGACCGCCCCGACCGTCCCGAGCTTGCGCCGGTCCGGCCGCGCCCCCGCCTCCTGCTTGAGCTCCTCGAACCGGGCCCGCTGCTCCGGCGTCACGTGCCAGTCCACCGGCGCCATCTCCACCCCGTGGCCGCGCGCGAACCGCTGCGCGCCCTCCCCCGCGAGCAGCAGGTGGTCGCTGTCGTGCAGCACCCGTCTCGCTAGGCGGATGGGGTTACGCACTCCGGCGACGCTCGCGACCGCTCCCGCGTCGAGCGTCCGCCCGTCCATCATCGAGGCGTCCATCTCGACCGTGCCGTCGCTCGTCAAGGTCGAGCCGCGCCCGGCGTTGAAATGCGGGTCCTCCTCCAGCACCACCACCGCGGCTTCCACCGCGTCCAGAGCCATGCCGCCCCGGTCCAAGACCGCGAACCCGGCCTCCGCCGCGCGCTGGAGGCCCTCCAGCACCGGCTCGGTGACGATGCCCGGCTTCACCCACGCGCCGCCGTGCACCACGATGACCGGCACTTCCCGCCTGTCGAGCCAAACGTTGTCGTCCACGTCGACCGCCTCCCGGCGGAAGCGGGCCTGTCCCGCTCCGTTCGGATGCTTCAAAGGGCTGTTCGGATGCGTTGGCCGCCGTCATGAGCGGCGGAAGAGACCTCTCCCCGGAGGAACTTCTACGGCGAAATCCCGCCCGCCTCAACCGGCTGCCGATTGGTCGAGGATTCTGGAGGGACTCGCGGCGGTCAGCCGACGACCGTGACGCTGACCGTGCGCACGTGCGCCCGGCGGCGGTGCTCGTAGAGGTAGATGCCCTGCCAGGTGCCGAGAGCGCAGCGGCCCTGCAGGACCGGAATCGAGAGGCTGACGCCGGTCAGGACGCTGCGCACGTGGCTCGGCATGTCGTCGGGGCCTTCGGCGACATGCTGAAAGAGCCGGTCGCCGTCGGGGACGAGGCGGGCGAAGAACCGCTCCAGATCCTCTTGAACGCTCGGGTCGGCGTTCTCGCCGATGAGGAGCGAGGCGCTCGTGTGGTGGAGGAAGACCGTGCAGAGCCCCTCGGCGACGCCGCAGCTCTCCACGGCCCGCTGGACGCGCTCGGTGATGTCGAAGAGCCCCCGGCCGGGCGTCGAGACCGTGAAGCGCTCGGTGCGAACCATCGACGAGCCTCCCGGCGCGAGACGGTAGTACGAAACCGCTCCGCCTCGCCGTCCGATCCGTCCGATCCGTCCGATCCGTCCGATCGGCCTGGCCGAGGCCGGGAGCTTACCCGCGCCCGCGTAACGGGCGGCCGGCCTTTCGCGTCTGGCTGGTGGTCGGCTCAGCTCTTCCTGCGCCGTCCGGTCGAGTCGAAGTCGCGGGCGAGCACGGTCGTGAGCGGCAGCAGCTCTCCTCCGACCGGCTCCGAAACCGCGCGCAGGCGCCGGGCGAGCCGCTCGACCTCGCGCCGCCGGTGCCCATCCGGGAGCGTCGCGGTGGCGCAGTAGAAAGTGCGGCAGCCGAACGGCCGGTCGGGGTAGATGGCGCAAGCGCCGCCGGTGACCAGGAGCGGACACGCCCCCTCGACGGGCTGCCGCGGCAGCCTCCCGCCGCGACGGGCAATCGCCGCCAGCGCGCGTCGCGCTTCGACCGGCCAGACGTAGGGCACCCGGCCGGTCTCGCGAAAACGGCAGCAGCGGGTCGAGCGTGGGCACGACGCCGAAGCGAAGAGCGCGTCGAGCTCGGCGTAGATCCGATCGAGCTCGGCAGCGCTCTCGTCCTTCTCGCGGCGTCTCACAGTCCGAGCTTAGACCTTCGCCGCGCGAGCGAGCGCCAACAGCAGCGCCCCGGCGCCGATGAGGACGCTCACGGCGGCGAGCGGCCGGCGGCGCGGCGGGTCGCCCATCGGTAGGCGGCGCGGCAGCGGCGAGGTGGTCGTGTACGTGAAGTCGTTGATCGCGAGCCCCGGATGGCGGTCGAAGATGCGGCGGGTGACCTCGCTCGACGAGCCCTCGTGCTCGTGCGCGATGAGCTGCCAGGGACCGACGCCGTGGGGCAGCTTCTCGCCGGCGCTCAGCCGCGCGAGCTTCTTGAGCCGCTCGTTCCAGTAGTACCCAGGCGTGCGCACCGTCGTCGCGTCGACGTTCGGCCACGTGCGTCCCATCGCGAGCCCCCCGCGTGAAAGCGTCCGGCGCGAAAGATGCGTCGCGCACGCCACCCTTGCCAAAGCTCGGGCGCTCGGCCGGCGGCCACTGGCCTCGCGCCTTATCCTTGAAACCATGCGACCGATTCTCTCCTGCGCCGCTCTCGCCCTGCTCGCGGCCGCACCCGCCTGCGCGCCGAGCCTGGTCCGGCCGGCGCCGCTCCTGCCCCGGAGCGCGTGGGTCAGTCCCCGCTACCGCGAGCACCCGCTGGTCGGCCGCATCTGGGATGAGCGACAGCACCGGTGGATCGGCGAGCGCGCGCTCGATGCGGCCTTGCGCCAGGCGGACTTCGTCCTCTTGGGAGAGACCCACGACAACCTCGACGACCACCGGCTGGAGGCGCGGCTCGTCCGGTCGGTCGCGGCCGGCGCCCGGCGGCCGGCGTTGGCTTTCGAGATGCTCTCCTCGGACCAGCAGGCCGAGGTCGACGCCGCGCTCGCCCGCCATCCCGGCGACCCGGACGCCATCGCCGCTGCCGTGGACTGGGAGCGCTCCGGCTGGCCGCCGTTCCAGGAGTACCGGCCGGTCTTCGCCGCCGGTCTCGCTGCGCACCTACCCATCGTCGCGGCGGACCTGTCGGACGCCCAGGCGCTCGCCGTCATGCACTTCGGCCGCGCCGCCTTGAGCCAAGCGACGGCGAAGCTGCTCGGCCCGCTGCCGCCGAAGGAGGAGCGCGCTTGGATGAAGGAGATGTTCCGCGACCACTGCGAGGCGCTGCCCCGCGCCTTGCTCGAGCCGATGGTGCTCGCCCAGCGCGCCCGCAACGCCCAGCTCGCCTCGCGTCTTGTCGCCGCCGGGAAGGACGGCGCGATCCTGGTCACCGGCTCCGGGCACGCGCGAACCGACCGCGGGGTGCCCGCGATTCTCGCCCGCCTGGCGCCGGGAAAGAGCGTGGTCGCGGTCGGCCCGGTCGAAGTGAGACCGAGAGCGCTCTCGCCTGCCGACTACCGGGGGACGGCAGCACACCTGCCCTACGATTTCGTGGTGTTCACCCCCGCGGCCGCGCGCCAGGACCCGTGCTCGAAGCTGCGGGCACAAGTCTGGTCGATCTGAAGCCCACGGGATTCGCGCGGCGCGGCGTCCGACGCGAATCGCGGCCCTGCGTCGCGCACGAGGCGTGCGAGGGAGCGCCGAGCTTCGAGACATCGTCGAGCTGCGTCAGCGTTTGAGCGCGGCGATGGCGAAGACCGCCCAGCCGGCGAGGAACGCGACGCCGCCGAAGGGCGTGATGATGCCGAGCTTGCGCACACCGGTGAGCGCGAGCGCGTAGAGGCTGAAGGAGAACAGCACGGTGCCGGCGATGAAGAGCCAACCGGCGGCGCTGCCGAGAGGCCCGGGCCGTTGCGCGACGAAGAGGCCGACCAGCACCAGCGCGAGCGCGTGATACATCTGGTAGCGGGCTCCGGTCTCGAAGACTTCGAGCATCTCGGGCGCCAGGCGCTGCTTCAAGGCGTGGGCGGCGAACGCGCCGGCGGCCACCGCGAGAAAGGCGCTTGCCGCGCCGAGGGACAGCCACGGTCTCATCGAGGGGCCGCTTCTCAAAAGGCGTTCGTGAATACCGCCACGTTCTTGGCGAGGGCGTCGGCGTGGGCCTGGGTCAAGAGCGCCTTCGAGCCGGAGGAGCCGCGTAGCTGCCAGTTGAAGAAGCCGATGGCGAAGAAGTCGATGATCGGGTGGGCCACCGACGCCGGGGGCGCGGGAGGCAGACAGCCATCGGAGAGCGCCTTGCCCACGTCCACGCCCGGGGCGAGGTTCGACCCCACCTTCTGCGCAACGTCGGTCAGGTCGAAGCTGCAGAGGTCGCTGAAGGTGAAGTGCCCGGCGTTCGTGATGTCCAGGAGCCCTCTCGGCCCAGACAAGCGCTTCCAGGTCGGGGCGGCGTTCTGGTCCCAAGGAAGCGTCTTGTCCGCGTGGGCGGCCTCCAGGAGGGTCGGGGTCGACAGCGTGTAGCCGGTCGGCATGTCGATGAAGGCGAGGTCCGCGCTCGCGGGGGCCATCGGCACGATCGCCTTCACCCGGCTGTCCTGCGCCGCGACGCGCAGGCTCGTCAGCCCGCCGAAAGAGTGGCCGGTCACCCCGACCTTCGCGCCGTCGATCATCCCGTAGAGCGGGTCGCCCTGGGCGAGGCTCGTGAAGTGGGTGATGAGGAACTCGACGTCGAGCGCGCGATCCCAGAACGACTGCGCGGTCGAGGCGGCGCCGAGCGGGTTCGCGCCGTGGAGCACGTCGGCCAGGAGGTCGCCGGTGTGGTCGGGCGCGGCCACCACGTAGCCGTGGCTCGCCAGGGTGACCGTGTAGAACGTCGACTGCCAGCGGACCGCGTCCTTCCCGTGGCTGAAGATGACGAGCGGATACGGCGCGCTCAGGAGCCGCGGCGGCGCGTCGCGGACCGCGAAGGTGTGCAGGATCGGAACCGTGATGCCTTGAATCTCTGCCAGCTCCTCGGGCGTCATCAGCGAGCGGATGTCGTAGCTCGCGCCGGGCTTGCCCTTGGCGGCGTCGGTGGCCGGATACCAGATCTCGGTCACCAGCGGCCGCGGGTTTCCGTCCTTGTCTTTGCGGGAGGGGTCCTGGAGGGTGACTGTGGTCACCCCGACCGGGAACGGTCCTGGTTTGCTCGGGTCGGGGGCGGCGGTGGGGCCGGCGGGCGCGAAGGGCAGCGTCGGGTCGGTCGGGGCTTCGGTCCCGCAGGCGGCGAGCAGCAAGGCACTGACGAGCAGGGAGCGGCGCATGGCGCGCGCATGGTACTGCGGTTCGCCTCTCCACGCATGCCCCAGGACGAGGGAGACGGGCACCCTTCGCCGCCGGGCGGCTTCGAGGCGCCCTGGTCGCGGCCCCATGAGCCTTGCACCGTCCCCACGCCGGCCGTCACCGCTCCCGGACGGCAGGCGGCGGCGGTGACGCCCACCGCGGGCGATGGGGGCGCTGGGGCAGCCGCTCGGCGGAAGCGGGAGCCAGGAGTGGAGGCGCTACCGGGGTCCGGCTCCGCTTTTCGAATTGCCCTGGTCCAAGACACTTTGAGGCGTGCGGCAGCGCTTCCCGTCTCACCCGGGCAAGGCCTTGGCGGCGCTCCTGCCCGGAGCTAGCGCTTGCGTTTCTCCGGAGAGGTGTGGCATCCTTCAAGCGTACTTTCGGCGGGGTGGACGTTCACCTTCACAAGGAGCAAGGCAGATGGCTAAGAAACCAGCGGGTCGGAAGCAGGCGGGGTCGGAGCGCGGCGGGCTGACGGTGGCGGAAGCCGGTCATCTCGGCGGCCTCAAGGGCGGCAAGAAGGGCGGCAACGCGGTCAAGGCGAAGTACGGCGAGGACTTCTACCGGGAGATCGGCCAGAAGGGCGGCGCCAAGGTGCGCGCGCTGGTCGAGGCCGGACGCGCGGCGCTCAACAAGGGCAGGCGCTAGCGCTGCTGCTCTCATGCGGGCGAGGAGAAGGCGGAAACGCTTCTCCTCGCCCACCGCGCTTCCTGCTGAGCGGGAGCGCCGGAGTCCAGCGTCTGCGCCGCGGCCCGGCTCCAGCCGTGCCGGGTGCCATCGGGGCCTTCTCCGGGGGGGTGCGGTAGCGGCCATAGGAATCGGTCCCGGTCGGCGCAGGCGGTGGCACTCGCCGAGAGCGCAGATGGAGGTCGGCCGGCCTGCCGCCTGTGTTCGGCGGCGCCGGTTGGTCTCGGGTCCGGCCTCGCCGATCGCGTCGGGCGATCAGGGTGGTTATGCGCGCGACGCGGTCGGGACCAGCGGCGTGTTGCCCGCCCGGCGCCCCGGCCTCGTGAGGGCGAGGCGGAACGCTGGTATCCTCGCTTTTCGTGGCGACCGATCCGGCCGGGCACCAAGAGCTCGACGACGCGGCGTACGCGCACGACCGCTTCTTGATGCGCGCGCGGGCGTTGTTCTACGCGCGGCTCGCGCTGTTGACCTTGGGCCTGGGCATCCTCGTCATTCCCGCCTGGAAGGAGGCGTTCGGCATCGAGGGCCCGGTGCCCGCGGTCGTCTACCTGGTGATGGTCGCTTACAGCGCCGCCAGCTACGCCTTGCTCGAGCGACCGTACTTCGGCAGCGGCCTGACGTTCCTCACCCTCTGCCTCGACCTCATCGTGCTCGTCTATCTCGTCGTTTCGACCGGCGCGCTGCAGAGCCCGCTCTTACCGACGCAGCTCTTGTTCACGATGCTGTTCGTGATGCTCTTCCCGAAGCCGCTCGCGGTGATTCCGCCGCTCCTCACCTTCCCGGTGGTCGCGAAGATCCAGGAGCTTCTGAACCACGGCCACTTCGACTCGCACGACCTGCTCTTCCTCGTCTGGTACAGCGCCATCAACTGCGTGGTGATCTACGTCGTCGTCTACCTGAACTGGCGCGAGGAGACCAAGCACCGGGAAATCCTCCGGCTCCAGCGTTCGCTCCAGGAGCTCGCCGTGGTGGAGGAGCGCACCCGCTTGGCTCGGGAAATCCACGACGGCCTCGGGGGAACGCTCTCGAGCCTCATCCTCCAGGCGGAGTACCTGCAGAACCTGGCGCACGACGAGAAGCTCAAGAGCGAAATCTCGGAGCTCAAGGGGCAGGCGGAGGAGAGCATCGACGAGCTGCGCCGCAGCTTGAAGATGATGCGGGACGACTTCGACCTGGTGCGGGCGGTGGGGGAGGTGTGCGCGAAGTTCGAGGGGCGCTCGCGCGGCCTGAAGGTGCGCTTTTCCCAGGAGGGCCGGGAGCGGCCGGTCGGCTCGGAGGCGGCGCTGACCTTGTTCCGGGTGCTGCAGGAGAGCCTGACCAACGTGGCGCGCCACGCGCGGGCGGCGAACGTCGAGGTGACCTTGCGCTTCTCGGACCTGGGGTGCGACCTGTCGGTCGCGGACGACGGGCAGGGGTTCGACGCGCACCAGCCGCCGCCGCCCGGCCACTACGGGCTCTTGAACATGAGCGAGCGCGCGCAGCACTCGGGCGGTCGCGCGCAGGTCGAGAGCGCTCCCGGGAAGGGCACCCGGGTGGAGCTGCACGTGCCGCTCGCAGGGAGCGCGCCGCCCTTCCAGGTGCCCGCCGCGTAACGTTCGCCAAGGGAGAGAGCCGATGCGGAAGATCCGCGTGATGGTGGTGGAAGACCAGCCGAAGATTCTGCGCAGCCAGCTCAGGCTCCTCCAGGAGTCGAGCGAGATCGAAATCGTCGGCACCGCGCTCTCGGGGGAGGCGGCGCTGGAGGAGCTGTCGCACGCGAAGCCCGAGGTGGTGCTGTGCGACCTGGGCCTGCCGCGGATGAGCGGCATCGAGGTGACCCGCGAGATCAAGGCGCTCGAGCCGGAGGTCGAGGTCCTCATCTTCACCATCTTCGACGAGGAGGAGAAGGTGCTCGACGCGGTGAGGGCCGGCGCTTCTGGTTACCTGCTCAAGGGGGCGCCGGTCGAGCGGGTGATCGAGGCCATCCGCGACGTCCATGCGGGCGGGAGCGTCATCCAGCCGAGCCTGGCTCGGCGGCTCTTGAAGACCTTCCACGTGCGGGAGGAGCCGCGGCCGGCGGCGAGGACGCAGCCGGAGGACGCGCTGGAGCCGCCGGCGGAGGGGCTGCCGGAGCCGAAGGTGCAGCTCACGGTGAGGGAGGCGGAGATCCTCCAGCTCATTTCCAAGGGGCTGTCGAACAGCGAGGCGGCAGGGGTGCTGAACCTCTCGCGGGCGACGGTCCGCACGCACCTGGAGCACATCTACCACAAGCTCGACGTGACGAACCGGGTCGAGGCGGTCACCGAAGGCATCCGCAAGGGCATCATCGAAGTGGAGTAGCGCCGAAGACGCGCGAGCCGAGAAGGCCAGTCGCTTCGCGCATCCTCGACGGATCGGACGGATCGGACCGATCGGACGGATCGGACCGATCGGACGGATCGGACCGATCGGACGATTGGTCTGGGTCGAGGGGCATCGCCTTCGTTCGGGTTGCGGCGCGGGTCCTTCGACCGTGACACGGGCCTCCCGGGTGTGTGTTTTCCCTGTCGATGAACGGCAACGGATTTCGTAAGCGCGGTGCAGTAGAGGCCAGTAGGATGGACAGTCCCGTCGAGCGCGGTTCTTCGCGCTCTGGGGCTGTCCGTCCCATGCCTATCGGTTGATGCACTTGCGGGCATCGGATGGCTTGAGCCACGTGGCGTCAGCCCGCAGCAGCCGCCGAAACCGCGGGCTAACGCCGCGCGGCTCGAGCCCAATGACCATCACAGGTGTGTGAACCGGACAAGCATGGTCCGTCCAAGAGCGATCGTTCCGGATCTTCCAGACGACTCGAGCGACATCGGCCTGCCCCCACACACATTCGCTCTGGAACAACGGGCAGCCCGAAGCCCTGCGGGCTCCGGGACCGCCCGTCCTACTTGGCGACAGCCACCCGACCCCCCCTGGGGAAGGAGAACCGAACCCGCGGAATGGCAGGTCCCGAGTCTCCACGAGCAAGGACGCCCGTGCCCCGGGAGAAGAATCTGCGCCGAACCCGAACGAAGGCGACAGGCCACGGTCTCTGGCGGGTGGGGAACCCGATGTCGGGACAGCGGCCTCGGCGCTCACGTCCCGTGCTCCCACCACTTCGAGAGGTTGTCTTCCGGCCGTCGCGGCTCGCTCGCGTAGTGCGACACGTCGTTGAAGAGCATCAGCCGGGCGCGCACGGCGTCCTTGAAGTCGACGACGTTGAGGCACGCGGGCGACTGGTCGAGCCGGTCGCGATAGCCGCGGGCGTCGAAGCCGAGCAGGCTCGACAGCAGGAGCCGGAGCGTCGCCTTGTGCGAGACGACGAGGACGCGCTCGCCCCGATGGCGGACGACGATTTCCCGCACCACCGGCAGCGCCCGCGCGAGGACCTGGACACCGCTCTCGCCCCCCTCGGGCGCGAAGGTGAACGGGTCGGTTTCCCAGGCGCGGTACTCGTCGGGGAAGCGCGACTCGACCTCGCGGCGGGTCAGCCCTTCCCAGCGGCCATGGCTGATCTCGGCGAGCCCCACGCGCTGGTCGACCGGGAGCCGGTGCGGCGCGGCGAGCAGCTCGGCGGTCTCGACCGCGCGCGACAGGGAGCTCGTGTAGACCGCCCGGATGGGTTCGTGCGCGAGCCGTTCGGCGAGACAGCGCACTTGCGCGCGCCCCTCGTCCGAAAGGTCGACCCCGATGGCGCCCGAGAAGCGGTCCTCCGAGGTGAGCTGGGTCGCGCCGTGCCGAACGAGAAACAACCGGGTCGTCGCGGTCATGCGGGGGAGTATCGCCGAAACGCCATCGCCGGGTGCGCCGGGTTCGTCACACACAGGCCGCGCGGAAGGCAGGCGGATCCGCGGGGCGGGCCGGCGGACCGCGTGCTCGTTGCGAGGCCCGTTGCTGTGAACGCTCTTATCGACGGCGGCTCTTGACGCGAGGTTGCGCTTGACGGCCGGTGCCGTGTACGGGACCATCGCCCGATGCCGAGCTTGGAACGTCGAGAGGATGCTGTCACCTTCCGCCGCGGATCGAGGCCGGAGGAGCGAGTCGAGAGCGATCCGCATGCGCGGCGACGTATCCGAATCCCGGCGTGGCGGACGTGGATGCTGGTCCTGGCCGCCGGGATCTTCCTCGCCACCGCGGCTCCGGCTCCCGCCTCCGCCCAGGACCAGACGACGGAACCTCACCGTGTCAAGAAGAAGAAGAAGGAGAAGAAGCGCCGCTGGACGCGCCATCACGAGAAGTGGCGGCCCCGGCCGCACCCCGCGAAGCGAGAGCTGCATCGCCGCGCCGAACGTCGCCGCGTCGAGCGCCGCAAGGCCGAGCGCCTCCCGCCGCCGCCGCTCCCGCCGCTGGTCGCGACGCCCCCCGTGCCCGCCTCGACCAGCCGCTTCGAGACCATCGAGGCGACGATGCCCGGCACTCCACCGCCCGCGGTTCATCCGACCACCCACCCCGCCGTTCACGCGGTGGTCCACCCGGCCGCGACCGCTCACTTCCGGCGATGGTACGCGGCGGTGCGGGTCGGCATCTCCATCCCTCGCACGAAGCTGTTCACCGGCGCCGACGCCGCCCTCGAGCTCGGTTTCGTCCTCCCCACCGGCGGGCCTTCGTGGCTGCGCAATCACCTCCGCCTCGACCTGGGCTTCGGCTGGTCGATGCAGCCCTACCAAGGCGCGGTGGAGATCGCCGGACGCGGCGCCGACCCTTCCTTCGTCCAGAACACCACCCTCCTCGCGCTCACCGCCGGGCTCGTCTTCTTCAACACCCTGGGGCCGCCCGCCTGGCACCTGAGCGCCGAGGCCGGCGTCGCCTACGAGCGTCTCCTGGTGCGCGCCGACTTCGAGAGCTTCGCCTCGCTCTCGCACGCCGAGGACGACACCAACGGCATCGTGGTGCTGGTCGGGCTCGCGCGCGCGCTCGGCCCCGGCCAGGTGGTGCTCGACATCCGCTACCAGGAGGCGAACGCCGACCTCGGTGGGCTGGGAAAGATCGGCAGCGACGCGATGGGCAGCCTCGTGCCCAGCGTCGGCTACGCGGTGCGCCTGTGAGGCGCCCGCTTCGGTTTCCGTGGGAGATATCGATGCGTCACGTCGTTCCTGCCCTCGTCCTCGTTCTCGTCGCGGCCGGCTGCGCCCGTAAGGACACCAGCGTGCCGCCGGTTCCGGTCCTCGACCCGGTGCCCGTCTCGACCGAGCTGACCGCCGTGGTCATCTCCGGCAGCGCCCAGTACCTCGCGAAGATGACGGTCCAGCGCACGCCGGCCTTCGCCAACAACGAGGCCCCGGCTCCCGTCTTCGCCGGTCAGTACACGAGCCGGTTCAGCTTCACGGTTCCGCTCGCTCTCGGGAAGAACGTGATCTCGGTGGTGGCCGCGAACCAGAACGGCCCGTCCCAGCCGGCGACCATCACCATCACCCGAGCGAAGGCCGCCCCCGCCGCGCTCGCGCTCACCATCGCCTCGACCGTGGTCGACGCCGACAGCGGCACCCTCGAGGCCCGAGCTCAGGTGACGAACCCGGAGCCGATCGATCTCTCGAGCTTCCAGATCTCGTTCACCGCGACGGCCGACGGAGTCACTCCGCCGCTGACCGTCACGGCCACCGCCACGACCGACGCTCAAGGCAGGGCCGCGGCTACCCTCACCGGCCTCACCCATCCGGGCTCCTGGACCCTGGTGGCGGCGAGCACCGACAACCCTGGCGCCACCGACGAGGCGAGCTTCGCGGTCCTCGCCGGCGCGGCGGCGAAGGTTGCCCTGACCCTCTCCGCAAGTCCCGCCTCCGGCGCGGTCTCGGGTGCCGCCATCACCGTCCCGGCGGGCACCCCGGTGTCCGCCCAGGTCACCGTCACGGACGCTGACGGCAACACGACCGCGGTGCCCGCGCACCTCTCGACCGATGCTCCGGGAGCGTTCATCCAAGGCAATCAGATTTCCGGGCTCACCCAGGCGGCCGCGCAGCCGTGGACGGTCGTGGCCACGATCTCGCCAGACCTCTTCGCCACGGCGACGGTGACCGTGACCGCCGCCGATCCGGCCAACCTCGTGGCCAACCCGACCTCGGCCGTCGCGGGGCAGACCGTCGCGCTTTCCCTGACCGACGCCTACGGCAATCCCGCCGACGCTGGGCAGACCGCGTGGACCCTGGCGGCTTTCGCCTGCTCGGATGCGACCTGCCAGACCACCTCGGCCGACGCCACCGCCGTGATGGACGAGACGCAGCACACCGCGGTCATCGATCGCGCGGGGACCGAGCGGATCGCCCTCCAGCTCGGCGCTTCCACCTCGTTGCAAACCCAGGTCGCCGTCGCTCCCGCCGCGCCGAACAAGGTGGCGCTCACCGCGACTCCGGCTCAGGGAACGCTCGCAGCGCTGCCCGCCGGAACGACGATCACGCTGGCCGCCACGGTCGAGGATACCTTCGGCAACGACACCGGGCTGCCGGTGATCTTTTCCACCGACGCTCCGGGAGCGCTCATGGTGCCGCCGCTGCTCACTGGTGCCACCAAGGCCGGAGGTCCGTACCAGGTGGTGGCGACGGCGTTGGGGCTGTCGTTGTCGGCGAGCCAGTCCTTCACCGTAATTCCCGGGCCGGCGACCCAGCTCAACCTGACGCTTGCCCAAGACACGGCGTCCGCGGACGACACCGTTCGCTACACCGCCGTTCCGGCCGACGTCTACGGAAATCCGACTGCCGATGCGGTGACCCTCACGGCGACGGAGGGCAACAATCCGGTGGCCCTCGACGGAACCCAGGGAACCTGGACGGCGGACGCCGGAGCCCATGGCCAGCGCGGGTCGCTGCAAGTCTATCTCGCGGGGTCGGCGACCGTGACCGCGAACGATCCGAGCGCCAGCATCCAGTCGTCGGCCTCGCTCCGGGTCGAGGCGGGCCTCCCGGCGACGCTCGCCATCCAGGGCTTCCCGCAGCAGATCCAGGCGGGTCAGACCGCATCCTTCACCTACTTGGTCCAGGACGATCACGGCAACACCGTGTCGGGGACGCCGGTGACGGCGACCACTTCGGCTCCGGACGCGATTCTGACCCTCAATCCGCGGAGCCTGAGCGGCACCCTCCAGGGCGTCGTTCGTCCCGGGAGCTACTCGGTCGTCCTCGCCGCCGCGGCCACCGGTCTGTCTTCTTCTCCCGCGGCGTTCACCGTCGTTCCCGGCCCGGCGACTTCCATCGACCTCGTCCTGTCGTCTCCCGCGACCACCGCCGACGTTCCGATCTACTACCGGGCGCGGCCGCTGGACGCCTACGGCAATCCCACTACCGACTTGGTCACGATCACGGCGGCGAGCGGGCAACAGAAGCTGAAGCTGGATGGCACCGACGGCACCTGGACGGCCACCGCCGGCTCCAACGGCCAGAGCGGGTCGCTCCAGATCTACCTGGCGGGGGCGGCGACGGTGACCGCCACCGATCCTTCCGCGAATGTCAACGCGACTGCGCCCCTGGCGGTGGCTGGGGGTTCGCCGGCGGCGGTGACGGTGACGAGCTTCACCCAGCCGCTCACCTCCGGCGGGACTGCGAACTTCTCGTACTCGGTGACTGATGACCATGACAACTCGCTCGCGGGAACACCGATGGCGGTGGTGACGAACGCGCCCGGCGCGCTGACCACCCTCGACCCGGTGGCGATGACGGGGACCGTGAGCGGCGTGACCACCGCCGGGACCTACTCGCTGGTCCTCGAGTCGATCGCGAGCGGCCTCACCTCCGCGGCCTTCTCGTTCACGGTGGGACCGGCCCCGGCGACGACCCTTCGGTTCTCCCTCGCGACCACCAACGCCGCGATCGGAGTCGCGGTGCCCTTCACGTTCTCGCTGGTGGACGCCGCCGGGAACCCGGTCAGCTCGCAACCGACCAGCATCAGCCTCACCCTGCTGCCGGCGCCGGGCACGGCTCCCGACGTGGTCCAGGGCCAACCTTCCAATGCCCTCAACGACACCATCACCTTCAACAGCGTGGGGACGTATACCGTCCAGGCGAAGGTGACGGTCGGCGGGACCACCTACACGAACTCGGCCACGGTGGCCGATGTCTACAGCGGCATCGACACGACCCCGCCGGCGGTGACCACTTGCGTTGGCACCTTCACCAACAAGACCGATCCGTCGAGTTGCCAGGCTGGCTCCACCAACTACGCCCCCGGCGACGACATCTCGGTCGAGGTGATGGCTCTGGACGCCGACGGCTCCGGGGTGGCCGAGGTGCTCCTCCAGGCGCGAGGCGCGTTCTCCGCTGACTACTCGCAGCTCGAATCCACCCCGAACCAGGGCCAGACGCTGGAGACCTTCCTCGTCCACGTTTCGGGCAACTCCGCCTACGGGACGTTGTCGCTGGTCGGGGCGGCGACCGATCCGCAGGGGAATATGGGAGTGAGCGCGCCGGTGCGGGTCACGATTCAGCCCAACGGAAACAACTGGGGCGCGGGCAGCGGCTACACGCTGCAGATGGTCGCCGGGGGACCGGGGTCGACGCTGAACCAACCCTGGGGTCTGGCGGTCCGGCGCGGGCTCTTGTACGTCGCCAACCACGGCGATCACCGGATCGTCCAGGTCGACCCCCAAGGCACTTCCGGGACGGGCTCGACCGCGGTCGATCTCTCCAACGTCGGCGGCAACTCGTACCGCCCGATCGACATCATCTACAATGCCGGGACCTCTCAGGTCGGGCTGAACGACGGTTTCGTCATCAGCACCAACCAGAACCGACTGCTGACTTGGCAAGCGGGAAGCGGTCCGGGCTCGGTGTCGAGCTACACGACCGGCTACGGCGGGACGGCGAACGGGCTCAACTGGGAGGTGGGCACCTCTCAACCGGATCAGTTCTTCACCTTCGCCGAAGACTCGAACGACCAGGCCCACCAGTCCTACTTCGCCGCCGGCCCGCAGTTGAAGGAGTCGTACGCCGGCGGCAACTGGCCGGCATTCTCCCGCAGCGTGAACAACGGCCCCTCCAACCTCTGGGACGCGGTGGCGGTCGTGGCCGACTTCAACGGGCAGACGAACCACGCGATGGCGTTCGGGACCTTCCGAAACAACGGCTGTGGCTACGGCTCGGGCGGCGTCTACTACTACGATCTCAACGGAGGCTGGGGCGACGCGCTGGACGGGAGCTGCGGGACCCTCAACGGGCATGTGGACACCCCGAGAGGAATCATCTTCGTCGACGGCGCCAATGGCCCGGCGCTCCTCTACGCCAACAACTCGCCCGCCCAGAACCAGGCGTCGATCGTCCGGGTGCCGCTGAACGCCTCCACCCTCCGGTGTCCCAGCGGCGGATGCAATCCCGAGACGGTCGCCTGGGGGTTGAACGCGGTGGGCCTCACCCTGATCAACTCGAACACCCTGGCCATCACCGACGACCAACTGAACGCCGTCTTCGTGGTCACCGGCACGTTCTGATCTACCAAGCCTCGAAAGGCTCGCGCGGCGCGCAGATTCTCGACGCCGAGCGCCGACTCGTAGGATGGGTAGAGCGCAGCGAAGCCCATCATGCGGCGCTCGCAGATGGGCTCCGCTCCACCCATCCTACGGTTTGGGTTGCGGGCGTCAGTCCGCGTAGGATGAGTGGATATTAATCGTTGCGAAAGCAGTTGCGGTCGGGGTCTCGTGGCACAGGCGTCCTCGCCTGTGAAAGCCACAACGAATGCTACACGGGCGGGGACGCCGTGCCACGACCGATGATGCGAGGTGCAGATACTTTCGCAACGATTAACAGCCATCCTTCGCCGATGTCGGACCCGGGCACTTCAATGCTCGAGCCGGCCCGGGACGCCGCATCCGACCCGACGTGTCCGGCGCCGAGCTGTCAACCGGATAGGCATGGTTCCATGTGAGCCGGAGGGCCCGGACGGCGGACTTGCCGACGATGTGGGATGACGTGGGGAACTCGAAGCAACGACGCCCGAGACGGGCGGCGGGGGTCCGGGAACTGCTGGCGAGGGTCCGATCGCCGTCGGCGGGATTCCGGTCACTGTCGGCGGGATTCCGGTCACTGTCGGCCGGATTCTGGTTACTGTCGGCCGGATTCTGGTTACTGTCGGCCGGATTCTGGTTACTGTCGGCCGGATTCCGGTCACTGTCGGCCGGATTCCGGTTACTGTCGGCGGGATTCCGGTTACTGTCGGCGGGATTCCGGTTACTGTCGGCCGGATTCCGGTTACTGTCGGCGCTCCATCCGCCGGCGGAGGCTCGACGTGGCGGAGCGCCGGAACGATGCGAGGCGCATCGCCACTGCGGTGCCATCGGCGCGCGATCGAGCATGGGCTCCGGCGCGGCGTGTTTCCCGAGCGGCTTAACGCGGATGTCCACAGAACCGGATCAACCTCGCGCCTTCGTCGCCGCCGACCGAGGACAACGCCGATACCGTCGCTTGAGGCAAGATGCTGGACATGACTGGCTCCCTCGCTGAACGCTGGACGCTCGATCCGACCGTCACGTTTCTCAACCACGGCTCGTTCGGGGCGTGCCCTCGGGAAGTTCGACAGGCGCAGGCGGAGCTGCGCGCGTCGATGGAGCGCGAGCCGATCACGTTCCTCGACCGCGAGTTGGAGGGCCGGCTCGACGATGCGCGCCAGGCGCTGGCGGATTTCCTGGGGGCGACCTCCGTGGGGCTGGCGTTCGTCGCCAACGCGACCACCGGCGTCAACACCGTCCTCGCTTCGCTCTCGTTCGAACCGGGCGACGAGCTCTTGACGACCGATCACGCGTACAACGCTTGCCGCAACGCGCTCGACGCGGCCGCCAAGCGCTGGGGCGCGCGGGTCGTCGTCGCGCCGGTGCCCTTCCCCATCGGCGACGAGGAGCGAGCGGTCGAGGCCATCGTCGAGGCGGCGACGGCGCGCACGCGGCTGGCGCTGGTCGATCACGTGACGAGTCCGACCGCGCTGGTCCTGCCGGTCGCGCGCATCGTGCGGGAGCTGCAAGGCCGGGGCGTCGACGTGCTGGTCGACGGCGCTCACGCTCCAGGGATGGTGCCGCTCGCGCTCGACCAGCTCGGCGCCGCGTACTACACCGGCAACTGTCACAAATGGCTGTGCGCGCCGAAGGGTTCCGCCTTCCTCTACGTGCGCGAGGACCGGCGCGCGAAGGTGCATCCGCTCGTCGTCAGCCACGGCTTCAACAGCCGCCGGACCGACCGGTCGCGGTTCCGGCTCGAGTTCGACTGGACCGGCACCGGCGACCCGACGCCGTTTCTCTCTGTGCCCGTCGCGTTGGAGGCGATGGCGCGGATGACCGACCGCGGCTGGCGCGGGGTGATGGAGTCGAATCGAGCCCTCGCGCTTTCGGCGCGACGGACGCTCGCGAGCACCGTCGGGGTCCCCCTGCCCTGCCCCGAGTCGATGGTCGGCTCGATGGCCGCCCTGCCGCTCCCCGACGCGCCAGCGGACGCGGCGGCGGGTATCGACGGCGTCGAGCCGATCCAGCGGGCCCTCTTCGAACGCCACCGCATCGAGGTCCCGGTGTCGCCCTGGCCGCGCCGGCCGCACCGCATCCTCCGGGTTTCCGCGCAGCTCTACAACCATCCGGAGCAGTATCGACTCCTGGCGGCTGCGCTGGCGGAGCTCTTGAACGACGAGCGCGGGCCGCGCGCCGCTCCCTGACGGTCGCGGTCCAGATTCGCGCGCTTTCTGATGAGCGTCGACAGGGTCGAGAGCCGTCGCCCGCCAAGGCTCGAGCACCTCCGCCTACGGTGCTGTCCGAACCGGCCGAAACCCGATGTCGAACCAGCGGGACTCGGGTTCCAGCCCGCCACGGCTGGCCGAGCGTTCGTCTTGGGCTTCGTCATCCCAAGAGCCACCGCGTAAGACCCGGCTATTGCCCGTTACGGGACCCAGTGGATCGGTCACCGGACCCGTCGGATAGGCACCGTAATAATCCCAGCACCATTGGTTCACGTCTCCGAGCATGTCGTACAAGCCCCAAGCGTTCGCCTTCTTCCCCCCGACAGGCTCCGGCCCGCAGGTTGTGTCGATGTTCCATGTGGTCAGATGGAAGGCACCCAGATAGGTCGCCGCGCTGTCGCCGCAAAATGAGGCGATGGGGTCTAGCACTGAGTTGGGCTGCTCGCAGTGAAGGTGAGCCTCGTCGATCGTGCCGTTGTAGGTCGCCGCCGTGGTTCCAGCACGGGCGGCAAACTCCCACTCTGCTTCCGTCGGCAACCGTAAGCCAGGGCAGTCGAGCCCAGCGAACTTCACGCCTTGGCATGTGAAATTGCCCTTGCAGTCGGGGCAGCTCGTCTCGTTCCCGCATTCGCTGGATTCTCCGGGTGCACAACCGGTCCCCGGACTGCCTGCGCACCCGGTTAGCGTGTAGCATTGCGGCAGACTCTGGTCGCGTGAGAGGGTGTTCAGGTACGCGAGGGCATCCCACCACGACACCTGCTCGACCGGGCAACGGACTCCGCAGGCCGTGAAGTAGGACGGATAGTTTCCCATCGCCGAGTGCCACTCCTCCTGCGTCACGTCCGTCGCCTTCATGCAGAAGCCGCGGGTGAGCGTGACCTGATGTCGGGTCTCATCATCCGCGTGGTAGGTCCCGGTCGGGAACTCGCTGTCTGCGGCGCCGATCGTGAAGGTTCCTGGCAGAATCGGCACGTACCCTGTTGGGCATCCCGTGCAGACACCGCCCGAGCAGAACGGCGTGCTTCCCGAGCAGACATCGCAGATCAGATTCGACGACCCTCCGCATTGGTCCGCGGCGGTGAGCGAGCATGGCAGGCACGCGCCCTGGCGGCAGACCTTCCCGAGACCGCAGCTCTTGTCCGAGGTGCAAACGCACGCGCCCGCCGAGCAGGTGGGCATCTCCTTTGAGCAAGCCGTGCAGCCAGCGGGCGATGTGGGTGTGCCGCAGTGCTTGGCATCGGAGAGCGAGCAGTAATCGCAGGAGCCGACGGTGTCGCAGTACATGCCGTCGCCGCAGGTGACGTCGCTCGTGCACGCCTTCGGAAAACTCGTGGTGCAGGCGGCACGCGACACGAGCACTAAGGCTCCCAGGATCACAGACAACGAATCGAAAATCCAAGGGCTCTTCGGCATCGACATCCTCATGGCGGCGGTGTCGAGGACGAGCTTGCGCCCAACCCGGAAGCCGTTCGAACGGGCCGGAAGCCTCGGAGAAGAAGGCGCGCAATCGAGGGTTGGGCGCCTCGACGCGCGGCTCGCAGTTCAACAGCATCCTCGTCGAAAGCGCCGCCGCGAAAGTCCCGCTCGTCCACCGCAACACCAGACAACGGGCCGATCGGATCGGTCACCGGTTCTTTGGTGTAGCCCTTGTACGAGTCCCAAACCCACTGGTCGACGTTCCCAAGCATGTCATAGAGTCCCCAGGCATTAGGCTCCTTCTTGCCTAAAGGCTGAGTTCCGCACGACTTCAGCGTGGTGCCCTGAACCAGCTCTGCGCAGTCAACCGGAGGCGTGTAGGTCGCGTCGCTGTTCCCGCAGAACCAGGCGATCGGGTCCAGGACCGGGTTGGGCTCCTCGCAGTTCAGATGCGCCTGATCCATCGTGCCGTTGTACGTCGCCGTCGAGGTCCCCGCGCGCGCCGCGTACTCCCATTCGGCCTCCGTGGGAAGCCGGTAACCCGGACAATCTAAACCAGCAAAGGCGACGTTGGCACAGCGATAGTCCCCCCAGCAGAAACCAGGAGTTGTGCAGCCGCTGCCGACGACGCCGGTGCAGCCGGACACCTCGTAGCATGTCGAAAGGCCCTTGCTCTCCGACAGCGCGTTCAGGTAGGCAACGGCATCCCACCAGGAAACCGTCTCGACTGGGCAACTCGGACCGCAACTCGTGAAGAAGGACGGATTGTTCCTCATCAGCGACTGCCATTCGCCCTGGGTCACATCAGTCGCCTTCATGCAGAACCCGCGGGTCAACGTCACCTGATGTTGAGTCTCATCAAGCGCGTATTGTTGATCTCGAGGCTCGCTCGGCGGAGATCCCATCGCGAACGTCCCCGGAAGAACCGGGACGTAGCCGACTTCGCACCCACCGCAAACTCCCTTCTCGCAGTAAGGCTTGTTGCCAGAGCAAGCGACGCAGCCTGCCGGAGACGACGCGGTTCCGCATCGATTGGCGTCCGTGTCCGAGCACGGAACACAGGCGCCGTCGCGACAGTACTTCCCCGTGCCGCAAGTCTTGTCGGAGGTGCAGACGCACGCCCCGAACGAGCACATCGGCGTAGCCGTTGGACAGTCCTCGCACCCGGCAGCGGACTTGGCCGTCCCACAGTGGTCCGCTCTCGTGAGCGAGCAGTGGGTGCAGGCGCCGTTGTCGCAGTATCGGCCGGTGCCACAATCCTTGTCGGTCTTGCAGCAGTTTGGGCACTTCCCCCGTTGGCAAGCAACAGGCGTGACCGCGAGAATCGCAAGGAGAATGTACATCACGCCACGACCTTGCTCGCAGGCCCCCCGGTTCCATCCGGTTTCGCGTTCAGCCATGGAAGCCATGTCGCACCAGCCAGTCGCGCAAGGAATCGGTCGTGTCGTCCCACCAGAGCTTCAAGCGACTCGGCTTCGGAATGGTAAAGGTCGTCTCGGACGGAGGCCCTTCGCCAGGTGCGCCGATGGGGATAACTGTAACTCGATAGGTTTCTCCGATCCTGAAGTCCGAACGCGGGCGACCGTGCTTGTCGACCTGTTTGAAATCGGTTAGCCAGGTGTACCAGGCGGACCGATGGGGGAATGTCAGCAGTATCCTGCGCATCGTTTTGCTCGAGAGTGACTGGATTTCGACCCAGGCGCCCCATGCGCTCGGACAATTGGGAATGAACGCGAGGAGGCTGGGCGCATCATAGGCACTCGCAGCCACGAGGGCGACCGCCCGAAACGAAGTGCAAGGGGGCTGAGGACCCGGCTCCTCTTGAAAGCCGGTTCGCCAGGTGGCCATCGATTCTGGCGGCTTGACCGACGTCCTGAAGAGGCCGTAAGTTGTATTGGGTAGCAAGGCAGACGACGGTCGGTATACTGTCCCTTCCCAACTGCCAATCCTGATCCGCTGGATCTGGTGCAAAGAAACTGTCTCAGTCGATGAAACGAGCGCAAGAGGACCGACCGTGTCGTTCGGCAGCGAGCGGAAAAAGCGAATTCGCGGGTTCAGCGGCAGAACACTTTGAGAAGGCGGAAAGATGTCCGTCTCAGGGAAGTACTCCAGGGGAACGCGTGGTGGCGATGCGTTAACTAGGCTACCCGACAGCCACCCGCGAAACCTGGAGTATCCGAGCAGCACGGTGAAGACAAGGATCACAAGTACGACCCATCGAAGCAGGCGAGGCTTGTGTGCGGGTCGCGGTTCGACAGTGCGGTCCATCAGCAGCCGCCATTAGAATTGCATTCTTGGCAATTGCCCTTTTCGCACGGGCTCACGACGTTCGATGGGGCTGGGCCACAGATCACCTCGCCACCGGGACAGGCCAGGCCATTCGACATGGTGCAGGCCGTGTTGCACTCACCCACCGTCGGGTAGTAACCGGGGATTCCCCCCGCTATTGCCGAGCACTGCGGACACTCACAGTAGTTGCGCCCCCGGCAGGGCGTCGAGGCGCAATCGTCCTCGAGCTTCTGTCCAGTGACCGGGTTGACAAAATCGCATCTTGGATCACAAGCCCCGACGCTCGGACCGATGCAAGCGGCGCACCGTTGCCTCGTCGAATCGCGATGGTTCGTGGTATCTGCGAAACAGGCGGTCGCGCAACCGATGATCTGGTCCGACGGGTCGCTTTCGGTCGGGTCCGCGTGACCGACTCCGGTCGCTAGATGCAGCATCTCGTGGAGGAGCCAGTTCTCGGTGACCGGAAACCCAGCTTGCCACTCAATTGCGCCCGTCGGTGCCCGGCTGAATAGATTGACAAGCCATGTCCACCAATGCGTCGTTACCTGGGCTTCGGAAACAGCCGCAGCGCCAACCTGATACCCGTTGTCACTTGGTATCTGCAAGACGCACCGGATGGAGTAGTGCTTCCAGGCGCTTCGCAGCTTCCCTGCCCACTGGGGGTTCATCTGGTTAAGGCATTTGTAGCCGTTGTTCATCACCGATTTGAAAGCGTCCTGAGCCTGGTTGTTGTCTAGCGACGAAGTCGAGCCGGTCAGGTGGTCATAGTCCGCGCAAGTGGTCGAAGTGCCGTCCGGATTACGGTTCGGCCAGTCGTTGTCGACGCTCAGGTCCGGCGCACTGTCGAAGATCCAGTAGGGAATCGACGTGCTGTCTGCGGCGTCATCGGTGCCGTCGAAGTTCCCGTCGAACTTGCCGTTGTAGGTCCCGTTGGTGTCCGAGTAGGTACCACTCGATGTGCCATCGGTAACCAAGGTCACCGGCAGAACCTCACCCTCGGGGTCTGCTGCCGACGGGTCGACGTCCACGGTGTAGGTCATCTGGAAGGCCGGGACTCCGCCCCCCGGGAACTTCTCGTCGACAACGAGGATTTCCGTGTCCGAGTCCCGGTACGCCGGGTCGTGGGTCATGTGCCAGTGCTCGACGATGTCGTGAGTCCCGATGTCTTTCTCAATCATGTCAAAGGAAGTGGATGTGTACGTTCGGACCAGCTCGTTGGTCCCGTCGTTATTGAAGTCGTTCGTCTCTTCGGCGACGGCGTAGCCTGTGGGCGACGACGAGTCGACCGTGAACGTCGCTCGGTAGTCGTCCGGGCGATCGCAATCGGTGTCGACCGAGATGTAAGGATTTCCCGCGCCGTCGACTGGCAGCTTAGCGATGTTCGCGAGCGCCCATTGGACCTTGCCGAACGACCACTGCTGCATCTGAAGCGGCGTCCAGTCCGTGTTGCAGGCCGGGTAGGTCGCAGGCCAGCCGCACTGACCGGCGGCGTTGCAGGTCACGTCCGAGCCATCCCAACCGCACGTAGTCTTGGCCGGGTCATAGATGGGTGTGTAGGTCGGTACGTAGCCTGTCGTCTGGTCGCAGGCGTAGGTCATGCACGGGTTGCTGGTATCGACCTGGTCCGCTGGCGGGCAAGGGTTGGCCTCGCAATTGCCGTTGACGCAGATTTGATTAGTGCCACAGCCGTACTGCTGCTTGCCGTTGGTCAGGTCCCACGGGCCACAGCCGCCGCAATTCTGCGTGTCGTCCGC
This sequence comes from Myxococcales bacterium, assembly GCA_021787845.1. Lineage (GTDB taxonomy): Bacteria > Myxococcota > Myxococcia > Myxococcales > JAJYLH01 > JAJYLH01. The sequence continues at coordinate 18,467 of JAJYLH010000045.1, read as the reverse complement.
ATGGGTGTACTTGCACACGCTTCCGCAGAGGGACCGCTGGGACGTACGGTCCGTCGCGGGGCCATCCACGCACGCACCGTCCTGACAGTGCTCGCCATCGCAGCAGTCTGCGTCGGTGCCGCACGGCTCGTTGTACGGATTGGCGCCGGTAAAACAACAGTCGACACGCAGCGTCGTGGAATCTGTGAGCTGAAGACCGAGCGATGTCGCCTCGCCGCTCGCGTTGACCTGGACCTGGCCGATATTGGGATTGGTTGAAACGAGGGTCGTGCACGGTGCGTTCGTCGCGCAGGTGATGTCCGTGGCGGTGCCGCCATCGGGGAGGATGAAGTGAGCGCCGCTCGTCGGATCCTCGACCGAGACCTCGGCGGCGCCCGCAGCGTTAGAACTGACCGTGATGGGAACTGGGCTGCCGACCGTCGTCGTCGTCTTCGCTGGCTCGATGCTGAAGGTGCACGCGGCCGACCCGAGCCCGGCGAGCGCGACGGCCACCAGGAGCGCCCTAGCCGGCCAGGTGTGGCAGGGGGGGGGCGGTACCGGTGCGGCTGGTTGTTGCGAGGTAGGCGGGAGCGGTCATGGCGGTCGTCCTTTCGGAGGCGCGGGCGCGGCGGCCCGTGGCGTGGGGGGCAGGAGCGGAAGCGGTCATCGAGAACCTCCTATCGAAGGAAGTCTGGTACCACGGTTGGATGGGCGACGCAAGCCCGTGGTCGAGGCCTGCAAGTCGCCGCGGGAATCGCCCGGATCTGAAGGGGAGGACGCCTCATCGTCGGTGTCGCCGCGTGGCGAGTCGCGGCGATGGGGCCCTTCGTCGGCGGGCCGCCGAACAACGGCCGGCGGCTGAGGAGGACTGTCGACCGCCATGACTCAGCTTCCGCGCGGACGCAGAGCAGCAGCGGCGCCGCATGACCGCTTCCGGTGTCTCCCCGGAGGAGGAACGTTGGTCGGGGGGACGAGAGCCTGGGCGCGAAGTTGAGCAGCAGCGGGGTCGCCCCATTCACTTGTGGCATCCCGGCCCGTGGAAGGCCAGCGGGATCTCCTGGCATGGTGTATCGGCCAGGCACTCACGGGCGAGGACGCCCGTGCCACAGGAGAATAACCTGCGCTGAACCAGAACGACGGCCATGCCTACTTAGCCGTGGCCGCGCTCATGGTGGGCAGGACCGGCGCCGAGTCGCGTCGATCGGAGAGCATCAGCGGCGCCGGTTCTCGGCTGCGCCGCCGGGGTCTGGGTCCGGGCAGAGCGGGAGCGGTCTCGGCCGGAGCCGGGCGAGGCCCCTCCGTCGCCGGGCAGGAGCGTAAGCGAGCGCCGGGTGGTGTCCGGCCGCCTACTTCTGCGCGTCGTCCTTCGGCTTCGCCTCGGCGCCGGCCGGCGCGGGCGTGGCCGGATGACCCCGGCGCCCGGGATAGCGCGAATGCTGGTAGGCGAGGAACGGCGAGTAGGTCGTGCGGACCGTGGTATTCGCCCGGGCTCGCGCCTTGAGCTGGGGCACGAGATCGTTGAGCTTTCCCTGGAGGTAGCTCCCGTCGAGCTTGGCCGCCGCCCAGGCGAAGTTTCGTAGCGCGTCGACCTTGTCACACGCCGAGGAAGTCACTCGCACCCGGCCCGAACGGCTGACGACCTCGGCCTTCACCTCCGGCTGCATCTCGAACTTCTCGTCGGCGACGAGCGCGTCGACCGCGGTGGGCACGAAGGCATGGGCGAGCGCGTGGATGTCCACCTTCTCGGCATCCAGGATCTCCTCGTCCGTCACCTCGGGCGCGTTCAAGAGCGCCTGGGCCTCCGCCTCGGTCAACTGGAACCGAGCGACCAGCTTCAGCGCCGTTGCCGCGGAGCACGGCGCCTCGCCCGATGGGGAACCCGAGCTTCCGTTCGTCTCTTTGGCGTGCGGTCCTGCTGCCATGGTCTTTCCTCCTCGCCCTCCCCAGGGGAACGCTCGACTGCCGAGCGCAAGGTCATCCTCCCGCCGCCCGACGTGGCGATCAAGGGGCAAGACGGTCGTCGGATGATGAACAGCGCCCCGCCCTCCTTGGGCCGCCCGGTCTCGGGTTCCGCCCGGTCTCGCGGATGGTCGCCCGCAACCGGGGATGCCCCGGTCACTCGAAGCAGGCAGCCGATCAACCGTCTGCACCCATTTTCTAGAAGCCACCGCCCTCTTTCTAGAAGCCATCGCCCATTTTCTAGAAGCCACCGCCCTCTTTCTAGAAGCCATCGCCCATTTTCTAGAAGCCACCGCCCACTTTATAGAAGCCACCGCCCATTTTCTAGAAGCCACCGCCCATTTTCTAGAAGCCGCCGCCCTTTTTCTAGAAGCCGCCGCCCTTTTTTAGGCTCCTCGACAGAATCGGTGCGTGGAACGTCTCGATCGGGAAGCCGGACACGTGATCGCCGAGGGGAGATGTGACGTGCAATTCTGGGAGCACCTCCAGACGCACGAAATCACCCGGACAACTCACGTATCCGGCTCCAGGTCCGGCTCCACGTGCGACCGGATTGGCATGGGGTGGCGACCACAGGCCACGCCGCTTGAGGTCGCGGAAGAGTCGTCGTGGCCGCGCTCGCGGCGGTCGCCCGATCTTCGCCCGAGCTCGCCGCGACCCTGGCTCGGACGGCGCGAGTGCGGTCACGACTCGGCGATGAGGGTCTTGATTTCGCGCACCCGCCGGACCAGGTCGCTGCGGTTCACGTCCCGGTACTTGCTCGGAAGCAGCTCGCGGCTCGTACACTCGAGAATCGCGACCAGGGTCTGCAGCTCGACCTCCAGCGGGTACGACGGCGGCAGGAAGTCGGCGAAGGTCGCCTTCAAGTCGTCCTCGGTCACCTCCTCGCGCCCGGCCGCGACCGCCCGCGCCCGCGCCCGCACCAGCGCCGCCTCGATGTCCGCGCCGCTCATCGACGGCGAGTCGAGCGGTATCAGCGACCCCGGCGAGGCCGCGCCCAGCTCGGTCTTCGACTTCTTCGCCATCGCCCGGAAGAGCTCGTCGTACTCCGCCGGCGTCTGCGGATAGAAGAGCGCCAGGTGCTCCTCGGCCCGGCCCTGGCGCTTGAGGTCGACCGGCAACAGGTCCGGCCGCGCGGTCAAGAGGAACCAGATGATGCGCCCACGGTAGTCGGTGTTCCCCATGAACGCCGCGATGGACCCGAACACCCGGGCGCTGGTGCCCGAGTCGCCGGAAGCGCTGCGGTTTCCCAGCATCGCGTCCGCCTCGTCGATGATCACCGCGACCGGGTTCATCGCCCTGAGGATGTTGAAGATGTGCTCGAGGTTCCCTTCGGTCACGCCCTGCCACTGGGAGCGGAAGTTCAGGAACTTCACGCAGGGGATACCGATTTCACCGGCGAAGCAGGTGGTGAGGAAGGTCTTGCCGGTGCCGATGGGGCCCGAAACGAGAAAGCCCATCGGCACCACTTCCGTGTGACCGCGCCGAACCGCGGTCGCCGCGGCGCGCAAGAGCTCCTTCGCTCGCGTGTGGCCGGCGACGACGTTCAAGGTGTGCTTGGGCTCGATGAACTCCAGGAGCCCGTGACACTCGGCCTGGATGATTTCCTTCTTCCGCGCCTTCAGATCTTCGGGGTCGATGCGGTTGCCTGCCAGCGCCTCGTTGACGATCCGCGAGAGCTGCACCCTGGACAGCCCGCTCGTCATCTGGGCGAGCGCGGTCATCGAGACACTGGAGATGTCCTTCAGCGGCCGCCCCGCCAGGCGGAAGCGGACGTAATCGGCGCGCTCGTCCTCGGTCGGCAGCTCCAGCGGAATCAACGCCGCGTACGGATGGCGCGTCACCCGCGGGCTCATCTCGGTCAGGTTCTCGGCGATCAGCACCAGCGAGAAATCGCTCGCGAGAAACTGCGGGTCCTGCGCCCACTTGGTCAGGGTCACGAGCGAGTAGCGGTCCTCGGCCGACAGGCTCGTCGCGTCGCCCGCCGGGGCCACCGTCTCCGCGTAGTCGACGATGAGGGCAACGCTCTTGTTGTCCGCCAGGCGCGAACGCGCGAAGGTCTCCAAGAGCGGCAGCGCCCGCCCCGGATCCTTCGGCAGCCCGCCGCTCGCGTAGTGGGTGCCGTACATCGAGTCGTAGGCGTCGACCACCCGGGAGATCTCGATTTGCATCTCCTTGGTCGCGCCGCGGATGCCGCTCGAGCGGTCGTAGAAGACGACGAAGTCGCGGGCGCCGAAGAGCTCCTCGCCGAGAAACTGCTTGAGCGGCAGGTAGCGCCGCTCGTCGTCGGGGCCGGTGCCCGGCTGCAGGTCGCGCACCGCGCCATGCAGGATGAAGGTCGAGAGCGTCTTCGTGTAGTAGCGCCGCGCCAGCTCCCGCGCCCACGGCGGCAGATGCGCTATCGACTCCTCGTGCAGCTTCGCGACCGGGTTCAGGATTTTCTTGTGCGGCATCCCTGTGCTCCACGCTTCCTAGAAATCAAACCTGTCGGTCGACGCACTTGGAGCCGGACACGCAAGTGTCCGGGTGCAGGCAGGGACCCTAACCGTCTCAGTGTGGCGGGCCGCTGGCACGCCTGCCGGACCAGCGGTCCGGCGCCGCCAAGATGCCTGTTGACGCCCAGCATGAACCCGGACACAGACATGTCCGGCTCCAACTCCCATTCGCAACACCGCAGAGCCTGCTTCATCCGGCGCCGACGATGCGAGCGGCGAGCAGGTCCTGGACGTCGAGCAGCCCGACCGGGCGCCGCCGATCGTCGACCACCGGGACCTGATCGATCTTCCGCTCGCGCAAAACCTGCGCCGCATCGAGCGCGAGCAGGTCCCCGCGAACCGTGTGCGGCTTGCGGGTCATCACCTCGCGAACCGGAACGGAAAAGTCCGTATGCCCGCCCTGGATGAGCCGCCGCAGGTCGCCGTCGGTGAAGATGCCGACCAGCCGCCCGAGGCCGTCGACCACGCTCGTCGCGCCCGGCCGCCCGGGGGTCATCGTCATCACCTCGATGGCCCGGGTGACCGTCACGTCCTCCTTGACCACCGGGTTCTGCGGACCCTGCCGCATCACCTCGGCCACCTTCTTCAGCCGCCGGCCGAGCTTGCCGCCCGGATGGTTCGCCGCGTAGTCGTCGCTCGTGAAGGGCTTCTCGCTCAACACCGCCATCGCGAGCGCGTCGCCCATCGCGAGCAACGCGACAGCGCTGGTGGTCGGCGCGAGGCCCATCGGGCACGCTTCCTCGATGTCGCCCAGGTCCAGCACCACGTCGCTCGCCGCGCCCAGCTCGCTCGTCGGCCGGCTGGTGATGGCGATGACCGGCACGCCCAGCCGGTCGAGCGCCGGGAGGATGCGGTTGAGCTCCTCGGTCTCGCCGCTATTCGACAGCGCCACCACCACGTCGCCCGACACCACCCGCCCCAAATCGCCGTGCAGCGCCTCGGCCGGGTGGAGGTAGAGCGACGGCGTGCCGGTGGAGGCGAAGGTCGCCGACAGCTTCTGCGCGATGAACCCGGGCTTGCCCATCCCGGTGACGACCACCCGGCCGCGGCAGGCGAGCACGAGTTCGACCGCGTCGTCGAAGGCGGAACCGAGCCGGGGGATCAGGCGGCGAATCGCCTCGGCCTCGGCCTCCAGCACCTTGCGGCCGTGCGCCGCGGTGTCGTTTCGGACGGCGGGCGTCGCGCCGCCTGCGCGTGCGGGGTTTCGCGTCATGCCGGCATCCTCGACCCTCGCTCGAAACACCAAGCCGATCGGGCGGAGCATCTACCAGAAAACCGCCGTCGTTGACACCTGAGGTGTGCTGGCATTAAGCGCATCGTCGCGCGTCGCCTTCACCGACGCCGGGAGACCGAGCATGAAGTTCTTCATCGACACCGCCGACGTCGGCGAAATCCGCAAGGCCCACGCGATGGGCGTGCTCGACGGCGTCACCACCAACCCCTCGCTCGTCGCCAAGACCGGCCGCCGCTTCGTCGACGTGCTCAAGGAAATCGTGACCATCGTCGACGGCCCGATCAGCGCCGAGGTGACCGCGCTCGACGCCGCGGGGATGATCGACCAGGGGCGGAACCTCGCCAAGATCCACGAGAACATCGTGGTGAAGATTCCGATGACCCTGGCTGGCTTGGAGGCCACGAAAGCGCTCTCGGGCTCCGGGATCAAGGTCAACATGACGCTCATCTTCTCCGCGAGCCAGGGGCTCCTCGCGGCGAAGGCCGGCGCCACCTATGCGAGCCCGTTCATCGGGCGGCTCGACGACATCTCCAACGAGGGGATGCCGGTCATCGCCGACCTCGTCACCATCTACGGGAACTACGGCTACCCGACGCAGGTCCTGGCGGCCAGCATCCGCCACCCGATGCACATCGTCCAGGCGGCGAAGGTCGGCGCGCACGTCGCCACGATGCCCTTCAAGGTCATCGAGCAGCTCGTGCACCACCCGCTCACCGACGTCGGTCTCGACAAGTTCCTCGCGGACTGGAAGAAGGTGCCCCAGTAGGTTGGACGGTCCGGTTCGCACGCCATCAGGCGCGCGACCGGCCGTCCGACATTCCAGAGCGATCGCTCATGGGAAGCCCCTCGGCCGAGGAAGGCCCGCGGCCGATCGCTCTGGAACGACGGACAGCCGGTCGCGCGGTCGTTTTCGCTATCACCCGCGTTCAACACGCGACCGGACTGTCCATCCTACGGGGGCGACTGGGGCGACGACGGCGGTGGTCAGTCGATCCACCCGCCGCCGATCACCTCATCCTCGTCGTAGAAGACCGCGGCCTGACCGGGAGCGATGCCGAGGGTCGGCGCCGCCAGCCGCACATCGCCGCGCTCGCCCATCACGCGCACGGTGCCGACGACGCCTTCGTGTCGGTGGCGTACGCGCACGGTCAGCTCGCGCCCTGGCGCCGGCGGCGTGCCTGCAATCCACTTCGCGCCGTGGATTTCGAAGGCGTCGCGCGACGCCTGCTCGACGGTGCCGACCACCACCCGGCGTTCCCGGGCTTCGATGGCGCTGACGTAGAGCGGCACCGGACTCGAGACCCCGAGGCCCCGCCGCTGCCCGACGGTGAACCGGTGGATGCCGTCGTGTCGCCCCAGGACCTCGCCGGTCGTCGAGACGATGTCGCCGCCCAACGGAACCGCCGCCGCATGGCGCTCGATGAACTCGGCGGCGCTCCTGCCCTCCGCGGCAACGAAGCAGACGTCCTGGGAGTCCGGCTTGTCCGCCGTCGGGATGCCGACCTCCCGCGCGATCGCGCGCACGCGCGCCTTCTCCAGCTCTCCCAGCGGGAAGGCGAGGTGCGCGAGGTCGTCCTGGCCGAGCCCGAAGAGGAAGTAGCTCTGGTCGCGCTCCCAGCTCTTCGCCCGCAGCAGCCGAAACCGTCCGTCCGGGGCGCGACCGAGGCGCGCGTAGTGGCCGGTCGCCAGACGGGAGAGCTGAAGCGCTCTCATCCTCCCGAAAAGCCACGCGAACTTGAGGTGGTCGTTGCACTTGACGCACGGGCTCGGCGTCCTGCCGGCGAGGTAATCGTCGATGAACGGCCCGATGACCCGGGAGCGAAACTCGTCTTGCGCGTCGGCGACGTAGAAGGGGATGCCGAGCTTCGCTGCCACCCGCCGGGCGTCGTAGAGGTCGTCGGGAGCGCAGCAGGTCCGCCCGCCGCGGGCTTTATCTCGGGGATAGGAATAGAGCCTGAGCGCGACCCCGCACACCTCGGCGCCCGCTCGAACGAGCAGCGCCGCCGCCACCGACGAGTCGACGCCGCCGCTCATCGCGACCAGGACTTTTTCGCGAGCGCCGGTGCCGTCCATCGTGCGGCTCTCGTAACACGGCGAAGGCCCGTTGACAGCCCGCACGAGCCGGGTCTATTGCGCCCGCGACTCGTTCGACACCTGGAGGCAGCATGGACATTCGGCAGATCGTGATCGTCGGCACGGGGCAGATGGGCGCGGGCATCGCGCAGGTCGCGGCGCAATCGGGCCTCGAGGTGACGCTGGTCGATGTCGACCGGGCGCTCGCTGAGAAGGCGAAGGCCGGCATCGCCGGGCGGCTCGACAAGCTCGTCGCCAAGGGCAAGCTCGCGCAGGCGGACAAGGACGCGGCGATCGCCCGGCTGCATTCCGCGGGGAGCCTCGAAGAGGCAAAGGGCGCGCAGCTCGCCATCGAGGCGATCGTCGAGCACGAGCCGACCAAGCGGGAGCTGTTCGTCCGGCTCGACCAGCTCCTGCCGAAAGAGGCGATTCTCGCGACCAACACCTCGTCGATCCCCATCACGCGCCTGGCGGCGGCGACGAAGCGGCCCGACCAGGTCGTCGGGATGCACTTCATGAACCCGGTGCCGGTGATGAAGCTCGTCGAGCTCATCCGCGGCGCGCAGACCTCCGACGAGACCTACGAGGCGGTGAAGGCGCTAGCGCAAAAGCTCGGCAAGACCACTGTCGTCTCCCGTGACTTCCCGGGCTTCATCGTCAACCGCATCCTGATTCCGATGCTCAACGAGGCCTGCTTCGCCCTCCACGAGGGGCTCGGCACGGCGAAGGACATCGACGAGGCGATGAAGCTCGGCACCAACCAGCCGATGGGCCCGTTCGAGCTCGCCGACTTCATCGGCCTCGACACGGTGCTCGCCATCGCCGAGGTGCTGCACAAGGGCCTGGGCGACGACAAGTACCGGCCGAGCCCGCTGCTGCGGCAGTACGTCGACGCCGGCTGGTTCGGCCGCAAGACCGGCCGCGGGTTCCACCAGTACTGACGCGTTGGACTGGAATTACCTGTGCATCTCCCAGGACCGGCGTTGGCTCACCAGCACAGTTGATTGTTTTCCGAGCGCTAAGCGGCAGCACTTCAGCCATCCAGGAGACCCACATGCCGTTCGAGACCATCCGCATCGAGGACGAAGGGCCGATTCGCGTCATCGCCGTCGACCGGCCCAAGGTGCTCAACGCCCTGTCGACGCAGGTGCTCCGGGAAATCGACGCCGCAGTGGCCGCGGTGCCCGGCGATGCGCGCGTCGTCATCCTCACCGGCGCCGGGGAGAAGGCATTCGTCGCCGGAGCCGACATCGCCGAGATGCAGGGCAAGAGCGCTGACGAGGCCCGTGGGTTCAGCGCCCTCGGCCACGCCGTGGGCAAGCGGCTCGAGCGCCTCGACCAGGTGACCATCGCCGCGGTCAACGGCTTCGCCCTCGGCGGCGGGCTCGAGCTCGCGATGAGCTGCGACCTCATCTACGCCGCCGAGCACGCGCGGCTCGGGCAGCCCGAGGTGAACCTCGGCATCATCCCCGGCTTCGGCGGCACCCAGCGGCTCGCCCGGCTCGTCGGCCCGCAGCTCGCGCGGGAGATGATCTTCACCGCGCGGATGATCGACGCGCCGACCGCCAAGGCGCGCGGCCTCGTCTGCGACGTGTTCCCGAAGGCGGAGCTGCTCTCCGCCGTGAAGAAGATCGCCTTGGAGATCGCCGCCAAGGGCCCGCTCGCCATCGCCGCCGCCAAGATGCTGGTCCGCAAAGGCGCGGCCCTCGACTTGGACGACGCGAACCGGTTGGAGACCGAGACCTTCGGCGAGCTGTTCCGCTCCCGGGATGCGCTCGAGGGCATCACCGCCTACCTGGAGAAGCGGAAGGCTGACTTCACCGCCTCCTGATGCGGCCGCTCCTCGGCAGCGCAGCAGAGCTTCAATTCATGCCTATCCGGTTGACGCCTGCCCGACGGTGGAGCCGGACACGTCAGTCACCGGGTTCGCTCGGGACGCCGTGCCCGACCCGGACACTCACGTGTCCGGCTCCAAGTGCGTCAACCGGATAGGCAGGCTTCAATTAAGAAGCGCACTTGGCGCTCGACGCCCCGGCGCACCGTGACGGTCGCCGGTCGCAATCGCCCGGTCGCGCCGGACGTTATGATCGCCCCGGCGCGTTCTTCGGACCTCACCGCGCCCAGGGAGACGACCGCCATTCCCGACGTCAGCGGCAAGCTTCTCGGGCTCAAGCCGAGCCAGGTGAAACGGCTCGAAGCGACCTACCGGCGCCGCGTCCACCCGCGCGAGGTGACGAGCCCCGAGCTCGCCCGCCACCTGACCGAGCTGTCGCGCGAAATCGGCCGGCAGGTCGGCGTGCTCATCGACCGGCGCGGTGAGGTGGAGCACGTCATCGTCGGCGACGCTTTCGGTCTCTCGATGCCAGACATCGGTCGCGCGCGCGCGGGTGACGCGCGCCTGCGCGGCCTGCGCCTCGTCCACACGCACCTGAAGGACGAGCCGCTCAGCCGCGACGACCTGACCGACCTGGCACTCCTGCGCCTCGACCTCGTCTGCGCGCTCGAAGTCCGGCCCGACGGCCTGCCGGGGCAGGTCCACGTCGGCTACCTGGCGCCCGATCATCCTGACTCGATAACTTCTGCGTCGAGTACTGCTCGGGATGTTGCTCCTGAACCTGGAAGCTCCAACGCTGGACCTCAACCGTGGACCACGGAGACGCACGAAGACGTGCACGCGCTCGACCTCGACGTGCTCGCGAAGGTCGAGGAGATCGAGGCGGGCTTTTCGCGTCTGGCGCGCGGGCGACGGGTCGCGAAGGACGGACGGGCGCTGCTCGTGTCGGTCGCGCGGGGCGACCGGCAGGCGACGGAGGCGTCGCTCGCGGAGCTCGCCGAGCTTGCGCGCACTGCGGGCGTCGAGGTCGTGGAGACCGCGATCCAGCAGCGCAAGCAGCTCGACAGCCGCTACGTGGTCGGCGAAGGGAAGCTCCTCGACCTGAGCCTCAAGGCGATGCAGCTCGGCGTGGACCTCGTGATTTTCGACCACGACCTGACACCGGCGCAGGCGCGTCACCTCGCCGAGCGCACCGACCTGAAGGTGCTCGACCGCACCCAGCTCATCCTCGACATCTTCGCGCAGAGGGCCCAGAGCGCTGCCGGTAAGCTGCAGGTCGAGCTGGCGCAGCTCCACTACCTCCTGCCGCGGCTCTCCCAGCGCGACGACGGGCTCTCCCGGCTGACCGGCGGCATCGGCGGGCGGGGGCCGGGCGAGACCAAGCTCGAGGTCGACCGCCGCCGCGTCCGCGACCGCATCGCGATGCTGGAGAAGCGCATCGACCGGCTGAGCGAGGACCGCGCTCTGCGGCGGCGCAAGCGGGACCAGGGAGGGCTGCCGATCATCGCCATCGTCGGCTACACCAACGCCGGCAAGTCGACGCTCCTGAACGCGCTCACCCACTCCGACGTGACGGTGGAGAACAAGCTCTTCGCCACCCTCGACCCGACCAGCCGCCGTCTGAAGTTCCCCCGGGACCGCGAGGTGATCGTCACCGATACCGTGGGGTTCATCCGCCATCTGCCGAAGACGCTGGTGGACGCCTTTCGGGCGACGCTGGAGGAGCTGTCCGACGCCGACCTCCTCCTGCACGTCGTCGACGCTTCCGACCCGGAGCACGACCGACACATCGAGGCGGTCGAATCGATTCTCGCGACCCTCGAGCTGACCGACACGCCGCGGCTCATCGTCTTCAACAAGGCCGACCGGCTCGAGGGCGGCCTCGGCGGTGCACTGGCGCTCGCGCTCTGCCGGCCGCGCGACGCCCTCGCCCTCAGCGCGCTCACCGGCGCCGGTTTCGCTGACCTGCTCGCCCGCGCCGAGACGATGCTGTGGCGGGGCGGCAGGATCGCGACACCCCGCGGCGAGCCGTTCGAGTCCGGTCCAACGGACCGCGCGACGGTGCCGGTGCGGGGACGCTGACCGCACGCTGGTCTTTCACCGTTGCAACCGCCGCTCGTGTTCGGTACGGTCGCTTTTCGTGGGAGCCGCGGTTCCAGGGCTGGCGGTGCTGGTGGGCGCCTCGAGCGACCCCGGGCCGCGCATGCTCTGGGAGTGGATCGAGCGACACGCGAGCTTCGTCTACCCCGCCATCGCGATTCTCATCGTCGGCCTCATCGTCGGGGCGCTGCTCGCGAGCTGGAAGGCCGACGACGTGACGGCGGAGAAGCGCGGCGAGCTGAAGATGCGCATCATGCAGATCATGCGGCGGCGCATCTCCGGGGTCGCGGCGGACACCATTGCCGCCGAGCTGCAGATCGACCTGATGCTCGCGGCCCGCCTGCTCACGGAGCTCGACCAGGAAGGCTTGGTCTCCGCGAGCGGCCAGCAGCCGGTTCAGTACCGCTTGCGCGGAAACACCTGACGGCCGAGACCCGCCCCGGGTTTTGAGAGCACCTGCGCTGCCGCTGAGCCCGTGCGGCGACGACCGGCGGGAGCGCTACCGCTTCCCAGTCGGCGCACAAACAAATGGCCGCGGATCCTAGCGATCCGCGGCCATCGAATGGCGGGCAGTACGGGACTCGAAAACTCGGACGCCCCGAAACCCAAACCCGAGCGAAGACGCGCCCTTGGCAGGCATCCCTCGGAAAACACTGGAGAAAGTTGTTCCCGTCTCGTGCCCTCCCGTCCCGTCCCGTACCCCCCGAGGGTGCAGGTTTACGGCAACCTGACGGCAACACGGGGGACGCCTTCGACGAGGGCTGAGCTCAGCTCGGCGCCCCTCGGTTGCCGACCGCGACCCGTTTCCGGTGCTTGCTAATCGACAGCGCTTACGTAGATATTAAGCGCTACTGCTCAGCAGTCGCGATGAGTCAGCGGCGATCGCCGCGGCCCTTCGCCCTGAGCTGAGGGGCGGCGGTCTTGGAGGGCGCCCGACGCTTCGTGCGCCTCGACTCAGAGTCGCGACCCGACTGTTGCCTACCGACCACTCGCGCGCTCGTTGGGGAAAGGCGCTTGACCCGTCGGCTGGTCTAAGCTATTTAGGCTCGCGGTGGAGGCAAGGCGATGACGCCCGAGGAAGTGAAAGCGCTGCGCCTGAAACTTGGCGTGACCCAGTCGCAGCTGGCGCGCGCGCTCGGGGTGTCGGAACAGACCATCTACAACTGGGAGCGCGGGCTCGCCACGCCGACACGGTACGACGCCGTGGTTCTGCTGCGGATGGCGGAGCTCGCTGATACGCCCGAGGGGCGGGAGCGCATCAGGGAAGCAGTAGAGCAAGCGCAGTACATGCGACCGGCGCCGGCGGAGAAACCGAAGCCGGGCATTAGCGCTGGCGAGGCCTTCGCGATCGGTGCCCTCGGTTTCGGTCTCGGCGCTCTCCTCGGCGCGTTGTTCGCGGCTGCCGCGGTGGAGGGGGCGAGAAAAAAACGCTCGTCGAACGGCGAGGCAGAACAGCCGCCGGACGAGGGAAAGGAGGTTGGGTGACGGTCGGCAGAAGCGAAGGCGAGGGGCTACAGTGGCAGCTGCAGCCCCTCCAAGTCACGTCGTCCGACTTGAGCCCCTGACGGGAGCAACGTGCTGGGAGTGAGGTAACACCGCCTCCTCCCCTCGTCAATTTTGGGGCGCCGACAGTGGACGACCGACACACACAAGGAGGTGGCCATGAAGGCCATCTGTCCGTCGTGTCGCACGCAGGTCGACCTCGCCGAGCGAATCGGCGGCAAGGTCGGCGGCCTTCTCGTCGGCGGCGCACTCGGTGGCGTGACGAAGCATCCCATCGGGGTGCTTTTCGGCTCGCTGCTCGGCGCCCTGGTCGGTCACGTGATTGACCAGGCGATCGACGAGAAGTGTCCGAACTGCGGACACGCGCTAGTGGCGCTCGACAAGATCGTCGAGGCCGTGTAAGGCGGAAGGGGAGCTGGATGCCTAGTGCGGTCCAGCTTTCCCTCCTCTTCTTCCCCGTCCACCTTGCTGCTCAACACTGCTCCTGTTTGGCTTACCACCGGCGTCGCGGTACTCCACCCTTGCGTTGACAGCCTGCGCCCATGGGTGGCACACTACTGGCATGACACCCTCTTCACTCCAACGGAAGCCTTCGCGTCCACGCCACCCACTTGTTGGTGGCATCGTCTCGTTGGTCGTCCTGCTACTCGTGGCCGGCTGCTCCAAGCCGTCATCTCTGCCGCCAGCGCCGCAGACCAGCCCGCCAGGCTCCTATGAGCAGATTTACCGGGATAACCTTTGGCGTCACCTTCTCTCTCTTCCCCAAGATGAACCGCGACGCGTGCAAGTAAGCTTCACCAAGTGGCTAACCACTAGTGATTTTCAACGCCTGATGGGCATTCTGCCACGCTACAGCCTATATGAGCTAATGGTCGAGCTTTCGTGTGGCGGCGGCGGTGGCATGACGCTTAGTTCCACTAGCACCAACGTTGGCAACGAGGCTCTCTCGACGGCCTTGCTTCACCACATGGTTGAGAATCACTACGCGCAGGATAATCCGTTTCGTTCAGCCGTCACCGCAAGCGCCAATGACCCGAGCAAGTGCCTCACGTTCGAAGGAGTAGTTGTCTTCGCCAGACCTGATGATGCAGAAACGTGGTGGCAGACGAACAAAGACGTTGTCCGGATGATCCAAGATGTTAGCGATCCATATGCCTTAGGCGTCGTGCCCCTCATCGGTCCAGGGCTCAGGTTGCCATGAAACAATGTGCTCTCCTTTCGCTTCTTCTTACGGTGGCCAGTCCCGCTCTTTCCCAGCCACGCCTGCCCGACTCGGCAAGCCTCACAGTAGACCGACCGCCCGTTACGTCGGACACGTCCTTTACCCTATCCTTCTACTGGGATCCACGCAACGGCCCCGTTGGCTTTGCGGCCGATCAAGCTGTCGAGTTCAAGGTAGTGTTCGACACGAGGCTTCCCGCCAGCCCGCCCGCAGGTTCTACATCCGATCCAGTGACTACACCGTCTGGGCTCCCATCGCAGGAACCAGACGGGAAGTGTTTCGCCGAACCGATTGGCGGAAAGGACGCAACGCTCCACCCTCCCTACGTTGACTTTAGCCCGACTTTTTCAGCACATGACGCGGACACGTACGTTGTTGCCTGGAACTACTACTGGCCTACAGATAACCCAATCGACGCGGTGCCAACCTTGCTCAACGACTGTCCCCCTGCCAACGCGCAACAGGTTGTTATTGAAACCGGCGCGGGAATAGCCGGTGTACTCAAAGATCGGAGTAACACGAAGGTTGCGGATTTCGGCATCGGAGTGCGCAATCCATCGAGTTCCCTGACGACTGGCGTTCGGTACTATTTTACTTATAACCTCGAAGTCCCGAATCGGCCTGACTGCCAACGCCCCGCAGCGGCGTGGGGTATGACTCGAATGTACATGAAAGTTGTCCCTAATACGTGTACGATGTTCGGCGAAATCTTCTCCTGTCCGTTGTTCTTGGGCTTCGACTGGTGTTCAGAGGTGAAAGCACTTGGTGGAAAGGACGGTCTCCTTGAGCCGTCTTGGATAGACAACCTGTGCTCACCAACCGGAGATTGGTGTTTCCATCCTTCTATAGCAATACAATATGGCGGTCGGCAATGCCTAGACGTTGATCGCGACAAGTACTTCGCTGCTGCTCCCGGCCTACTTGGAACGCGCACTGGAGATTGTAACGACAATGATCCCAACGTCTACCCCGGCGTCGGCGAGTGCCCGGTCTCTGCACCGGCTACCTGTTGCACGGCCGATTCCGACTGCGACGACCACAACTGGTGCAACGGGGACGAGCGGTGCGATCATGGCGTCTGCGACCGCAGCTTCCCCCGTTCCTGTCCACGCGGCCAGCATTGCGACCCCGTGTTGCACTGCGTCCCTGACACCCCTCCGTGCCCGACGGCTATGAACTGTTGGGGTGTTCAGTGCGGCCCTGATCCCGTTTGTGGACTGTCGTGTGGCGACTGTGCCGCTGGGCAGAACTGCGTCAATGGGCAGTGCGTCCAGTCATCGTGTACTCCGGACTGCGGCTCGCGCACGTGTGGGCTTGATCCGATCTGCCACACGCTTTCCTGCGGTACCTGCGACGCACCGCCATCGGCGACGTGTTCCGCGGACGGCACCGCGGTAGATGGCTGGTCGACGACCGGCACCTGCGATGCGGCCGGGCAATGTCAGTACACGCCAGTGCCAGTTTCGTGTCCATACGGATGTACGAATGGTGCTTGTACCCAGTGCACTCCGAGCTGCGATGGAAAGGAGTGCGGTCCAGACGGTTGCGGCGCCTCCTGCGGTACGTGCCCGGCGCCATCGCCCAGCGTTTGCGCCTCCGGCAAGGTATTGCGTACCTTTAACGCGCCATCGTGCGTTGCTGGACAGTGTCAATACACCGAACAGGACATCACCTGTCCAGAACGCTGTCTGAACGGCGCGTGCGCGGCGTATCTTTGCCAGCCCGGTTCGGAAGTATGCTCAAGTGACGGTACCGAGCTGCTGGCCTGCCAGAGCGATGGAGCGACACTGTCTCCGATCATGCCCTGCCAGTGGGGCTGCCAGAACGGAGCGTGCCTGCCCCAATGCACGGTCTCCGCGGACTGCGCGCCGCCGCCGGCTGACACCTGTGAAGATGCTCGCACCCTGCGCTCCTACACGGTCTCCTGCGTTGACGGTCGGTGTACCGAGGCCCACACCGACACAGCGTGCCCGCACTCGTGCGTCGACAATCAGTGTTGCACGCCGTCCTGCGGCGGCCGGGAATGCGGGGATGATGGCTGCGCCGGGTCTTGCGGAACCTGTTCTCCGCCGGCCAGCGTTTGCATGAGCAGCAACACCCTGCGCAGTTACACCGCTGCCGGCTGTGCCAACGGACAGTGCCAGTATGCCCCCTCGGATGTAACCTGCCCCGAGCGGTGCGTCGACGGCGCCTGTGCGCCGTATTTCTGCCAGCCTGGGTCGTACTCCTGCGCGGGCAACGGAACAACACGGCTTTTCTGCTCTTCCGACGGCTCGACCATGCAACCGGTGGAGTCCTGCGCCCACGGTTGCGATAGCGCGACCGGCACTTGCTGGCCGAGTTGCACACCCGGGGCGACGGAACCGTGCCCCACGAGCTGCGGGTCTACCGGAACAGAGACCTGCGACTCCACCGGCCAATGGGGAGCCTGCGTGCCACCTAGCGAGATCTGCAACGGCCGCGACGACAACTGTGACGGCCAGATCGATGAGGGCTTTGCCTGTGCCGCCGACAGCACATCCTGGTGCACGAGCAACGGGGAAATTGGAAAACACGCCTGCTCGTCTTCGTGCACCTGGGGGCCATGCGTTGTTCCGCGTCCTTTCTCTGGGGTCGTTAAGGTTTTCGAGGCTATCGGCCAAACCAGCAACTGGTCACTGTTCGTAGACCCTGACTCGCCGGATTTCTATGGTTTCAAGATCATGATGCCGCTGTCTCGTCTCATCGATGTGAACGGCAGTCTAACCATATCCTACTTGGAGAGCGCTCTGGATTTCGCCGCGTCGCACGGGAAGAAGGCCGTGGTAAGTCTGGTGCCGATGTATCCGAACTACGCGGCGATTCCGAGCACAGACATGCCGTCGAGTGCGACGCCGGTGAACTGGCTAAATCCTCTCGGCTCGGTACCGACGGTCACGTACTCTATCCCGGATGGCCCGGACGTGGTGAACGAGACTGCCGTCCCCGAGGTCTGGAATCCGAATTACCTCTCGCTCTATCACCATGCATTAGCCGTTATCGGGGCAAAGTACGACGGTGACCCGCGCATAGATCACATCGAGATCGGCGTCGGCAACTGGGCTGAAACCTTCCTCGACCTGCGGTTCTTCACAGGGACTCAGGCAGAAAGGCAACACGCCTTTGACGATTGGACCGCAGCGGGTTGGACTCTGGACCGGTGGCAGAGCGCGGTTGACGACATTATCTCCTCCGTCGCCGCTGCGTTTCCGCACACGCCCAAGTCTCTTGTGATCACGGATCTTGGCTGGCCACTCCTCAATGCCGGATCACCTGCGCCCTTTACGTTTTCTCCAACAGTGCAGACCGCACTCCAGAATGCGACGATGGCGATGGCACAGTCGGCGGTAGACCATGGGATTCAAATTTTACAATACAACGGTTTAAGACCGGCCCCGGTGTATCCGACCGACTGGGTGATGTTCAACGTGTTGTCGGCCTTCCAGGGTTCAATGAAGATCGCCCTTGAAGCCTACGGTCCATCTGGCAATAGCGCGGCGACCGGCGAGTCCTGTCAGGTGAATGATCCCACCTGTACAGACGCGACGTCACTAAATAACATGGTGTCCTGGGCCCAGAGCTACGGGGCAAGTTACCTCGACCTCTGGCCCGCGGACATCGCGGCGACCGTGGCGGCCGGAGGAACCGGCCCGGTCAGCGAGGCTATCGCCGGCAACATGGTGGACTACAGCGGCTGCCGGCCGCCGACCAAACAGCTTGCGGGCGGCGGCTGCGTGTCGGCTGCCGCGAACGGGTGCTGGCCGATGGTACTGGTTACCGGTGCGGGGCAGAAACTACAAGCCTGGGGAGCCGGCAGCGACCTTCTTTATGACGGCACAACGAGCGCCAGTGGTCAGAACCAGGTCTCTGGCGCCTGTTCGTTGGTGCTACCTGACCGGCCACCTGGTTCCACGACTCCGTGCCCTTCGCCGCTCGTCAGAAGTGACCCGGGGCGGCTCGTTGGAATCGACCCGGAGGGGGAGCGCGGCAGGGGCGCGGGCGGAGAGTGCGCGCGCAAGGAGGTATCGAGGCGAAGCGAGCGGCCCCCGG
>JAJYLH010000105.1 GCA_021787845.1 Myxococcales bacterium | reverse complement strand
ACGCCCGGAGTGCTCGCCTTGCTCCATTGCGCGGCTCGGGGCGACCTCGGCCGCCACTTGCACGACGGCCGTCGCCGTCGCCAGCCCCAGTCCTCTCGCCTCTTTGAACTCCTCCGAACCTGGATTTGAGGTTAACGCATATGGGGCTTGCCCCCGCCCTACGGTTCTTGAAGTCCCTGCCTGCACCCGGACACTGGCGTGTCCGGCTCCAACTCCAATTCCGATTCCCATTTGAAACAGCGCGGAGCCGGAAAAGAGTGCCTTGGCATAGGCACAGTTAGCCGCTCTCCCGCTTGCGGGGGAGGGTTGCGGGAGGGGGCCTTCGCACCGCCCCGAGGATAACGCAGGACAACCTGAGACAACTGCATACCCAGCCAACGAAGGCCGCAAGGGCACTTCCTGTCGCTCGCCAGAAAGGACCGAACCGGGAGGCCTAACGCGGGCTGACGAGGACGCGGATCGTTCCCGCGCCGCGGCGGAGCTTGCCGAGCGCTTTCCCGAGAATGGTTCCGGGTCGCGGGTGCGTCGCCCTCATCGCCACGCCGGGGATGTCGCTCGTCGTCAGGAGGTCTCCCGGCCGGATGGCGCCGTTCTTCGCGCTGACCCTTACCGGGACGTTGCCGGCCAAGGCCAACGCGACGCCCGAGCGCGGGTTGTTGAGGGTGACGCTCGGCGCCTGGCTGATGACGCCCGCGACCGCGGTGTCGTAGGCATTATGGCTACGTTCGAGCTTGCCGGTCTGGCGATCGATGCTCACGACATCCCCGGGCGCCAGGCCGGCTTCGCCCGCGGGAACGTACTCCGCCACGTCGCCCCAGACCGCGCCCTGGCCCGTGGACAGCGTCCCCGAGAGATCCGCGTCGCCGCTCGCGTAGACGCGCAGCCCGCGCCAGTCTGGACTGCCGCAGCACTGCGAAGCTCCGCCGATGAAGATGCTGTCGTTGGTGTTGTCCGATACCGTCAAGGCGACGACGCTCGTCTCGCCCGAGTCTTGCGCATAGAAGAAAGCCATCCCATCGCTTCCGTTCGTGTCGTTCAGATGCCAGCCGGTCGGGAGATCGTAACGCGGTCCCTCGCCGTTCCCCGCCAGCGTCAGCGCGCCGTCGATACCGGCGTCGCCGGCGACCTGGAGCTTGTTCGCCGGGGAGCTCGTCCCGACGCCGACGGACGTAGCCGAGAGCGTTCCGGTGAAGGCGTTGCTCGAGTTGCCGAGCAGAGGGACGTTCGAAGAGAGCGCCGCGTCGGGGATGCTCGTCAGACCGGCGCCGCTGCCGGAGAAGGTGGTCGCCGCGACGGTGCCCGAGAACGTGTTGGTCGCGGCACCGAGCCTCGGGATGTTCGAAGACAGCGCCGCGTCCGGAACGTTCGTCAGACCCGCGCCGCTCCCGCTGAACGACGCCGCGCTCAAGGCTCCGCGCACCGAGACCGCGCCGCCGCTATCGACTTCGAGATTGACCGTCCCGTCGGTGGTGCCGACATCGAGCTTGTCGCCGCCCGTCGGGTTGTCGCCGATCACGAGGTCCAGCGTGGACAGGTCGCTGCTCGGGTTCGCCCGCTCGAAGTAGATGGGGTCCGTGTTCTCGCTCGACGACCCGAAGTAGAGCGCGTTGGGAGTCGTCATCGTCAGGGTGGTCGCCATCGTCTGCGGAGCCGAGAAGGATTCGCTCGCGTCGAGCCGCGCGATGTTCGAAGAGAGCGCGCCGTCGGGGATGTTCGTCAGACCCGCGCCGCTGCCGGTGAACGTGCTCGCCGTCAGGTCACCGGTGAACGTGTTGGAGGCCGCATCGAGGAGCGGGACGTCGGGCTGCAAGGCCGCATCCGGGATGCTCGCCGCTGGCAACTCGGCGGGCACCGATTCGCCGAGGTTCAACGCGAAGCCCGGCGCGAGCTTGCCGCGCGTCACCATCACGCCATCGAAGACGTAGTCGTTCGCATCGCCTGGAGTCGTCCCGCTGTCGAGCAGCACCGCGAGATAGCCCGCCGAGCTCGACAGCACGTGGCTGACCGTCGCGCGCGCAAACGTCTGATCGGTGGTCAGCGCGGTGCAGTCCATCGCCGAGGCATCGGTGCCGTCCGACTCGACGAGGCACAGCCGGCCCGTGCTCTGCGCCGAGCCGCCGTTCTTCTTGGCATAGACCGAGGCCGTGAACGTGTCGCCGACGTACCCGGCGATCTCGCTCGCCGGAATCACGACCTGTCGCACCGCCACCTGGTTCGCGTTGTCCGAGTCGTCGATCTCCAGCGCCGCCGCGCCGAACTTCGCGTCCGCGACCTGCCCGATGGTCCCTGTCCCCGAGCCGACCGATTCCCAGTACGTCGGCAGGCTCCCCGCGTGGCCCATCTCGAACGATCCGTTCCGTACCCGGTTGTCGAACTCCTGGTCGGCCAGATCCGCGGAAGTCGTGTAGCCCTGCGACAGCTCGTCGGAGGTCACGTAGTCGCTCGCCGGCTTGCCCCCGAGGTCTTGCGCGTCGGCGGCGACCATCCCCGAGCTCGAAAGCTGGCTCGCGAGATTGGTCAGGTTGCCGCTCGAATCGATGATCGTCGTCCCGCCGATGGAGAGCTGGTTCGCATCGACGTTGCCGTTCGAATCGATGACCGTCTTCCCACCCACCGACACCTGCGTCGCATCGACGCTCGAGCTCGTGATGGTCGCGTTGGTGATGGTCCCGCCGTCGATGCGGTCGGCGAGGTCGGCGCGCTGCGCGTAGGGCACGGTCCCGACCTGGAGCCGGGGCGACAGCTCGGCGTGGTCGATGGTGATGGCGAGGTAGACCGGTCCGACGAGCGAGTCGGTCGTGATGGGCGAAACGCCCTGCGTCGAGGGGTCGCCCAGGCGGGCCGAGTAGTAGCCGTTGTCGACCGGGACCGTTTCGTCTTCGGTCCAGAACGCCGTGCCGCCGGTCGGGTCGTGGTAGAGGCTGAAGATCATATCGACCGAACCGTTGACCGGCTGGTCGTTGCTGTCGAGCAACCGCCCCTGGGAGACGAGCCCCTGCGGCACCGGCGACGCCTCGGTCGCCAGGGCGAAACCCGAAAAGAGCACGATCGCCAGAGTGAAACCTGTCAGCTTGATCGCCGTCATGCGGCCTCCACGACGCCGTCGCGTCGCATCGGCGCAGGCTACACCGACCGCGCCGCCAGCCGCAAGCCGCCTCGAGGAACCGCGAGCTCGCTGCCGTCGCACGGCTGGTCCAGGGAGCTCGACGGCCCGACTCCTGTCGCTCCCCGAATCGGATACCGCCGGCACTTCCGCGCCCGGGCTCCCCTCACGGCTTCCCTGCTTTCGACGACGAGCGAGAAGAAGACGTTGCGGCCTCCGATCGAGCAGGGTAGAGTCCGGTCCATGACTAGGACCTCGGTTCTCGCAGCGCTCTGCTCGGTCCTCGTGCTGGGCTGTCGCGCCACGGGAGGCCTCTACCGCGAGCACATGAAGCGCGGGCGGGCGCTCTTCGACGAGGGCCGGTTCGCGCGGGCGCACATCGCGTTCGACCGGGCGCGGGGCCTCGAGCCCACGAGCGAGGAGGCGGCGCTCTGGTCCGACCTGTCGGCGGTGGCGGTCGCGGCGAACGCGCCCGAGCTCATCAGCAACGCCAACATCAACGAGCTGGACTACGCGGTGGACTACCTGCGCGGGCACTTCCCGGACAAGGCGTACCTCCTCGACACCGCGCGGGGCAATCTGCTTTCGCGCGCGGGCGAGGCCGCGAAAGCCGAGGCCGCCTATCGCCAAGCGCTCGCGGCACGGCCGGGGTACGTGCCGGCGTCGTTCTTCCTGGCGCAGGTTCTGGCGCAGTCGGGCAGGGTGACCGAGGCGGAAGCTTCGCTGCGTGCCGCTTGCAAGGTGGACCCGAAGTACGGACCGGCGCACGAGCTGTTGGCGCGGTTGCTCGCCGGCCAGGGGTCCTACGACGAGGCGCTCGCGACCTTGCGTGAGGTTCTGGCTCAGGGGGCGACCCCGCAGCTCCATGTCGTCTACGGGGAGATCTCCGAGCTCGCTGGGAAGACGGCGGATGCGCAGGCCGCCTACGAGGACGCTCTGAGGATGAACCCCGGCGACGCGGACGCGTTGTGGCAGGAGGCGCAGCTCCTTCTCCGCGAACGCGCCTACGACAAGGCGCGGCCGGTGTTGGCCCGCTACCTCCAGGCCGCGCAGAAGAGCGGCGAGCCTCGAGCGAGAATCGCGCAGGCGCGCCAGATCGTCGCTCAGCTCATGAGGCGGGCGCCGCCCCCCGCCATGGCCGCTCCACCCGCCGCGCAGGCGGCCGGCGCGAAGGGCAGGTAACGCGAAGGCTTTGGGGCCGCTCGCTGGTGTAACCTGCCAGAAGTACCCATGCTTCTCCCATCGCCTATTCAGGACCGTAGGGGCCGGGCTTGTCCCGGCCCGCCCGGCGGGGGACAAGCCCCCGCCCTACGCTCCCGATTTCGTAGATCTTGGTGGTGGAGACTTCTGGCGGGTTACACTAGACCCTCGCCGAAAAGGCCGATCGCCTATTTCGCGAGGGCCTGAGCCGCAGGCGTTAACCCGCGGTACCTGTCTGCGACGCGGGTGGTTGCCAAGACCCGCGGGCTTACGCCCGCGGCTCAAGCCGTCCATGGTCCGCAAGTCCCTCGAATGGAGACAAAGAACGCAGGCCGCAACCGTCGATCCCTTTTCGGCTAGGCACCCGCTGCTGTCCAAAAACAGAATCCGTGCCCAAGCGAAGAGCCGCTCGTCTCTTCGACGACGCTCGGGATGAGCGGAAGTACCCGATGCGGCATGTCTTGGACACCAGTGGGGGTCGTTACAGGCATTTGCGTGCGCGAAGGTTACGTCTACCCAAGCTGGGTATCCAGGCATCTCAGGTTCCTACGCCCCCGCGGCCCCCCTCCCCCGCCCAGAACGCGGGAGAGGGGAGGAGAGCCGTCACGAACGATGAAGGTCATCCGCCTCGTGGACCGGAGCCGGATGAAGATCGACGCCAACGCCACGAGCTCCCGCATCTCCCCTCTCCCGCGCCCTTGCGGGGGAGGGGCCGGGGGAGGGGGCGTCAGCCGAACCTGAGACGCCTGGACACCCAGTCTACCCGCAGCGCGGGCTTTCGTCCGCAACCCAAACCGTAGGATGGGTGGAGCGGAGCGGAGCCCATCGATTGGGCGATCGCTGGAGACGATGGGCTCTTCTGCCGCTCCACCCATCCTACGAGTCGGTGCACCGGGCTGAGAATCTGCGCGTAGCGCGAGGCTCTCGCCGCTTGGTAGAACAGGAGACCGGGTGTTCATCCATCTCGGGTTGGACCGCGGCGCGCCCCCTCCCCGATCCTCCCCCGCAAAGAGCGCGGGAGTGGGCGGGAAAGATCGCCTTCGCGAAGGCAGCGCCTTGCCCCTCTCCGGCTTGTGCGGAGCGGCTGGAGGGAGCGTCCCGCCGGCCATCGACCCGGGTCGAGCGGTTGTCCAGTCTCAGGAGAGAGACTCGGGATCCACTCGACGCGACGTGGGCTCACAGCCCGGTCGGACAGCTCAGCTCCAGCGTCTGGTGGTCGCCGAGGGTGAGCTGGCGAAACTCGCCGGTCCCGAGATATCCGATGCCGGCCCAGGTCCCATCGCGGCAGAGGTTGGTCGGCGCGAACGCCTTGCGAAACGCGGGGGTCTTCTCCAGCCCGTTGAGGATGAACGAGGCGTCCTTGCGGGTGCGCGCTTCGATTTCGGACTGGCCGACGAAGATCCCCAGCGACAGCGTGCCGCCGGCAGCCAGGGCGCACTTGCGAAAGGCGTCGTCATAGCGGCCGAGGACAGTGAGAAACCCGGGCGGCGCGTCGGGGTCGTGCTCCCGCCAGCCGAGCTCCGGCTGCGGCGGACGGGGACAGCGAAAACACTGCAATGCCTGCCAGGGAGTCCGAAAGAGGAGCCGATCCATCGGACCGGTGCCGACGACCGTCACCCGCAGCTCGGAGATGAGGCCCGCGCCGCACAGTTGGGAAACGGCGAGGCTCTCCTCGGCGCCGGCGCTGACGCGCTCGATCGTTTTCACCCGGAGGACGCTCCGATTCCAGTCGCGGGTGAAGAAGGTGACCTTCATCGTTCCGCCGTGCGAGCGTGCGCAGCGAAACCACGCGTCGCCGAGGGGCCAGATGAAGCGGGCGGTGGCGCCGCGCACCTCGAGCTTCGGTGCCGCCGCGGGAATGGTCCAGACGCAGCTTGGGGGTACGGCGGCCGCCCGGACTGGAGCCGACGCGAGCGCGAGGAGCAGGACAACGGCACCCATCGGGTGTATGGTAGCACGTCTCGGGCGGACCGAGGGCGACATGAAGACGACCTGCGTCGGCTGCAACGAAGTCCACGAGAGCGACCGCTGCCCGAACTGCGGCGTGCCGAGCGCGCCCGGCGGCTACCGGGTGGAGCGGGTGCTCGCGCAGACCGCGCACTCGCGGATGTTCGTGGCGACCGGGCCCGACGGCACGCGGGTGGCGGTCAAGGAGCTCGTCTTCGCCCTGGTGCCCGGGGTCGAGCAGCTCGAGGCGTTCGACCGCGAGGTGGAGGTTCTCGAGAGCCTCGAGGTGGCGGGCGTTCCCCGCATCCTCGCCTCGTTCACCGAAGGGCGCGGTCCCGGCACCCGGCTGTACCTCGTCCAGGAGTACGTCGAAGGGACTTCGCTCGCCGACCGGCTGCGCGAGGGGCCGATGAGCGAAGAGGAGACGGCTTCCATCGCCCGGCGGGTGCTGGAGATTCTGCAGCGGCTCCATTCCCGCCGGCCGCCGGTCGTCCATCGCGACGTCAAGCCGGCAAACCTCATCGAGCGCAGCGACGGCGAGATCGTGCTGGTCGACTTCGGGTCGGCGCGGCTTCTGCCCAACGAGGTCACCTACCGGTCGACGCTGGTCGGAACCTACGGCTACATGCCTCCCGAGCAGCTCGCCGGGTCGGTCGACCCCACCGCCGACCTGTACTCGCTGGGCGCGACGCTGGCGCATCTTCTCAGCGGGCGGGCGCCGGCGGAGCTTCTGCGAGACGGGCTCGTGCTCGAAGTGGACGGGCGCATTCCGGCGAGCCCGCGGTTTCGCCGGTGGCTGTCGCGGCTCTTGGCCGGCACCCGCACGAAGCGCTTCCGGTCCGCCGCCGAAGCGCTGCGCGCTCTGGACGCGCTCAGGGCGCCCGACCCGGCGGCCTCGGCGCTGTCGAATCGGCTGGTGCTCGCGGTCACCGGAGCCCTCGTCGTGCTGGGCGTCATCGCCTTGGTCGCGGTCAACGTCGTTCCCGTCGGAAGCTCGCCGCGGCTGAGGTCGTTTCAGAAGACCGCGCGTTCGAGCGAGACAGCGCCGCCGCGCCTGCCGCCCGCGCCCGGCCCGAACGCCGCCCGCGCCGCTTTCGCCGTGGCCTCGGCGCCCGTGGAGAGGCTGCCGCCGCTGGAGATCGTCCCTCTGGTCCGCGTCCTGCCCTCCGGCCAGCATTCGGCTTTCTGGCTCGACTCGGGGTTCACGGTTGACGTCCCCCGGCGCAAGAACCGACGGGGCTACCCGCGACCCCCGACCACCCCGACGCGGTCCTGCGCGGAGGCGCCCGTGCCGTACGTCGAAGGCTACCAGGTGAGCTTGCCCTCAGAGCTGGCGAGCTTCGGAGCCCAGTTCGACCTGCGCCTGTGGGGGACAGCGTATGGCTCGGAAAACGGCTGCTCCACAATCCCGATGGCCTTGTTCACTGAAGACGGGCGAGAGATGCAGCGGGTCCAGGACGCGTACAGCACGCGCTGGGTGATTCCGCGCAACGAGCCACGGTTCACCTTGCGTTTCGAGGTTCCGGGAATCGACATCGGCATCGACCTGGAGAAGAGGAGCATCGTCCTGCCGCGCTGACGGCTTCGACGCTCGGGGCTCGGACCGGCAGGAAGCTTCCCGCGCGCTTCGACGGCTGCCCCGAGCCGCCGGCGGCCAACGCTCTCGCCCTGGCCGATGACCGATCGTGCGCCGCCAACGCACTAGAGGGCAGCGGGCATCTTGGACGGCGCGCTCGCTTCGGGGTAGACTCCGCCCGCTCGAGCTCGGCGCGGGGAAAGCGCAGAGACGACACGCCCGCGTCGAGGACCGTGCCCGACGCGGCATCGGGTCGCGCCGTGCGGCGTGCGGCCGGTTCTGGAGAGGAGGGCTCTCATGCCTGTCAGCCGACGCATGCGCGGACGGCTCGGAGGGTCGGTCGCCGTCGGGCTACTGATCTCTTGCGCCGCCGCAACCTCGAAACCTCCCGCCTCGAAGACGCCGCCGCCGCTTCCAGAGACCGTTTCCGACCCCGCATCGCTCGTCAACACCCTCGTCGGCACCACGGCCGGCGGCAACGTCTTCCCCGGGCCCGACTACCCGTTCGGGATGATTCAGTGGAGCCCCGACACTTCCCCGCAGCGCCCCGCCGGCGGCGGGTACGAATACCAGGCATCGAAGCTGCTCGGCTTCAGCCTGACGCACATCAGCGGTCCGGGCTGCGGCGCGTTCGGCGATGTCCCGATGCTGCCGATGACCGGCGCGCTGCCCTCGGGCGACCCCGCGTCGGTCGTCGAGCCGTTCTCGCACACGGGCGAGGTCGGTCAGGCCGGCTACTACTCGGTGGCAATCGGCTCTGGCATCGCCGCGGAGCTCACCGCGACCCTGCGCAGCGGCATGGCTCGCTTCACGTTTCCCTCGACCTCGCAGGCCGACCTTCTCATCAAGCTCCTCGACAGCCAGGCCGGGAGCGTCGCCAGCTCGGTCGAGATCCAGAACGACGACGAGATCTCCGGCTCGACGACCAGCGGTTTCTTCTGCGGCGCCGCCGACCGCTACACCGTCTATTTCGATCTGATCTTCGACCATCCATTCACCGCTTCGAAGATCATCGACGCCGCCGGCACGCACTGGCCGAGCGTCGCCTTCCTCACCTTCGACGCGACGAAGAACCCGGTGCTGCAAGCGAAGGTCGGCATCTCCTTCGTCAGCGCCGCCAACGCCCGCGCCAACTGGCAGGCGGACAATCCGGACTGGAAGTTCGACGACGTCCGCGCCAGCGCGCACCAGGCATGGAACGACGTGCTCGAGCGCATCGGCATCGACGGCGGCGCCCAGAGCGACGAACAGCTCTTCTACACCTCGCTCTACCACGTGCTCCTGCATCCGAACGTCTTCAGCGACTCCAACGGCCAGTACATCGGGTTCGACAACCAGGTTCACAGGGTGTCCGCCGGGCAGACGGCGCAGTACGCGAACTATTCCGGCTGGGACATCCTCCACGGCCAGGCGCAGCTCAGCGCGCTCGTCGCGCCGCGCCGGATGAGCGACTCCGCGCAGTCGATGGTCAACGACGCGGCGCAGAACAACGGGCGGCTGCCCAAGTGGGCGCTCGCGAACGGCGAGACCTACGTCATGGTCGGCGACCCGGCCGACCCGATCCTCGCTGGCTACTATTCCTTCGGCGCGCGAAGCTTCGACACCGCGACCGCGCTCGAGCAGATGCTCCACGAAGCGATGGTGCCCAACGACATCCGGCCGGGCCTCGACTACTACGAACAGCGCGGCTACCTGCCGGACGACGGTCGCTACGGCTGCTGCAATTTCTATGGCTCGGTCTCGACGCTCCTCGAGTACGTCCAGGCGGACTTCGCGCTCGCGCAGTTCGCGAAGGACCTCGAAGATGAGACCGACGCCGGCCTGCTGCTCGAGCGGGCGCAGGATTGGCAGAACGTTTTCGACCCGCGGGCGCAGGCGTTCACCCCGAAGCGACTGGACGGGTCGTTCGTGCCGGGCTTGGGGCCGACCAACACCGAAGGCATGGTGGAAGGGAGCACTTCTCAGTATCGCTGGGTCCTGCCGTTCGACCGCCGCGGCCTCCTCGCCGCGATGGGCGGACCGGCCATCGCCAACCCGATGCTCGACACCTTCTTCACGAGCCTGAACGACCCGAGCGGCCTGGGCGCGCTCCTGACCAACGAGTTCGAAATCGGCGTCCAGTACTGGTACGACTACTCCGGCGAGCCGTGGAAGACGCAAGAGGTCGTCAACCGGCTGCGGACCCAGCTCTTTCAGAACGCGCCGGCCTTCGTGCCGAACAACGACGACCTCGGAACCATGTCCGCGCAGCTCGTCTGGTCGATGCTGGGCTTCTTTCCGGACCAACCAGGCAGCGCGCTCCTGGCGATCAACGGACCGGAGTTCCCGACCGAGGTCCTCCACCTCCCGAGCGGCAAGATCCTCATCGTCCATGCCTCGGATGCTTCCCCGGATCATCCGTACATCCAGTCCCTCGCCATCGACGCCAAGCCCGCGACCCACACCTGGCTCGATCCATCGCTTCTCGACTCCGGCGCGACGTTGCGTTTCGCGATGGGAGACCAGCCGAACCAGAGCTGGGGCACCGCCTCGACCGATGCGCCGCCCTCGACCGGCACCGACGAGACCGCCGCGCTCGGCTTCGCCGGTCCGGCGGGAGAGCTGATCATCGCGCCGGGCGCCACGGCGACCACCGAGGTCGGCGCGCAATCGACGCGCGACGATCTGTCGCAGCAAGTGACTTGGAAGACCACCGGCGGGCTCGCCATCGAACCGACGAACGGATCTTTTTCGCTCGGTCCGACGCGGCGGGCGGAGCAGTCCATCACGATGACCGCGCCTGAGACGCAAGGGAGCTACAGCGTCTCGTTCCAGCTCACCTCGTCGACCGGCATCGCGGTTCCCGACGTCGTCCTGCCGGTGATCGTCGCCATGCCCGGCTCCTTCTGGCCGTACTTCAACAACGCCGGGGTCTCGGACGACGCGAGCGGCGCGGCGAACTTCGATGGCGACGGCTTCAGCTATTCGGCGCAGGCGCTGGCGGCGGCCGGGGTGACTCCGGGCGGCTCCGTGACCGCGGATGGCATCATCTATACCTGGCCCGACGAGCCGCCGGGGAACCTGGACAACGTGGCGGCGAGCGGGCAGACCATCGCGCTCGCGCCGACGGGCAACAAGACGACCATCGGCTTTCTCGGGAGCGCGACCAACGCGGCGCCGGCCGGCGCTTCGGGCACCGCGACGGTCACCTACGCCGACGGATCGACCCAGAGCATCTCGCTCGTCTTCAGCGACTGGACGCTCGGCGGCGGCGGCTATTCGTTGTCGCCCGCGAACACCATCGCGGCAACGACCGCGTACCGGAACTTCTCCGGCAACCGGGACCCGACCAAGACCTACGTCTATTCCTTCACCGCGCAGCTCACCTCGCAGCAGGCCATCAAGAGCGTGTCGCTCCCCGTCGCCCCCTCGGGTGGCCAAATCCACGTCTTCGACATCGAAGTGCAGTGACCGGGCGCATCCCCCTTCCCCAAAACCCTCTCCCGCAGCTGGGTATCCAGACATCTCAGGTTGTCGTTCCCGCTCGCCCTGAGGCGGCCGGGCCCACGGACCTCGCTCGTTGCCACCGCCCTCGTGCCCGGCCCTCGAAGGGCCGTGAGGGCTCGG
>JAJYLH010000044.1 GCA_021787845.1 Myxococcales bacterium | reverse complement strand
CCGCCCCAGGCTCAAACCCAGACTCGCCGCTGGACAAAAGGGAGCCAACTGACGATCATCACGTCCGCGTCACGCAGGGGGGGAAAGTTTTGGAAGTACGGGGGGAAAGGTTTTGAGAATCGACAGAGCGCGAGGGTGGCACAGGCTGTGCCGAGCCCTCACGGCCCTTCGAGGGCCGGGCACGAGGGCGGTGGCAACGAGCGAGGTCCGTGGGCCCGGCCGCCTCAGGGCGAGCGGGAACGACAACCTGAGATGTCTGGATACCCAGCTTCCCAAGAGTCAACCCCCGGCCCGTCGGGTTCGCCCGGAACGGCCGAAGCATCCCTCGACAGGGGCCTGCCAATCAGCTAGGCTCTCCGCTTCGGAGGCCCGTGATGTGGCGCCGTGTGGAAGTCCGGAATTTCCGTAGCATCGAATTCGCCGCTGTCGACCTCGCGCCTTTCACGGTCGTCGTCGGCCCCAACGGCAGCGGGAAATCGAACTTCGCCGATGCTTTCGTGTTCGCCCGCGACGTGGTCAGCGGCGGCGCCGCGGCGGTCCAGAACCGCGGGGGAATCGCCGCGGTGCGCCGCTGGAGACCTCACGGTGCCGCCGACATCACGCTCGACATTCGCATGGCCCCGGCGCAGAACGAGCTGGATAGCAGCTACCGGCGCCACCGCTTCACTTTGCGCAGCGGGCGCGGGGGGGAGTGGAAGTTCTCCCGCGAGGAGATGGAAATCGTCCAACGCGGGAAGCGTTCCTTCGGTGCCGTTCGCACTGGCGATGATGTCGACCTCGACCCACCACTCATTCCGCCGGTGCCTTCCACCGCCGGCGCGGCGAAGCGGATCGATCGCATCGGACTCGAGATTGCCGGCAACACCAGCGCGCTGCCGTTCCTTTTGCCGCAGGCGCGACAGCTTGCCGGGTTGGGCAAGGTGCGCCGGTTTCGTCTGAATCCCGACGTGATGCGCCAGCCGCAAATTGCCACCGAGCGGACGCGGCTCGACGAGAACGGTAGCAACATCGCCGAGGTCCTTCAAGCGCTTCGCGAGCGGGCGGACTGGGATACGGTTCTTGCCACCATGGCCCGGATCATTCCTGGGCTCAAAGACATCGACGTCGGCACTCTGGGGCGCTACTGGGTGATGCGCTTCTTCCAGGAGCAGCCCGGCGGTCAGACGGCGGAGTTCGCGGCCGCGGATATGTCCGAGGGCGCCATCCGGGCGCTGGGCGTGGTCGTCGCCGCCAGCCAGATGCGCGTCGACGAATTGCTGATCATCGAGGAACCGGAGGTCTCGATTCACCCGGGAGCGGCGCAGCTCCTCTTCGAAATCCTCAAGGACGCCTCGCGTCGCGGTGCGGTCCTCGTCACGACCCACAGTGCCGACCTTCTCGATGCAGCGAGCACCGAGGAGGTCCTGGTGTGCGAATACACCGACGGGACCACGAGAGTCGGGCCCCTGGCCAGTTCGCAGCGCGAGCTGGTGCGCAAGGGCCTGCTGACCGTGGCGGAATTGATGCGGTCGGAGCCGCTGCGCATCGAGGGCCGGCCGTCTCCGACCATCCAGCCGGCGACGGTCGAGCCGTGAACCGTCTCGTGTGTGTCGTCGAGGGCAAGGGCGAGGTCGCAGCGGTTCCCAATCTCTGCGCCCGCGTGCTGCGGCACCTCGACATCCAGGGGTGGGTGGTGGACGGCAACCCGGTCCGGCGCCACCGCAACCAGATGGTCGACGAGGGCGCGCCGGGTCCAGGGCGTCTTTGTCATCGGGATGGAATCGCGCGGGCGATGGCGATGGCGCGCGCACGCCCGGCTTCCGCGGTGCTGATCCTGTGTGATGCCGATGACGACTGCCCGGGGGCGTGGGCGCAAAGCGTGGGGCAGCTTCTTGCTGAGCGGGGCGACACCGGCGCTGCAGTCATGGCAGTTCGCGAGTTCGAGGGCTGGTTGCTCTGGTCTCGATATGGCTACCGCATTCCAGCGCCGTCATCCCGGTCTCCGGAAGTCGTCCGCGGCGCCAAGGAACGATTGCAGACGCTCGTCAAGGGGTACCGGCCGACCACCAGCCAGCTCCTCCTCACACGGCAAATCGACATCGCGCGGCTTCGCGCCGTGTCGCCGAGCTTCGACAAATTCGTCCGCACCGTCGCCGCGCTGTGCTGCGGCAAGAAGGCCGCGCCATGACGTGTAAGAAGCCCAAGCGGCCCGCAGGTGCGAACCCGTGCCTCGGTGGCGTCGTGATCGCGGTCGCTGGCGGTCCTGGTCGGCATCGTTCACGGGCCGAGAGGGTAGATGTTCTGTCCGAAAGCGTCAAGTCGAGCGCCGGTGGCCAGCGTCGAGACGAACCGCTCCCGACGGGCTGGCTGAAAGCGCCCGAGGAAGAGCTACCGATCGAGAGGAGCTGCGCGGCCAACCGCGGCGGGCCGCGGGCGTAGGTGGTGGTCTCACTGGTGTGGGCGAGGTAGCGGGCGATCTCTTCGGGGTCGTGCAGCGCGGCGATCGGACGCAGACGCCGTTTGCAGCGCGAGCCCTCAAACGCATGGTTCGACAAGCTTGGCGCGGGCCGACGCCCGCAACCCAATCCGTAGGATGGGTGGAGCGGAGCCCATCGGCGAGCGCCGCTTCCGTTCGGTCATCGCGACGGCTCTCGACGACGGGGTCGTGGGAGTCATGCCCGACTTCTGAGGGCCGCCGGAACCGCACCCGCGGGGAGTGCCCTGGTCGTTCTGCATCGACTCGGGCGGCACCGCGGTCTGCCGCCTCCTCCGAAAGCTCGCTCCCTAGCCGGTCCTGCGACGCAGCAGGTAATGCGCCGCGAGCTCGCTCGCCGCGAAGCTCGCGACCACGAAGCCCAGTTCGGAGAAGTCGAGGCTGACGAACAGCGGCTCCCCCCGTCCCAGGAGCACAGGAGCTACGGCGAGGTGCATCTCGTCGACGAGGCCGGCCCTCAGGAACTGCCGGATCGTGTTCGGGCCGCCGCCGATGCGCACGTCCTTGTCATGGGCGGCTTCCTTCGCGCGCTCGAGCGCCTCGTGGATACCGCCCGTGACGAAGTGGAAGACGTTGCCGCCCTCCATCGAGAGGGTCGGCCTCGCGTGGTGCGTCAGGACAAAGACGGGAACGTGGTACGGCGGGTCTTCTCCCCACCAGCCTCGCCATCCTTCGTCGGGCCAGGGACCGCGCACGGGGCCGAACATGTTGCGCCCCAGGATCCACGCGCCGACATTCTCGAACCCGCGTGCGGCCATCTCGTCGTCGACGCCGGTCGCCCCGCCCTTCCCGTCCCCGTGAAGGCGTTGGAACGTCCGCGTCGAGAACAACCAGCGGTGCAGGTCCATCCCGCCCACGCCGAGCGGATGTTCCGCGTCTTGGTTCGGCCCGGCGCCGAAACCGTCCAGAGAGATCGAAAAGCTTGCCACGCTGACCTTCGACACGCAGCACCTCGGACGCCGATGGCCACCAAGCCGGCGGGGACGGGCCCCGGCAGGAAGATAGTTGAGCTCCCGCCGGTCCGCACGCTGCGCCGTCTCCAGCTTCCGACGCGGCCGGTGGAGGGATCGGGGTAGCCCGAGGACGGGCATCATCGGCCACGGCTCCAGGCGAGCGTCACCGCGACCTGCTGCACCATGGGCGGTGCCTCGCCCGCGATCCGCGACTGCCGAGGCTCTTTCGGCAGGCGGACGATGAACGAGGCGCCGTGCCCGGGCTCGAGCGGCCGCACCACGCGTCGATCGCGCGCGACTTACCCTTGACAGATAAGACCGATTCGGCCAGAGTTGAGTTGCCTGGCGCCTAGTCGCACTTGCGGCGCCCCGCGGGAGGCCGACGGCATGGAAGCCCGTGCGCGCGAGAACCTCTCGGCCGCCCGATTGCTGCTTGCCGGGAGCCGCATCCTAACGCGGCGGCATCGCGCGCGTACTACGCGGCCTACCAGGCTTGCTGGGTGCGCATGGAGGACGAGGGAATCGCGCCGCCGGACGAGCGCGGGGCACGCTACTTCCGGCATGACAGGCTCCCAGGCGATGCCGAAGACGCGGGCGTCGTGTCCCGCGAGCAAGCGCAGACGCTGGACTTCCTGCGAGGCGTCAGGATCAAGGCCGACTACTAGCAACACGACTCGCTGACGTACGAGGAGAGCGTGCAAGCTCTCGACAGCGCGGAGGCTTTCGTCCATGCACTACTGGGGCCGCCGGAGGACGCATGATCGACCGCACGGAACTACTGAGCCGATTCTCGATCATGCTTGACGGCATCCCGGTGCGCTGGACGGACGAGACGATCACCCGCGGCGACTTTGACGGGCGCGATTGGACGGTCGACGTCTTCGATGTCCCGGCATCCGAGCAGCGGGCCGCAGTCGCGCGACTCTGGCCGCTGCGAAAGAGCGTCCGTCGCGAGCATGGTGTCGACCTGACCTTCGTCTTTCACACCCCCGAGGCGACAACAGCCCACTACGCCTGGGTGCGTCAGACGCAGCCTCTGCCGATACCGGTGATGGGCGCTGGCCTGCTCCGTCCGACCTTTGTCCAAATCGGTGACAGCCATGCTCCCTGAGAAGATCGGCGTCGAATCGAACCTCGTGGAGTTCCTCCAAGATAGGCGCACGGTGCGTGCCCGCTACCGCCTGGTTCGGAGCTTCGGCCAACCGGAGATTCCTCCGGAGACACGTGTGAGAGTCTCGATCACGACGAGAGTCTTCGATTACCACGAGATCGAACGGCGCAAGTTGGTTCCTGACGAGCCGCTGGCCGAAGGCCCTGCCGTGAAGGGGCATGCGACATCGGAACCACAACTGGTGGACCTCAAGCTCCCAGCGATGCCCCTCGGGACGTACTCAGTTGCCGCGAAGGTTCGCGTCCTCGACGAGCACCCCAAAGCGTTTGATCCATCCAACTGCTTTCTCGGCGTCGTGACCTACGGAGAGCTGCGCGGGATCAAGCTCGAGACGGTCCAAGCGATCTATGGCTCCCAATTCGGCAACCCTCTGGCCGAAGACGAGATCCGTCGACGGCTCCGCGCGGGCCCCATTCTTGTCGCGGACGAGGACGGCCGATCGTTCTGGGCCCAGGAACGAGAGGGAAGGCTCGATTTGAGACCGATCATCGCGTGAGCAGGAACCGGCCCCCTGCCAGGTGCCTCCCCGTGTCGGACTGCGCGTCCGATGAGCGTTGCTCCTACGTCGGGGCGCTCGCCCGGTTCATCGCAGGCAGGGCGCCATCGCGCAGACGAACGGACTCCAGCCAGCCACGCTCCAGCGCGTTCAACTGCCTGGCGTCGTGGGCGCGCCACCAGACCTGCGACACTCGACCATCGGGCGTGATCGTCCCGCGCTTCCCGCCGTCGAAGTGCTGGGTGAGGCGCCTGCGTATGGAGACGGCCTGGCCGATGCACACACAGGCATGGCTACTCCTTGGCGGCCAAGCACCAAGGACGCCGAAAGCTTTAGTCAGTGAGGTCGTGCTTTCTCCGCAGCGCCGACCAGGGCCGCGATGATCGTTGGAAAGCTCCTGCACTGGAGGACAGCAGGACAAGTTGTGCGCGACGGCACCAGTACCCAAGTCGAGCCGTGCGGCCGCTGGGGCGCATACCAGTTCGTGCACCCTCCCGGCAGGTAAGACGACGTGCCAGTCTTGTCTCGGAACGTCACCGCCTTCTCCAAATACACGGTGACCGCCACCCGGTCGTAGGTGTCTTGTGGTCGGTGGCTCAAGAGGGCGTCGAAAGTTACGCGGTATGCCTCCCCGTCTCTCAGATTGTCGGTCAGTCCGACCAGGTGCCCCTGCCCGTACGCGCGCTGCGCCACCAGGTAACCGTCGTAGGTGACGGTCTGCCACAGAACGCCCGATTTCGTCCGCTCTGCCACGCGAACCCGCGAGGGCCTGCTGCCAGAAGGCAGATCGATCTCCCGCGAAAACGACTCCCACTTTGGCAAGCGTTCACAGAAACTCTCGGGAGCGCTCCGAGCGGAGACGTGCGCGCACCCGGTAGTTGTGACCGTGACCAGAGCCAAGACAGCCCCCGCCGTCCGGGCCAGGGCCGCGCTCCATCTTCTCAGCGTTGCAGCACGAGAGGCGACATGGGCACGCACCTGTGGGCTCGGCATCATCATCTTCCTCTCTCAGCGACCGCGTGTCTTGGCCGCCGCCGACCGCGGCCGCGCGTTCCAGGCGTCCTGAATCAACTTGGTGATGATCCGCGGGAACGCAGGACACTGGTATTCGGGTGAGCAAGTGGAAACGGCTAGAACCCAGGGCGTTGTGCTCGGGCGCCGCGGTGGACCGAACGCTTTGCAGACCACCCACGGACGCCCCGCGCAGGCTGGTGGCCAATTTACACGCCGCGGCGCTTCGGAAGGGTAATAGACCATGACGCATCCACCTGAGCCGAGCGGATCACCATTCGGACCTCCCTCGAAGAACACATCGACGGTCGCCTCTGCCTCGACCTCCGGTTGCGGATACCCCAATTTGATCCCAATATCCACGCTCCGGTTTGGATGCGAGCATCGCCGTCTCTCGCCTCTTATCCGCATGTCGTCGATTGCCATGACTTGACCGTTGGCATAGTAATTTCGGTGCGCGCCAGCTACACATTCGCGGTAAGAAACCATCTGCAAGACTTCGGTGCTGAACAAGGAGCGCGTGACGCTGACCTCAACACCAGGGATTCGTCGTGCTGGAGGAAGGTCGATCTGCCGGGCAAGGGACTTCCACGTTGCGATGCGGTCGCAAAACGTTTGCGAAGCCACCTCGCCCGGCCGCGTGGCATGCGCCTGTCGCTCACCTCCGGGAAGGTGCGCGCAACCGCTGATGGCCAGGCAGAAGAACGCCACCGCCGAATGAAGAGGACCCCGGTTCATTGGTTGCAGAACTCCTGAACCGCACCGCTGAGGGGGAGGGGGTTGCCGTTGCCCAGGGCGGCCCTCTGGTCGGTCGTCCCTCGGCTGCAATAGCCAGCCGTCCCAAGCAGGTCGGGGATGTCTGTTCCGCTGCAATGCTCCCAACTCCCGACAGGAAGATCGTGACCGGAAAGCGGTAGCGGATAGGGACAGGTATCGACACACTGCAGAGACTGCGTCGCTTCGTTGTCACAGGACGTCTCTTCCCACATGGAGCACGCGGTAGCGTCAGCAACGGGGCAGTTCCCAGCGTTCACATCGCACTCCCCTTGGCACTTCTCGCCATCGCATGGCTGTTTCACCAAGTGGTCCGGCCACGTCGGTTTCTCGCCACATAACCACTTCGAATCGGGTAGCGCACACCTCGCACAGTCCCAAGGCCCATCGTCGGAGGTGCCGCTGCTATCGTCTGCTGGCTCGCGGCTTCCAACGCCGGGCTCCCTCTCGTCGCAATCGCCACAGAACCGCGCGCAGGCGTAAACCTGATCGACATGCATGCCCTCCAGCGGCCGGCCGGGTATGCTACCGTTGCCAGGTGGCGCATGATCAGCGGCCCTGCCGAGCGACCGGTGGGTCAGCTCGTGAAGGAGAATCGATGGCGTATGCTCCGGATACCACGTAACAGGATGAGGAGCAGTGGCAGGAACCGCATCGGGGAAGTTCAAGAGAACTAGCTGTAACGCCACCGGGTCAGCACCCGATGTGTTTGACGGGTTGGCCTCGTCGGGGTGATACGACACCTGTTTGCCGTTAGGCAAGGTCCACTCGGTGCCCGGTTCATTCGTGTCCGAAAAAGTGACGCCATTGCAGGTGCCGGTTCCATCCGAGTAGCAGCCTATCAAGGTGTCCCCTCTTTGGAGCTGCACACCGATCCCTTCCCAGAATGTCTTGTTCAACATCGCCAAGCACTTCATCGAGGTGTCGTTGATAATCGTCATCGCATCCACGATCGCATTCACAGCTATCTGGCTACATGCAAACGGTCCTTTGACCAGGACGCGGTACCCGCCGACGGTGACCTCGTCCGGAAGAACATGTGAGTAGGTCGTCAGGGGAAGCTGAACGCGCCTCTCGTTCCCCGGCGCCGTTGTCAGACTATCGTATACGATCGAGTGCCAATCGGTCAGCGCCGTTGGATCCAGGCAATTAGACCCTGCGTCGTCGGTGGCGCTCGCTTCTCCATGCGGCTCCTGTTCAGTGACATCCGACACCACTTGGAGCGGCGCGGTCGGGGAAGTCCTCTGCAGGAACTTCCTTTCGCTCGTGCTGCGGTC
Organism: Myxococcales bacterium; assembly: GCA_021787845.1. Classification (GTDB taxonomy): domain Bacteria; phylum Myxococcota; class Myxococcia; order Myxococcales; family JAJYLH01; genus JAJYLH01. The sequence goes on along the minus strand of JAJYLH010000044.1, from coordinate 43,396 downwards.
GGCCGAGTAGATGACGACGGATTCCCAGTCGGTCACGCCGTCATAGTCATCGTCGGACGTGGTGTCGATTTCGCTGGGCAACCCGTTCGCCCAGGTCGTGGTCACCGAGTAGTCCATCTCGCCGTCGCCGTTGCGATCGAGCTGGTAGGACTCGATCATGCCGTTCCGTTCGCGATCGATGAGGTAAGGCTTTCCGTTGGTCATTGCCTCAATGATCCGCTCGTCCCCGGCGACTGTGACGGTGAAGTCCGGAACGCCATCGCCGTCGACATCTTCCTGTCCGCCGTTGATGAAGATCGGGTTGGTCAGCGTGGTCTGACCCGGAGGGAGTGAGCAAGAACCGTTATCGCACGACTCTCCCGAAAGGCAGGCGTTCCCGCAAGGTCCACAGTTCTTCGCGTCTGCGAGCAGATCGGTCTCGCAACCGTTGGCCGGGTTGTTGTCGCAGTCCCAATAGCCGGCGGGGCAAGTCGGCCCGCCGGTTCCCGCAGCGCAAGCCCCGCTCTGGCAGGCCCCGGAGCAGCAGTTCGCATCCGTGTCACAACTTCCGCCGGTCGCCAGGCAAGGGACGAAGGTCACGGTTGCGCTGCTCGACTGGCCGCCGGCAGTCGCAGTGACCAGCGCGGGCCTTTCCGTGCCCGACGTGAGCTGTGCGCAAGCGCCGCTGTTCGTCGCGCACGAGACGGTGGACGCGGGTGACCCGCTGACCACGAAGTACGCGCCGCTGTCCGCTGGCACCGAGAGCGTGGCCATCGTGTTCCACGGGATGAAGCCCGCCGCGGTTGCATCGACCTTGATGTGGACGACCTCGCCTTCGGCGGCGGTCGCGCGATCGGACGAAACCTTGAGCGAGCACCCGGCCGACCCGAGCCCGAGGAGCGCGACGGCCACCAGGAGCGCCCTAGCCGTCCAGGTGTGGCAGGGGGGGGGCGGTACCGGTGCGGCTGGTTATTGCGAGGTAGGTGGGAGCGGTCATGGTGGTCATCCTTTCGGGTGCGAGGGCGCACTGGCCCGCGGCGTGGGGGGCAGGAGCGGAAGCGGTCATCGAGAACCTCCTATCGAGGGAAGTCCTGTACCACGGTTGGGTGGACGACGCAATGCCTCCGTCAAGACGCGCGAACGGCGCGAGAATCGAGGGACTTGAGGGGGAGGACGCAGCATCGCCGTCGGCGTCGCCGCCCAGGGCGGGCGTGGCGGCTGCGGCTCTTCGCCAGCGGGCAGGTGCGCCGGCGTCCCCGAGCCGGGAAGGCCGGCGGCGCTCGGAACGTGCGCGTGGAGATTGTTCGGGCTCGCCCGGTCTGCCGGCCGCGCAGTCCAAAGTGTGTCGGAAGCCCGCCGCGGCATCAGCAGAGCAGCAGCGGCGCCGGGGTATTTCGAGAGAAGCGTGCTCGCCCTAGGTCCCCGGCGGCGTCACGGGCGGCGCGGGCGGCTCGCTCGGCGCGGTCTTCTTCTTCGTCGGCTTCACGCGGTTGAACGCGGAGAGGTCGGGGCTGTCGTGGAGGGCGGAGTGAGCGACCTCGCGGACGTAGCTCGTCATCGTCCGCAGATCGCTCATCGCGGTCTCGCGCTCCTGGCTCTTTTCGTCCGCGGCGGCCTTGGCGTCCGGGCGGCCGACGAGGGCCTGATGGAACGCCGCGGCGGCGTCGACCAGCTTCGTCTGTTCGGCCACCGGGAACTTGCGGCGGGCGAGCTCGGCCGCATGCGGCTTCATCACCGGCCCGATGTCGGTGACGTACGCGTCGAGGAGCTTGTCGTTGTCGGGAAACGCGACGTCCACCCGCAGCGCCTTCATCTTCTCCGGGTCGCGACCCTTGAGACCATTGCTGGCGAGCCTGGCCGCGCGCCGGTAGGGCCCGACCAGGTCTTTCAGGTCCTTCCGGGTCTTGTCGAGCGAGAGCCGCTGGCCGGTGCCCTCGAGCTTCTTCCCCAGCGCGATCGCCGCCACGAAGAGCTTGACCTCTTCGTCGGTCAGCCCGAATTCGTTCAGCGCCGGCAGGAACTTCTTCATCGCCCGCTGGACCTTGAGCGCGTCGCGAACGTCGTAGCAGTGCTCCACCTTCGGCACCGGCTGCCCCTTCGCCATCTGGCGAATCTTCTTCGCGCGCGCCTTCTTCGACGCCGTTCGCTTCGACGCGGTTCCCTTCGAAGCGGTGGTCTTCGACTTCGTGGCCGTTTTCTTGGTCATGGTTGGCATCTTGCCTCCTCGCGCCCGAAGGACGTGGAATCCGTGGCCTAGCCAACGTGGCAAGCGCCGTCAAGAGGCCGACCGAAAGCCCGGCATTTCGAGGCTCATTCGAACGGGCGAGCGTCGGCTCTCGATTCCTCGATTCGCGTCCGCACGGAGAGCGGCAGCCCTGTCGATCGGGCAGACCGGTGCCCTGAGCAATCGAAGTGCTCCTGCTCGTCGGGAGGCCTGTCGAGTGGCGCCGCGTTTCAGGCGCGTGAGCCGAGCGGTAGCCCTGTCGATTGGCCGGACCGGCGCCGAGACCACCTCGATGGAGCGCGGTCTCGCGTCGATCGAAGGCGCGTTCATCGCTCGGGCGCCCTTCTCGCTGGGGCCGACGGGCCGGTCGGGCGCACGGGTCGCCAGGATCTCCCGCTCAGCGCGGCGTGCGCCGTTTCCCGACGGCCTTGCTGGACGCTCTGGGGGCGGGCGGGCGCCGGCGAGAGCTCGGCGCCGCGCGCCGGTCAAGCCCTGCGTGCTCCGGCGCTCCGCCGCGCGAAGCCCGCGGCGGGTCGGCGCGGACCGGTCCCAGGATGCGCGCCCCCGCGAGCGACGTGGCCAGGTCGTAGAGCTCGGCGAGGTCTTGCAGCCGGCGCGCGACCGCCTCGGGCGACAGGTCCCCGTCGGCCTCAGGTTTCCGGCCCATCGTCCTTCTCCATTCCGAGCAGCACCAGGTCCGCGCGGTCCTGGCGTCGCCCGGCGATTCGCTTCATGAACGCCAGCCCCTCACGGGAGACGACCGGTATCCGGCGACCGCGCCATTCGACCTCGACGCGGGAATCCCAAACCGCTCCAAACGCGGGCTCGACCAGAACCAGGTCCAGGGTCAGCGACGCCTTGCCGCGCAGCTTCGTGACCCGGCGCACGGTGCGCTCGCGCGGGGTGCCCCTATCGAAGGTCATCGGCCGGGCTTCGAACACGAAACTCCTCTCTCGTGCCACAGCCAGGGCGGCGTCCAGCGCCCGGCCGGGCACCAGCAAATCTATGTCCTTGGTGAAGCGGGGAACCGAAAGAACGGTCACCGCGATGCCGCCGCAGATCGCGAAGTCCACGCCGGCATCCAGGAGACCTGCGACCAGGCCATCGAGCTCGTCCGTGATGTTCAGGGACGCGGGGAGCACCTCTGCCGTTCGCGATCGCGGAGGTCGGGGTCGTCGGGCCATCGAGTCGACCTCCGTTCGGCAGTCCGCGCTGGGGGCTCCCTCGCTAACACCCGCCGATGAGCGCCGACGTTGATGCGCCGGCTCTGCAAGTGCCTAGCAAGCGGGGAACGCGCGATCAAGTCGCCGACCGAAAGCCCGATGTCCTGGGCCACCCTCGAGCGAGCGAGTCGCTGGTCCGAGGCTTTCGATTTCCGCCGCATGCCGAGCGGCAGCCCTGCCGGGTGAGTGGACCGGTGCCGTGAGCGATCGAAGTGTTCATGCTCAGCAGGATGCCTGTCGGGTGGCGAGGCGTTTCGGGCGCGTGCGCCGAGCGGCAGCCGTGCCGATTTGCCGGACCGGTGCCGTGGCCAGTTCGATCGGGCCCGTGCGCGTCTCGGGCGGACGGTCTCATGCACTGACCGGGCGCGTCTTCTCCTCGATCGGCCGGTGTTTTTCATCGACCGGGACCCTCGGCGGAGAGAAAGTGACCTTTTTTCGGACGACCGGGACCCTCGGCGGAGAGAAAGTGACCTTTTTCGGACGACCGGGATCCTCGACGGAGAGAAAGCGACCTCTTTTCGGACGACCGGGGCCTTCGGCGGAGAGATCGGTCGCTGATTTTCATCGACCGGGATCGCGTCGCCCCCGCCCGCCGGCCGGCCTCGTGTGCAAGCCTGAGCACCATGCGTGGGCGCCGCGATCGTGCTCGACGTGGCGCGCCTTTTCGCCGGACCGCTCGACGCGGGCGCGGCGCTCTCCAGGCCAAAGAGCCAGCGTGCCGCCCTTCGTCCCCGCAGCGACCTTCCCCCCGTGCTATTGCTGCGCTCGTCATGATCGCGCGAAAAGGCGACTACGGCTTCGACACGCCCTACGTACCGGCGCTGCTGCTGCTCGGCTCGCTGCCGCTGTGGGTGGGGGCGGTTCACGCGGCGCTCGCCCGACGACCCGCGCAGACCGTGAGCATGGCCGTCCTGGCAGGCTTCCTCGTCGCGTGTGCGGCGAGCTACGTCTACACCACGCGGAAGGGGAAGCTCGCCGTGTGGGACGAGCTTCTGGCAGCGCTCCCGTGGCGCGGTGACGAGCGCGTCCTCGACGTCGGCTGCGGCCGGGGCGCGGTGCTGCTGATGGCCGCCGACCGGTTATCGTCGGGCGGCAAGGCGACCGGCATCGACCTGTGGCAGGCGCAGGACCAGTCCGGCAACGCGCTCGCGACGACCGAGAGGAACGCCGCCGCCGAGGGCGTGCTGGACCGCGTCGAGCTGCACACGGGGGACATGCGACAGCTCCCGTTCGCCGACGCGAGCTTCGACGTCGTCCTCAGCAGCCTCGCGATCCATAACGTGCCCGACGCGGCGGGACGCGCGAAGGCAGTGGCCGAGATCGCTCGCGTCGTGAAGCCCGGCGGCCGCGTCCTCGTCGCCGACATCCGGTACGCCGCGGACTACGCGGGCTCGCTCGAGCAGGCGGGGTTCAGCGTTTCGCGGCGCGGCCTCGGCCTCCGCTTCTGGTACGGCGGCCCGTGGATGGCGACGACGCTGGTGTCGGCAACGCGCCCATCGTGAGCGACGACTGTCGGGATCGGTGTCGTCGGCGCGCAGCCCGCCTGCCCGGACCCCGGCTGGTCGCTCGGGCATCTGACTCCTAGATTCTTCGCCGTTCCCGGCGCCGTCGCCGGATGCGGAGCAAGCGGCTCCCGCGGAAGGCGCGTGGATCAGCCATCCCGGAACCTTCGGTTGGAGCCGCTTGCTCCGCGGGCCGAAAAGAGCTTCGGCTCGCTCCACGCGCGGTTCACCGCGAACGCCACGATTACCGTCTACCTGCCTTACTAAGCCTCGAAAGGCTCGCGCGGCGCGCAGATTCTCGGCGCCACGTAGCACGACTTCGTGGCACGGGCGTCCCCGCCCTGAGCGCTTGGGGACCTGCCATGCCAGCGGGTTCGACTGGGCTTTCACGGGCGAGGACGCCCGTGCCACGATTCCGAACGTCTCCGAGGTCGAGCTTGGGTTGCGGGCGTCGGCCCGCGCTAAGCGAAGCGGCTAGCCCTTCACGTGGGTGAAATCGGGCAAGTGCCGTCAACCGGAATAGGCATCGTTCGTTCAGCTCACCCGTCGAGGATGCCCGGCATCTTGTCCGCGGGGACGTTGAGGCGGCGGGCGCACTCGCGCAAGAGCGCGCGTTCCCTCGGGTGGACGCGGCCGCCGTGCGAGCCGACCATTTCCGTCAGCTCGCTCATCAGCTCCGCGGCCTGCTCCGGTGGAATGCGGTCGAGCCCTTCGAGCCCGAACGACGAGCCGCTCGAGAGCATCACCTCGACGCGGTCCCACGGCACGCCCCAGCGCTGCGCGCACTTGCGCAGGATGCGCCGCTCGCCGGAATCGACGAGGCCGTCCGCCTTCGCGAGCGCCGTCAGCACCTGAAGGAGGCGCGTGCGCTCGCTCATGGTGCCGAAGACGTGCCCGCGCGACGCGCCGCCGAGGCGGATGACGGGCCCGCCGTCGTCGGAGCTCAGCGGCCGCGACCAGGAGAGGTACGGCACCAGCGCTTCGACGAGCCAATCCTTCTCGCCGCCGGCGAGGTCGTGGCCGCAGTACTCGCAGATCGTCGAATCGCTGTTCGTCAGCGGCGCCTGGCAGTTGCCGCAGCGCTCGGTCGCGAGCCCGGCGCCGCGGTCGGTCGTCGCGCCGGTCCGGCGGATCATCTGGAGCACGTGCCGCCTGGGCCGCTGCGTCAGCCGCCCGAGCGCGTCGCCTGGCTCCAGGGCGACGATGCCGCTCCAGCGGATGTCGACGTGCACCCGGTCCCATCCGTCGTCGTCGACCTCGACCGCGACCACGTCCGCGCCGCCCACCGCCGGCACCTTGACGACCGCGTGCGTGCCCTGCGCGGTCAGCGCCGCAAGCTGGGAGCGCACCCCGTCGACGAAACCGCTCCTGGCCACCTTCTGGAGGATTTTCGGATCGCTCGCGGCGAACGCGTGCAGCCACTTCCAGAACAGGAGCTGCGCCCGGTCTTCCAGAATCTCCGGCGCGGCGTCCGGGTCGCGCCCGAGCAGAGCCTCGATGCCCGGCGCGGTGCGGCCCGAGCGCACGTACTCGTCGAGCTGGGTGATGTCCGCGAGCACCCAGTCGTAGTTGCCGCTGTTGACGATGGCCTTGCAGTACTCGCAGGTGTTCGACTCGCCGCCCTTGAAGTCGGCGCCGCAGTTCGGGCAGTGGCCCTCGCTCACGTCGAAGCCGGGACGGCTCTTCGCGCCCAGGCGGCGGACGAAGGTCCACATCTCGGTGAACGGCTCGGCGCCCTGGCGTGCCGCCGCCGCGCGGGCCTGGTCGTCGGTGCGATCGGCGGGCACGTCGGTGTCGCGGATGGTCGCGTCGATGCGCACGGTGATGATGTCGAAGGCCGCCGTCTCTTCCACGCCGACGATGCGCGCGCGCGTCACCTTGTCGTCGGCGAGCGCGTCGCGCCGACCTTCGAGCCGCATGATCGTTTCCAGCGTGTCGTAGCGGCGGAAGAGGCCGTCGCTCATGTACTGGCGCGCCTTTTCGAGATGGCGGAAGAACCATGCCTCCTGCAGCTCGTGGAAGACCCGGCGGGTGCGGTTCAGGAAGGCGTCCTCGTCGAACGCCGGGTCGCGGCCCTTGAGCTTGCCGAGCTGGTCGTCGGGCTTGTCGAAGGAGACGCGCGCGGTCTCGAGCCGGCGGATCGGCCGCACCGGCTCGTCGTCGTCGCGGCTCACCACGTTGCGGTGGAAGTAGATGTAGCCGACGATGACCACGCCCCACAGCGGGAGCATGAACTTCGGGTAATCGATGGTGAGCTGGAGCGCGTAGTAGACGACGTAGAAGAGCCCGCCCCCGCCGCTGCCACTGCCGCCGCTGTGGAACCCGCCGCCGTGGAAGCCGCCGCCAAAGCTGCCGCCGCCGAAGTGCTCGCCGCCGCCGAACCGCGCCAGGGCCGGCAGGCTGAAGAGCAGCACCGGAAGCGACGCGACGAGGAGGCGAACGAGCCATCGGATGCGCGAGCCGCGCGGGTTCTTCCCGGTCATGGTCGCGCAGCATAGTCGCCTCGCGCGAACGAGGCGCGGGAACCGTGCCGAGCGAATCGGCCACGCGACTCGCCGCTGCCTCAAGACGACCGATCGGACCGATCCGACCGATCGGTCCGATCGGACATGGACGAGCCTCTGCCCTTCGACGATCGACCGGGCGCAGGTGCGTCAACCGGAAGGGCATGGCTTGGGTGTATGGTCCGCCCCGCGCGACGAGGAGGCTGCTGATGGCGCTGGACCTTTCCGACAAGCTGGGCTCGTTCACCGAGGGCGCGGTCGTGGGCACGATGGCGCGCGGCATCATCGGGAGCGAAATCCTGCGCATCGCCGCGGACATCCGGGCGCTCGAAGCGAGCGGCACGAAGACCTGCAACCTGACCGTCGGCGACTTCAAGACGAGCGAGTTCCCGCTCCCGCCGGTGCTCAGCCGCGGCATCGCGAGCGCGCTCGAAGCGGGCGAGACGAACTACCCGCCGAGCGACGGCGTCCTCGCGCTCCGGCAGAGCGTGCGGCGCCTCTACCAGCGCAAGCTCGGCCTCGCGTACCCGATCGAGAGCATCGTCATCGCCGGCGGCGCGCGGCCGATCATCTACGGCGTCTACCGGTCGGTCATCGACGCGGGCGAGACCGTCGTCTACCCGGTGCCGAGCTGGAACAACAACCACTACGTGCACCTCGTCGGCGCGCGCGGCGTCCCGGTGAAGACGAGCGCCGACCGCGGCTTCATGCCGACCGCCGAGGAGCTCGCGCCGCACCTCGCCGACGCGCGGCTCGTCGCCCTGTGCAGCCCGCTCAACCCGACCGGCACCATGATGCCCGCCGCCCAGCTCGAGGCGATCGCGAAGGGCATCGTCGAAGAGAACCGCCGCCGCTCGGCGCGCGGGGCGAACCCGATCATCCTGCTCTACGACCAGATCTACTGGGAGCTGGCGCTGCGCGAGAAGCACGCGACGCCGGTGGAGCTGGTCCCGGAGATCGCGGCGTACACCGTCTTCGTCGACGGCGTCTCCAAGGAGTTCGCGGCGACCGGCATCCGCGTCGGCTGGGGCGTCGGGCCGCCGGCGATCATCGCGCGGATGCGGGACGTGCTGGGCCACGTCGGCGCCTGGGCGCCCAAGGCGGAGCAGGTCGCGTGCGCGAAGTTCCTCGATGACGACGCGGCGACTCGGGCGGCGCTCGTCGAGATGCGCCGGCGCGTCGACGAACGGCTGAGCGCGCTCTACGACGGCCTGACCGCGCTGGGCGCGCGCGGCCTGCCGGTGCGGGCGATTTCCCCGCAGGGCGCGATCTACCTGACCGTGCAGTTCGACCTCGTCGGCAAGGGTGGCATCACGACCAACGATCAGATCAGAGCGCTCCTGCTCGACAAGGCCGCTTTCGCCGTCGTCCCGTTCCAGGCGTTCGGCTACCCCGACGAGTCCGGCTGGTTCCGGCTCTCCGTCGGCGCCACCAACGTCCGCGAAATCCAGGAAGCGCTCCCTCGCGTCGAAGCCGCGATGCGCAGCGTGCTGTATCAATCGTTTCGAAAGTAGTCGCAGTCGGAGTCTCATGGCCCAGGCGTCCTCGCCTGTGAAAGCCACAACGAAGGCTACCCGGGCGGGGACGCCCGTGCCACGACTGATGATGCGAGGTGCAGATACTTTTGCAACGATTAATAGCGGCGCCGAGCCGGCTCGAGCTGCTCGGCCGGAGCCGCCTGCCGCGAAGGATGGGTGAGCAGAGCCCATCATCCACGGCCGCAAACGATGGGCTACGCTGCGCTCCACCCATCCTACGGCTTGGGTTGCGGCGGGCAGGCGCGCGGTTGCGCCATGTCCGTCCCCACGCCCATACTTTCCGCCGGAGGCGATCCCGATGTGGAATCCCAACCCCGCCAGGCGCCCATCAGAAGGCCCGTTCACCTGGGAAGACTTCGTCGCCCTCCCCGATGACGACCGTCGCGAGCTCATCGATGGCTTCTTCGAGGAGACGGAAGTGCCCAACCAGATTCACGAACACATCGTCGCGATGATCATCATGCGCTTGATGAACTGGACACTGACGCGGCGAGCCGGCCGAGTGCTTGCGTCGGGCTACAAGGTGCAGGTGAGCGCCAAGCGCGGCGTGATGCCGGACGTGCAGTTCTTCGCCAAGGGGAATCCAGGGCACCCGATCGCGCTCGAGCAGGGCCGACCCGATCTCGCGGTCGAAATCGTCTCGCCCGGCCGCGGCCGCTACGACCGGGTGCAGAAGCTCACGTGGTACCAATCCATCGGGGTGCCCGAATACTGGATCATCGACCCCGACGAGCGGTCGCTGCAGCGGTTCGTGCTGGTCGAGGGCGACTGGCGCTTCAAGAGCTTCGCGGACGACGACGTCTTCCGCCCGGAGACATTTCCCGGCTTGGAGATTTCACTCGCCGAGCTGTGGACGTTCCCCGACGAAACGCCCGAGCCAGAAACGTCGGAACCGCCGAAAGACCCGGAGAGCTGACTCACCGCTTCGGAATCCCGCTCGAGCCGACCCGGCACCGGAGGTCCATCGACGCTCGCGCCGTTTGCTCTGGCCGCGCCATCGTGCGATTTGATCCGGCGCATGCGCGCTCGGGTTCTGCTCGCCGCCGCAACGCTCGCCTGTCTCGCTTGCTCGCCGTCGCCAACCGATGCGTGGGCCGGCTTCTCGAACGCCGCGCTGTGCGGCGCCGAAGACGCCGACCTGCACCTCTCTCCCCAGCCGGTCGTGGTCCGGACGAGCGGAAGCCCCGTCGCCCTGCCCGCGCACGTGACGCGACGAGGCACGCCGCTGTCGGGCACCTGGAGCGACTTCCTCGCCGACACGCGCCTTTCCGAGGACACGAAGCCCGCCGGCGGCTCCGGCGCGAGCGCAAGCGCGAGCGGGTTCACGATCCGCTTTCTCGGCACGTCGGCGTTCAGCGAAGCGAAATCGCGGTGCAAGGCGGCGGTGCCGCAAAGCGACGACGCTTACGCCCTCGTCATCAGCGACGGCATGGCGTCGATCGCCGGAACCGAGACGGGCCAGGCGCGAGCGCTGTCGACCCTGACCGAGCTCCTCGAGCACGCGACCGGCGGCGAGCTTCCGCGGGCGAGCATCATCGACGCGCCGGTCGTGCAGCAGCGCACCGTGATGGAAGGCTTCTACGGCTGGCAGTGGGACCTCGAGTCGCGCCTCGCCGCCGTGCGCCGAGCGGCGGCGCTCCGGATGAACGTCTACACGCACGCGCCCAAGGCGGACTACCTGTCGACGTTCCTCTGGGCCCAGCCGTACACCGACGACGACGGCGAGCTCGCGCAGGCGCGGACCATCGCCGCTTACGCGAAGGCGCGCGGCGTCGAGTTCTGCTGGGAGCTGGAGCCGGGCGGCCACGTCACCTACTCGGATCCCGCGCAGCTCGGACTGCTCGATGCGAAATACGACTCGCTCTACGCGGCGGGCGTGCGCTGCTTCGTCCTGGCGTTCGATGACACCGACGAGACGCTCGACTCAGCGGACCAGGCGACCGGGAGGGCGTACGGGGTCCTTCAGGCCGACTTCATCCGGAAGGTCGCGACGCACCTCGCGTCGCTTCCCGAGCCGGCGTCGCTCGCGGTGGTGCCGAACGCGTACTCGACGGCGATGATGCAGCAGGACACGGCGACCGTCGCGCAGTTGAAGACCTTGCCGCCGTCGATCGAGCTGGGCTGGACCGGCGCCGAGGTCGTCTCGCCCGCGGTTTCGCCGGCCGACGTGTCGCTCGCGACGGAGCTCTTGGGCCGGCCGCCGGCGCTCGTCGACAACTACCCGGTCGCGGGAGCGGGCAACGCCGTCGGGCCGTTGGAGATGCTGCCGATCACCGGCCGCGACCCGGCGATCTTCTCCAAGCTCTCGGCCTACGGCGGCAACGCGATGGTCAATGCGCGCGCGTCGTTCGTCGCGCTGGCGAGCATCGCCGAGCTGGCGTGGAATCCGGCGAAGTACGACCCGGAGCGCGCGTTCGAGCGTGGCGTCGAGGTCGCGGCCGGCGGGCCGAACGACGCTTTCGCCTTCTTCGCCGCGCAGGCGGAAGGCATCGGTTTCTCGTCGACGGGCCAGAGCGCCAGCGCTCCCGAGCTGCGTGCGGACATCGCGGCGTACGAGGCGGATCCGCACGCGGGCGAAACGGTGCTGGTCGCGTTCCTGACGAAGCTTCGCGGCATCGACGCGGGCCTCGCCTCGGCCGACCCGGCGCTGGTCAAGGAAGTCGCGCCGTGGACCGAGAAGGCGAAGGCGTGGTCGCAGCTCGCGCTCGACCTCGTCGCCGCCGCCGACCAGGACCCGCACGGCGCGTCGGCGGCCGACCTCGCCGCTTTCCAGTCGCGGCTCACCGCGCTCGAGCAGAACCAGGTGATGTACGCGGACTCGGCCTTCGACGGTTTCGCGAAGCGAATGATCGCGCAGCTCTCGCCGCAGTAGCGGCTATCCTCTTGGGGTGCCGGAGCGACCGGACCTCGAGTACGTGGTGCCGATTCTCGCGCGCGAGCTCGCGGGCGCGCGGCTCGCGGGCGTGCGCGTGCGAAAGCCGGTCGTCCTGCGCGTGGCGATGGAGGGCTCGCCAGAAGCGCTGCTCGCGGGCCAACGGATCGAGGGCGTGTCGCGTCGGGCGCACTTCGTGCTCTTCGACCTGCGTGGCGAGCCGGCGCTCGACCTCGTCGTGTCGCCGATGCTCGCCGGGCGATTCGCGATCGCGCCCGCGACGACGAAATCGCCCGCCGACCTCGCCGTCGCGTTCGCGCTCGAAGACGGACGCGAGCTGCGCTACCGCGACGACGTGCAGATGGGAAAGGTCTACGTCATCCCGCGCGGCGCGTGGTCGGTGGTCCCAGGGCTCGCGACGATCGGTCTCGACGTGCTCGACCCGAAGGCGTTCACCCGCGAGGCCTTCCGCGCGCTCGCGAAGAAACGGCGCGACCAGGTGAAGGTGTTCCTGATGGACAAGTCGGCGCTCGACGCGATGGGCAACGCCTACGCCGACGAGGTGCTGTGGGAGGCGCGGCTGCATCCGAAGACGATGGTCCGCGGCCTTGGCGACGCGCAACTCGACGAGCTGCACGACGCCATCGTGCGGGTCCTCGACCGCGCGCGGCGCACCATCGCGGAACGCCGGCCCGCGCTCGACGAGAAGCTGCGCGACTTCCTGATGGTGCGCGGCCGCCACGGCGAGCCGTGCCCGCGGTGCGGAACGAAGCTGCGCAGCGCCGGCGTCCACGGGCACGACGCCGAGTTCTGCCCGACTTGCCAGCCCGACGCGCGCCAGAGCGCGTTGGTCGACTGGCGCCGAATCACGAAGCGGTGAATCGCTCGGTCGAGAAGAACGCTACCTAGAACCCCATCCCGCGGGCCGCGCGCTCGCTCGTGCGGCTGGCGACCGACGTGAGCAGCCCCACCGGCTTGGGCGGCGGGTGCCCGCGCGCCTGCGCCCATGCCCAGGCGGCCAGCCGCGCCGCCGCGAAAGTCGCGATTCCCGTGGCGATTCCCAGCACCGCCGACCACCAGAGCCGCTCGCCCAGGCGCGCTTTGGCCCCCATGCCTTGAAGGCGTAAGCATCGGTCGCGTGGCGCGCTCAACTCGCATCTGCTACATCGCGCTCGTTTCGGCCCGGAATAGCGGCCGCCCGAGGTGACTTAGTGGTCGACCAGGAGCACGAGGAATCGTTCGCCGAGCTGTTCGAGCAGAGCCAGCGCAAGGCGCCGCGCCGCCTTTCGCCGGGGGAGAAGGTGACCGGCACCGTCACCCAGGTCGGCAAGGAGCGCGTCATCGTCGATTTGGGCGACGGCCTCGACGGGCTCGCGGAGCTCGCGGAATTCGCCGAACGCGGGAGCGAGCCGCAGGTCCAGACGGGCGACCGGGTCGAGCTCTACGTCGCCCGGTTCGAGGACGGCATCGTCATCCTGGCGAAGAGCCTCGGCAAGGGCCCCGGCGCCCGTCTCGCCCTGGAAGAGGCCTACCGCACAGGGGTACCGGTCGAGGGCCTCATCGTCGAGGTCAACAAGGGCGGCTACGTGGTCGAGGTCGCGAGCACCCGGGCTTTCTGCCCGCTCGGGCAGATGGACGTCAAGCGCATCGACGATCCGCGGACGATGATCGGCCTGCGCTTGCCGTTCCGGGTCAGCGAGCTGCGCGGAAGCCGCGACGTCGTCCTCTCCCATCGGGCGCTCATCGAGGAGGAGCTGGCCGAGCGTGCGGCGAGGACCCGCACGCAGCTCGAGGTCGGCGCGCGCTTCACCGGCACCGTCACGAACGTCCGCGACTTCGGCGCCTTCGTCGACATCGGCGGTCTCGAAGGGCTCGTGCCGGCGAGCGAAATCGCTTACGGCCACCAGAAGCCGCAGGACCTCGTGCGGGCGGGGCAGACGGTCGAGGTCGAGGTGCTGCGCCTCGAGCCGCCCGGGCCGAAGGACCGGTCGGAGCGCATCGCTCTGTCGATGCGCAAGCTCGCGGCCGACCCGTGGGACGCGCTCGCCGACCTGACCGAAGGCGACCTGGTCCGGGGCGTCGTCCAACGGGTGCAGCCGTTCGGCGCGTTCGTCGAAATCGTTCCCGGGGTCGACGGGCTCATCCACGTCAGCGCTTTCGGCAAGCGCATCGGGCACCCGTCGGAGATGGTCCAGCCGGGCGACGACGTCGCGGTGCGCATCGAGAGCGTCGACCGCGAGAACCAGCGCGTCTCGCTCTCGTTCGTCCCGAAGGAGGAGCTCGAGTCGATCGTCGGCGACGTGGGGCAAGAGGTGCCGGCGTCCGAGCCCGCGCCGGCCATCGAGCCCGGCATGGCACCGCAAGCGCTCCCGCCTCCCGAAACCGAAGTCGTCCCCGTTGCGCCGCCGAAGCCGGTGATCCAGACGAAACCGGGCGGCCTCCGGGTGCGCCGGATGCACGCCGCGGCAGCCCGTCCATCTGCTCCGGCCAACGCACCAGCCAAGGCGCCGGATCGCACGACGGAACCGCCGCCGGCTGGCGTGAGCGCTCCCGCAAAGCGCAGCCCCAGCCGCCAGCCGAAGATCCTCGGCCGCCGGCCGCTCGAGACGGCGACGCCAGCCGCCGGTGCCCGCAAGCCGGAGGAGATGGCCGCGCCGCCGGTCGGCTCGGTGCTGGAGACGACCGTCGACAAGATCGAGTCGTTCGGGCTCTTCGTCCGCTGGGCGGCGGGCCGCGGCCTGGTGCCGACGAACGAGCTCGACCTGCCCAAGGGCGCCGACCTGCGCAAGGCGTTCCCCTTGGGTTCCCCCCTGAAAGCGGCGGTGGTCGAAGTGCGCGGCGACGGCAAGGTCCGGCTCTCCGCTACCGCTGCCGCTCAGGCCGAGGAGCGCTCGGAGGTGCGCGCGTGGATGGAGACCCAGAAGCCCGCCAGCGGCAAGGGCTTCGGCACCTTCGCCGACCTCTTCGCCAAGAAGAAGTAGCCGCAGTCGCTCGCTAACTGCTTGTCGGGTCGACGCACCTCGCTCGAGCTCCCGACCGGCTCGTCCCGCGACTGCGCCCGAGATGAGCGGCGTTGGCCCTGCGGCCCGGTAGGTTGAGCCCGAGAAGCAGTTGCCCGCCATTTGACAACCGAGCGGCGACTCTGCTTTCGATCGGCGCCGCACGCTCGATGCGCCGTCGGGCACGAGCCGAGGCTTCGGATGTCGGAGTCGAACCCGTATCAGCCCCCTGCCGTGCCGGTGGTCCCCGTGCCCGCCGGCGCCTTGCCCACCGGCGACGCGACCGGAGGGCTGATTCCGTACAAGAACGTTCCGGCGCTCATCGCCTACTACTGCGGCGTGTTCGCGCTGATCCCCTGCTTCCCGATCGGCATCGCCGGGTTCGTCCTCGGCATCATCGGGCTCAAACGCGCCAGGGCGAACCCCGTCGTCAAGGGCAAGGTCCACGCCTGGATTGGCATTGTCGCGGGCGGCTTGTTCGGGCTCGTCTGGCTCGCGACCACGGCCTTCACCATCGCTCTCCCTTACCTGGACCGGTAGCGTCCACCCCAAATTCCCCGGAGGAAGAAATGGGCTTCCCGAACCACCTCGACTCAGGCGCTCTCGCCGAGGGCATCGTGTTGATCGTCGCGCTCGTCGGGCTCCTCGTCGGCCTCGGCATCTCGGCGCTGATCGCCTGGTTCCTCTCGACCTGCCTCAAGCGCGTGCCGCCGGAGTTCCGCAAGCAAGAGCCGGGGATGGTGTGGCTCTTGCTCATCCCCTGCTTCAACCTGGTGTGGAACTTCTTCGTTCACCCGAAGCTCGCGCAGAGCTACCAAGCCTACTTCGCGTCGATCGGGCGCACGGACGTCGGCGACTGCGGCTACGGCATCGCCCTGGCCTACTCGATTGCGACCGTCTGCTGCCTGGTCCCGATCTTGAACTACCTAGCGGGCCTCGCGACGCTCGTGCTGCTCATCGTCTGGCTCATCAAGGCGAGCGAGCTGAAGAACGCCATCCCGGTGGACCCGTCGGCCGCGCTGACCCCGGCGCGCTGACGTGCCCGCGCGGACCTTGCGCGGCGGATGGTCGGGCGTGGCCCTGGCGGCGCTCGCCCTCGGCGCCCTGTTGGGTCCGGCAGGGCTTCCGCACACCGTCGTGTGCCCGATGCGCCGCTGGACGGGGCTGCCTTGTCCCGGCTGCGGCCTGACCCACGGCTTCTGCGCCCTCTGCCGCGGGCAGGTCGGACTCGCCTGGCACGAGAACCCGTTCGCGTTCGTCTTCTTCGCGGGCGCGGTGCTCCTCGCGCTGGCTCCGCTCTTGCGCCGGATACTTCCCGGACCCGCGACCGGGTGGCTGTCGCGCGCGCCTCCGGCCTGGACCTTCGCCGCGCTCGTCTTGTTGATGTGGGCTTGGGACGCTTTTCGAATCGTCGCCGCGCTGCACGCCTGAGCGCGAATCGGACCGATCGGACCGATCGGACCGATCGGTCCGAGGCGACCGTCGACGCTCACCCGGTCGACTCGACGTCGCTCGCCTCGGCGCCCGGCTCGGCGCCGAACAGCTCCTTGACCTTGTCGAAGAACGAGCGCGACCTCGGGTGCTGCGCCTCGCCCATCGACTGGGCGAGCTGCTCGACCAGCTCGCGCTGTTTCTTCGTCAGGTGGCGAGGAACCTCGACGGTGACCTGGACGATCTGGTCGCCCCGGCCGACGCCGCCCAGCCGCGTGATGCCCTTGTTGCGCAGGCGGAAGTTCTTCCCGCTCTGGGTGCCCGCCGGAATCGACATCTGCACCTTGCCGTCGAGCGTCGGGACCTCGACCTTGCCGCCGAGCGCCGCCAGCGTGAACGAAATCGGCAGCTCGCAGATGACGTCCGATTCCTCGCGGGTGAAGAGCGGGTGCTCCTTGACCGACACGTGGATGTAAAGGTCTCCAGGAGGGCCGCCGTCCTCCCCCTCGTCGCCGCGACCGGCGAGCCGGTAGCGCGCGCCGTCGTCGACGCCCGCCGGAACCGGAATCGTCTCCGCCGCCTGGTAGACGACGCGCCCGGCGCTCCGGCACTCCGGGCACGGATCGGGGATGACGGTGCCCTTGCCCTCGCACGCCGGGCAGGTGCGCGCGACCGAGAAGAACCCTTGCGAGAAACGGACCTCGCCCGCGCCGCCGCAGGTCGAGCAGCGCCGGGCGCTCGTTCCGCGGCGGGCGCCGCTGCCGCCACAGGCCTCGCAGGTCTTGTGGCGGGGGATGCGGATGGTCGCGTTGGTGCCGAACGCCGCCTCTTCGAAGCTGACCTCGAGGTTGTAGCGCAGGTCGTGGCCGCGCCGGCGGCTGGTGCGCCCGCCGCGGCGGCCGCCGAACATGTCGCCGAAGAAGTCCCCGAAGATGTCGGCCATGCTCGCGCCGAACGGCTCGCCGTAGCCGGCGGGCATCTGCGCTCCTGCATGCCCGAAGCGGTCATACTGAGCTCGCTTCTGCGGGTCGGAGAGGACTTCGTTCGCCTCGTTGATTTCCTTGAATCGCTCCTCGGCCTGCCGGTCGCCCGGATTCTTGTCCGGGTGGAACTGGTGGGCGAGCTTGCGAAAGGCGCTCTTGATTTCCTGGTCGCTCGCGGCGCGTTCGACCCCGAGCACCTCGTAGTAGTCGCGCTTGGCCACAAGAAAGTCCTCGGAGAAGGATAGGGCGCCCGCCGGGCGCACCTGACCGGATGATTACCGTAACGCAAGGTTCGAAGCTGGCAATCCCCGGATTCCCCGGCGTCCGCTGCTGGCGCTCGATCCGTCGCTTGTCCGGCGAAACGGCCGTCGCCAGCTTTTCGGGTCGATGGGGGACCTCGACGGCACCAGAGAATCGGCAGCGGCGGCCGATTCCCCCGCGGAGGGACCTCCGAGCCCGGCGGAAGCTCCGCCCGAGCCGAAGCGGCGGCGGCCGAAGCCTGCCTGGATTCTGCTCGCCTGCGCCGTCGCGCTCGCCAGCGCCTGGGCGTGGTGGCACTTCTCGCATCTCGGTCAGGAATCGACCGACGACGCGCAGATCGAATCGGACGTGGTGCCGCTCGCGATGGAGGTCGGCGGGCGCATCGCGCGCGCGACGGTGCTGGACGACCAGCACGTGCGGGCGGGAGAGGTCCTGGTCGAGCTGGAGGGCGCGCAATACCAGGCGCGTCTGGCCGAGGCGCACGCCGCGTTCGATTCCGCGGAGCAGAAGGCCCTAGCGGCGCAAGCCCAAGCCGAGAGCGCTGCCGCTCAGGCGATGGGCGGCTATTCGAGCTCGAGCGCGGCGGTGACTCGGGCGGCGGCGAACCTGGCTGGCGCGAAGGCCGAGGTGGCGGCGGCCGCGGCGGCGGTGCGCCAGGCGGCGGCGGCCGAGCGCCGGACGCGGCTGGACGACCGGCGGGCGCAGAGCCTCTTTCGGGCGCGGGCGATTCCGGAGGCGAAGCTCGATGCGGCGCGGGCGAGCGCGGCCGAGGCGAAGGCGGCGTGGGCGCGCGCGCGAGCGCTCTTGGCGCAGGCCCGGCAGGCGGAGGTGGCGGCGCGGGAGACGGTGGCGCGCCAGCGGGGCGAGCTGGGGGCGGCGGCGCCCGTCGCGGCGCGCATCCAGGCGGCAAACGCGACCGCGCGTCTCGCGGCGGACGCGGCGACGGCGGCGAAGGCGCGTCTGGCGCTGGCGAAGCTGGCGCTCGAGGAGACGCGGCTCGTCGCGCCGGTCGACGGGGTCGTCTCGAACCTGACCGCGCACGTCGGCACGCTCGTCCAGCCCGGGCAGACCGTCGCGGAATTGGTGCCCGACCGGGTGTACGTCGTCGCGAGCTTCAAGGAGACGCAGCTCGAGCGGATGCGGGTCGGCCAGCCGGCGGACGTGTCGGTCGACGCCTACCCGGGCCGCGCGCTGAAGGCGCGGGTGGAGAGCTTCTCCGGCGGCACCGGGGCGCGCTTCTCGCTCCTGCCGCCCGAGAACGCGACCGGGAACTTCGTGAAGATCGTCCAGCGGGTGCCGGTGCGGCTCGCCTTCGTGCGCCTCCCACCGGACCTCCCCCGCCTGCGCGCCGGGATGAGCGTCGAGGTGACCGTCCAGGTGGGCGGGACGCCTTATGCCAAGCGGGAGCGAAATCGCCACCCGAGTGCGAAGCTGGGCCTCGATCCATGAGCGAGGCGAACGGCGGACCCGCGAAGGCCGGGGCGCTCGCCGAGACGCTCTCCCCGGGGACGAGGGCGATCGTCACCCTCGCGGTGATGGCGGCGACCCTGATGGAGGTGCTGGACATCTCGGTCGTCAACGTCGCGCTCCCGCACATGGAGGGGTCGCTCGGCGCGACGCTCGACGAAATCGGGTGGGTGGCGACCGGCTACATCATCTCGAACGTCATCGTCCTGCCGCTGACCGGATGGCTCTCCGATTGGTTCGGGCGCAAGCGCTACCTGACCGGCTCGATCGTGCTCTTCACGCTGAGCTCGCTCGGCTGCGGCCTGAGCCGGTCGCTCCTGATGCTGGTCGGATTCCGCGTCCTCCAGGGGGCGGGCGGCGCGGCGTTCCTGTCGACGGCGCAAGCGACGCTGATCGAGATCTACCCCGAGAAGCAGCAGGGCTTCGCCCAAGCGATGTTCGGCATCGGCGTGATCATGGCGCCGACTCTGGGGCCGACTTTGGGCGGCTTTCTCACCGACCGCTACTCGTGGCCGTTCATCTTCTTCGTCAACCTGCCCATCGGGGTAGTGGCAGCGCTCCTGAGTGGCTTGTACGTGCCCGACTCGCCCGCGTCGGCCGGCCGGCGGCGGATGGACCTCATCGGCATCGGCTTGCTCGCGGTCGGGCTCGGGGCGCTGCAGACGCTGCTGGAGAAGGGCCAGGAGAAGGACTGGTTCTCGTCGCCGTTCATCCGCGAAATGACCGTCCTCGCCGCCGTCGGGCTCGTCCTCTTCGTCTACTGGGAGCTGCGCCCGCACAACCGGCATCCGGCGGTCGATCTCCGCCTCCTCCGGCAGCGCAATCTGACCACGGGCACCATCTACGCCTTCGGCCTGGGCTTCGTGCTGTACGGCACCGTTTTCGCTCTCCCGCAGTACTGGCAGATCCTCGAACGTTTCACCGCGGAGCAGACGGGCATCATCCTGATTCCAGGGGGGCTCGCATCGGCGGCGATGATGCCGCTCGTCGGTCAGCTTTCGAATCGCATCGACCGCCGGTTTCTGGTCGGCGCGGGGATGCTCCTGACCATCTACTCGATGTGGGCGTTCTCGGGGCGCTTCACCCTGAACACGCCGGAGGGCGCCTTCTTCTGGCCGCTCGTCTGGCGCGGCGCGGGCATCGGGCTGCAGTTCGTGCCGCTGTCGCTCTTGGCGCTCGCCACCCTGCCGACGCGCGACCTGGCGCAAGGCTCGGGGCTGTACAACCTCTTCCGACAGCTCGGGGGATCGTTCGGCATCGCGATTCTGACGACGATTCTCGACCGGAGCCGGCAGACGCACCACGCCAGGCTCGGCGCGCACCTGGTCGCGACCTCACAGTCGACCCGCACCGCTCTCGTGGGGCTCACGCACCACTTCGCGCAGGCGCACGCCGTCCATCCGCGCGAGACCGCTCTGCGGGCTCTCGCCGGAATGCTGGAGCAGCAGGCGATGCTCCTGAGCTATGTCGATCTGTTTCGGATCATCGCCGTGCTGGGAATAGCAGCGCTGCCGCTCCTCTTCCTCTTCAAGCGCGGCCGCGGCGGCAACCTCCCGGCGCCGCACTGACCGTCCGTTCAGAAGACCCCCGCGAGGTTGAACAGGACCCCGTTTTCGCCGACGCGCCCCGCGGAGAGGACGAGACCGCTCTTCCTGTGTAGCGCCGGTACTGCCCAGCCGACGAGCGCGCCAGCGGCCGCGCCGACGATGACGTCGGTGTAGAAGTGGCGACCCGCGAGGACCCGCTCGGCGGCGACGCTGGTGCCGACGACCGCGTCGAGAATCCAGGGCCAGGCGCCGCGCACGCCGTGGAGGCGCAGCGTGTACGCGAGGTAGCCGAGGGCGGCGAAGGCGGTCGAGGTGTGCCCCGAGTAGAACGAACGGTAACCGCCAGGGCTGTTGAGGAGCGCCGGGTCGCCGGCGTAGGTGCGCGGCAGCGGGCGCTGCACGACATCCTTGGCGACGGTCACGAGCGCGGCGTTGACGCCCAAGGTCTCGACCAGCACCACCGCGTCGTCGAAGAACCCCACGGTCAAGCGATCCTTATCCCAGTCGTAGAAGGCAGGCGCCGCGACCGCGCCGACCACGGTGAGGGTGGAGACGAGGTCGGCCGCGTCGCTGTGGTTGCCGACGACGCCCCGATCGAACGCATTGATTTCCCTCGAGTTGCAGGGGCAGCGCGGACGGATGAAGTCCGCGGCGAACGAATAGCCCACGAGCAAGGTCAGGTAGCTCGCGGCGGTCACCGGGATGTCGACCGGCGGATCGAGCCGATAGACGCCGTCGGCGCGGGCCGTCGCGGCGACGAAGAACGAGAGGATGACCGCGGCCCGCAGGACGTTCGACCTCCGGCGATCTACGGTAGCCATTCCGCGCTCGAGTCGTGCTGCCGGTGGGCGGAGCCGCTGCCGGATATCAGGTGCGCAGCGGCAGCTCGCGGACGCGGACGCCGCAGGCGCGATAGACGGCGTTCGCGAGGGCAGCGGCGAACGGCACCGCTCCTGGTTCCCCGACGCCCGTCGGTGGCACCTCGTCGCGGCCGATGAACGTCACCTCGATCGCCTCCGGCGCGTCCCGGGCGGTGGCGATGGGGTAGTCGGCGAAGGACGAGGCCAGCACCCGGCCGTCCTCGTGCGCGAGCGACTCGAACAACGCCCAGCTCAGCGCCTGCGTCACCGCGCCCTCGACCTGGTTTCGCGCGCCGTCCGGATGCACGAGGTGGCCCGCGTCGACCGCGCACCACACGCGCCCGACGCGCACCCGCCCGCCCGCGCGCGCTCGCGCCTCGACCACCTCGGCGACGTAGGTGCCGTGGTAGGCCGCGCACGCGACGCCGAGGGCTCGCCCCGGCTCGGGCGGCCGCGCATCCCAACCGCTCAGCTCCCGGGCCGCTCGGAGCACGCCGCGCAGGCGTTCGTCGTCGAGGTGGGCGAGGCGGAAGTCGATGGGGTCGGTGCCCGCCGCTTCGGCCAACTCGTCGATGAACGACTCGATGGCGAAGGTGTTCGGCGCAGCGGCGAGCGACCGCAAGGCGCCGGTCCGGACTTTCCCGGGCCGCAGGTGGAGCTGGATGTCCGCCTTCCCCAGCCGGTACTCGGGGACCGCGCCGCGCCCGCTGGTCGCGACGATCAGCCGTTCGGGCATCCGGCCCGCCTCGCCGTAGGTGTGCGGGTTCGTCCAGGAGTGATAGCGCCAGGCCGAGAGGCGACCGTCCCCGTCGAGGCCCGCCTCGAGCTCGCCGCGCAGCTCGGGCCGATGGGTGTTCGCGCGAAACTCCTCCGCCCGCGACCACGCGACCTGCACCGGCCGCCCGACCGCCTTCGAGAGGCGCACCGCCGCGAGCGCCGCGTCGTGCGCCCCGTTCTTCCCGTACGACCCGCCGACGAGCTGCGGCCACACCCGCACCTTCTCCTTCGGCACGCCCAGCGTTTGCGCGACCTCGTCCCGCAAGGGGAACGGCCGCTGGGTCGCGGTGTAGAGGTCCGCGCCGTCCGGCCGCACGTCCGCGGTTCCCGCGCTGGGCCCGAGGGAGGCGTTCGACACGTGCGGGACGAAATACTCGGCCTTCAGGACCCGTGCTGCCCCTCGAAAGGCCTCTTCCGCCTCGGGATCGCTCTCGAGCACGATGTCCTGGCCGCCGGACCTCGGCGCGCCCGCCGTCCACGTGGCCTTCAGGAGCGCTGCCGCAGTCCGAGCGAGGAGCGCCCGCTCCGCCACCACCCCGACGAAATCGCCGTCGCGCACCACCTGGACCACGCCGCGAACCTTCTCGGCCGCGGCCGGGTCGAGCGACTCGAGGCGGGCGCCCAGGGTCGGCGGGTGGAGAATGGAGCCATGGAGCATTCCCGGCAGGCGCACGTCGATGGCGTACTTCGCGCGCCCGGTGACGATGTCCATCGCCTCCTGCCGCATCGGCGAGTCGGTGGCCGGCGGCGCTGCCCGAGGAGGGGCCTCAGGGAGGTCGCCGGCCAGCGGCTGGTCCCGCACCAGCTCCGCGAAGCTCACCGCGCGGCCGTCGGGCGCGAACACCTGCCCGGCTCCGAAGGAAAGCGCCTCGATGGCGACCCCGAATCGGGCGGCGGCCCGCACGAGAAGCTGTTGTCTCGCGAACCACGCCGCGGCGCGCAAGGCGCGACCGTCGGTCATCGTGGACATGCTCCCGAACGTCCCCATGTCCCAGGGAGTAGAAGCGGTCTCGCCCAGCACGACGCGGACCTGGTCCAGCGGCAGGTCCAACGTCTCGGCGACGATGCGCCGAAAGCCGGTGCGGATGCCCTGGCCGTACTCGACCTTTCCGGAGAGCGCGACGACGGTGCCGTCCGACTCGATGCGCAGGAGCGACTCGATCCGCGGCGTGGCTTGCGGGCGCGGCCAGCTCCCCGCGCGCGGGGGCGTCGGGTGATCGCTCATCTAGGCCGCTCCTTCTTCGCGCGTCGCCATCTCGCGCGCGGCCGCCTGCACGGCCCGAATCGCCCGCCCATAGGTGCCGCACCGGCACAGATGCGGCACCAGCGCGTCGCGGATTTCCTCTTCGTCGGGGTGGGGGCTGTGCGAAAGCAGCGCCACCGACGCGACGATCATCCCGGGCGTGCAGTAGCCGCACTGCATCGCGTCCTCGCGGACGAACGCCGCCTGGACCGGGTGCAGCCGACCTTCCGCCGGCGGGAGTCCCTCGATGGTCACGATCTCGCGTCCGGCCGCCTCGGCGACGCGCATGGTGCAGCTCGGCACCGCTTTTCCCCCCACGAGCACGGTGCAGGCCCCGCAGACGCCTTGCCCGCAGCCGTAGTGGGCGCCGGTGAGGCCGAGCTCGTCGCGCAAGACGCTCAAGAGGGGCGCTTCCGGTGCCGCCTCGACCTCGTGCGGCCGGCCGTTGACGTGAAGCGTGTAGCGCATCGGCTTGGGACCTCGGTTCGAGCGGGAGAAGCTGTCGCGCCCGGCGCGGGCCGTCAAGGCCGGTCGCCGACGCTCCGGCTTGCGCGCCCTCGGCGAAGATTGGACCGATCCGACCGATCCGACCGATCGGTCCGATCGCCGGGCAGAGAGCGGCTGCCCCTACTTCTTCGCCCGGCGGGCTTCGACGAACGCGAGCCGCTTGGCGCGCGACGCCGAGGCGAGGCGGTTCCAGTCGGCGGCATCGCTCTCGTTTAACCCGATGAGCCGCTCGACGGCGTGCTCCTTCGCGATCGCGGCGAGCTTCTCGAGGGCGGAGGCGAGGGCGCCTCGCGCGGCGCCGGGCGGCTCGCCGAACCGGAGGGCGAGCAGCCGCGCCAGGGCGACATGCTCCTGAATCGCGGCCTCCAGGACCGGTTCCGGCCACCTTGTCGCCCCGCGGGCGATTTCCTCGACGCGGTTCGCGAGCTGCGCGACGCGGGTGCGGGCTTCGTCCGAAAGCGACGGTGGGGTCGGTTCCGCGGCGGCGGCTCTTTCGCTCGGCTCGACCGCGACCTTGGACGTGCTCTCGGTCGCGACCTCGGCGGGCACGACGTCGACCTCGACCGTCTCCTCGACGGTAGCATCTAGCGCTGCCGCCTGGCTCGGGACCTGGACCGGAGCCGGGGCTCCTTCGATGGCGCGGGGGATCTCGACCTCGACCGCGGCCTCCACGGGCAGCGAGGCCGCCGGTTCCTGCGGCTCGGACCGCAAGGTCGGCGTCGGCTCCTTCGCCTCCGGCGCGGTCGGGAGGGGAGTGGAGGGCAGCCGGATTTCGGGCCCGCTCTCGGTAGGCGGCGCGGGTTCCTGGAGCAGCGGCGGGCTCGAGGTCGCGAGCTGCGCGTGCAGGCGCTCTTCGACCTGGGCGAGCTCCTCCAGCCGCGACCGGGCGTCCTGGGCGCTCGCCTCGAGCGAGGCGATGACCTCCCGCACCCGCTGCGACAGCTCGACCCGGCCCAGCGCCTGCGCCAGCTCGTCCATCGCCAGCGCCCGTCCGAGGCTCGCCCGGGCCGCGACCTGGGCGGTCTTCGCCTCCGAAATCTCCTCGTCGTAGGCGCTGGAGAGGGCCCGGGCCACGGCTGCGAGCCGCTCTTCCGCTTCGCGCACGCTCGTCAACAGGTGTCCCATCGGCGGGCATGTTGGGCCGGTCGGCCGCGCCCTGTCCAGATTTCGGTCGCGCCGCAGGGCCCCGGGAGCGCCGCCGCTCGGCATTCGCCTCCGCCGCCCCGACCCCGTTCCGGGCGTGGCATCGATGCCACATCCTGCCCTTCTCCGGCAGGGGTACACTCGCCCACTTGCGCCCCGATCGATCGCGCAAACAGGCTCGTGAAGCGCTCGGGCGAAAGACGAGCACCCGCGCGGAGGACGGGTCGGTGGTGGCACGGTTCTGGAATCCGCTCGCCGGAGAGCCGCGCCGGCCTCGGGGAGGTTAAGAAAACCAAGGTGGAGCTCAACCCGGACAAGCGGGAGCTCGCGCTGAAGTTCGTCTACTACGGTCCCGGCCTGAGCGGGAAGACGACGAACCTGCGCGCGCTCTTCCAGACGGCCGACCCGCGGGGCCGGGGCCGGCTGATGACCGTCGACACCGCCGACGACCGGACCCTGTTCTTCGACCTCTTGCCCTTGTTCCTCCAGACTTCGAGCGGGCTGAAGGTGAAGCTCAAGCTCTTCACGGTGCCGGGGCAGGTGATGCACAACTCGACCCGGCGGCTGGTGCTCGCCGGCGCCGACGCGGTCGCGTTCATCGCCGACGCGCAGCCCGGCGAGCGGCAGGCGAATTTCGACTACTGGCGAAACCTGGGGGAGAACCTGCGGGAGAACGGGATCTCGACCGAGAACCTCCCGCTCGTGATCCAGTTCAACAAGTGCGATCTCGCGGATGGAGCGCTGAGACAGGAGATCGCCGAGACCGCTCGCAACTCGAGGCGGCCGGTGTTCGCGGCGACCGCCATCCGCGGCGAAGGGGTCAAGGAGACCTTCAGCGCTCTCGTCTCGCTGACCTTGGAGCGCCTCGACCGGGAGCACGGGCTGGCGCGGAGCACCGGGCTGGACCTCGCGGAGCTTCTGGGGTCGCTCGCCAGGACGCTCGAGGGGAGCCGGGCCGGGGGACCGCGATGAGCGTCGTCTCGCCCGTGCGGCCGGTGGGGGTGCTCGACCGGCGGATGACCCTGCGGGAGCTGGTGGACCAGCCGAGCCTGACCGACCTGTGCATGAGCTTCGTCGAGCTTCACCGCCTGGGGGTGAAGGTGTTCGACGAGGACGGGGCGCGGCTCGTCGACATCAAGACCGGGAGCGGCGACTTCTGCGCCTACCTCTTCACGAAGAGCCCGGGCAAGCAGCGCTGCACCGAGACGGTGACCTACCTGAAGCAGCATCCGCTTCCGGTGGTGGGGAACGAGCGCGGGTGCGAGGCGCGGACGTGCTTTTCCGGCACCCGCTACGTGATGGCGCCGATCGTCCACGAGGGCGACCTGCTGGGGCGGGTGGTGCTGGGGCCGTTCGTGCCCGAAGAGGCGGGCGACCTCTCGCCGGAGCTCTTCGAGCTCGCGGGCGCCTTCGACCTGGAGCGGGTGCGAGAGCTGCAAAAGCGCATCCGCCGGGCGAGCGAGACCGCCGTGCGCCGCATCGCCGAGCACTTCGGGAAGGTGCTGGAGGTGCTGCTCTTCGCGAGCTACCGGGCGGCGCTGACGAGCCAGATGCACATCGAGGCCATCAGCGAGGACTACCGGGAGCTGCAGGCGAAGAGCCGCGAGCTCAAGGAGAGCTACGAGCGGCTGCAGGAGCTCGACCGGCTGAAGTCGAACTTCCTCGCGACGGTCAGCCACGAGCTGAGGACGCCCTTGACGAGCATCATCGGCTACTCGGAGATGCTGCTCGCGGGGCTAGCGGGCGAGCTGAACCCGGAGCAGGAGGACTACCTCTCGACGGTGCTGGAGAAAGGGGAAGGGCTCCTGAACCTCATCACCTCGCTTCTCGACCTGTCGAAGGTGGAGTCTCAGGGCGTCAAGCTCGCGCTGAAGGAGACGGCGGTGCCGGCGATCGTCCGGCAGAGCGTCTCGACGGTGCTGCCGCTCGCGACGAAGAGGAGAATCGAGCTTTCCACCGAGGTGGACGAGTCGATGCCGCCGGCGGTGGTCGACCCGGACAAGCTGCGCCAAGCGATCGTGAACCTCCTGTCGAACGCGGTGAAGTTCACCCCGGACGGCGGGAAAATCCTGGTGCGCTCGGGGCTGTTGCCGCAGGCGCCGGAGGGCACCGGTCCCTTCGGGCGGGCGAGCCGGTTCCTCGTCTCGGTGCAGGACAACGGCATCGGCATCGCTCCCGCTGAGCAGGAGCGAATCTTCGAGACCTTCTACCAGGTCGACAGCTCCTCGACCCGGGCCCACGGCGGCGCCGGCCTGGGGCTGTCGCTGGTGAAGAGCTACGTCGAGGCGCACGGCGGAAAGGTGTGGGTGCAAAGCCGCCTCGACGAGGGCTCGACCTTCACCCTCGACCTGCCGTTGGAGACGGCGCAGCCGGCGCGGCCGTAGCGCAGGCGGATAGCGGGAGCGCTCTCGCCAAAGGGGCGCGATGAGGTGACCGGCATGGGCGCCAAGCGCATTCTGGTGGTGGAAGACGACCCGGCGATCCTCGCGCTGGAAGAGCGGCTTCTGCGCCACGCCGGGTTCGAGGTGCGTGGGGCTCCCGGTTCGAGCGAGGCGCTCGCGCTCGCCGCGGAGGAGGAGTTCGACCTCTTCGTGCTCGACGTGATGCTGCCGGGGATGAGCGGGTACGAGCTGGCGCGGGCGCTCGCGGCCCGGGACCCGGCGCGGCAGGTGCCGCTCGTCTTCGCGACCGCCAACCAGGCCGCCGACGGGGTGCGGGAGGGCTTCCGCACGGGGGCGGCGCTCTACCTCGTCAAGCCGTTTCAGACGGCGACGCTCCTGAGCACGGTGCGGGCGGCGATGGGGTCCTAGGGCCGGAGGTCTAGGCGGGACCGCCGGCGTTCGAGCGAGCGATCCGCCGGGCGATCGCGCGGTGGCGGTCGAGCCCGGCGAGGCGCACCGCGGCGAGGGGATCGATCCGGGCGGGCTCCGAGGCGTAGGCCGCCGCCAGCCGGTCGATACGGCTCGCCGCCTCCTCCACCCGCGCGCGCGCGACCCGGCCGGCCTCGACCGCGTGGACGAGGTGCTCGACCACGGCATGCTGCATCTTGAGGTCGCGGCAGACGAGGAGCCCGTCGACGCCGGCGTTCAAGCTCTGCTCCACCACTTCCGCCAAGGGGAAGCGCTCATGCACGGCCTTCATCTCGAGGTCGTCCGAGAAGACCACCCCGGAAAATCCGAGCTCGCGGCGCAAGAGCCCCTCGACGGCCTTTGCGCTCATCGTCGCGGGCACCCCGGGGTCGAGCGCCTCGAACACCACGTGCGCGGTCATCAGGGACTGGACCCCGGCGCCGATGGCCTCGCGGAAGGGTACGAGCTCGAGCTTTCGCAAGCGCGTCAGGCCGTGGGGGAGCCGGGGCAGCGTCAGGTGCGAGTCCTGGGCGGTGTCGCCGTGGCCGGGGAAGTGCTTGCCGCAGGCGGCGACTCGGAGCGCTTGCAAGCCGCGGACGAGCGCAGCGCCCATCCGCGCGACCAGACCGGCGTCGCGCCCGAACGACCGGTCGCCGATGATCGGATTCGACGGATTCGAGTCGACGTCCAGCACCGGGGCGAAGTCCAGGTCGAACCCGCAGCTCTTCAGCTCGGTGCCGAGGACGCGCCCGACCTCTTCCGCGAGCTCCTCGTCGCCGGTCTCGCCCAGCTTCCGCATCGGCGGCCACTCGGTCCACGGTGCGCGCAGGCGGGCCACCCGGCCGCCTTCCTGGTCGACGCAGGACAAGAGCGGCCCCGCTGAGCTCGCTTTCAACGACCGGTTCAGCTCGGCCACCTGCTGCGGGCTCGCGACGTTGCGGGCGAAGAGGACGACGCCGCCCAAGCCCTCCTCGACCAGGGCCAACGTCTCCCCCGGCGCGGTCAGCCCGTCGAACCCGGCGAAGACGAGGCGGTGCGCGAGACGGGCGAGCGACGAGGCCGGCATCCTTGAGGTTTCTCCAGCGCGAGGGGCGGGCGCAGGACCGGGCCGAGGCGAGGTCCTCCGTTCGGGCCGAGGGGCCGGCCCGCCGGTCTGCCGCATGTTGCGTCGCGGCCGCTCGTCGTGGGAAGAGCGAAACGAAAAGTGCGCACGTTCGCCCCCGGGCGGGGCGGCCGGGCGGACGAATTGTCGGCGCCCCCGCTCGGGCCTATCTATTCTCGCGCCGGAGGAGGGCTCGCTCCAGGCCGCCTTTTCGCCCACGCCTTCACGCCGCCCCCACGCCGGGTGGAACCCCGCGACAGAAGCCTTCCATGCGACGCCTCGTCACGCTCACCACCGCGCTCGTTCTCGCCGCCGGTCTCGCGCACGCGCCCGGACTCCTGGGAGCCGGCAGCGCTGCCGTCAGGCACGCCCCTCCGGGGGCCCCCGCGCCCGGCGCTCTTTCCCCTTCCCCCCCGGCGCCGCCGCTCGCCGCGCCGCTGGCGACCGCGACCGCTGCCGCCCGGCAACGGCTCGCGCAGGAGATCGACGCGATTCTCGCGAGCCATCCGCTCGAGGACGCCCGGGTCGGCATCGAGGTCCTGTCGGTCGCGACCGGTCAGGTGATGTACGCGCACGACGCGGACGAGCTGCTGAACCCGGCCTCGAACGCCAAGCTCTTCACCACGGTGGCGGCGCTGGCGCGGCTGGGGCCCGAGTACCGGTTCGCGACGGATTTCGGCTGCGCTGGCGGCCTGCGGGAGGGCCGCTGCCGAACGCTGTACCTGCGCGGCGACGGCGACCCGGCGCTCTACACCGAGCGGGTCTACGGCATCGCCGGGGAGCTGCTGCACCGGGGCCTCGGGCGCGTCGGGTCGATCGTGGTGGACGACAGCTACTTCGACCGGGTGCGGGCGGGCCCCGGCTGGAACCAGGACCACGGCGACAAGCCGTACCTCGCGCCGGTGGGGGCGATGAGCATCAACCACAATGCGGTCGCCATCTACGTCACCCCGGCCGACCGGCGGTGGGGGCGGGCGCGCATCGGGTTGGAGCCGGCCAGCAGCTTCTTCAAGGTCGAGAACGGGGTGCGGATGGTGCCGCCGAGGTGGCGACGGCACCTCTTCCCGCGCTCGATCGCCGCCGGCGAGCACCAGCTCATCGTGGTGCGGGGCCGGGTGCCCGTCGGCGGACGGACCGCGGTATTCTACAAAAAGATTGACAACCCGCCGCTCTACGCCGGCGACACCTTCGCGGCGATTCTGCGCCAGCGGGGCGTCCGGGTGACGGGAGGGGTGCGGCTGGGCACGATGCCGCCGGGGACGCCGATTCTCTTCACCTCCTACTCGCCCGACCTCGCGGAGATCGTGCGGCAGATGGACAAGGAGTCGAACAACTTCATGGCCGAGCAGCTCTTCAAGACGCTGGGCGCCGAGATGGAGGGCACGCCGGGATCCTGGCCGAAGGGGGCGGAAGCGGTGGCGGACTACCTTGAGCAAATCGGGATCCCGCGCGGCTCCTACCTGATGCAGAACGGCTCGGGCCTGAACGACGAGAACCGCTTCTCGGCCGCGCAGATCGTCCGGCTCCTGCGCCACGTCGCGACGAAGACCAACTTCTACCCGGAGCTCGCGAGCGCGCTCGGCATCGCCGGTCGCGACGGGACCGTCCACTCCCGGATGACCGGCACCCCCGCGGAGGGTCGCTTGCGGGCGAAGACCGGGACCCTGGAGAACGTGACCGCGCTGTCGGGCTACGTCCGGGTCGAAGGCGGCGCCTTGTGGGCCTACTCGATTCTGGTGAACGACTTCTCGACCGGACACGGGCCGGTGGTGGCCGAGGTCGACCGGATGGGGGAGGCGATCGCGACGGGCGGGCGGGGCACACCGGAAGCGGTGTCGCAGGAGGTGACCGATCCCGCCGAGCTGCGCGCCAAGGTGGCGGCCTATCTGAACCTCGCGCGTCTCGCGGACAAGCGCAACGTCCCCTTCTTGCGCAGCGCCCTCGCCGGCGAGCGGGACCCGGTGCTCCGCGCGGTTGCGGCCGACGCGATCTTCCGGTCGGACCCGGACGACGAGGCGACGACGCTCTTGGACAACGTGCCGACCTCGCCGGCGACCTTCGCCCGGCTGCGGGCGGTGGCCGAGGCGCTGGACCAGCCGACGCCGCTCGTGTCGTCGCTCGTCGACGCGGCGGCCGGCGGCAACACGGAGGCGCTCGACAAGCTGCTCCTGGTCGCGCACGAGGAGCAGGCGGACGAGAGCGCTGCCCCTCTGCTTTCGGACGGGCTCCAGGAAATCGGCCGTGACGCGCCCGACGAGCTGATCGAATCCTTGAATCGCGCGCCGCCCGCGGTGGGGAAGGACGCGGTCGACCTCCTGGCCCGCGGCATCGCCGGCAGCGACCATCGCACGGCGCATCCGTTCCTCGCGCGGTTGAAGGCCCTGGCGACATCGGCGGCGAAGAACGGGCCGCCGACGCCCGCGCTGGCGCTGTACGACCGGGTGCGGGAGGCGCTGGCCGCCATCGAGTCGCCACCGCCGCTCCCGGCGAAGAGCGCGAGCGCTTCTGCCGGGCAGAAGGCCGAGCCGATGGCGGCGACGGCACCGGCCCCCTCGAAGCGTCCGGGCGATCTGCCGGCCGCCCACCCCGAGCGCCGCCTGGAAGCGGGCGGGAACCGATGAGCCCGGCGCCCCGTCGAACCGCCGATCGGCTCGACGTCGGGGACGGGAAGGCGGACCGCCGCGCGGCGAGGAGGCTTTGCTCTTTCCGAGGGGCAGTCCCCGTCGCTTTCTTGGGTTGCGGGCGCGGGGCGATCCGGGCGACGATGAGCGGCCCGAACGGGAGGATTCGATGCCAGCCCTGAAAGAAACGCCGGAAGACGCCAAGCGCCTGGCGCGCGCGATTGCGAGCGACATCTCGCTCTACAACGAGGAGAAGATTCGCAAGGGCATCGAGGAGGACACTTTTTTCGACGCCTTGGCGAAGGAAATCCAGGAAGGCCGGACGCACTTCGTCGAGCACGTGGTGCCCGACCTGCGCGACAAGGGCATCTACGAGCGGGCGCTGGTCGACGTCATCCTCGCGCGCAAGGCGAGCGTCAAGAGCCGCATCTGGTGAAGGCATGAAGGCTTTGGGCACTTCGGACGAGCGGCCGAAGGAGGCATCGTTCGTGGTGGCCGCCGGCGAGGCCGGCCTCCGGCTCGACCGGTTCCTCGCGCGGCGGTGGCCGGCGCTATCGCGCTCGCGCCTCGCGCAGCTCATCGAGAGCGCTCATGCTTTCCTGGACGGCCGCCCGGCGAAGCCGGCGCAGAAGGTGAAGGCGGGCGAGCGCGTCGCGCTCTCGATTCCGCCGCCGGTCCCCGCGCGGCCGCGGCCCGAGCCCCTCGCGCTCTCGATTCTCTACGAGGATTCGGACCTCCTCGTGGTGGACAAGCCGGCGGGGATGGTGGTCCATCCGGCGGCGGGGGTGACGGGCGGGACGCTGGTGAACGCGCTGCTCCACCACGTCTCGGACCTCTCCGGCGTCGGGGGGGAGAAGCGACCCGGCATCGTCCACCGGCTCGACAAGGACACGAGCGGGTGCCTCGTCGTCGCGAAGAACGACACCGCTCTTGCCGGGCTACAGCGCTCCTTCCAAGCGCGCGAGGTCGGCAAGCGCTACCTCGCTGTGGTCCATGGGCAGCCGCCGGACCGAGGCGTGTTCGACACGCCCTTCGGGCGCCATCCGACCGACCGGGTGCGGATGACCGCGCGGCAGGCGAAGGCGGGTTCGCGCCGGGCGATCACCCGTTTCGAGACCGTGGAGCGCTTTCTCGCCGGCGCCGCGCGGGTGGAGGTGGAGCTTTTGACCGGCCGCACCCACCAGATCCGGGTGCACTTCTCCGAGGCCGGCCACCCGCTCCTTTGCGACGAGACCTACGGCGGCAAGAGGCGCGAGAAGAGAGCGCCGCCCGCCGTGCAAGAGGCGGCGCGCGCCATCGGCCGGCAGGCGCTGCACGCGCAATCGCTCTCGTTCGCGCACCCGCGCACGGGCGCGCACATCCTCTGCGAGGCTCCCCTGCCCGAGGACCTCCAGCGGGGTCTCGCGATTCTGCGCGCCGCGGAAGTCACTGGGCGATAGCGCTGCCGCTTGGCGTCGCGCCGTCGTGATCAGACCTATCCGTCGGATCCGACCGATCGGTCCGATCGTCCAGACCGCCGCCGGCGAACCGGGGGGCCGCGCCGGCGCCTACTCCGGCAGCCTCTCCCGGCCGAGGTAGCTCAGCACGGTACCGACCATCATCGCGGCGGCGCCGGCGAGTCCGAGGTAGACGCCGAACGCGGCGCCGGCGGTGGCGGTCGAGTCGAGCCGGCCGCCGACGTCGTGGGTCACCACCCGGCCCACCGTCTGCAAGAACGCGAGCGCGCCCAGGAAGCTGAGCAGGCTCAGGCCCGCGCACCCTCCCAGGACGAGGTCCCGATGCGGCCGCGCTTTCGGATGGCGCCACAAGAAGATGCCGACCAGCATCGCGAGCGCCAGGACCGCGAGCGGCCAGGCGCCCGTAACGAGCCCGATGGCGCTCGTGGTCCCTCCGTCGACCCTGGCCCACGACCAGGGCAGGCCGAGCGACAGAAGCAGGGCGAGCCCGCCGACGGTGGCGAGCTTCTCGCTGAAAGCGAGGCTCCGAAACTGCTTCGCGAGGTCTTCGAAGGCCTGGGCGGCCTGCGGCGGGGGCGCGGCGCCCGCGAGGACGGACCGCTTCTCCTCCTCGTCGTCTTCCACGACCGGACGCTTGGGCTCAGGCGCGCTGCGCACCCGGGTCGCGTTCGGATCAGCCGGGCGGACGCGGGTCGCGTTCGGATCCGCCGGACGGACGCGGGTCTGGTTGGGGTCCGCCTTGACGCGGGTCTTGTTCTGGTCGGGCGCGGGCGCCTCGTTGGTGATGCCGTCGCCGAGAAACGAGGCGTCGAGGATGGCGTTGCACGAGTCACAGAAGGTCGCGTCGTCCGCGACCAGGGCCTGGCAGTTGGGGCAGATCACGCGCGTGAACCTCCACCACCGATCGGCCCATCGTACCTCAGCCGGCCGCCGTCGCCGCGAGCGGCGGGGGCAGGCTCGCTCCCCATCGCTCGCGCGCCGCCGCTTCCCCGAGCCCCGATCGCCCGGCGAGCGCCAAGAGCTCGTCCACGTGAGCCAGCCGCCGGGTGCCCACGAGCGCGGCCGTGACTCCAGGAGCGCTGCGGGAGAGCTGTGCGGCCGCCTGCGCCGCCGACAGGCCGTCCTCGCTCGCCGCCGGCTCGAGCGCCCCCTGGCGCATCGTCGCGCTGGTGAAGACGGCGAGGCCGAGCTCCTGCGCCGCGTCCAGGGCGCTCATCCGCGCGGCGCCGAGCGGCTGGTTCGTCTCCCGCGCCGCTTCCGGCAGCGCCCGGTTCAGCGGCAGCTCGATGGCCCGCAGGTGGTGGTCCGCGCTGCCGCAGGCGTTCTGGGCCAGCTCGACCAGCCGTGCCAGCGGCAAGTAGGACGGATGCCCTTCCGGGACCCGAAAGCCCTCCCAGGTGGCGAGACCGTAGCAGCCGATCCGACCGGCAGCGACAGCGCTCTCGAGAACCGAGAACGTTTCCGCCAAGCATCGTTCGAACGAAGGCCGGTCGAAGTGCGCCAGCGCCAGCTCCGGGTTGTGGAGGAAGTAGACGTCGAGGTGGAAGAGGCCGAGGTTTGCGAGGCTCTGCGCGATCTGCGCCTCGATGAAGCGCGGGTCGATGGAGTGGCCGCGGCGCAGATCGTCGCCAGTGAGCAGGCCGCGCTGGACGTACGTCTGCTCGAGGTAATCGGCCGGCGCGCGTCCGCTGGCGGCGTCGTGGGTGATGAAGCCGCCCTTGGTCGCGACCAGCACGCTCGAGCGCCCGACGCCCAGCGATTCGAGCCGCCTAAGCGCCCGCCCCACCGCGCGCTCGCTCTGCATGTGCCGGTAGTTGATGGCGGTGTCGAGGACGTTGAGCCCGCCGAGCACCGCGCGCACGGCCGCGTCGACGTAGGCCGCGTCGGTCTCCGGCGAGAGGTCTCCCATCCAGTTGCCGAGGCCCATGCTCGAGACCCGCGCCTTCCCGAACGCGCGCCAGTGCGTCTGGTCGAGCTCGGGATGGCTTTGGACGAAGGCTCGCGTCGCGTCGGGCGCGAGGCGGCCGGGCAGCACCCCCGACGCTCGGCTCGGCGGGTCGATCGGCAGCGGTCGCACGACCTCCGCCGCCCGGCGCCGACGCCGCACCTGGTAGGCGAGAGCGATTTCGGTCAGCCGCCGCTCGTAGCTCGGCCGCATCCCGGGACCGGCAGCGCTCTCGAGGAGCGTCGAGAGCCACCGCGCCGCCGGCGTCGGCTCCCAGCCGAGCGCCTTGAGCGCGAGGTTCTCCGCCACCGACCAGTACGGCCCGCGCCCATAGGGGCCTTCGTAGTCGGCGAGCCCCGCCGCCTCCAGCTCCCGCGCGCTGACCGTCACCAGGTCGGGCGCGCGTCCCTGGGCGACCGCCAGCGCCCGCGCCAGCCTGCCCGTCGTCCACACCTCGTCGCCGGTGACGTTGAACGCCCGCCGCTCCATCCGCGCGTCGGAAAGCGCCATCGACGCCGCACGCGCGACGTCGGCGACCCAGACCAGCTTGAACACGCCTTCGTCGTCGTCGCGCAGAAGAACGGGACCGCCGTCGAGGACCCTCGCCGGCAAGAAGAGGGAGCGCGACGACTCGTCCCCGAAGGCGAGGTGGCGCGCGCCCGGCGGCGGCGAGAGGTTGTCGTGCACCCCGGCGACGATGCAGGGCCGCAAGACCGTCCAGGGCAGCTCCAGGGCCGGGAGCGCCCGCTCGCAGGCGCGTTTGCCCCGCGCGTAGCGTTCATGCCCCTCGGTACCGCTCACGTCGAACGGCTCCAGTGGCGCTCGGCTCTCGCGCATCGCCCGCGGGTGCCAGAGGCCGTAGAGGTCGACGCTGCTCGTCAAGACGTAGCGGCCGATTCGCCCGCGCAGGACGTCGGCGAGCAGCTCCACCTGCGGCGCCTCGTAGGCGATGTTGTCGACCACCGCGTCGAACGAGCTGCCCTGGAGCGTTGCCGTAAGGTTCGCGCGGTCGTTGCGGTCGGCGCGCAGCAGGCGAGCGTGCGGCGCGATGGCGCCGGGCAGCTCGTCGAGGGCGAGGACCGAGACCTCGTGACCGTCGGCGAGGAGGCGGTGGACCACCTCGCGGCCGAGAAAACGATTGCCGCCGACGACGAGGACTCTCACGGCCGCTCCTCGAGATAGGGCAACGAGAATGGCGCGGGGGCGAACGCGTCCCAGAAGAGGTCGGGCGCCACCGCGGGGCCGGTCAGGCGCGACAGGTCGCGCACCGGCGCCCAGCGGACGAGCTTCTCCAGCGCCTGGGCGAGGCTCTGCCGCGACGGCGCCGCGGGTGGGAGGGCGACGAACCGGACGCGCGGATCGATGAACGCGGGCTTTCGCCACCCGACCAGCACACCCCGCGGCGCGAGTGCCGACGCGAGCTGGCGGCCCAGGTCAGCGCTGCCGGTCAGCTCGATGGCGACTCCCGGCGGCGGAATCCGCGCCTGCTGCACCGCCGCCACCGCCTCGTCGATGGCGATGGTCGGGTCGATGCCGTTCTCGCCGGCGTGCGCCAGCCGTTCGACCGACCGCACCGACGCGCCCGCGTCGCGCGCCAGCCAGCCGCAGATCACGGCCTCCACCGAACGGCCGCAGATCCAGACGACCGCGTTCTTCTCGATCACCTTGGCGAGAGCCTCGGTCAGGAGCGCGAGCGGATCGGCGAGCAGGGCGTAAGGCTCAGCGGCAGGGGAGACGGGAACCAGGTGCTCTGCCGGAGTGGTCGTGAACCGTGCGCCGTAGCCATCGGTGTCGACGCCGAGCGTGAGCGCCGCCGGTTCCCGGCACCAGGCGCAGGTCGGCACGTCGCACGGCAGCCGCGCGAGCGGCAGGTGGAGCGAACCGGCCACGAGACCGCTGGTGCCCGGCTCGACGACCTCGACCAGCGCGTCGTGTCCGAGCACGCGCCGCCCCGGGTCCGCCGGCAGCTCGCCCGCGAGCAGCAAGCGCTCGGCGACCGAGAGCGCCACCTGCCTCGTTCTGAGCACCGGCGCCGGAAGCGGTGGGATCTCGTCGGACCACTCGAGGCGAACGGTCGCCGGCGCCCCGGGCTCTCCGGTCAGCTTCCATTGCCGCCCCGGGGAAGCCGCTCGCGCTCGCTTGCTGGACGAAGAGGACGCTCGCGCCTGCGTCTCGTCGGCGAGCCGGCGTTCGGCAGCTCGCGCGTGGGGGTTTGGCTGCGGCGCGCTCTGGGCGATCGCGCGGGCCATTTCGTTGACGCTCGCGAGCTCGTCGGAGGGCTCGAAACCCAGGTCGAACAAGAGCTGCGACGGCTCGAGGAACGCGGCGTGCGCGACGTCGCCGTAGGGGAGCGTGAGCCCTGCCGCTTGCCATTCGTCGGCGGGGACGTAGGCGAACGGCACCCGGCGGCCGAGGCCGTCCATCAGCATCGCCGCGTGACCCCAGGTGGACAGAAGCCCTTCCCCTGTCACGTGGAGGACGCGGGAGAACGTCTCCGGCCGACCGGCAGTCACCCCGAGCGCGCGGGCGAGATCGGCCGCGGTGACGTGACGGTAGACGAGACCGCTCCCGGCAGGCAGCACGAGCGGCCCGCCGTCGAGAACCCGGGAGACGAACCAGGCGGCCCGCGGTGCGGGGTCGGCGGAGCCCTCGACGACCGCCGGCCGGACGACGGTCCAAGGCAGACCGGAAGCGCTCAAGCACAGCTCGCGTTCGGCGGCGCGCAGCCCGCGCACACGCGGCGACAGGGAGGCGAGCCCCTCGTCCGAGACGAGCGGGAGCTCGTCCGCGCGCCAGGGCGAGTCGCGCGGGACGTTGGGGTAGACCTCGCAGCTCGAGACGAGCAGGTAGTGGCCGGCGAGCGCGCCCCAGGTCTCGCGCACGAGGCGCACGTCCTCGGCCGACCGCGCGGAGAAGTCGATCGTCGCGTCGAAGAGGGCGGACCCTTGCCGCGCCTGCGCCAGCTCTGCCGCCCGGTCGGGAGTCGACTCGAGGCCGGGCAGGACGCGCACCGTGTGCCCAGCATCGTGCAGCGCCTGAACGGTGGCGTTCCCCGGAAACCCGGCACCGCCGATGACGAGGAGGTTCATGCGCGCATCCTAGCGGCACCGCGGCCGGCCGGCCGCGCGCCCTCGTCTCGGGGGCCGGCGACCGATCGGTCGGATCCACCGGATCGGTCCGATCGACTGCTGCCTGGAGCCGACTGAGCGGGCCCCGCGCGTTGCTGATACGGTGCGTCGCCGTTCGGCCGAGCCCCGGGTGGAGCCGGCGGACGGCTCGCGCGCGTTCGGGTTGCTCGGGCGCGAACCGCGGCACAAGGTTCGTCTCCCGCGCGCGTGGCCTCGGACGACCGCGGCGGCGAAAATCGGAGGAACCGATGGAACGCAACCTCGCTCTCGAGTTCGTGCGGGTGACGGAAGCAGCAGCGCTCTCGTGTGGCAGGCTGATGGGCCGGGGCGACGAGGTGGCCGCCGACCAGGCCGCGGTCGACGCGATGCGCCGCGCCTTCGACTGGGTCAACATCCGCGGCGAAATCGTCATCGGCGAGGGCGAGCGCGACGAGGCGCCGATGCTCTACCTCGGGGAGAAAGTCGGGCGCGGGCACGACGGCGACACCGAGGTCGACATCGCCTGCGACCCGCTGGAGGGCACCACCCTCTGCGCGACCGGCGGCCAGAACGCGCTCTCCGTCATCGCCATCGCCGAGCGCGGCGGCTTTCTGAAAGCGCCGGACACCTACATGGAAAAGATCGCGGTGGGGCCCAAGGCCAAGGGCGCCATCGACCTGAGCAAGAGCCCTACCGCCAACCTTCGGGCCATCGCCGACGCCAAGGGCGTCTACATCGAGGACCTGACGGTGGTCATCCTCAATCGCCCGCGGCATGAGCGGCTGATCAAGGAGGTGCGGACGGCGGGCGCGCGCATCCAGCTCATCGGCGACGGCGACCTGGCGCCGGCGGTCGCGACCTGCTTCGACGACTCGGGCGTGGACGTCCTGATGGGAATCGGCGGCGCTCCCGAGGGGGTGCTGGCCGCGGCGGCCATCCGGAGCTGCGGCGGCGATATCCAGGGCCGGCTCAAGCCCCGCGGCGCCGAGGACATCGAGCGCGCCGCCAGGATGGGCATTGCCGACGTGGAGAGAATCTGGCACCTGGAGGAGCTGGCGCACGGCGACGTGATGTTCGCGGCGACCGGCGTCACCGGCGGGGAGTTCCTGAAGGGCGTGCGCTACTTCGCCGGGGGCGCCAAGACCCACTCCGTCGTCATGCGGTCCAAGAGCGGTACCGTCCGGTACCTGGAGACCGACCACCATTTCGAGCGCAAGCCGAACTACGGCTGGTAGTCGCCGCCGCGAGCGGGTCCAGCGCTCCCGACCGGCCGGACATGGGCCGCCGGACGCGAGCACGCTGGACGAGCCACCTCCTGACAGCGGGATCACCCTCCTCCGGCCGAGTTCGTCCCGGCGCCGCCCGCGGGCCGCGAGGTTCGCGGGCTTTTTTTCGAGGCGACGATGAGCCAGCCGACCGTCCCGCGCCTCGATGTGGTCCGCAAGCCCTACGCGCTCCCGCCGCCTCCCGACAGCGCTTTCGTGGTGCTGGACGTCGCCTTCGCCGGCGGCAAGGGCATCGAGCAGACGCACGCGTTCATCGAGCGCGCGGGCGAGCGGCTCAAGCTGTGGGTCGACCACCACGAGCACGCGCAAGCGTGGCCACGCTACCTGGGCGACCCGCGGTTCGTCCTCGTGCCTAGCCGCACCGCTCCCGCCTGCCCGGAGCTCGTGACGCCGGAGCTGGTCGCGCGCGCGGGCGCGGTGGAGCGGGTGCTCGCCCACCACGACTTCGACGGGCTGATGAGCGCGGTGCGGTTTCTCGCCGGCGGCGTCGAGCCGTACCCGGGCGCCGACGAAGACGCCCGGGCCGCCGACAGCCCCGGGCGCGGGTTTCGGATGTCGCCGCGCGGCGAGCGGCTGGCGGCAGCGCTGTCGCAGGCCACGAGCGAGCTGGACGAGCCGGCGTTCGCGGTCTTCTATCGCGCGGTGGCCGAATCGCTCCTGGCGGGGCGTGAGGAGGGGTCGCTGGCGGCGCGGGTGGACCAGTACGCGCGCGCCGGCGAGAGCGTACGGGCGCGCGCGCAGAACCTGGCGGCGGCGAAGCGGCTCGAAGCGCCGGGCGTGTGCGTCGTGCGGCTCGACGCCCGTCTCGACGGTCGGATGCGTCTCGCCCTGCTCGCCCTGCTGCAGGAGTCGGCGCCGGTGGGGCTCATCCTCGAAGGAAGCCAGAAGCGCTACTGGGCCACGGCAGCGACGTACCATGGCGCCATCGCTCTCGAGGAGCTCGCCGACCTGAACCGCGGCCGGCACGACCTCCGGTTCGGGCCGACCAAGGACGCGGACGGGTTGATCGCCAAGCTGTCGGCCCTCGCTCGCGCGGCAGAGCTCGCGTAAGAAAGAGCGTCAGCACCGCCCGTCGGCGCCACCTCGACGGGTCCCCTGGCGCCGGGGCGGCATCCCGCCGAACAGACCGATCAGTCCGCTCCGACCGACAGGTCCGAGCAGCGGGACGTCGTCGCGACGCGAGCTAACCCCGGCCGTGGATGAGCGTCTTCGTTCCGACCTGGAAGATGATGTCGATCTTGTCCTGGCGGACCGCGGCGACGTAGCCGCGGCCGAAGGTCGGGTGAAGCACCACCTCGTCCAGGAGGAACCGCTCTTTCGGGGTGTAACGCTTCCCCGGACCGGTCTTGCTCGCCATCGCCTGCTCGAAGGAGGCGCGCGGGCGGTCGGGCTTCGTCTCAGCGGAAGCGCTCCTGCTTCGCGTCGATGGCGCGTCGGGCGCGCCGCGGTAGTTGTGTTGCCCGCCACACGTGTTGCACTGGACGCGGGCCGGCCGGGACCCGACCATCGCGAGAATCGTGTGGGCGAAGAGCATCTTGCAGCGCGTGCAGACGGCGTCGATCTCGCCGCCGACGCGCAGGTTCTGAGCCACGGCTACGCTCCCGCACCAGGCCCGCGTTCGAGGCGGGGCCGCCTGCATAGCATGGCCGCGCGCGGCCGACGGGCGGATCGGAGGAGCCGTCGGCCGTTCGACGCGGGGCGGAGGCCGGGCGCTTGCAAGGGGCTCGCACGGTGCTTTCTTGAACGGCTTTTCGCGCTCCCTTAGAGTCGAAAGCGGCACACGATGACCCAGCTCCTGCGTCCAGCGCTCGCCGCCGCGCGCCCGGTCCCCTCCCTCGACGAAGCGCCGCTCCACCTGCGTCCGACCGAGGTGGAGGTCGACCTGGGCGCTCTCGCGCACAACCTGAAAGAAGCGAAGCGGCTGGTCGGGCCCGCCGTGCAGGTTCTCGCGGTGGTCAAGGCGGACGCCTACGGGCACGGAGCGGTCCCGGCGGCGCGGGCGTTCGTCGGCGCCGGGGCGGCGTGGCTCGGGGTCGCCATCGTCGAGGAGGGCGCGGAGCTCAGGCGTGCCGGTCTCGTCGCGCCGATCTGCGTGCTCTCCGGGCTCGCCGGGGACGAGGCGGCCGCGCTGGTCGAGCACCGGCTGACGCCGATGGTCTACCGGCCCGACCAGCTCGCCGCGGTCGCCCGCGCGGTGAGGGCGGCAGGGCTTGTGCACTACGGCGTGCACCTGAAGGTCGACACCGGGATGGGCCGCTACGGCGCGCTGCCCGAGGAGGTGGGCGCGTTCCTCGACGCGCTCCGCGCCCACCCGGCGCTGGAGCTGGAAGGGCTCGCGACGCACTTCGCGCTCGCCGACCAGGGCGACGACCGTTCGATGGCCGAGCAGCGCGCGAAGTTCGACGCGGTCGCGCAGAGCTTGAGCGCTCGCGGCCTCCATCCGAAGCTGCGCCACCTCGCGAACTCGGCGAGCCTCCTCGACCATCCGGAGACGCACGCGGACCTGGTCCGGCCGGGGCTGATGCTCTACGGCATCGCTCCTGCTGCCCGCCTGAAGCGCCTGGCCGACCTCAAGCCCGCGCTGACCTTCCGCACCCACATCACGCACTTGAAAGAGGTGCCGGCGGGCTTTCCGGTCAGCTACGGCGCGACCTACGTGACGACCCGCCCGAGCCGACTAGCGACGCTCCCGGTGGGCTACGCGGACGGGCTGCCGCGCGCGGTCTCCAACCGGGCGGAGATGCTGGTGCGCGAAAGGCGCGCGCCGCTGGTCGGCCGGGTGTGCATGGACGCGTGCCTCCTCGACGTGACGCACGTCGCCGGCGCGAGCATCGGCGACGAGGTGGTGCTCATCGGCCGCCAGGGCGCGGTGGCGATCGGCGCGGACGAGCTCGCGACCCACGCGGACACCGTGAGCTACGAAATCCTCTGCGGCATCGGCAAGCGGGTGCCGAGGGTCTACCGCTGATGGCGACCTCGACGGCCGAGTCCGGCTTTTCGCTCGCGGTCGAGGACGTCGGCCGCCGCACCGTGCGCACGGTCGAAGACCTCGGCGCGACCTTCCTTCTCGCGCTGAAGGTGCCGCTGATGGCGCTGCGGCGCCCGTGGCGGGCGGGCCTCTTGCTCCAGCAGCTCGAGACCGTCGGCGTCGGCTCGCTCTTCATCGTCACCATCACCGGCTTCTTCGTCGGCGCGGTGCTCTCGCTCCAGGGCCTGCACGCCTTCGGCCTCTTCAACGCGCAGACCATGGTCGGCGCGACCGTGGAGCTCTCGCTCGCGCGCGAGCTCGCGCCGGTGTTCGCCGCCCTGATGCTCGCGGCGAGGACCGGCAGCGCTATCGCTACCGAAATCGGGACCATGCGCGTCACCGAGCAGATCGACGCGCTGGAGACGATGGCCGTCGACTCGCGGCAGTACCTCGTCGTGCCGCGCGCGATCGCCGGGATGGTGATGCTGCCGCTCCTCACGCTCATCTTCAACGCGGTCGCGCTCTTCGGCGCCTACCTCGTCGCGGTCGCGTCGGCGGGCCTCTCCGGCGCCGACTTCGAGGCGCGCATCCCGATGTTCACCGACCCCTCCGACATCATCCAGGGCCTCGTGAAAGCCGCGATTTTCGGGTACGTCGTCTGCCTCATCGCCGCCCAGCGCGGCTACCACGCCGAGGGCGGCGCGGCGGGCGTGGGCGTCGCCACCACCCGCGCGGTGGTCGGCGGCGCCATCAGCATCCTGGCCCTCGACTACTGCCTGACCGCGCTCGCCCAGGCGCTCCACATCTAGCGCGCGAAACCCCTGGATTTTGGGCGAATCGAAAAAATCGTCGCCGAGGGCTTGACAGGGATTTGGGGGACGTGTAAAAGCCGCGCCCCCTTGGTCGAGGCGGGCCGTGGGAGCTTTCGGCCGCCTTGGGAGAGGGGACGCGCGAGGGAGGCGGGCAGCGGTCCGCCTGGGCGGAGTCGGGACGAGGGTCTT
>JAJYLH010000043.1 GCA_021787845.1 Myxococcales bacterium | reverse complement strand
GCGAAGCCAGAATCACCTTGATCCGCGCCTGATCTTCGTTCGTGAGCACCACCTCAGGAGCAACCGGCATGCCACCTCCTCTCGGCAGCATAGCACGATCAAGGAAACTTGTGGCGGGTTACACTAGTGGTTTTGGCTCACCGACGGCGACCGGATTTCGAATATGCGGCGCGATCTTTGCCACGAATGTTCGAGAAGAGCAGCCTCATCCTGCGGTCTTGCATGTGATCCGATCCGATGATCATCCGGGCGTCCTTGCCCGCCAGGCTGGCCATTTGATCGTCGATCGCTACGGCTCTCGTGAATTCCTCGCAGCCGCGAACGCGAACCCTCGTCGTCGCGTTCATCGTCGAGACCCGCCTACCGTTGATTTCCGTGGCTTTCTGGTCGACGTTTCCGCCGAGGGCATCGCTTAGGGCCTTGTCGATCACGGTCTGCTGCGCGCCCGAGTCGAGGAGGGCCTTGACGGTCATCTTCCTGGTTCTCGCACCCTTTTTGTCTCTTCCCACGTCCCCCCCGGAGGGAGGGACGAACCGACCGGTAGGGCTCTCGCCTATCGTCGCGCGAGGTTTCAACCCACGTCCCCCCCGGAGGGAGGGACGAACGTCCGCTGATGGCTTTGCCGACGACAGTGTTTTTGTTTCAACCCACGTCCCCCCCGGAGGGAGGGACGAACATCGTGCGCGTCCAGGCTGCCGTCGTCCGGCAGCCGTTTCAACCCACGTCCCCCCCGGAGGGAGGGACGAACTCAGGCGGCTCGGCTCGCGGGTCTGCACCGAAGTTTCAACCCACGTCCCCCCCGGAGGGAGGGACGAACCCGGCTCGACCCTCACCGAGGCCGACCTTGAGCGTTTCAAGACGCGAGCGCAGCCCGGCCGTCGCCGCCGCTTTCGAGAAGCGACTCTCCGAGGCCGCGCTGCGCGCGACGGCAATCGTCCAGCCCCTCGTGATTCGACCCGATAC
Source organism: Myxococcales bacterium (assembly GCA_021787845.1). GTDB lineage: Bacteria > Myxococcota > Myxococcia > Myxococcales > JAJYLH01 > JAJYLH01. The sequence continues at coordinate 51,331 of JAJYLH010000043.1, read as the reverse complement.
CGCCCTGGCTCGCCTGCATGAGCCAGGACCGACACCGCTGCAGACCGTCGATTTCTTCTTGCGCGTCGGACGCGACGCGGAGGCGTACGCGCGAGGTTGGGGACTGACGGTGCTGCCGGCCCTGGCGACCGACCGGGGCGATTGGGCGGGCATGGCCGAGCGCATTGTCGCGAAGGTGCGAGTTTAGCTCGGTCAGGCATGCTCGGTTCACATGCCGTCGGGGGTCACGCCGGGCCGCGCTCGCGATGAGCGGCTGCATCGCGCGCCACGCCCCCGCTACCCGGCCGTCTCGCGCAGTTCCAGGGTCTTGGGCATGTGCTCTTGGGCGTAGCCCAAAGCCCACTCGTTTCTAAACAGCACGATGGGCTGGCCGTCCTTGTCTTCGACGCAGACCGCGCTCTCGCCGCGTTCGAAGTGTTTGGGGTCGTAGCCGGTGCCGCTGACCCAGCGGGCGAGGGCGAAGGGCATCCGGTCGAGAATGATCTCGACGCCGTATTCGCTCTTGAGTCGGAAGACCAGCACGTCGAACTGCAGCGCGCCGACCGCGCCGATGAGGAGGTGCTGGTCGCCCATGCCACGCTGGCGAAAGACCTGGATGGCGCCCTCCTCGGAGAGCTGGTCGAGCCCGGCGAGGAGTTGTTTGCGCTTGAGCGCTTCCTTGACCCGCACCTTGGCGAAGTGCTCCGGCGAGAACCGCGGAATGCCCTCGAACGGCTCGCCCGCACCGCCGGAGAGCGTGTCGCCGATGCGGAAGAGACCCGGGTCGAAGAGTCCGATCACGTCGCCGGCGTAACCCTCTTCGACCGCCGTCCGCTCCTGCGCGAGGAACTGGGTCGAGCTGGACAGCCGCACGTCCTTCGCGAGCCGCAGATGGCGCACGGCCATCCCGCGTTCGAACCGGCCCGAGACGATGCGCATGAACGCGATGCGATCGTGGTGCGCCGGGTCCATGTTCGCTTGAATCTTGAAGATGAACCCGGTGAAGCGTTCGCTCGTCGGATCGACCTCGCCGGTCTTGGTTGCCCGCGGCGCGGGCGTCGGCGCGAGGTCGAGGAACGCGTTCAGGAACGGCTCGACGCCGAAGTTGGTCATCGCGCTGCCAAAGAACATCGGCGCGAGCTGACCTTGCCGCACGCGCTCGAAGTCGAACGGGTCGCCGGCGACGTCGAGCATCTCGTTCTCTTCGATGAGCCTGCGGTGCGCGCTCTCGCCCAGCGCCGAGACGATGGCCGGGTCGTTGACGTCGCTCGTCCGGCCCTCGACCTTGACCTCGCCGTGCCGGCCCGAGGCGTCGAAGAGGTGCAGTTTGCCCGTGCGCCGGTCGAAGACACCTTTGAAGCCCGGCCCCATCCCGATGGGCCAGTTGAGCGGACATGATCGGATGCCCAGGACGCGCTCGATTTCGTCCATCAGGTCGAGCGGGTCCTTGCCGTGGCGGTCGAGCTTGTTGATGAACGTGAAGATCGGTATCCCGCGCAGCCGGCAGACCTGGAAGAGCTTCTTCGTCTGCGCCTCCACGCCCTTCGCGGCGTCGATGAGCATCACCGCGCTGTCGACCGCGGAGAGCGTGCGGTAGGTGTCTTCGGAAAAATCCTGGTGGCCGGGCGTGTCGAGCAGGTTGACGATGGCGCCGTTGTACGGGAACGACATGACGCTCGTCGTCACCGAGATGCCGCGCTGCTTTTCGAGCTCCATCCAGTCGCTGGTCGCATGGCGGCTCGCCCGCTTGGCCTTGACCGCGCCGGCGAGGTGGATGGCGCCGCCGTAGAGCAGGAGCTTCTCGGTCAGCGTCGTCTTCCCCGCGTCCGGGTGCGAGATGATGGCGAACGTGCGGCGGCGACCGACCTCCCGGGCGAGGTCTGGCGCTTGCGGCTGGGGCTCGGCTGGCTGCGTCTCGCTCATGGCGCGCGCCCAAGTAGCGGGAAAACGGGGAGAACGCAAGCCCGTGGCCGCGCCGGCGGCACGTGCGCATCAGGGGAAGGGTGTTCCTTGTCGATGAACGGCGACCGATTTCGCAAGCGCCGTGCACCAGGAGCCAGTAGGATGGACAGTCCCGTCGAGCGCGACTCTTTGCGCTCGGCGGGCTGTCCGTCCGAGAGCGATCGTTGCGGATCTTCGAGACCGCTCGAGCGGCATCGGCCTGTAGTCACACATCCGCTCTGGAACGACGGTCTGTCGCTCTGGAACGACGGGCAGCCCGAAGCCCCGCGGGCTCCGGGACTGCCCATCCTACTGTCTGTCGATCTGTCAGGGCGGGCCTTCGAACGGAAGCCCGAGCAGCATCCGCAAGCTCGCCTGGGCGGCGGCAAGCGACGCCGCCAACCGAATCGCGTCCGCCTGTTCGGTGAGGGCATAGGTGGTCAGCGACGTGTATGAGTCGATGTCCAGAGTCCCCTTGGCGAACGCCTGTTTCGCGGCGTCGGCCGCCGACTGCAACGCCGGCAGGCGGGCGTTCAACGTCGCCAGCTCGCGCGAGAGAATCCGGGTCGCATGCCAGACGCGGTCGGCGTCGCTCTCGGATTGGTCCAGTCGCGCCTGATATTCTTGCCGGAGCGCCGCGCGCGTCGCTTCCCCGATGGCCACCGCGCCTCGGTTCCCGTTGAAGAACGGCAGGGTCACGTTGAGCGACAGGCCCACCGAGCTCACACCCTCTTCGGTGCTCCGACCCTGCTCGACGCCGACCGTCAGCGGAGGGAACTCGCCCAGAATCGCCTCGCGCAGCCGCGCTTCCGACGAGCGATAGCCCGCCTCCAACGCCAGCAGATCCGGACGCCGCTTTGGCATCGTCGCGAGCGCCGATGCGAACGCCGGGCGCACCAGAAGCGGTGGCGTGGCCTCGCCTCGCAGCATGAGCTTCGCCTCCGGCGCGAGACCGAGGAGCGCGTTCAGCTCATGCCGCGCCCGGTTCGCGTCGAGGTCCAGCCGCCGCAAGCGATCCTGGACATCGGCCAAGGCCACGAGCTCCGACGACACCGCGCTCATCGTCGCATTGCCCCGAGCCAGCGCCGCCTGCGCGACCCGGTAACGCTCTTCCAGGAGCGCCGACTGACTCTTCAGGATCGGCGCGAGCGCATCGTCCGCCTGCGCCACGCTGAAGAGCTCGCTCGCGCGCTCCGCGACCTGCCATTCGTCCCAGAGAATCTCCAGATGCACCGCCGAGACGTGCGCCCGCGCCGCCGCGACCCGGGCATCGCGGGTGAAGAGCGGCTGAAGGTCCTCGTTCAACCCGACCGCGTAACCCGTGTGCGACGAGCTGCGACCGAGCGAGGCATCGAACGTGGGGTCGGGTATCAGTCCCGCTTGCACGAGCTGCGCTTGCGCGACGCCCGCCCTTAGCCGTGCCGCCTTCAAGTCCGGATTGCCGAGCACCGCGAGCGTGACGACGTCGAGCTCGTCCACCCCGCGCTCCGGATGAATCGCCCGGCGCGAGAGACTAGGCAGATCCGTACGCGTCAAGGGCACCGTCACCGACGCAGCGGGCGCCAAGTCCGCGGAGGATGCCAGAGGGAGCGGAGCCACCATCGCGCAGGCGGTTAGGAAGAGCAGACTGAGAAGAGCCCAGACGCTGCGCGGCGGAACGACCTCACCCCGCGCTGCCGCCAAAGAGCCCCACCTCCCCGACCCGCCCTCGCCAAGAGCGGATGGAGCCGGACATGTTGGAGGGTGTGGCCAAGAGATCGACGCGCTGGGAGAAGATCCGCTCATCCCGAGCGCAGTCGAGGGATGAGCGCCACGCTCCGGCCTGACCTGCTCGCCCCTCGAGTGCGCTCGGGACGAGCGGGTGAGGCCTGCCGTCTGCCGGTTGTTTTGGCCGCACCCTCTTGGTGTCCGGGCCTCCTGGGCCTCAGCCGTACCCGGACACTGACGTGTCCGGCTCCATAGGATGTCCAGGAGCGAGGGTGGACAAATCCGCCCACGTGCAGGCACTGGCCCGTCTCCCACTTGCGGGGCAGGGGCGGGGGACGGGCTCAATCGGGCGCGCAACAGCGGGGGGTGACTCCGACAGACGTTCGCGCTCCGCGCTGGCAACACGGTTGCGCTCATCTCCGACCCCGCGCGAGCTGCTTCTTGCGCCGGTTCAGGTAGAGCGCGGGGATGAGGTTGGTACTGAGGACGGCGCTCCAGAGGATTCCCCCGAGGAGCACGACCGCGAGCCCCTGTTCCGGCGCCGCGCCTTGGCCCCAGCCGAGCGCGGTGGGCAGCATTCCGAGCACCGCGGTCAGGGTCGTCAGGACGATCGGCCGGAAGCGGACGTGGATGGCCTCGCGCACCGCTTCCTCGACGGGCATGCCCGCCGCCTCGTTGCGCCGCGTCCGGGTCAAGAGCACGATCTCGTGGTTCAGGCCGATGCCGATGAGCGTCAGGAACGCGACCAGCCCGACCGCATTGAGGCCGACGCCGCTCAGGACCAGCGCCGCGGCGCCGCCGGTGAACGCCAGCGGAATCTCCAGCAGCAGCAGCCCCGGCACCAACAGACCCTCGAACTGGAGTATCAGGATGCCCAGCATCAAGACGAACGCCGCGACCGCCGCGATGCCGACGCCCAGCGCCGCGCGCTCGAGCTCCGGATACAGACCGCCAAAGGTGATGCGATATCCCGGCGGGCGCTTGATGCCGGCGAGCGCGTCCTTCGCGGCGGAGATGGCGCTCGTCGGGGCACCGCTCGGCAGCGCGAAGATGTCCAGTGCCCGCGCACCCTCGAGGTGGCGGATCTGGTTGGGCGTCGTCACCAGGTCGAGCTTCGCGAGCTCGCCCAGCGGCGTCCAGCCTTGGTCGTCGGCCGTTGCGAAACCGCTCGTCCTTCGACTGCGCTCAGGATGAGCGGGGTGGAGCCACCCAGGATCAGCGGGATGGAGCCCGGCAGAATCAGCGGGGTGGAGCCCAGCAGGATGAGCGGATCCACCGTCGCCGACGCGAATGGGAAGGCGCCGCAACTCGGCGATGGTCTTGTACGGTGCGTCCGCGACCCGCACGTAGAGCGCCAAGGGCACGTTGCCTTGCGGCACCTCGGCTACGATCTTTCCCGCGAGCAGCGGCTCGAGCTGGGCATACAGATCCGCCGGAGTCAGATGAAGCGTCGCCAGCGCGTCCGGGCGCGGCGTGAGGTCGAGCTGCGTGATCGGGTAGCCGTCGTTGTTGAAGATGTCGGTCAGCTCCGGCACCTGCCGCAGGCGATTGGCGACGTCATTCGCCAACTCCCGCAGCTTGGGGATGCTGCTCCCGAAGACGTGGATGACAAAGGGTTGCGGCAACCCGGACAGGCTCTCGCCCACCCGTTCGAGCGTCGGCGTGTTCAGGCCGACCTGGATCCCCGGCGCGCGGCTGAGCTTCTCGATGCGCGCGCCAATCTGGTCGAGGCTGTTCACGTCGGTGTTCGGCTTGAGTGGGATCTCGACTTCCCCGGCGTACGCCGGCTCGGTGTAGGCCGTGCGCGATGAAGATCCGATGCGAGCCCAGACGTGCGCGACCGCGGGGTCTTCTTCGATGCGCCGGGTCATCGCTTGCACCGCCGCTTCGGTGTCGACGAGGGAGGTTCCCGGCGGCAGAGTGTAGCTTTCGAGGAGCACGCCCTCGTTCGGCAGCGGCAGGAAACTCACATTGACCAGCGCGAGCCCCGCGGCACTGGCGACAAGGGCCACGACGCAGGCTCCGACGCTCCAGACCGGATGCCGCGAGACCCAGACGAACGCGTGCTCGTTCTTCGCGCGCACCCAGTTGAGCGCCCGCGCGGCCAGCGTCAGCCGGGTGTGTTGCGTCGCGCGGAGGAAGCCCAGGCCGAGCGGGATGAACACCAGCGACACGACCAGCGACGCGAGGAGCGATAGCGCCATCGCCAGCGCGAAGGGGATGAAGAACAGGCCCGCGAGGCCGCCGACGAAGAGCAGCGGGATGAAAATCGCCACCGTGGTGAAGGTGCCCGTCGCGTCGGGCGCGGCAATGTCCTTGACGCCGTTCCAGACGCCCAGCCAGTGCCCGTCGCCACTCTCCCAGCGATGGTAGATGCTTTCGAGCACGATGATCGCATCGTCCGCCAGGAGCCCCACCGCGATGGTCAGCGCGCCGAGCGTCATCAGGTTGAGGCTCTGGCCGGCTTCGTAGAGCGCGGCGATGCCCAGGAGGAGCGACATCGGAATGCTGAACGCCAAGAGCCAGATGCCGCGGCCTGCACCGAGGACCCAGAACAAGACCAGAATCGCCAGCACGCCGCCGAGGGCGAGGTTGCGACCGAGATCGGTGCCGACGACGTGCACCAGATGCCCTTGATCGTAGGTGACGACCCAGTGCGCGCCCGGGGGGAGCTCGTGCGCGGTCTCGGCGAGGGTCTTCGCGACTTCCTTCGTCACGGGCACCGTCGACGCGCCTGGCTGCTTGAAGATGGTAAGGGCGAGCCCGGGCCGGCCATCGAGCATCACCGCGTTGTGCGTCGGCACCGGCGAGCGGACGATGCGCGCCAGCGACGCCAGGGGAATCGGTCCCGACGGCGACGGGACCGGGATGCGCTCCAGGTCGGCGATGTGCACCGGGAGGCTGCGCGCCTCGATGAGAACATCCTGGTGACCCGCGGTGACGTAGCCGCCCGGCGCGAGCAAGACCTGAGAGCGGATGGCGGCGACGATGGCGGTGATCGGAACCCCGTGATGGCGCAGGGCATCGAGGTCCGGCTGCACCCAAATCGCGGCGTCGCCCGCGCCATAGAGCTCGACGAGCTGCACGCCATCGAGCGCGCGTAGCGCCGGGACCACCGACGCCCGCAAGCTGCGCTCGACCTCGGCCGGTGCGACGGTCGAGGGAATCTCCACGCTGTAGTCGACGACCTCGTTGATGGCATTGCCCATGATCTGCGCAAGCGGCTCGACCCCGGGAGGAAGCCGCCCGCGCGCGCGATCGATGGCGCTGTTGACCGCGAGCAGGTCCTCTTGCGCGTTGGTGGTCTGGCGAAAGCGCGCGTCGATTTCCAGAGTGCCGTCGCCCATCACCGAGCGCACGCTGACCAGATTCGGGATGGCGAGAACCTGTCCCTCGATCGGCCGGGCGACGAGGGTCTCCAGCTCGGTCGCGGTCGCGCCCGGCTGATGCGCGACCACGGCCACCTGCGGGAAGTCGAACCGCGGCAAGACCTCGACCGGAATCCGGAAGAGCGCCGAGACGCCGAACGCGACCACGGCCACGCCCACCAGCGCCCAGAGCAGCGGGCGCAAGAGGATGCGACGCGCGAGCGCGGAGGGCGAGTCAGGCATCGGCAGACCGATCCGACCGATCCGACCGATCCGACCGATCAGTCCGATCGGTCTGACTCGACCACCGTGGACGCAAGACGGCGGGAGCGATGGCAACCAGCCCTGGCATGGTCAGTCCGGCGGCTGATAGGTCTTGGCGACGCCGCGGTGATACTCGAGGTAGGCGTTCTGGACCACGACCTCGGCGCCCGGGGCCAGACCGCGTTCGATGAACGTGCGCCAGCCGCGGCTCGGTCCGGGCGTCACCTCCCGCGGGCGATCGCCCTGCGGCGTGCGGACGACGACCCACCATTTCCCTTGGTCGAGGATCAGCGCCTGCGTCGGGACGACCGGCAGCGTTCGCGGCGCGCCGTCGAGGACCACGGTTCCCGTTTCGCCGTTCAGCCAGGCCGCGTTGGGCGTGGAACCGACGAGCCCGACCCCGCGGCCGCCATCGGGTGAAACCGCTGGAAAGACTGTCGCCACCCGGACGGGCACCGCGGCTCCGGCGGTCGGCGTGAAAGTTCCTTGCATGCCCGGATGAATCGCGAACGCGTCCGAACCGTAGTAGGCCGCCCGGACCCAGAGCGACTGATTCGACTGCAGCGTGAAGAGCGTCTCGCCTGCCGCGACGCGCTGCCCATTCGCCGCGCGCACCGCGACGACCACGCCGTCCGCCGGCGCCCGCAGCTCGGTCAGACGCTGGACCGATTGCAACCGAGCCTCGGCCGTTGCGAGCATCCCCTCCGCCGAGGCCAAGGCACTCTCAGCCTCCAGCACCGCTTGTCGAGTGCTCAGGTGCGACGCCGCCTGGCGGCGCTGAATCGCTAGCGCCTTCTTCGCGCTCGCCGCTTCCGTCTCGGCGCTCTGCACCGCCGCCCGCGCCGCCGCAAGCCGCGCGCGCACCTCGGGACCGGCCAGCACGGCGACGACCTCTCCCGCCGTCACCTCGGCGCCGGGCACGACCCGCAAGGCCGCGACCCGGCCAGCCAAAGGCGCGCGAACGGGCACCAACGCCACCGGCTCGACCTGCGCGTAGGCCCGAAAATGCGGGGTGAACGGCTGCGCCTGGACGCGGACCGTCGCGCCGGTCGCGACTTCCGCCGCCCGTGCCGGCGACGCGAGCAGGACGCCCATCAGCGCCCAGGCCAGCGGGAGACGCTTCGCGCCGAGGTTCGTCCGCCACCCGCTCTTCCTTACGCTCCGCATCAGACGCCCCACACCAACGGCGGGCAAACATGCAGGTATTCCCGACCAGGCGCAAGAAGACCGACCCGCGCCCAGCCGAGGACGTGAAAGGGTCTTCGCGTATTCACACGGCCGGTTTACACGACTCGACGACGCGGACGCCGAGCGGGCTGGTAGTCTTCGCCCCATGACGCCCCCGACCGGCCCCGACCGACTACGCGACAGGGACCGCCGAACCCGATGGGTACACCTCTGGTTCTTTGTCGGAGTCCTTCTCAAAGGCATCGACGGCGTGCTGGAGATCCTCGGCGGCGGGCTGCTCTACCTGCTCGGTCCGGCGGCCATCTCCCACCTGCTCGTTCTGCTCACACAGCACGAGCTGTCCGAGGACCCGCGAGACTGGGTCGCGAATCATCTGCTCCACATCGGACCGCAGATCGAAGCGCACCGCCTCCTGGCCGCCACCTACCTGGTCGTGAACGGCGGCATCAAGATCCTCCTCGTCTCGGCCATCCTCACGAAGAAGCTGTGGGCCTACCCGACCGCGATCGGCGTCCTCCTGCTCTTCATCGCGTACCAGGCGTACCGGCTGACCCTCACCTTCTCCTGGTTCGTGCTCACCTTGATGTGCATCGACGCGATCATCGCGCTGCTCATCGGCGTCGAGTACCGCGTCCGGCGGCAAAGCCGACGGTAGCGACGCGAAGCCTGCGATGCCGGGCTGGAGCCACCGGGGTCGAGCGAGGCGGATCGGTCGGATCGGTCTGCTGGTGCCGTTCGCGCGGACACCCGCCGCCGCTCGCCGCCGGGGAGCCCCGAAGGGGAGCGCCGGTCACGGCAAGCAGGAGCGGCGCCGGATGGTTGCCAGCGATCGACCGGGCTGCTAGATAGCGCCCATGAACTTGCCCCTGAACCTGCACTCGTTTCTCGGCAACGTCCTCATCTTCCTGCCGATGCTCCTGTCGCTGACGGTGCACGAGTTCGCGCACGCCTGGAGCGCCTACCAACTCGGCGACGACACGGCCGCTCGCGCCGGACGGATGAGCTTGAACCCGATCGTCCACATCGACGTCCTCGGCACGCTCATCCTCCCGCTCTTGGGCGTGCCGTTCGGCTGGGCGAAACCGGTGCCGGTCAACCCCGTCCGCTTCAACCACAAGCACTCCATGGCGACCGGGATGATGATCACCGCTGCCGCCGGGCCGCTGTCGAACGTGCTGCTCGCCATCCTCAGCACCGTCGCGCTCGGAATCCTGATGCGGGTAGCGCCGGCGGCGGTCCAGTTCGACACCCCGTTCGGCCGCCTGCTCTGGCTGATGATCGAGATCAACGTAGTCCTGGCGCTCTTCAACCTGATTCCGATTCCGCCCCTGGACGGCAGCCGCATCGTCGACGGCCTGATGCCCTACCGCTGGCGCGGTGCGTGGGAGCGCTTCAGCGCTCTGGCGCCGTTCCTGCTCGTCGCCGTGATCATCTTCGGCGGCGTCCTTCTCAGCGGCCCCGAAGCATGGGCGATGTCCCTCGTGCAACGGCTGCTTACGGTCATCGCGCCCGCCGCCGTCTAGGTCCGCCCTCGAGAGCGGGCTGTCGCGACAACCCCAAACCGTAGGATCGGTGTAACGGAGCGGAGCCCATCAACCGGGCGATCGCTGGAGACGATGGGTTCCGCTGCCGCTCCACCCATCCTACGAGCTTGGCGGAGGCACCTTTTCGGCGAGACGCTAGGTTCCGCGCGACTTCATCGCGTCGAGCTGCCGGCGGGCCTCTTTACCGGTCTCGCCCTCCGGATCGAGCCGCGCCGCTTCCTCGAACGCCTTCGCCGCTTCCTCGCGGGCACCCTTGAGCTTGAGCGCGATGCCGAGGTTCAACTGCGCCGCCGCGTGGCCCGGGTCCATCGAAATCGCCTCGCGAAACTTCGCGAGCGCGTCGTCCAGCTCGCCGTCCAGGAGCCGCTGCCGCCCCGCCTGGACCACCGCGTCGGCGTCGTTCAGCACCTCGACGTCGAGAAACGTCCGCCCGAGCGCGTTGACCACCAGGAAGCGCAAGAGCCCGCCGCCGCCCAGGAACGTCGCCGCCTCGGCGGCGAGCAGCACCGGTATCGGCAGGGTCGCCAGCTCCCGCCCCCGAAACTTCAGCCGCACTTTCGTGTGCTGGCCCTTCTTCACCAGCCGCGCCAGCCGCTCCTTCAACCGCTCGAACGCCTTCTCCACGCCCTCGGAGAGGTCGACCCGGAAGCTCTTCGCGCCCTCGCCCTCGCGTTCGTTGCTCCTGCCCTCTGGCAGCGCTTCGGGTGGGCCTTCGGCCTCGGGAGTCGCGGAATCGGTCGGCTTCTCTTGGTCGGCGCTCATCGGACCCTTCTCCTCGTTCCTGGTGCGTCAGTCGGCGTTGCGGGGAAAGTGCTCGGCGAAGCCGCGCAGGGTCGCCACCTCGTCGAAGTCGTGCGAAAACCCGGTCGCCGCGCGAAACGCCGTGCCGTCGACCACGATCGGGTACTTGACGTGCGCGAGCGCTCCGCGGCTCAAGCGCGGGAGGCCGGCCCGGCCCAGGAGAAGCCCGAGGAGCGCCTCCGGCAGCGGCAGCACCGGCCGGCCGGCGTGGCGGGCGATCAAGGAGAGCGGCACCGGTTGCGGCCCACAGATGTTGAAGACGCCCCGCGGGCGCTTCTCGACGGTGGTGACGATGGCCTTGGCGGCGTCGTCCTCGTGCACGAAGTGGAAGAGCGGGTCGAACCCGAGCACCAACGGCACCGCCCGGCCGCGCAAGAAGCCCGCGAGGGTCCCGCTCCCCGACGGCCCCAGCGTGTAGACGAGCCGGAGGATGGAGGTCGTCATCTCCGGCGCGCGCCAGAGCGCCGTCGCCGCGTAGAGGTCGGCCGCGACCAGGTCCCCGAGCTCCGGATAGCTCGCGAGGGCCTGCGGCGGCTCGTCCTCGGTGTGGTAGAGGGGCGTGTCCGGTCCTGCTCCATAGTAGGTGTGCCGCCCGACGAAGACGACGTGCTTCACCCCGTAGCGGCGGGCGTGCTCGAACACCGCCCGGGTGCCGCCCAGGTTGATGCGGTAGCGCTCCTCGCCCGCGCGCGCGAGACCGGAAACGGTAGCCATGTGCACCACCGCTTCCGGCCGGAAGCGGCGGAACAGCTCCTCGGCAGCCCTCTTGCGCAGGTCGACGGTGTGGGCCTCGATGCCCTTGGGCGCGTCGGGCCAGGGACGCACGTCGAGGCCGACCACCTGGTGCCCGCTCTCGGCCAGCCGCCGCGCGACCTGCCGGGCGATGGCCCCAGCGATGCCTGGAATCAGCACGGTCATCGCGAAAGCCCCTTTCGGCTTTCGTGCCGGTGGGCGCGGCCTCGCTCGACGAGCCCGGCGATCGCCGCCTTCACCTGGTCGACGTAGCTCTGCACCACCTCGTCGTCCTCGTTACCGGTGCCGCTGAACAGGAGCGGTGCCCCGAAGTGGACCTCCAGCGGGACCGGCCGCGGCCACGGCACGAGGTAGGCGGTCACCGGCAGGTACGGCGCGCCGAACGCCTGCCCCACCCGGTAGAGGTTCACGATCGTCGGCAGCGCGTCGCCGCCGCCGATGAACCCGAACGGAACGATCGGCGTCCTCGTCTTGAGCGCCAGCCGGACGAACCCGGTCCCGAAGTCGACCAGGCTCCAGCGCTCCCGGTAGAGCTTGGCGGTGCCGCGGACGCCTTCGGGAAAGACCATCAGGAGCCGCTCGTCCTTCAGGAGCTGCTCCGCCGTCTCCGGCAGACCCGTGAGCTGGCCGAGCCGGCTCGCCCAGGTCGACATGAACGGCACCCGGTTGATGAACTTCTCCGCCATCCCCTGCGCGAGCCGGGGCGGGTCCATCTCGAAGAAGACCGCCGAGAGCACCATCGCCGCGTCGATGGCGACGCCGCCCGAATGGTTGCCGACCAGCATCCCCCGCCCCCGCGCGGGGACGTGGTCGAGCCCGTGCGCCGAAACCCGGAAATAATATTTGTAGAATGGCCAGGCGAGCCGCATCGCGTCCGCGAGGTAGCGCTTGGAGATGCCGTACCGGTCGACACCGAGCGCGTCGAAGGGCAGCTCGAGGCGGTCCACCCGCCCGGCGACGTCGTTTCCGACCAGTCGATCGAGCCTCATCGCCTTCGCCTGCTCCCCGGGCCGCCTGAAGCCCGCGCTTCTTCGCTCGAAAGCTCGCGGATTCTCACCTTGGCGCGGCGCGAATGCCAACTGTTTCGCGGCCGCGCTGCCTGGCTCGGCGCACGCTTATCCCGTTGACGCACTTTCCCGAGGTTGGAGCCGGACGCGCATCAGCGTCCGGGTTTGCCCAGGACATCGTGCCTGACCCGGACACTGACTTGTCCAGCTCCAAGTGCGTCAACCGGACAGGCATGGTTCGGCGCGGCGGACGATCGCCGAACGGGCGAGGCCGCCACCGACGAAGCCGGATCGCCTCACCCGCCGACGGCGTCGCAGAGGCTCTCGAATTCCGCGCGTCCGAAGGGCTTGGCGAGGAAGAGCTGGCGCGGCGGGTCGTCCGCGAAGTCCGGCGGCGGGTCGGAGCCGGAGATCAGCACCCGCTTGACCTCTGGGAACTGACCCCGAATGCGGTCCAGGACATCGAGACCGCTTTCGCTCCCCAGGTCGAGGTCCGCGAGGACCACGTCGATGCCCCCCTGCTCGACCCGGTCCAGGGCCTCGCGGGACGACCGGGCCCAGAAGAGCTCGTGCCCCAAGATGCGCGCCAGACGCTGCACCGCCCGAATCACGCGGTCGTCGTCCTCCACCAGCAGGATCGTCATCGCTCCCCCTTGGGTTGCGCGCGACATTCTGCCCGGAAGCGGCCCGTTTGAAAAGTGGAAACCGGGGAGGTTCTTCGGCGAAGCTCGTGGGCGATGAACCTCGAGCGCGAGGCGCTGCTCGACCGTTTCGACGGGTTTCTCCGAGCCCGGCGCGCCTCGCCGCACACGGTGCGGGCCTACCATTCTGACCTCGAGCAGCTCTTCGGCTTCCTCGCCCGGCAGAACGTCCCGCCCGACCGGGCGAAGGCGCACGACGTGCGGGCGTTCGTCTCCTCGCGGTTCGGCCTCGACGACCCGCGCTCGATGGCGCGCAAGCTCTCCGCGATCCGTTCGTTCTACGCCTGGCGGGTGTCGGTGGGGGTGATCGAGCGAAGTCCGGCGAGGATGGTCCGGCCTCCCCGGCAGAAGAAGCCGCTCCCCGGAGCGCTAGACGAGACCGATGCCGCTTCGCTCGCGTCGGTCGAGGGCCAGGGAACCCGCGAGAAGCGCGCGCGCGACCGGGCGATGTGCGAGCTCGCCTACGGCGCGGGCTTGCGCGCGAGCGAGGTGTGCGGCCTCGACCTTGGCGCGCTCAGCCTCGACCGCCGGGAAGCGACGGTGACCGGCAAGGGGCGCAAGGAGCGCCTGGTCGTCTTCGGGGAACCGGCAGCGCAAGCGCTCGGCGACTGGTTGGAGCAACGGCCGCATCTCGCCCGACCCGGCGAGCCCGCGGTCTTCGTCGGCCGGAGCGGGCGGCGGCTATCGACGCGCTCCTTCGAGACCATCGTTTCCCGGCGCGCGCTCGAAGCCGGGCTCGAGCGGCGGGCGACCCCGCACACGCTGCGCCATTCCTTCGCGACCCACCTGCTCGACCACGGCGCCGACCTGCGGACCATCCAGGAGCTGCTCGGCCACGCCTCGCTCGCCACGACGCAGGTCTACACGCACCTGTCGACCGCGGACCTGGTCGAGACGTACCGCCACGCGCACCCGGACGAGCGCCTGGCTTCCGCGCCGGGCGACAGCGGCGCCTGTGACCGACAGCGGTCCCGGAGGCCGAAATGAATCCAGGCCCGGGAGGTGGGCTCCACCGCCTCGAGACGGCGAAGGACGGCTTCCGGGACGGAGGCGTCCGAGGCTAGCACGAACGTTCGCCAAGCGATGCCCGCGACGGTGATCAGCGCTTGCCGTTCGCGCCTCGCGGCGCGCCTCGACGGCCGCAAGAACCAGGGCTCCGGGGGCTGCCGCGATGCGTCCGCGGTCCGCGAGGGCGGTCGGGCGAGCACCGGCGCCTCCCTTCCCTCGCCTGCTCATCCCGGAGCCAGGAGCCAGTTCACTCCGTCCAAGACAGATGCCGTGCCCGAGCGAAGAGCAGCTCATTCCGAGCGGTCATCTGAGCGCTCCGCCCCCGCTCATCCTGCGCGCCAGTCGAAGGACGAGGAACGAGCGGTCCTTCGCGGCGGCGCCTCTCCCTCGACTGCGCTCGCGATGAGGGGAGATCTCCGATACGGCGTGTCTCGGACGGCGGCGGAGCCCGGTATCGAACCCGCCAGGCGCGAGCGGTCAAGCAGGCCAGGAGCGGTGACGCCGGGGGATGACCCGCCGCAAGGTCGGCGGCGCCGCTCCCAGGGGGCGTCATCGATTCCGTCCTGGCGCGGGCGACCACGGTCGCGGTGGTCAGGGGCGCGGGCTCGGCCCGGTGCCGCTCGCCCGGGAAATACCGGCGGTTTCGACCGCCACTGGACAACCTCGTCGCGCGGAGGACAATTCCGCTCCTCGCCACAGCCGGCGGGCACGCCCCGAAAGCCCGAGCGCGGGCAGGGCGCGCGAGAAGGGGGAGGGCTCTTGCCCTCCGCCGGAGGCGACGACGGTTCTTTCCAACGGGCGCGGCACGGGCGGCGTGGAGCGCCGCGTCGGGACGCGCCGACAGCGACACGCGTGGGCCGAACGGCCAGACGCGCACCTTGAAGGAGCGGTGATGGCGCAACGAAAGGGAGCGATCCGGTGGAGGCAAGCGGTGCTGTTGTCCGTGACGGCGGCGGCGGCCGCGGGGTGCACCCCGTCGGTGATGGTGCTGCGCACGAAGCCGGCGGAGCTGAGCATCAAAGCGAAGCAGATTGCGGTTCTGCGCTTCGGGGGCATGGACGGCCAGCAGCTCAACCAGGACCTGACCGTGGCGATCAGCCAGGCGATGCAAGCTGACGGCACGACGCCCGTCTTCACGCTGGTCGACCGGCAGAGCCTGGGCAAGGTGATGCAGGAGCAGCAGCTCGCCGGCACGGGGATGATCGACGAGAACAAGGCCCTGCAGCTCTCGAAGCTGTTGCCGGCCGCGGCGTTGATCATCGGCAACGCCGGGTCCCGGGCCGACGGCCAGGTCCAGCGGGAGTGGGAGACCTGCTCGCGTTACGTCAACGGCCGGTCGGAGAACTACCGGTGCCTGCACGAGACCAGGACGGTGACGGTCAACTACAGCGCGTTCCTCAAGATCGTCGACGCCACCACCGGGCAAGTCCTCGCGCCGTCGGCGCTGCGCTGCACGAACCGGGCGAGCACCTACGCCTACGACCGCGAGCCCGACGACATCGACGTCGGCGCGCTCGTCGATTCCTGCCGGCACAACGTCGTCACGCAGTTCATGCACCGCATCGCGCCGTACCAGGTGCGGGAGAGGGTGTACCTCGTGAAGACGGACAGCTCGCTGCCGACGCTGGCGGCCGGCAACCTCGCCGCCAAGCGCAGCGATTGGGACGACGCCACCGCCGAATACACCAAAGCGGTCGCGCGGGCCGACGACCCGTCGTCGAAGATCGAGCCCAACGCGCGGGCCGAGGCGCACTACGCGCTCGGCGTCGCCGAGGCCTTCCGCGGCCAGTACGACGAGGGCATCGCGCAGATGGAGTCGGCGCTGAGGATCCTGGAGAAGGTCGGCGACACCAACGACGACTGGTCCGAGATGCTCGGCCGCGTCAGGCAGTGGCGCAGCGACGCGAAGAAGCTCCAGGACCAGGAGAAGCCCCAGGCGCCCGCGGGGTCCTAGCAGCCGGCGGGAACGGACCGCCGGATCGCGATCGATCGCGCATCTGGCGGTCCGACCGATTCTGCTAGCCTCGCCGACCTGGACGACCGGCGCGCGACGCCAGCCGCTTCGGCCGCGCCGAACCCCTCCTCACCCGACGAGCGAGCGATGCCGCGAAGTTTCTCGAGCCGCCCCATCCTGATGCCGAGCGTTTGCGCTCTCGCCTTGCTCGCGGCCGGTTGCGCCCACGTGCCGCCCGCGCCCGTCGTCGCGCGTTGCAGCGGCTGGTCACAACCGACCGACCCGCCGCGCGACCAGTTTCCGTCGCCTTCCTACATCGTCGGGGTGGGGGCGGTCTCCGACGTCTTGGACAACGCCGACGCGAAGAACGCCGCGGAGTCGGACGCCACCGGGCAGATCGCCAAGCAACTCGCGGTCGAGGTCCAGGCGAAGACGTCGGTCCAGCAGTCCGCCGGCTCCGCCGGGAGCAACGTCTCGATCAAGGACTTCGCGACGGAGAAGACGAGCACCCTCTCGATTCCAGGCAGCCAGGTGGTCGCGACCTGCTACGAGCCGGGGACGACGACCTACTACGCCCTGGAGGTGGTCGAGCGCCGGGCGCTCTTGCGCGCGTTCATCGCGCAGGCCGAGAGCGGTCTTGCCCAGGCGAAGGCGACCCGGGCCCAGGCAGCGGCGTCGGAGGGCGCGAACAGGCTCCTCGACGCGCTCAAGGTGATGCGCGAGGCGGTCCAAGAGCTCGACAAGGACGCCCGGGAGATGGCGATCGTCCGCGGCCTGGGCGGCCAAGCGTCCGAAGAGCCGCGGCGGGCGGCGGACGAGGCGCGGCGCGAGCTTTCCCGCCTGCGGGCGCGGCTCGGCGTCCAGGTCAGCGTGCCCGGCGACCCCATCGTCGCCCAAGCCCTGCGGCAGGTCGTTCCGGCGGCCGGGTTGACCCTGCGCAACCCCGGCGAGACCAAGGACGTCGTGCTCTCCATCGTCGGCGACGCGCAGCCGCCCGAGTTCTCGCGGGTGCCGCTGGTGCCCAACGCGGTCGTCGCCCACCGGCGGGTGGTGGTGAACATCGTGCGCACCGACACCGGGGAGGCCGTGCAAACGCTCTCGTTGGAACGGCAGGAGTCGAGCGTCGCCAGCGCACAGCGCGCGGTGGAGCTCGCGGACGCCGCCCTCGCCCGCGCTCTCAAGCCAGAGGTCGAGAAGGTGCTCGAGAGCGTCGTCGACGCCAAGTAGCGCTCTCGGTCGGCGGCGGCGCTGCTGCTGTGCGATTCGGGGGGCGGCACCGGCAGTATCCGATGCGGGAAGGACGGGAGCCGGGCACGGAAGTGCCCGGATAGAGCAGTGCCTTCGCGCCGCACCGAAAGGGTCGCTGCGCATTTTTTTCGTGCCGTGCCGTAGCACGGGGACTCCCGTGCCCGGCTCCTGTCGCTTCCCCGGTTTCGACGAAGAGCGGGAAGAAACCCATCCCCTCGTTCGGGTTGCCGGCGCAGGTCCCGCGCTAGGGCAGCGCCGCGACGCCGGGCAGCGGCTCGAGCATCCGCTGGATGAATGGCATCTGGTCGGAGAGCTCGGCCTTGGTGCTCTCGACGATGCGCATCACGGCCGCCGCGCGCGGCAGGAGGTCGACCGGCGACAGGGTCTTGCGGTAGGCGACGTAATGGTGCGCGTAGGGCACGCTGCGCCGGACGTTCTCGTGGGCGATGCGCTCGATCGGCAGCCACAGCGGCGTCGACAGGCGCGGCGAGAAGCCGTCCAGGGCGAGGATGAAGACGTTGCGCGTGCCGATCATCCCGCCCTGGACCGCGCCCCAGGCGGTCCGGGCCGGGACGTTGTCGATGACCCCGCCGTCGGTGACCCGGAACAGCCCGTGCTCGTCGAGGATCGATTCGATCCGGTCGACCTCGGTCGGGGCGTCGCGGGCGAGCTCGTAGTGCAAGGCCCCCGGCACCGCTGACGAGAAGCCCACCGCGTCCACCACGTCCAGCTCCCTGGTCTCGGCGCTCTCGCCCAGGACCACGTTCTTCAAGATCCCCGGCACCCGCAGGAGGTCCGCCAGCGTCGAGAGCACCGCGCGCACGAGACCCCGAAACGCTTCCGGCGAGCGCGGGTTCTTCAGCCGGGTGAGCGAGGTCGCGAGCCGCTCGTAGTGCGCGAGCGGCTTCGGCAGCGCGTCCTTGCGCAAGCCCGTCACGGTGACCAGAAGCGGTATCGGTAGGTCGCGCAGCCGGAGCGGCACGCCGTCGTATTCGAAGTAGGGGCCGATGCCCTCCCGGAGCGCGAGGCGGATGGCGCTCGGCAGCGTGTAGCGGCTCTCCACCGAGAAGGGCCGGAACACCCGCCGGCCCTCCAGCTCGCCCATGATCCGCGGGACCTGCGAGACCTCGAACCGCAGCGCGCGCGCGCGAAAGAGGCCGAGGACCGAGCCCATGCTCGCGCCGGCGAGAAGCGTCGGCGTCAGGCCCGCGCTCTCCAGGAGAGCGAAGGTCGCGATGTGGCCGTACCCGGTTCCGCCGCCGCCACCGCAGGCGAGCACCAGCGCCCGCCGCGTCAGGTCCTCTTCGAGCGCCTGCGGCGAGAGGCGGTTTCCCAGGAACACGACGAGCTTGCCCCGCGTCGCCCGGACCGCTTGCGAGAGCGGGCCGACCGCGCCGGCGACGAGCGCCCGGTCGACCCGGCCGTGCGCCAAGGCTGGAGCGAGCGCGGTCCGAACCTTGTCGCGCAGCTCGCCCGTGACCCGGTCGACCGCGAGGTCCTCGCCGTCCTCCGCGCGCACTTCGATGAGCCGGGCGAGAGTGAGCGCGTAGCGCAGGGCCGCCTCGTCGCGCGGATGGATGGCGCCCGGGTGCTCGAGCGCGTGCCGGACCAGCCGGATTTCGAGCTCGTCGAGCGGCGCCAGGAGCGCGTGGCGTTCGGCGAGCGCCAGGGCTGCGGGTCCACTCATCGCTGGTGCTCGTCCTGCCGCAGGGCGCGAGCCCAAGCGAGCTCCCGCTCCGCTTCCTTGGCGCGCCCGACCGCGCGGTGGATGTGTGCCGCGAAGAGCGCCGCCTCCTCCAGCCGCGGGTGGCGCCGGCGCGCCTCCGCCAACATCGTGAGCGAGCGGTCCGCCGCCTCGAGGGACTGGGCGTTCGCCTGGAACAGCGCGAGCGCGAGCCAAGCGAGGAAGTCCGGCTCCTCCGGGTAGCCCTCGAACGCTTCCCGGAAGCGCTCTCGGGCCTCGGCGAACTTGGCCTCGGTGACGAGCGCGCGCCCGGCCCGGTAGGCCTCGTCCGCCCGCAGAATCCGCTCGGCCCGCTCCGCCCCGGTTTCGGGGGTCGCCTCGTCGTAGGCCACCCGCTCCTCGGGGCTCTCCAGCACCGACTGCGCCTCGATGTAGAGATCGAACAGACGCTCGGCGAGGCGTTTGAGCTCGGCGGGAGCGGTCTGGAAGTGCTTGTCGGGATGGTAGTCGCGGGCCTGGGCGAGGTAGGCTTGGTGAATCTCTTCCATCGACGCGCGCCGGGTCACCCCCAGCCGTTCGTAGTACGTGACCGCGCCCAGCTCCTCGATGCGCTCCTGCAAGCGCCGGGCGCTGTCCGGCGAGGTCGGGTCCTCGAGCTCGAATCGCTCGAGCGGCATCGAGGCGCGTTTCGGCGGAGCGCTCGGCGGCACGAGCTCGCACAAGCCGACGAGCTTCAAGGCGAGGACCAGCGCCAGCGCCTGCGGCGCCTCGACCACCCGCGCCTCGACCAGCTCCGAGAGCGGCCGGCGGCCGTCGAGGGCGGCGACCATCGGCAGCAGCTCGGTCGCGTTCTCGAGGGTGGTGCCCGCCTCGGCGCCGCCCGGAAGCAGGCGCGCGGCCAGCGCCTCGATGTCCCCCAGGAGCGCTGCCAGGTGGCGCTCGTCGAAGAAGCGCGAAAGCCCCTCGTGCAAGACGCGCACGGCGCTGCGGCCGACGGCGGTCACCGATTGCTCGTCGGTCGCGTTGGGGAGGAAATGGAGCTCCCCGCTCTCCCACCCGAACAGGTCGAGCAGCTTCTGGTCGACCTGCAGCTCGAGCGCCTCCTCGATCAGCCGTTCGTTGGCGTAGCCGAGCTCCAGGAGCGCTTCCCCTTGCCGGCGGCCGGTCGCCTTCGCGCGCTCGACCGACGAGGCGCACTGGTCCTCGGTGAGCATTCCGGCGCGGACCATCACCCGGCCCAGGCAGTCGGCGAGCAGGTTCGACTTGACCGCGACCGGACGGCCGTCCTGGAATCCGACGATCTTCTTGACCTTCTCGCGGCGGACGACGAGCAGGCCGCTTGCCCGAGAGCGGGCGAGCTGGGCGAAGACCTGGAAGAACGGCTGCTCGGAAAGCTCGCCCCGGAGGAGGCCGGAAGGTGACGGTGCGCTTAGCGGCAGCGCCGCCAAGGGGTTCGGCGTCGGGGTCGGGACCAGCGCGTCCGGCGGCGGGGGCGGCGGCCGGGGCGGCTCGGGACCGAGGGCGACCCGGATCCGCGCCGCCAGCTCGCCCGGGTGCACCGGCTTCTCCAGAAAATCGATCGCTCCGAGCTGGTCGATCACGTCGGCGCGGTGCCGCGCGGCCTTCAAGACCCCGGAGATGAACAACAGCGGCACCTCGGCGCCCGGGGCCTCCTGGCGCAGCCGCTTCGCGAGCTCGAACCCGCTGCCGTTCTGCAGGTGGGCGTCGAGCACCACCAAGTCGGGCGTCTGGGCGCGAAACGCCCGCACCGCGCCTTCGACCTCGCCTCGGATCTCGACAGCCCAGCCCTCGGGCGAGAGCGCTTCGGCATAGAGCCTCCCCAGCGCTGGGTCGTCGTCGACGATGAGGATGTGCCAGGGCAGCTTTTGCGCCTCCGTCCCGCCAAAACGGCGGATGATAGCAGGAGTGACGCGCCGCGCCGAAGACGGACCCCTGGGCGACCGCCACCCGCGGCCGCCGCTCATGGCTATCGAGAGCGCTGCCGCTTTACGACGGGGCGCCGCGCGCGGCGTGTCGACGTTTCGCCGAAGTCGGTGGTGCAAGCCCTCTGGCCCGGCACACCAACCAGCGCGATCATGCCGGGCCCGAGGGCCGGCACTGCCGGTCTGAGTCCGATCGGACGAGTCGCGGGCGTCAGACCGCGCGATGCGGAGCGGAGGCGAGAGCCGGACCCGCGTCGCGGTCGAGCTCAGATCTTCGAGAGGATGTCGCGCTTCTTCGCCTCGAACTCCTCCTCGGAGATGAGGCCGTCTTTGACCAGCTCTTTGAGCTGGGCGAGCTTCGCCTTGGCTTCCGCCATCGGGTCGGCGGCCGGCGCGGGCGCTTGCGCGTTCGGCATCGGCGGCTGGCCCTGGGGGGCCCCGAAGGGAGACTGGAACGCCGGCTGCCCGTGCTGCATGTTCTGCATCATCTGCTGGGCCATCATCATGCCCATCATGTCCATCCCGGACGCGCCGCCGCCCCCACCGGGAGCGCCGCCGCCCTGCATCATCGCCTCGCCCATCGCGTAGTTCTGGAACCCGCCGGTCATCCGGCTCATCGCCGCGTCCTTGGCGAACTTCTTCAAGGTCTGGGAGTCCTCGTCCTTGATCACGACGTTGAAGTTCGCGAGGTTCACCGCCTCGAGGCCGTACTTGGAAATCGCGTCGACCGAGCGCTTCAGGACCTCGGTGATGATCTCCTCGGTGAAGGCGCCGCTCGTCACCTGCAACAGCGCCCAGTTCTTCTTGACGATGAGCTCGGCCACCGCGTCCTTGACCGTCCGCAGGAAGATCTGCTTGAACCAGCCGAGGATCTCGTCGTTGGACTTGCGCCCGAGGCCGACGTAGCCGACGACGAACTTCTCCGGGTCGGTGATGCGCACCGAGAACTCGCCGTAGACCGTGGTCGAGATGACGAGCTGGGTCTGGGGGTCCATCAGGTCGCCGATGGGCCCGCCGAACTTCACGTCCGGCACCTCCCGGGTGGTGACGAAATAGATCTCCGAAACGTAGAGGTTTCCGCCGGTGGCGTAGTCGATGAGCATCCCGAGGAAGGGGACCTCCTCGGTGGTCAGCGTGTGGCGGCCGGGCGAGAGCACGCCGCGGGGGGTGCCGTCGCGGAAGAAGATGGCCACCTCGTCCGCGCCGACCGTCAGCTCGGTCCCCTTGCGGATGTTGTGGTCCGGGTACTTGTAGACGAGCGCTTCCTTGGCGTCGTCCGCGCGCGCGATGAAGTTGCGCCGGACCTCGCCCTTGATCGAACCCCACAGGCCCATCTTCGTCTCCTTTGAGTCCGCGCGCCTCGAAGACGCGCGAGAACGCCCCATCATAGAGGCCCGGGCGGACACTGCAAGCGAATGCGGCGGCTCCCTCGGGCAAAGCCGCTCCCGCGAGCCGTTCCGGGGGCTGCGGCGATGCGCCGTGGCCGGACGCTTCGCCGGTCGCCCGTGGGCAGCTCTTGGCTTGCGGGCGAGGGCCGAGCTTTGCTCCAATGCCCGAGGTGCTCCGGCGCGAGCTTCTTTCCTGGCTGCTCGCCTCCCCGCTGGTCCTGCGGGCGCGCCCCGGCCGCGCGTCCGTCGAGCCGCTCTCCGAGCCGGCGGCGACGGAGGACCCGCTCGACCCGGCCGACCCGATTTCGATTCTCTACAGCCACCGGCTCGCGTTCGAGAACGGCCTCCCGCACGTCACCGTGCGCATCCTCGAGGGGCAAGAGCGCTTCAGCTTTGTCCCGCACGGCGAGGTGACCCTGACCACCCGCCGGCCGCGGCGGACGGTCCGGCGCGCTCAGGCCGGGGGGCCCTGGACCGCGCGGGTGGTGCGCTCGCGGCCGGGCAGGAGCGTCGCGCGCGTCCTCGTCGGCGAGCACCTCTTCGACGATCCGGCGGGTGCCCGGACCGACGCGAAGTTCTTCCG
This sequence comes from Myxococcales bacterium, assembly GCA_021787845.1. Taxonomy (GTDB): domain Bacteria; phylum Myxococcota; class Myxococcia; order Myxococcales; family JAJYLH01; genus JAJYLH01. The sequence continues at coordinate 28,270 of JAJYLH010000043.1, read as the reverse complement.
CGACCGCGGCTTTCGCCCGGTGCTGCTCTCGGTCGGCACGGTCTATGGCCTCGCGGGGCGGACGGTCGACACCCGGCGCATCCTGGTGCTGCTCGAGGCCGACGGGTCCCTGCAGGGCGCGCAAGCCCTCCTCGCCAAGCTCGACGGGAAGTTCGGGTTGCGTCCCGAGCTCCACCAGGAGCCCATCGAGCGCGCGACCGGCCTCGTCGAGGTGCTCGCGCCCGACGGGACGGTCTTGGCGCAGAGCGAGGGCGCGCTCGCGATCGATGCCCAAGGCGACGGTGGCATCACCGTCGAGCAGGTCGAGTTCCAGAGGGGCTATGCCGACCACGGCTTCGAGGACCGGACCTATCGGGGCCGGATCTACGCGGCCGTCGACGCGCAGGGAAGGCTCGCGGCGGTGAACTTCCTCGGGCTCGAGGCGCTGACGAAGGGCGTGGTGCCGGCGGAGATGTTCGCCCAGGCGCCGCCGGAAGCGCTCCGGTGCCAGGCGATCGCCGCGCGGGGCGACATGCTCGCCAAGGTCGGCGCCCGTCACGTCGGCGACCCGTACCTCTTCTGCGCCGAGCAGCATTGCCAGGTCTTCCGCGGCGTCGCTGGCGAGGACGAGCGCTCCACCCGAGCAGTAGCGGCGACGGAAGGCGAGGCGCTCTTCGCGCCGCACGGGGGGCCGCTCGTGCCCTCGTACTACTCGGCGATCTGCGGCGGCTTCACCGAGGACAACGACGTCGTCTGGGGCGGAGTCGCGAACCCGTCGTTGCGCGGCCGGCGCGATTTCGAGCTTTCGCCCACCACCCGCCGCTTCCAGGACGGCATCGGCGACGCGCTGATCCGCGAGTGGGTTTCGACCGACGTTCCCGCCTATTGCCGCGCGCCCTCCGGCAAGAACCTCGCCCGCTTTCGTTGGAGCCGCACCTTCACCCAGGCCGAGGTGGATGCGGTAGCGCTGCCGTTCGGTATCGGCGCTGTCGAGCGGCTAGAAGTCGAAGGGCGCGGCATCTCCGGGCGCGCCCGGTCGCTCGCGATCCACGGGACGAAGGGCGCCGCGCGCATCCTCGGCGAGCTCGCCATCCGCCGCGCTTTCGGGATGCTCGAGAGCGGCGCGTTCGTCGTCGACCCGAGCGGTGAAGGCGACACGCGGCGCTATCTCTTTCGCGGCGCCGGCTGGGGACACGGCGCGGGAATGTGCCAGCAGGGCGCCATCGGCCGCGCCCTGGCGGGACAGGGCCACCGCGAAATCCTCGCCCATTACTTCAGCGGCGCGGAAGTGGTCCGGATGTACGGCTAGCGAGGCCAGAGCCTCTTCCGGGCGCCTAGCTCGAGCCGCGCCGAAAGGGTTCGGTGGCTCCGGTTCCCTTGATTCCCCCACCTGGCACGTCTTCGGGCGGTGGACGGCTTGAGCCGCGGGCATGAGCCGGTTCTTGCCAACAAGCCGCGTCCACAGACAGGTACCGCGGCTCAAGCCCTTTCAAGAAAGGCGATCCCGCTTCTCGGCGCGGGTCTAGCTCCGCCATAGGAACCCGCGCAGGCGCGAGAGAATCGGCCGCGGCTCGCTGGGCTTGGCGACGGCGGCCTCGCGGAGGGTGGCCTTCTGCCGAATCGATTCGGCGGTCGCGAGGATGCCTGGCAACCAAGAGGGCTCCCGCTCAGCAGCCCAGGTGCGCAGCTTGTCCATCTGCTCGAGCACGTGGGCGACGGCCCTCGGGTCGCGGGAGTAGTCGTGCGCGCCGTGGAGAGCGCTCGGGAGCTGGGAGACGTCGAGGGGCAGGAGCCGAATGGGAAGGGCGCGGGCGTGCGCGATGGCGGCGAAGTCGAGAATCGTGTCGATGTTCTGCGGCTGCACGACGAAGCTGAGCTGGAGGTTGAACGGCTGGGGCTGGCGGCGCCGGAACTCGAGGAGGGCGTCGAGGTTCTGGAGCACCTGCTCGAAGGGAATGCCGCGGTGCACCTTCTGGTAGGTCTCCGCCGTTCCCGCGTTCAAGCTGAGCGTCACCGCGGCGAAGTGGACCCGCTCCATGTGCTTGAGCGCTTTTTCCGTCAAGAGGCTGCCGTTGGTCGTCAGCGAGATGCCGCAATCGGGATACTTCGTGCGGTCGAACCCGCGCAGGAAGCGCATCACCTGGTCGCTCGCGAGCGGCTCGCCGCCGAGGAAGGTCAGCGCCGCCAAGGTCGGCAAGAGCGCGTCGACGTCGTCCCAGACCGAGTCGGGCAGGTCCCTGCGCGGGCTGCGCCCGAACGAGCACATGATGCAGTCGTAGTTGCAGTAGGAGCTCGGCGAGAGCACGAGGTATAGCGGCTTGCCGCGGGCGACCTCCTCCCGGCGTTCGATGTCCTCCAGCAGCAGGCGCTGGTTCTGCATGAACGGCTCGGCGCCCTCGGTGAACGCGAACCTCTCCTCGCCGAACTGGCGGTCGTAGAGCCTGGGGCAGAGGGAATGGCACAGGGGCGAGACGTCCTCGCCGCTCATCACCCGGCGCGCGAACCGGTAACCCTCGCCGTTCCAGGTCTCGAGGAGCGACTGCTGGGCGAGGTTCCCCCGCGGCGAGCGCGTCCAGTTGGCGCAGCACTGGTAGATCTGGCCGTCGGGCGAGGGCAGCTCCATCGTCGTCCACGGCATCGTGCACACCACCGACTCCGCGGCGGTCTTCTCGCGCTTCTTCGGCCGCGCCGGGCCCCGGTCGTCGCCGGTGGGCTCGGGTGCGCTGTCGGGAGCCAGGACCGGTGCCACGCAGCGCCTAACGGTGGTGTCGAGCCACGCGGGCCGCTCGAAGTGGCAGCGGTTGCGGAGGGCGCACGGCTCGCAGGCGGGGAAGCTCTCATTCGGCTCCTCCCATCGCTCGAACGCGCCGTTCCAGGCCTGCGGGCGCTGCCGCCAGGTCTTCGGCATCACGCAGGGCGGCGGGAAGCCGGAAGTGGGAAGGCGATGGCCGGTGAACTCGACGTGGGCGGCGCCGGCGAGGAGCTCGTCCAGCTCGGCGACCGGCAGCGCCGAGACCAAGCCGTTGGTGTCCCGGGGAGTCAGCTCGAGCCGGGTCTCGCGCGGCGCGAGATGCTCGAAGAGCGGGCCCAGCCCGGCGAACCCGCGCGGCCGAGCGCAGATTCGGGCCTGCACCTTGAGCCCGAGCCGCTCCGCCTCCGCCACCGCCGCTTCCCCGAGGGCGGTCTCGCCCGGCTCGCCGGTGAGGTCGAACTGCACCACGACGCCGTGCCCCGCCCGCTCGCGAATCGTGGCGAGGGTCGCCGGGTCGAAGGCCGACGCCGGTGCCTCGATCCAGTACCGCCGCGGCTTGGCATGACCGCTGTTGCCCACCAGGAGCGCTGCCAGGTGCCGCCAGCGGGTCGCGTCGCCGCCGCCGAGGGCGATCTCCTCGTCGCCGGCGCTCGCCTCGAGCACGTCGGCGAGAAGCGTGTCGTCCTCCTCCGGATAGCACGCGGTGCAAGCGGCGCAGGGAGTCGGGCACCGATGCGTGACCTCGATTCGTCGCACGAAAGCTCCCCGGAGCCGGCCGCCAAGAAGACGCTCTTGCGATTCTGTCCGAGCGGTGCACCCGCGGGCAAGGCGCGACGGGGCAAGGCCGCCGCCGCCCGCTCGACCGGGCGCTCGCCGGGCGGGGGAACCCAAGGGGGGGCGGCTGCGGCGCCGCCCACCGCGAGCGCTGTAGCCCCACAGACCCTTGGCCGCCGAGGCGCCCCACGCGATCGGCCGGCCCGGCCGGCTCGGTCCGATCGGTCCGATCGGTCGGATCGGTCGGATCGGCGTGCGGCGACCACCGCTTCAAGGGTTCGCGGCCGCGACCGAACGCGCTCCCCAGCGCACCGAAACGCCGGACTGGCGCCTCACGGCACCGGCTGGGTCGGGGGAAGCTCCTGCCGGGCCTTGAGGAGCAGCGCCTGGCGCCAGCCTTCGAGCTGCACCCGTTGCGCGCCGGTCGTGAGACGGGCGGCGACCTGCGCTTCGCGCGCCGCCCGAACGTAGAGGCCATCCTGGGCGAGCGTGCTGGCGAAGAGTTGGTGCGCCCACGACTGGTCGTAGTGCGCGTCGACCACGTCCTGCGCTTCCGCTTCCGCTCGGCGCACCCGCCCGGCCGCGTGCAACGCCGCGACGCGCAGCTCCCGCACCTGGCGCACCAGGTTGCCGGCCGCCGGGTCGGTGATTCCGCGCAAGGCGCTGACCGCCTGCTCCGGCTGGTTCGACGCGAGAAGCCGCCGCGCCCACATCAGACGCAACGACACGTCCGACGGAATCGCCGCCACGCCCGCCTGGAGCCATCGGTCCGCGCGCGCCTGGTCGCCCTCGAACCGAGCGGCGTCGGCCGCGCACACGTAGCGGGCGGAGTCCGAGGGGGCCACCGCCGTGAGCCGGTCCGCGATCGAACCCAAAAGCTTCGAGATGGCCGGCAGCTCGTCCTTGGTCGAGGCTTGCGGCTGTCCCACCGAGTTGCCGTCGATCGCCCCCGCGGTGCACGCGCCGACGAGGAACTTCCGATCGGTCGCCCACGGCGCGGTCTGGTCGGCGACCAGGACCGCTGCCGTCTGCCGCGAGAGCCGCCAGAGGTGGTGACCGGCCCAGAGATCGAAGACGACCGCGGCCGCCCCGGTCGCCGGCGTGAAGAGCGGCGCCACCGGCGCTCCCGGCCAGGAAGACGACAGCGCTTCCGGTAAGCTCGCCAGGTCCCGCGGCGTCGCCCCGATGCGCAGCGCCTCGTTCACCACCGCCCCCGTGTTCCCGCCGATGCGCAGCGCCTGGCGCAGCTCGGTGAACGCCTGCGGCCGCCGGCCGATGAGCCAGAGCGCCCGGGCGGTCAAGAGGTGCGGCTCGTCGCTCATCCACAGGCTCTGCGCCCGCGCCAGAAACGGCAGCGCCCGGCGCACCGCGTCGCTGCGCTCGCCCAGGGGAAGGCGCGGGTCGAGCCCGAGGTCGAGGAGGCGGTCGGCGGCGGTGACGTCGACGAACGGGTCGGCCGGATGGGTCGCGCGCACCCGCCGGTAGGCCGCGTCGAGCCGTTGCGGTCCCGCCCCCTTCGTCTCCCGGGCCACCCGAGCGAGCTGCCCGTCCACCAGCCGATGGGAAGCGCTGATGCCGAGCGGGAGAAAGACGAGCGCGACCGCTCCGGCGAAGGCGAGTGCGCCCCGTTCGTGGAGCCGGGTGGGCCCCGCGCTCTGGCCGGCGAGAACGCCGAGGAGGACCGCGAACGGCACGCCGACCCCGGCGAACTCGAGCCCGAAATCCGCGAGGTCGTGCAAGAGCACCGCGACGAGGCCGGCGAAGAGCGCGTCGCAAAGGGGGACCAGAGGGTGGTCCTGGCTGGCCGGCCGCCGGTAGGCCCGCCACAACGTCCAGCCGAGGAGGAACAAGCCCGCGAGCGCCACTGGGACGCCCCATTCCGCCATCCACTGGAGCAAGAGGTTCTCGGGATGGGTGAAAGTGGCGTGGATTCCCGGGGGGACGTAGGCGGAGAACGCGGGGGAATAGGCGCCTCGCCCGACGCCGGTCAGCCAGTGGTCGCGGATGAGGCGGAGGGTGGCGGGCCAGACCGCCATCTTGTCGACGGCGGCCTCCGGGGATTTCCGCCAGGGCGCGAGGAAGCGTTCGACGCCGACCAGGAGCGCTGCCGAAAAGACGAGGCCGACGATCATCACCACGCCGAAGGGCGAGCGGGAGCCGCGCGAGAGCCGGGCGCGCCGGTCGGCGAGCCAGACGATGAGCGCGCAGGCGATGACCAGCGCCGCGATGCCGCCGCGGGAGAGGCTGGTCAGCGCCAGGGCGCCATTCGCCGTCGCCGCTGCTCCCCAGCCGAAGCGCTCCAGGTGGGTGTGGGCGACCCGGAAGAGCCCGATCGAGGCGACGGTGGCGAGGATGAAGAAGCTCGCGGAGTGGTTCTGGTTGATGAAGGTGGTCGGGAGGATCTCCTGGTGGCCGATGGAGAAGAGGCCGAAGAAGGTGCTGGCGTGGGCGAGGAAGCGCGCGACCGACGCCAGGGTCACCGCGAGACCGGCGAGCGCCACCGCTGCCGCCAGCCGGCGGGCGTTGCGTTCCTGGCGCGCGAGGGCCGCCGCGGTGACGAGGACGGCCGCCAGGGCGGCGAGGCGGACGGCGTCGACCAGCGAGGCGGGCGGGTCGAGCGACCAGGCGACGAACGAGCGCGCGGGCTCCGGGGGCAAGCTCGCGAGCGCCACCGCCCGATGGGAGAGGAGACCGGTGACGAAGGCCGGCAGCGGTAGCGCTGAGAGCAGGGCCAGGAGCGCGCCGCCGGCGAGGCCGAGGGCGGCGGAGGGAACGGGCAGCCCTTCCCGGCGGCAGGCGCGGGACTCGAAGGCCAGCGCGAGCGCCGCGACGACGGCGAGCGCGAAGAACACCGCTGGGTCGACGCCGCCGCGCGCGAGGGGGCAGCCGAACACCGCGACCCAGAGGAGGGCCTCGGCGGCGGTGCGCCAAGGGCGCCGGGCGCTAGCGCTCAAGCTCGGCATCGGCGGGAACCGGGGAGGTGGCCACGCGAGAACGCCCGGGCGCGACGACCTCGCCGGTCTGGGCGTCGGTCAGGCCAAGCCGCGTCGCGCGGTGTCTTCAGGTCGAGAACCATCTCACGCGAGCCCTCGCACGCGGGAACGCGGCTGAACGAGGATAGTGCGCTTCGTCGTCGGGCGCGGGAGGCCGCGGTCGAGGTGTTGTTTGCGGGCGTGAGAGCAGGCCCATGCGGTTGACGCACTCGCCCGATGTCCGAGCCGAGCGCGCGAGTGCTCGGACACGCCTTCAAGGCATCTGGGACCATTCGGACACTGACGTGTCCGGCGCCAGCGAGCGCGCCGCTACGACGGTGCATCCAAACCGGCAGAGCAGTTCGTTGTTTGCAAACCGCCGGAGCAGCGCCCTGGCGGCCGACTCGTTGCGCGCCTTCATCGCGCCACCCCGGCCGGCTTTTCGAACACGAAGAGCCCGCACCCGAACCGGCAATCGCGCGCCTCGTCGAAGGTCGCTCGCTCCTGGATTCCCTGTGCCCGGTCGTCGATCAAGTGGAACTCCGACAAGCGCAGACCAGCGAACGCCTCCACGATCGTCCGGGGGTCGAACACCCGGTGGGCATCGAAGACGAGACGCTCTTGTCCGACCGGGACGCTGAAGAGGAGAGTTCCTCCGGGCGCCAGCACCCGCGCCAGCTCCCGTGCGGCCTTGAGGTACCCATCGGGGTCCACGGGATCGCCGTAGCGCCCGAGACCGATGTGCTCGAGGACATGGAGGGAGCTCAGAGACTGAACCGACCCGCTGTCGAAGGGCAGGTCGAGGATCGAGCCAGGTTGGACGTCGAGTCCCGGGACCGGGGCCGGCAGGGGTCTCAAGTCCACGAAGGACACTCGGCAGAAGGGCAGAACGTGGGCGACGAAACCATCCAGCCGCGACCCGACATCGACGTGGTGCTTGGCACCTCGGTCAAAGAGATGCCGTGCGGCCCAAAGGTCTTGATGGAAGTAGTGGTTGTTGGTGCTGCCGGCAGGGGCGAAGCGGTCGAACGTCCGGTACTGGAGATCGCGCAGGGTCACGCGAAACGGCGACTGACCCGTGGTGCGCCCGTAGGCGAGAACGTTTCGGACGAAATACGGCATCGCGCGCCATCGCCGTCCGATTTCCAACGGATCGAAGAGCAGCAAGCTCAACTGGGCGTGGGCCTGCTTGAGAAGCTCTTTGATCATCGGCAACGGCCTTGCCTCCCCCGAACAGCACGGGAGCCCAAGCGCAGCCTAGTCGCGCTTGTCGGCGGTGGTCAAGCGAGAAGGGTGTCGCCTTCGTTGAACATGGCCCGACAACCGCTTGCGCTTCTCTGAAGTGCCCCCGGGAACCCGGGGCGGCGTCGGCCGTCAGGAAGATGGGGCGATCACGCCTACTCGGCTCAATACGGCCCGCGAAACGCGCATCGCCGCTCGCCCCACCGACCAGGGCGACGGCCACAGTGCGATGGAAAAAGCGAAGTCGCGCAGGCCATCCGACCACGCATGTTCGCGCAACTCTGCCGCGCCAGCGCCGGCAAGAAATCGGGACGCCTGCGACAGGACGGCTGCGGGATCTTGAGCTACGAATCGCAGCGCGGTTCGGGCATGGCTGTGCGCTATCCCGCTTCCGCTGAACGCCGCCGGATTCGCGGGGCCGTGTCCGCGGGCATAGGCGACCGCATTGCCAAATGCATGCGGAGCAGTACGTCTCAGGAACTTGAGGGCCAGACCGTAGTCCTCCACGTACGAGCCCGCCGGGAACCCATCGACAGAGTGCAGTAAAGCGGCAGAGTAGCACCAGCCGAGAGGATGCGGCCATGGCTGCGCGCGGAGCACGCGTCTGAACCGCTCCCGCTCGCTTGCCGTTTGCATCCAGGCCGGTGACGAAACGCGGATGGGCTGCAGCCGGTCGTCGGTCAGCACGACCGCCCCGAGAGACCACGCGGTGCCCGTTGCCTCGACGGAGCGCTCGTGCAGTTCGACGGCATCGGGCCCGTAGACATCATCCGCCGACAAAGCCATGATGTAACCATCGTGTACCCGGCTGCTCGCTTCGCGCATTCGAGACACCACTCCGTGGTTCTCGTGCAGTCGGTCTAGCCACTCGACTCTTCGATCGGAGGCGAGCATGGCATGAGCCACGTCTAGCGTATCATCCTGAGATCCATCGCTAAACGCGATGATCCGGTCGAATGGGCGCCCCTGTGCCTTAACCGACCGCACCGCTTCGGGCAGCAGCTTGGCGTGGTTGTAGGAGGCCAGGATCAAGGTCAGTGGTCTGAAAGCCGTGCTGCACCTCTCTCGTTGACGCGTAAGACACCCCCCAAGCGGCCCCCGGGTGCGAACGCGGGCCGCGGTAGCGTCCTGGAAGGGAACGCTGGCATCGGTGACCGGCGGTAGGCGAAGACCAGCAGGCTCACGTGCGGAGAAGACATCGTTTCCCCGTTGTGGGTCGTGGTGGGTCGGTGAAGAGGTCTCGTGAGGCGGGAAGGTCGGGCGCGGTCGGCGCCGCGGATCGTGCGAGCGGCGACGTGGAGATTCGATGGCCGACCGGTTGCCAGGTCCGGGCGCGGGTTCATCGCCGGTCCTCGAAAGCACGCACCGCGGCGACGACCTCGGCGGCCTGCGCGTCGGTCAGGTGCGGCCCCATCGGCAGGCTCAAGACCTCGGCCGCCAGGCGTTCCGCGAGGGGAAAGTCTCCGCGGCGATAGCCGGAAGCCGCGTACGCGCCCGAAAGATGTGGCGGAATCGGGTAATGAATCAAAGTGCCGATTCCGCGGTCGGCGAGAAAATCATGCAGTTTACTGCGACCCCGGGTTTTGACGACGAACAGGTGCCAGACCGGGTCGGCTCCAAGCGCGACCAGCGGCAGCTCGAGACTCGGCAGCCCGGCGAGCTGCGCGAGATAGCGTTGAGCGATGCGGCGGCGCCGGTCGTTCCAGGCGTCGAGACGGGGCAGCTTGGCGCGCAGGACCGCGGCCTGCAGCTCGTCGAGCCGTTCGTTGTAGCCGGCGGCCTCGTTCTCGTACTTGACGCGCGACCCGTAGTTGCGCAGCACCCGAAGCCGGTCGGCGAGAGCGCTGTCGTTGGTCGTCACCGCTCCGGCATCCCCGAGGGCGCCGAGATTCTTCCCGGGATAGAAGCTGAACGCGGCCGCGTCGCCGAGGGCGCCGGTCCGCCGGCCTTCCCAGGTCGCCCCGTGCGCCTGGGCGGCGTCCTCCAGCACCTTGAGCCCATGGCGCTGCGCGATCGCCGTGATCTCCGGCATCGCTGCCGCCTGGCCGTAGAGGTGTACGGGGACGATAGCCCTGGTCCTCGGCGAGAGCGCTGCCTCGATGCGATTCGAATCGATGTTGCCAGTGCGTTCGTCCGGCTCGACCGGCACCGGCCGGGCGCCGGCGTAGGTCACCGCGAGCCACGTCGCGATGAACGTGTGCGAAGGAACGATCACCTCGTCGCCTTCACCGATGCCCCAGGCGCGCAAGGTGAGGTGCAGCGCTTCCAGCCCGTTCGCCACGCCGACGCAGTGCTGGGTCCCGCAATACGCCGCCCATTCGTGCTCGAACGCCTCGACCTCGCGGCCGAGCACGTACCAGCCGGCCTCGTTCACCCGGCGCCAGGCGGCGTCGAGCTCGGCGCGCAGCTCCTGGTAGGGCGCTTTCAGATCGAGGAACGGAACCATCTCACGCGAGCCCTTGCGCGCGCAGATAGGCGGCGCGGTCGCGAAGATAATCCGCTTCGTCGTAAGGCGCCGAGCACAAGACCATCAACACCGCCCCCGGAGAGAAGGAGCGCATCTCCACCCAGATCATCGCGGGCACGTAGAGCCCGGGCGAGCCCTGCGCCAACCGGTACGTCGCGCGTTCCCGACCGTCGTCGACCGTGACCTCGACCGAGCCCGCGAGGGCGACCACGAACTCTTCGAGGGTCCGGTGCGCGTGCGCTCCCCGGCTGCGGTCCCGGGGAACGTCGACCAGCCAGAACGCTCGGCGAACGACGAAAGGCACGTGCCGGCCGACCTCGGCGACACCCAGGGTGCCGCGATCGTCCGTGATTCGCTGAAGCTCGACGAGATGACAGTCGGAGAGGCTCATCCGTTGGGCTCTCCGTCAACGGGACCGCTCCCGAATTCCTGGAGCCAACGCTCCACGACGTCGGGCGGGTAGCCACGGTGAAAATGGCGCATCCACGGATACGCCGGCTGGCCGGAGCCATCTTTGCGGACCAGGCGCGCGGTCGAGCCCATCGATTTCGCGGGGATGCCGGCGACGACGGTGTCCGGCGGCACGTCTCGGTTCACGAAGCTTTGGGCGCCCACGAGAGAGCGCGCGCCAACGGTCACCCCAGCGAGCACGGTGACGTTCGCGGCGAGGACCGCGTAGTCTTCAACCATCACGCCGACGTGGTCGTCGCTGGGCGGCAGCGGGTCGTTCGTCAGGGTCACCCTCGGCAGGAGCCACACAAAACATCCAATCCGGGCACCGTGCGCAACGAACACCGCTGAGTGGGTGTGCACGTGGTCGCCCATGGTCCCGTGGCCCTGCAGGTCGGCGTTGGTTCCAAGCTGGATGCCCGCGCCTGCGACAAGCTTCTCGCGCACGGTGACCCGATGGCCGGTCTTCAAGCCCGGTCCGAATGTCGAGCCCTGGTAGAAGCAGGAATACGAGCGGATGAGCGCACCGTCACCGATGACCAGGGGCGCGCCTTCGGCGAGCGGGGTCGGATGTCCTATCTCGCAGTGGCTTTCGACCACCACATCGTTTCCGAGCACCACTCCGTCGTGGATGACGGTAAAGGGCCCGATTTCGACACGAGCGCCCAGGATCGCTTTCGATGATACGAGCGCTGTTGGGTGAATCACGCGGCCATCCTCCGCGCGCGCTCGACGTACCAGCGCACGGTGCGTTCCAAGCCCGACTCGAAGGTCTCCTTCCGCGCCCAGCGCAAGCGCTCCTGGATCTTTCGAGAGTCGATGGCGTAGCGCCAGTCGTGGCCGGGCCGGTCCGGAACGAAGGACAGGTATTTCTCGTGCGGGGCGCCGGCCGGCACGAGCCGGTCGAGGATACGGCAGATGGTCCGGGCGACGTCGATGTTCGCGCGCTCGCTCCGGCCGCCGACGTTGTAGGTCTCGCCCGACTGCCCCTCGCGCACGATGCGGTCGATGGCGGCGCAGTGGTCGCCGACGTAGAGCCAGTCGCGAACGTTCGAACCGTCGCCGTAGACCGGAATCGGCTGGCCGCTCAGGCAGGCGCGAATCACCGTGGGAATGAACTTCTCGTCGTGCTGGAACGGGCCGTAGTTGTTCGAGCAGTTGGAGAGGGTCGCGTCGAGCCCGTAGGTGTGGCGGTACGCGCGCACCAGGTGATCGCTCCCGGCTTTCGAGGCGGAGTAGGGCGAGTTGGGCGCGTACGGCGTCGTCTCCGAGAACGGCGGGTCGGCGCGGTCGAGCGACCCGTAGACCTCGTCGGTGGAGACGTGGTGGAAGCGAACCGACCGCGCGCCCAACTCGCGGTCGACGATCCACGCCTGCCGCGCGGCCTCGAGCAACGTGAAGGTCCCGAGGACGTTGGTGCGCACGAAGGCCCCGGGACCGGTGATGCTCCTATCGACGTGGCTTTCGGCGGCGAAGTGGACGACGGTGTCGAGACGGTGCTCGCGAAAGAGTCGCTGGACGAGCTCCGCGTCCTGGATATCGCCGCGCACGAAGAGATGGCGCGACGGATCTGGCAGCTCCGCGAGGTTGTCGAGCGACCCGGCGTAGGTCAGGAGGTCGAGATCGACGATGGTGACCGACGGATCGGTCGCGAGCAGGTGCCGCACGAAGTTCGCGCCGATGAACCCGGCGCCGCCGGTGACGAGCACGCGTTCGGGAACGTGCGTCATGCGAGAATCCGGTTCTGCTGCTCGCCCAGGATGCGGTTCGCCTCGAAGTAGGAGTCGAACGTCCCCGCGTCGGTCCAGCGCCCCGCGCAGATCTCGTACTGGAGCTGGTGCTTCTGGATGTAGACGTTGTTGACGCTGGTGATTTCCAGCTCGCCGCGGGCGCTGGGCCGGATGCCGCGGATGATTTCGAAGACCTGCGGGTCGTAGAAGTAGAGCCCGAGGACAGCATAAGGGCTCTTGGGCTCTTTGGGCTTCTCCTCGATGTCGATCACCTGGTGTTCGTCGAGCGCCGCCACCCCGTAGCGCTCCGGGTCGCCGACCTCCTTGAGCACCACTCGCGCGCCGATCGGCTGCTCCTCGAACGCCCGGACGTACGGGGCGATGGAGCGCTCGAAGACGTTGTCGCCCAGGAAGACGCAGCACTTCTCGCCCCGCGCGAACCCCTCGGCGAGCGCGAGCGCGTGCGCGATGCCACCCGCGGTCTCCTGCACCTTGTAGGTCAGCGTGCAACCGAACTCCGCGCCCGAGCCCAGGCAGTTGACGACGTCGCCCATGTGCTCGGTCGAGGTGACGACCAATAGGTCAGCGAGACCGGCGCTGGTGAGCTGCCGGATCGGGTGGTAGAGCATCGGCTCCCGGCCGAGCGGCAGGAGGTGCTTGTTCGTCGCCTTGGTCAGCGGGTGCAACCGGGTGCCCTTGCCGCCCGCCAGGATGATGCCCTTCATCGGTCCCTCGAAAACTGGCCGCCCGGCCAACTGGCAGATCGCAGGTCTCGTGGCGCGAAACACGGTCGAGCTTCTCGCCCTTCCCGCGTATCAACCGGCGCCCGCGCCCTCGGCCGGAGCCGCGCGGCCGAGCTTACGCTTGATGCGCCGGATGGCGGCAGAAACGACGCCGGTCCTCACTCCCCAAATCGCGGCGGCGCCGAGGACGACCGTCTGCGCGACGAGACCGCCGAGGCCGGTCTGGTCCGTCGCCCACACCGCGCCCAGCGCGACGGCGGTGAAACCGCCTACGAAGACCAGCGCGCGCCAGCTCGGACGAACCGCGCACACGCGCGCGACGATGGTCCGCGTCAAGAGGACGTACGCGAGGTAGGCGCCGAGGTAGGCCCAGCCCGCGCCGTCCAGGCCGATGCGGCCGATCAAGAGGTAGGCGCCACCCGCCAGCAGCGCCGCGCCGAGACCCTCCGACAACAGGAACGGGCGCACGAGCCCCCGAAAGAGCAGCGGGCCGGCGTAGGCCCAAGAGACCGCTTTCGCGAGGTCGCCCGCCATCGTCAGCCCCAGCAGGTGCTCGGCGGGGCCGAACTCCCGGGAGTACAGGAGCGGTATCACCCACCGTCGAAGCGCGATGGCTGCGAGAATCAACGGCGGCGCGAAGCGCAGGACGAAGGAGACCGCCGCGTCGATTTCGTGCCCCAGGGCCTCGGGGTCGGCCGCCGCGGCGTAACGCGGGAAGACCGCGTTGCCCAAGCCGGTGAGGACCACGCCGAAGTAGGTGGCGCCCATCGCCCACGCCGCCTGGAACTGGCCGTTCAAGTACTGGCCGCGAGCGGTGCCGCCCCCCGCGAGCTGCACCCGCCAGCGGAAGACGGAGAGCGCGCCCTGGAGCGTGAACCCCGCGACGACGCTGGCGGTCCCCACCGCGAGCGCCTCCTTGAAGAAGGAACGATCGACCAGCCAGCGCGGCCAGAAGCGCAAGCGCGGGTCGTTCTTGCGGGCGACGCCCACCGAGAGGAACAGAATCACCGCCGGCGCGGCGGCGCGGGCGAAGAACTGGCCTTCGAGCTTCCACAGCCAGGTGGCGACGATGGTCGCGACGCCCTGGAGCACCGAGGTGACGACCGAGAGCGAAGCGAAGCGCCGCATGTCGCCAGAGGCGATGAGGAGCTGGACCGGTCCCGCGGTGAGGGCGCCGAAGAGGGTGCCGAGCGCCGCCAGCGCGGTGTAGAGCACCGCTTGCGAACGCCAGGAGGGGAACAGGCCCCAGCTCGCGGCCACCACCGCCACGGTGAGCGGCACCGCCGCCAGGATCACCACCGTCGAGACGGTGTCGATGATTCGCTGCTTGGCGGGCGAACGCTCGCCTTCGGGCCGGGTCAGCGCGCGGGCGAGCGCGGTCACCAGCGCGGGCCCACCGATCAGCGACAGCGGGACGAATGCGGTGGCGATGACCTGGCTGATTTCGGCCGCCTGGCCGAGCCCGTGGGGGCCCAGGATCACCGCGGTGACCTTGCCCCGCGCGATCGAGACGACGACGTTGAGCGCGGACGCGAAGACGCTGACCATCGCCAGGCGGACGACGGTTCCCCGCACCTCGGCTGCGCGCGCGTCGTTCGCTTCGCTCACGATCGACCTCGGCCGGCGACCAAAGGTCACCGCCGCTTCGAGGCGAGAAACTCCCGCAGCGCTCCCGCCATCCAGGAGAGCTTCTCCTCGGTCAAGCCGGGATAGACGCCGACGAAGAAGGTGTTGGTCAGCACGAGGTCCGCGACGGGCAGGCCGCCGACCACCCGGCGGGCGACGTTCTGGTAGGCCGGATGGCGCAGGATGTTCCCCCCGAAGAGCCCGCGCGTCTCGATTTTCCGGCTCTCCAGGAACGCCACCATCTCCCGCCGGTCGAAGGGAGCGCCGGGACGGACCGTGAGCGCAAAGGCAAACCAGGAGGGCTCCGCCTGGGCGGACCAGGTCGGGAGCACCAGGAAATCGTCGAACTCCCGGACCGCGTCGTAGAGCACCTGGAAGTTGTGCCGCCGCCGCTCGATGAAGCCGGGGAGCTTCTCGAGCTGCACGACGCCCATCGCCGCCTGGAGGTCGAGCGGCTTCAGGTTGTAGCCCAGGTGCGTGTAGGTGTACTTGTGGTCGTAGCCCTCCGGCAGCCCTTCGAAGCTCCAAGAGAAGCGCTTTCGGCACTTGCCGAGGGGGTGCTCCTCTCCCGTGGGGCAGTAGCAGGCGCGGCCCCAGTCGCGCAGGCTCAAGAGCACGGTTTCGATGGCCAGGTCGTCGCACCAGACGACGCCGCCCTCGCCCAGCGTGATGTGGTGGGCCGCGTAGAACGAGCAGGTCGCCAGACTTCCGAACCGCCCGACCGGGCGGCCGCCGAACGTCGCGCCGAGCGCGTCGCAGCAGTCCTCCAAGAGCCACAACCCGTGCCGGTCGCAGAACGATTCGATTTCCCCCATCGGGGCGGGGTTCCCGAGGGTGTGGGCGACGAAGACTGCCCGCGTCTTCGGGCCGAGCGCCCGTTCGAGCTGATGCGGGTCGAGGTTGTAGGTGCCGAGCTCCGCGTCGACGAAGACCGGCACCAGGGCGTTTTGCAGAATCGGGTTGACGGTCGTGGGGAAAGCGACAGCGCTGGTGATCACCTCGTCGCCGGGCTTCAGGTGGTCGGCGAGCGAGGGCGAGGTGAGCGCGGTCATCGCGAGGAGGTTCGCGCTCGAGCCGGAGTTCGTGAGCACCGCGTGCTTGGCGCCGACGACCTGCGCGAACGCGCGCTCGAAGGCCTCGCCGTGCTTGCCGAGCGTGAGCCAGAAGTCGAGGGCGCTGTCGACGACCGCCACCATCTCGCGCTCGTCGAAGACCCTCCCGGCGTAGTGCACCTTGTCGACGCCCGGGGCGAACGACTCTCGCGCCTTGCGTAAGCGGTACAGCTCCTCGACGCGGTCGAGGATCTCCGCGCGGAGGGTCTGTTCCCGGTCCGCGGACGGATCGGTCGGCACGGGCGCCTTGCGGGGCATGCTCTACGCCGCCTCCGAGGCGACCGGACGCGGGCGGTGGTCCTCGAAGAACCGGCGATACCACGCGACCGTCTCGGCGAGCCCCTCGTCCAGGCCATAGAGCGGCCGCCAGCCGAGCCGTTCTCGGGCCTTCCGCGCCGAAAGGTATTGGTGCCGGATTTCGCCCGACGCCTGGCCGAGCACCTCGGGCTCCAGGCCCGAGCCCAACGCCGCCAGGATCTGCCGGGTCAACGCGAGGACATCGACCTGGATTTCGTTGGAGAAATTGAACGCCTGGCCGGCGATTCCCGGCTGGTCGAGTTGCTCGGCGAGGGTGAGGTAGGCGTGCACACCATCCTTCACATAGAAATAATCTCGGACGTAGGTACCGTCGCTCCGGATGAGCGGCGCCTCCCCGCGCAGGACGCTGCGGATGGTCCCCGGAACGATCCGGTTCCAGTTCAGGTCGCCGCCGCCGTAGAAATTGCCGCACCTCGTCACCGCGACCGGGAGGCCGAAGGTCGCGTGGTACGACTGCGCGATGAGGTCGGCCGCGCTCTTCGACACGTCGTACGGATGCCTCCCCTGGAGAGGAGCGCTCTCGTCATACGGCAGCATCTCGTGGTCGCCGTACGCCTTGTCGGAGGAGGCGAAGACGATGCGCTTGACCGAGGGGGAGCGCCGGCAGGCCTCGAGAACGCTCCAGGTCCCCTTGACGTTGGTCTCGAAGGTGGAAACCGGGTTCTTGTTGGCGATGGTGACGATGGTCTGGGCGGCGAGGTGGAAGACGCACTCGATTTCGTACTCGCCGAGCGCGCGCTCGATGAGCGCCTGATCCTCGACCCGGCCGCGCACGACCGACACCCGTTCCGCCGCTCGCGTCGACCACAGGCGGCTCTGCGGCACCTCGTCGCGCACCAGCGCCACCACCGCCGCCTCGGCCTCCACCAGCGCTTCCGTCAACCAGGAGCCCAAGAGCCCAGTGGCACCGGTCACCAGCACCGGCCGGTCGCGCCAGAAGTCGCGGCGGAGGGGAACCCGGTCGAAGCTCGGGGATGACAGCGGCACTTGGTCTCCTGGTCGCTCGTTCAATTCCCGCTCCCGCTGGGAGGGTGTAGCCCAAAACTCGGCGCGCTGCGCGCCCAACCGCTCATCGAAGAGCGCAGTCGAGGGATGCGTGCGACGCCCCGGCTAGAACCGCTCGTCCTTCGACGGCGCTCAGGATGAGCGGTTCTGGCCCATGCTCTGCGGCTGCATCGTTCCCACGCCCTCTTGGTCGCGCCAGATCTTCCAGGGGGCGGCACCGCTCTCCCACTGCTTTTGGAGCGACTGCATGTCCCGGTAGGTGTCCATGCACTGCCAAAACCCGTCGTGCCGGTACATCTTCAGCTCGCCGTCCCGCGCGCACTCCTCCAGCGGCGCCTTCTCCAGCGCGCAGGCGTCGTCGGCCGAAAGGTAGCGGAAGAACGCGCGGGAGAACACGAAGAACCCGCCGTTGATGCGGCCGGAGGTGGCGAGGGGCTTCTCCGAGAACTCGACCACCTGGTCGCCCTCGGCGATCAGCTCGCCGAAGCGGCTGGGCGGCCGCACCCCGGTGACGGTGGCGGTCTTGGCGTGCGCGTGGTGGAAGGCGAGCAGCGCCTTCAGGTCGATGTCCGCGACGCCGTCGCCGTACGTCAGCATGAACTCGTCGCCGTCGACGTAGCGCTCGACCCGCTTGACGCGCGCCCCGGTCATCGCGTTGGCGCCGGTGTCGGCCAGGGTCACCCTCCAATCGCGCTCGGCGTGGTGGCGGTGGTAGGTCACATCCGCGGGCGCGCCCAGGTCGATGGTGAAATCCGAGCCCATCGCCTGGTAGTTGAGGAAGTACTCCTTGATCTTCTCGCCCTTGTACCCGAGGCAGAGGACGAACTCGGTGAAGCCCTGGGCGGCGTAGGACTTCATGATGTGCCAGAGGATCGGCCGGCCGCCGATCTCCACCATCGGCTTGGGCTTCAAGTCGGTCTCTTCCCTGAGCCTCGTTCCCAGGCCCCCGCAGAGAATCACCACCTTCATCGCCGGTCGTCCTGCTCCTTGGCTCGGGGGTTCGCCCACCGCCCTCGCCGGAGGATGGGTGGAGCGAAAGCGCAGCCCCTCCCCTGACCCTTCGCCGATGGGCTGCGCTCCGCTCCGCCCATCCTACTTCTCCGGCTTCTCGCCGTAGTAGTAACCGTACTGCTGATAATAGTAGTAGTAGCCGTAGCCGCGCTTCTCCAGGTCGACGTCGTTCATCACCACCCCGAAGAAGCGCGCGTTGACGTCGTCGAGCGCGCGCCGGGTGCGGCGGGCCATCTCCCGCGTCGTGCGGCCGGCCTTGACCACCAGCACCACCCCGTCCACCACCCCGGAGAGGATGAGCGCGTCGGCCACCGCAGCGACCGGGGGCGAGTCGAAGACGATGCGCTCGAAGAGGCCGTCGAGCTCCGGCAGGAGCTGCTGGAACCGCTGCGTGTGCAGGAGCTCGGCCGGGTTCGGCGGAATCGGGCCGCAGGGCAGGACGAAGAGGTTCGGGACCTCGGTCTTGTGAATCAGGTCCTGCACCTGGGCCTGGCCCATGATCAGGTTCGAGACGCCCGCCTCCCCGGAGAGCCCGAAGGTGCGGTGAATCCGCGGGCGCCGCAAGTCGGTGTCGACGAGCAAGGTCTTCGAGCCGGCCTGGGCCATCGCGACGGCGAGGCTGGTGGCGACGGTGGTCTTGCCCTCCTGGGGACCGGAGCTGGTGACCAACAGCCGCTTGGGCGGCCGGTCGGGCGACATGAAGAAGAGGTTCGTGCGCACCGACCGGACGCACTCCGCCACCGACGACTTCGGCCGCTGGTAGACGTGGAGGTCGCGGCTTGGGCCCCGGTCCGCTCCCGCCTCCTGGGAGGGCTCCCGGATGACAGGAACGATGCCGAGGAACGACAGCCCGAGAATCTTCTCCACGTCGTCCTGGCTCTTCATCGTGTCGTCCAGGTACTCGAAGAGCAGGCTCACCCCGATGCCGCCGAAGAGGCCGAGCACCACCGCGAGAATCATCACCACCTTGCGGTTCGGCTTGATGGGCGAATTCGGGACGAGCGCCCGGTCGAGGATCGAGGCGTTGTTCGTGCGCAACAGGCCCAAGAGGTCGGTGTCCTTCAAGCGCTTCAAGACGATGTCGTAGAGCCGCTGGTCGTTGTCCTCGTCGCGCTTGAGCTTGTCGTATTCGATCTCGTGCTTGTTGAGGTCGAAGGTGTCGCGCTTGGCCTCGCCGATGAGCCGCTCGAGCTGGTGCTGGGTGTCGACGATCTCCGCGTAGTCGCGCTCCTTCACCCGGACCAGCCGCCGCACCTCGCCCTGGAGCGCCGCCTCGGCGTCGAGAATCTTCGCGTCGACCTCGGCGAGCTTCGGGTGCTGGTCGAGGTAGCGCTGCGCGAGAGCGCTCCTCTCCTCCTCCAGGCTCAGGAGCTGCTCGCGCAAGCCGATGACGGTCGGGTCCTTCGCGATCGCCGGCAGGGTTTCGAGAGCGGTCTTGTCCCCCGCCGCGAAGCGCTTCTTCGCGTCGTCCAGCGCCGCCTGGTCCGCCTCCGCCCGCGCCCGTTTGATGCGCACCTGGTTGAGCGCGTCGTTGAACGCGAGCAGCCGCTGGCTCTCGATCGACTGCTTGTCCTCGATCGACGCGGTGAGGATGTCGTTCGCCCGCTTGAAGTCGAAGAGCTTCAGCTCGCTCTGGTCGAGCTTGGTCTTGAGCCCGTCGAGCTGGTCGGCGAGCCACGTGCCGGCCGCGCGGGTGGTGTCGACCTTGCGGTCGAGGTTCTCCTCGACGTAGGCGTCGGAGATGGCGTTGGCGAGCCGCTGCGCTCGGGCTGGGTTCGTGTCGTCGACCGACACCGTGACGATGCGCGAATCCTTCACCGGCTGGACGGTGATCATCCCCTGGAGGCGCGCGACCGGGTCGCTCTCGCTCATCAGCTTCTGCCGCAGCACCGGGTCCTTCACCTGGTCGACGCCCAGGAACGCCGGGTCGTCGGCGAGGCCCAGCTTGTCCACCACCCGCTGGGAGACCGCGCGCGACTGGATGATCTGGTACTGCGTCTCCTCGAACGCCTTCTCCTGCCAGAAGAAGCCGCCGCCGACGGTGGAGACGCCCTGGATGCTCGACCCGGTCGGGCTCGGAGTGAACGGGTCGATTTCCAAGGAGCAGCTCGCCTCGTAGACGCGCGGCTGGCGCCAGACCCAGACCCCGGCGCCGACGACGATGGCGAAGAAGAAGGTCGCGAAGACCCAGCGCCGCTTGGAGAGGATGGCGAGGTAGTCCCGCAGCTCCGGGGCATCGGTCGCGGGGGCCGACACCGCTGCCGCTGTCGAGTCGCGCGCCGTGTCGATGGCGATCACCTCGCCAGCCTTTCGAGCCATTCACCCACCTTCGTCCGAGCGTTCCAAGCCGCCTGCCCGCCCCCCGCGTTCGTGGACGGCTCGCCGAGGACGCGGGGCGCCCCATTCGTGCTCCGAGCGACGCCCCGCCTTCACCGAGCCGGTGGCGCTCGGCGTCGCGCGTCTCTCCCCTGGCGGCCGAACGTAGCTTCTCGGGCGCCAGGGGGTCAACGTTTCTACCGCCGGCCAGGCCCGGAGAACAGCGGACCTGGCGGCTTCTTTCCCGCGCGAGGCAGCCGGCGATCCGCCGACCGCGACCTCGACGATCCGGCGGGCGAGCGCCCAGCGGTGTCGCGGCGGGCGCGTTTCGCAGTAGAAGCCGCTGTCCGGGGGAGACCCGAAGGGGAGTGAGGCAATCGCGCCAGCGGCGACGAGCGAAGGGGCGATCACGACGCCGCGGGTCCACCGGCGGGCGGCCTCCGTCGCGCGCGGGTGGTTGCGGACGGCGTTGGTGCCGGCAGGCCTCGCGCTCCTCTTCGCCTTTCCGTTTCCCTACTTCGAAGTGCTGCACAGCCCCAACGAGCTGTCGCGCCTCTACCAGGTACGGGCGCTGGTCGACGAGGGGACGCCGGCGGTCAACGCCGAGGTGCAGCGCTTCGGCTCGATGGGAGACCTCTCGGTCGGCACGCGCGGCCGGCTCTTCCCCAACAAGGCGCCGGGCATCAGCTTCCTGGGCGCGCCGATCTACTTCGCCATCGAACGGCTGCGGGGCGGCGCGGACCGGGTGCCGAACCGAGCGCTGCTCTACTTCCTACGGCTCTTCCTCTGCGCGCTGCCGACGCTGCTCTTGCTCGAGCCGCTCCGGCGTCATGCGGCGCGGGTCTCGGGCGACGGGCGCGCGGCCGACGCGGCGGTCCTGACGTACGCCTTCGGCTCGCTGGCGCTGACGTACTCCCTGCTCTTCTTCTCCCACCAGCTCGCGGCGAACCTCGCCATCGGGTCGTTCCTCGCCATCGAGCGGGCGCGGGAAAGGCCGCGCGCGGCGTT
Source organism: Myxococcales bacterium (assembly GCA_021787845.1). GTDB lineage: Bacteria > Myxococcota > Myxococcia > Myxococcales > JAJYLH01 > JAJYLH01. Next base: position 6,765 of record JAJYLH010000043.1, on the reverse strand, counting down.
CGAGGTCCTCGGCGCCGCTCTCGCCGGGCTCGCGGTGGTGACCGAGTACACGCTGGCGCCGGTCGCGGTGATGCTCGCCATCTACGCGGTCGTCGTCTCGCCCCGGCGGCTTTCGACCGCCGGCCGCGTCGTCCTCGGCGCCCTGCCCTTCGCGATCCTCCTCGGCTGGTACCAGCTCGACGCCTTCGGCAGCCCGTTCCGGGTCAGCTACGAGTTCGTGCAGAACCGGACCTTCGCCTCCTGGCACGCGCAAGGGCTGATGGGCCTCACCTGGCCGAAGGCGTCGAGCCTCGCGGGAAACCTCTTCTCGCCGGCCCGCGGGCTGTTCGCCTTCTCGCCGGCGATGCTGATCGCGATCCTCGGCCTGCGACCCTACGTGCGCGAATCGCCGAAGGAGGGCGTGCTCGCGCTCGGCGTCACCGCGTTCTACCTCTTCTTCGCCGCGTCGTTTCTCTACCAGGCCTGGGGCTGGATGCTCGGGCCGCGCCACCTCGCGCCGCTGATGCCGTTCCTCGTGACGCCGCTGGCTTGCGCTTTCGCCCTCCTGCGGCGTCGCCGCTCTCGATCGCCGGGCTGGAATCTGGCCGGCGGCGCTGCTGCCGGGCTCGCGGTCGGGTCGATCCTGGTCACCGGCTTGTGCACCGCCGTCTACCCGCACATTCCCGAACGCTTCTCGGCGGCGCTCTCGCACCTCGTCTGGCCGCTGGCGGCGAGCGGACACTTTCCCTACAACCTGGCGGAGGTGGCGCTCGGCCGGGTCGCGGTCTGGACCTGGATTCCGTGGCTCGGGGGCGTCGCCCTGGTCGCGCTCGTCGTCGCTCTGCGCGTGCTGGAGAAGCCCCGCTCGTGGCCGTCGGTGGCGGTGGGCCTGCTCACCCTCGCCGCTTTCGTGGGGCTTCTGTTCGTCGCCGTCCCCCGCGTGACGCCCCAGGAGAGGTCGATGCGCGCGTGGATCGAACGGACCTGGGAGCCGACGGCGCACGACGTCCGGCCGGGATTGTTCTGAGCTCAGGGTAGCAAGTCGCTCACCAGGACCGAAGCCGCTGGGGCGCCTAAAGGCGACACCCGCTCGTCCGGGCGGTAGTGCCGGGTCTCGCCGTAACCGAAGCCGCTGCCGATGGGCTTGGGCTCGCGGTAGACCTCGAGGACCCGACTGGACAGGTTGACCACCCAGTATTCGGGGATGCCGGCCTCGGCATAGACCGGGCTCTTCGTCCGCCGGTCGTAAGCGAGCGACGTATCCGACACCTCCACCACCAGCTCGGCGGTCGTCGGGTGGCGGTCCAGGTAGTCGTTCAGGTGGCCCCGAACGACGGCGACGTCGGGCTCTGGCTCGCTGTGCTGGAGCGCGAGCGGTCCTTGCGGGCGGGCGTGGAAACCGACGCCGAAGAGTTCCTCGAGCGTCTTGGCGATGCGCAACAGAAGCCCGAAGTGGGTGGGACTTTGCGGGCTCATGTCGATGATCTCCCCATTGATGAGCTCGAGCCGTTGTTGTGCGAACAAGCCCGAGTCGATCATCCGGTGGTAGTCGTCCACCGAAAAGCGATGGCGCGGGCGCTCGGTCGATGCGTCCATGGCGTCCTCCCTCCGCGATTATAGCGAGGCGGCCGACGTCGGCGGCGTGACGCGAGATCGGCCGGGGCCGCGCCATCCATCGACACATCTCGATGCATCGATGTATGCTTCCCCGGACGGCGGCCGAGCGGCGGTCACGACCGGCGCTCGCTCGCCCAGCGAAGACGGGAACGTGAGGAGACGGCATGGATCGACGGGTGCGGATCGACGCGCTGAAGGCGGCTCTGGAGCGGCGGGTGCTGGTCCTCGACGGCGCGATGGGCACGACCATCCAGTCGCTCGGCCTGACCGCGGACGACTTCGGCGGACCCAGGTACGAAGGCTGCAACGAGGTGCTGGTGGTCACCCGGCCGGAGGTGATTCTGGACATCCACGAGCGCTACCTCGCGGCGGGCGCGGACATCGTGGAGACCGACACCTTCGGCGGGACGCCGCTCGTGCTGGGCGAGTACGGCCTCGCCGAGCGGACGCGGGAAGTCAACGCCGCGGCGGCGAGGCTGGCGCGGGAGGCTTGCGCGAAGTTCGCGACGCCCGAGAGGCCGCGCTGGGTCGCGGGGTCCATCGGTCCGACGACGAAGTCGCTCACGATCACCGGCGGGGTCGCGTTCCCGGATCTCGTCGAGCACTTCCGAGCGCAGGCGCAAGCGCTCTACGACGGCGGCGTCGACTACTTCCTCATCGAGACGGCGCAGGACACGCGCAATGTGAAGGCGGCGCTGCTCGCGGTGGCCGAGGTGAACGGGCGGGCCCAGGTGGCGTTGCCGGTCGCGGTCAGCGGCACCATCGAGCCGATGGGCACCATGCTCGCGGGGCAGTCGGTGGAAGCGCTGGCGGCGAGCCTGGAGCACGTCGAGCTGCTCTACCTCGGTCTCAACTGCGCGACCGGCCCGGAGTTCATGACCGACCACGTCCGCTCGCTGGCGGAGGTCGCGCGCGCGCGCGTCGCTTGCGTGCCCAACGCGGGCCTGCCCGACGAGAACGGCCGCTACCTCGAGACGCCGCAGACGATGGCCCGGGTGCTGGAGCGGTTCGCCAACGCCGGCTGGCTCAACGTCATCGGCGGCTGCTGCGGGACCGGCTACGGGCACATCGAGGCCCTCGCCCGCCTCGCGCCGAGCCTGAAGGTCCGCGCCGTTCCACAAGGGCGGCGGTCGACCTTGAGCGGCATCGAGGTCCTCGAGGTCACCGAGGAGAAGCGGCCGATCCTGGTGGGCGAGCGGACCAACGTCATCGGCTCCAAGAAGTTCAAGAACCTCATCGTCGACGGCAAGTTCGAGGACGCGGCGGAAATCGGGAAGACGCAAGTGAAGAACGGCGCGCACATCGTCGACGTGTGCCTGGCGAACCCGGACCGCGACGAGCTCACCGACGCGCGGGAGCTGCTCTCGCGGCTCATCCACAAGGTCAAGGTGCCGCTGATGATCGACTCGACCGACGAGAAGGTGGTGGCCGAGGCGCTGACCTATTCGCAGGGCAAAGCGATCATCAACTCGGTCAACCTGGAGGACGGCGAGGAGCGGTTCCAGAAAGTGGTGCCGCTCGCCAAGCGGTTCGGGGCGGCGCTGGTGGTCGGCTGCATCGACGAGGACAAGACGCAAGGGATGGCGGTGACGCGGGCGCGCAAGCTCGCCATCGCCGAGCGCAGCCACGCGCTCTTGACCGGCAAGTACGGCATCCCCGAAGAGGACCTCTACTTCGACCCGCTCGTCTTTCCCTGCGCGACCGGCGATGCGAGCTACCTCGGGAGCGCGGTCGAGACCATCGAAGGGGTGCGGCTGATCAAGGCGCGCTTCCCCAAGAGCCGGACCCTGCTCGGCATCTCCAACGTCTCTTTCGGCCTGCCTGCTGCCGGGCGCGAGGTCTTGAACGCGGTCTTCCTCTACCACTCGGTCCAGGCCGGGCTCGACCTCGCCATCGTCAACGCGGAGAAGCTGGAGCGCTACCCGTCGATCCCGGAAGAGGAGCGGCGCCTCGCCGAGAACCTCCTCTGGAATCGCGGGGAGGACCCGGTGGGGGCCTTCGCGGCGCACTTTCGAAACCGCGTGGCGAAGGCGGCGCCGAAGAGCGAGCTGCCGATCGAAGAGCGGCTCGCGCGCTGCATCGTCGAGGGCTCGCGCGAGGGGCTCGTCGACGACCTGGAGCGGCTACGCACCTCGGGAGCGAAGCCGCTGGACATCATCAACGGTCCCTTGATGAAGGGCATGGACGAGGTCGGGCGGCTCTTCAACAAGAACGAGCTGATCGTCGCCGAGGTCCTGCAGAGCGCGGAGGTGATGAAGCTCGCCGTCTCGCACCTGGAGCCGTTCCTGGAGAAGCAGTCGAGCGCGGTGCGCGGTAAGGTGCTGCTCGCGACCGTCAAGGGCGACGTCCACGACATCGGGAAGAACCTGGTCGACATCATCCTCTCGAACAACGGCTTCGAGGTGGTGAACCTCGGCATCAAGATCGCGCCGGAGGAGATCATCCGGGCGGTGCGGGAGCACGAGCCGGACATCGTGGGCTTGAGTGGCCTGCTCGTGAAGAGCGCGCAGCAGATGGTCTCGACCGCGGGCGACCTGACCGAGGCGGGCGTGGAGGTGCCGATGATCGTCGGCGGCGCGGCGCTCACCCGGGCCTTCGTCGACAAGAGAATCGCAGCGGCCTACGGCGGGACGGTGGCCTACGCGACCGACGCGATGAACGGGCTCGACCTGGCGAAGCAAATGGTCGACCCGGCGAAGCTCGACGCGCTGAAGGTCGAGCTGCGGGAGCGGCGGGAGAAGCTGAAGGCCGAAGGCGAAGGCCCGCGCGCGCGAACGGGCGAGACGGCGCGGCGGCGGTCGCCGGAAATCGAGGTCCTGCGCGAGCTGCCGGCGGCGCCCGACTTCGACCGCCACGTGCTCGCGAACACGCCGGTCGATCTGATCTGGAAGTACGTGAACCCGGTGATGCTCTACGGCCGGCACCTCGGGTTGAAGGGCCGCCTGGTGCGGACGGTGGAGACCGAGGACAAGGCGATCCTCGCTTGCACCGAGGCCGGCCGCAAAGCGCTGGAGCTGAGGGAAGCGGTGGAGGCGCTCAAGGTCGAGTGCCGCAACGACGGGATGCACCCGCGGGCGGTCTACCAGTTCTTCCGCGCGTCGAGCGACGGCAACACGATCACGCTGCGCCGACCGGATGATTCGATCGCGGCGAGCTGGACCTTCCCGCGGCAGCCGCGCGAGAACGGGCTGTGCCTCGCGGACCTCGTCGCGCCGGATGGGGCGAACGACTCGCTCGCGCTGTTCGTCGTGACGGCCGGCGAGGGCATCCGGGCGCGGGCGGCGGAGCTCAAGAGCCGCGGCGAGTTCCTCAAGTCGCACGCGTTGCAGGCGCTGGCGCTGGAGACGGCGGAGGCGTACGCCGAGATGCTGCACGGCCAGCTCCGCGCGCGCTGGGGCTTCCCCGATCCGCCGGAAACGACGATGCTCGACCGGTTCCAGGCGAGCTATCGCGGGAAGCGGTACTCTTTCGGCTACCCGGCGTGCCCGCGGCTCGAGGACCAGCAGCCGCTCTTCGAAGCGCTCCGGCCGGGCGACATCGGGGTCGAGCTCTCGGACGGCTGCATGATGGACCCGGAGGCGAGCGTGTCCGCTCTCGTGTTCCACCATCCTCAGGCGACCTACTTCTCGGTGACCGACCTCGGCGCCGAACGCGAGGCGTAGGATGGGTGAAGCGCAGCGGAACCCATCGGGCGGTGAGCGCTCAGACGATGAGCTGCACTACGCTCCGCCCATCCTATTAATCGTTGCGAAAGTATCTGCACCTCGCATCATCAGTCGTGGCACGGGCGTCCCCGCCCGTGTAGCCTTCGTTGTGGCTTTCACAGGCGAGGACGCCTGTGCCACGAGACTCCGACTGCCACTACTTTCGCAACGACTAATACCGATGACGCACGACCAGGAGGCCTGTTGATGCTTCCCAGCCATCCGGCGCCGCTGTCGACGGCCGCCATCGGGAGCCTGCCGCACACCCAGCTCGAGCTGGCGTTGCAGCTCGCCCTCCGCCTCGACGTGCCGACGCTGCCGCAGCTTCCGCGAGCCGATGCCGCCGAGTACATGCTTCCCCAGGCGCTCGATGGCCTGCCGGGTCTCATCAGCGAGGCCGACGGTCGCACGGCGATCGATCCCGCGCGCTGGCAGGCGGGCGCGGGTGCGCTGGCGGAGAAGCTCGACCGCGCGCTGGAAGGCGAAGGCCTCGAAGCGTTCGAGCCGGGCGAGACGTCGTGTCGCGCGTGGAAGCCGTTCGTCTGGGAGGTCGAAGCGCGGCATCCGGCGTTCGCCAAGGTGCAGGTGACGGGCCCCTTGACCGCGTCGTGGGCGACGACGTTGACCGACGGCGCGCCGCTCTCCACGCGGCCGGCGATCGCGGCGCAGGTCGTGCGGCTCGTCCTCGCGCGCGCGCTCGCGATGACGCGGGCGCTCGCGGGCGCGGGAACGCGACCGATTCTGTTCCTCGACGAGCCCGGGCTCTACGCCTTCGACAGGAACCGGCCGGCGCACCGGGTCGAGCTGCAAGAGCTGACCTTCGCCGCGACCGCGCTGCGCCAGGCGGGAGCGCTGGTCGGCGTCCACTGCTGCGGCAACACCGACTGGTCGGCGCTCTTCGAGCTGCCGCTGGACTTCGTGTCGGCGGACGCGCGGCTGTCGCTGGCCTCCGAGCTGGCGGCGGGCAGCAGTCTCGACGCTTTCCTCGCCCGCGGAGGGAGGCTCGCGCTCGGCATCATTCCGACGAACGTCGCCGAGCGGATGCCGGTGGAGGACCTGGTGGCGTCGGCCTTGGCGCTGATGGGCGATAAGCGCGCGGCGATTCTCTCCCGGTCGATTCTCACCCCGGCCTGCGGGCTCGCCCTTCGCACCGTCGCCGAGACCGAGCAGGTCTTCGACGACCTCGCCCAGGCGCAGCGGCTCCTGCGGACGGTGTGACCCGGCGGAGCCTCGGCAAACCGCCCTCCTCAACTGGCCGTCGGGTACCCTCGAATGCGCTCGATCAGGATCGGGAACCTTCTCGGGATGGTCTGGACCATGCCTATCGGCTTGACGCACGCTGGGTATCCAGAAATCTCAGGTTGTCGTTCCCGCTCGCCCTGAGGCGGCCGGGCCCACGGACCTCGCTCGTTGCCACCGCCCTCGTGCCCGGCCCTCGAAGGGCCGTGAGGGCTCGGCACAGCCT
>JAJYLH010000042.1 GCA_021787845.1 Myxococcales bacterium | reverse complement strand
CTGCACGTTCCGGCCGCTCGGGTAAAGCGCGTTCACGAGCCGGTTGTCGGCGTCGTACTGGTAGTCCTCGCGAGAGCCGTTCGCGAACGTCTTCGACAAGCGGTTGCCCACGGAGTCGAGCGCGTACTGGAAGCTCTGCGGGACGCTGCCGTCCGGCGCGGTCCAGGTGATGCCGGTCAGCCGCTCCGCGTTGTCGTACGCGTAGGTCGCTTCCACGCCGTTCCCGAGCCTCAGCGACGCGCGGTTGCCAGTCGGGTCGTATCTCAGCTCCGTCCGATCGCCGTCGGGATCCTTCACCTCCATCAGCCGGTCCATCGAGTCGTAGCGGTAGTTGGTCACGAGCCCATCGACCGTCAGGGTCTTGCGATTCCCGTCGGCGTCGTAGGTGTATCCGATGACCTTGTTCAGCGTGGCGTCGGTGCTCGTCTGCACCCGGCCGAGCGCGTCGTAGGCCAACTGCCGCTCGTCGCTCGCGTCCTTCTCCAGAGTCCGATCGCCGCGTGCGTCGTAGTCGAACTGGTACGAGGTGCCGTCGTAGAAATCGACTTCCTTGAGACGCCGGTCGGCGTCGTAGACGTACTTGGTCGTGTGCCCGTTCGGGTCGGTCTTCGAGACGCGGTTCCCCGCCGAGTCGTAGCCGTAGGTCGTCACCTTGCCGGCCATGTCCGTTTCAGAGATCAGCCGGTTCGCGAGATCGTAGCCGTAGCTCCACTGCGCGTAGGGCGGGAAGCCGATGCCGGTCCGGTTGCCCCGACCATCGTACGAAACAGTCCTGCGCTCACTGTTGCCCGCCGGCGGCGGCTGGTACGAGCTCAACCGCCCGTCGGCATCGTAGCTGTAGGTCGTCACGTTTCCGTTGCCATCGGTCCGGCTCGTGACGTGCCCCACCGCGTCGTAGCTCGTCTTCGTGACATGCCCGAGCGGGTCCGTCACGCTCGTCGGCCGGTCGAGGGCGTCGTACACCGTCGTCGTCACGTTGCCGTTGGCGTCGATCGACTCGCACGGCTCCGACGCGGACATGTCCGCGCAGTAGCCCACGCTCGTCTGCGACCCGTCTGGCATCGTCGTCTCGCTCAGCCTCCCGGCCGCATCATACGCCATCTCCGTCCGATGTCCAGCCGCGTCGACCTGCGCCGTCGGCTCGCTCGAACGCCATCACTCGACCCAGCCGCGCCCACTCCCACCTCGTCGCCACCTTTTTCCGCCCGCGAGCAGTTGACCGTAGCCCGGCCGGAAAACGACCTTGGTCGAACGGGTGCCGAGAACACGGCTAGAACCAGTCCGAGCGGGCCAACCGATGACGCAAGTCGTAGAAGATCGACGCCCAGGAATGGGAACGAACACCCTCCAACGCTTTCTCGATCCTGGAGTGAACATCTAGCCAAGAAAACGTGTTCAGGACGAGTGTCGGAGGAACGAACCCAAGCTCATCGGGAACCAACTTGTCGGGCGATGCAACGGTAAGCTCAAATACCTCCCCGCCGCGTTCCCCTTCTCGACCAATAGTCATCTGGACAAAGACCGAGAAGTGTGCCGGGTCGGGCGGCACGTCGGAGCTCGTTCCATCGAGGTCGGGACTCCACGCGTCGATAAGAAGCAGTCTCGGGTGTTCTTGTTTGCTCATCTCACGTTCACATGAAAGTTGTTGATGAACTTTCCCGACGGCTGGGGACGCCACTCAAGATTCATGATGGTCCTCTGGTATTGCGGCTTGTACGAAATGCGATACTGGCGAAGTTCATCTGCGCTGATCCTTGTGGGGTCCTTTGCTGTCTTTGACCAGCGGGCTCCAGAACCGACCCACTCCTCTCCGATTTCCTCCGCTTGTCCTGGAGTGACCGAGCGAGTGTCTGTGAGTTCGGGGCCAACGCCTTGGTTCCTCTCCGCATCCTCGATTATCTCGGCCTTCGCCATCTCGCACGCCGTTTGAAGCGAAAGCGCGATGAGTTCCGCGCCGTAGCCGACGAGTATGACGGCGTAGTCGATCTCGAATCTGCCAACGTCGAGATCGCCTGTAGCGATACTCAATGCTCCTTGTCGCAAGTAGTGCATTGCAAGGCCTATGAGCCCAATCCCTTCAAGGAATGCCTCAAGTCTCAGAACGAGGATTACCCCTGTGGCAACAAATTGACCGGAAGGATCAGCGACTGCGGTCGGATCCTCCAGGGCGTAGGCATAGTCGTTCAGCCCGCCCTCGACGCCCAGCCTATCCGGTTGCGTCCACAAGCCGAGCCAGGTAGCGAGGTAGCGGTCTCGGTTGTAATTGAGGCCGCCGTCGTCGTGCTCGCGGCCGGTGTAACCGAACCTCAGCGCGAGGCTCCCGGAGGTCTGTGTGCGAGCACCGTAGACGTCGTACTGGAAGGTGCTGGTCTGGTGTCCCTGGCTGTCGCCGAGGCCGTAGATGCTTCCGAGGGCGTCGGTCATCGGGTAGAGCTTTTGCGGCTGACCGTCGACCAGCACCGTCGCTGAGAAGATCTCGTCGATGCGTTGCGGGTTGGTGACGTAGTACGCGGTGCGAGTGGTCCCGGCATCGTCGTAGTCGGCGACCACGCTCGAACCGTCGAGCAGGAACCGCGTCGTGCCGCTGCTGTCCGACTTGCGCACGCGCAGGCCGTTGGCGTCGTAGTCGTACGTGTCCTCCTGCCCGCTCGGGAGCGTCATCGTCCGCATCCGGTTGTCGGCGTCGTAGGTGTACGTCGTCGTCTGCGTCGTCGGCTGGTAGCGCGTCACCGCGAGCAGGTTCCCGTTGTTGTCGTGGGTGTATGCCTCGACGACCGCATTGTTGACGTTGGTGCGCTGAGCGACCTCGTAGCTGAAGCGGTTGACGTAGCGGTACCATAGATTTCCGTTCACGCTGTCGAGAACGTCCGCTAGCCGCCCGTCGCCGTCGTAGCCATAAGTCGTCGTGTTCCGGTTGGCGTCGGTCCGGCTCGTGACCTGCCCCAGGACGTCGTTCCCGGTGGTCGTCACGTGCCCGAGCGCATCGGTCACGCGCGTCGGCCGGCCGAGGGCGTCGTACACGGTGGTCGTCACGTTGCCGTCCGCGTCGATCGACTCGCACGGCTGCGATGCGGACATGTCCGCGCGGTAGCCGACGCTCGTCTGCGACCCGTCCGGCATCGTCGTCTCGCTCAGCCTCCGGCCGCATCATACGCGATTTCCGTCCGATGTCCAGCCGCGTCGATCTTCGCCGTTACCCGGCCTTCCGCGTCGTAGTCGGTACGCTGCAAGTTCCCCAGCGCGTCGGTCGTCGCCACGAGCCGCCAGAGCGTGTCGTAGTCGAACTTCGTCACGTTCCCGTCGCCGTCCGGGTCTTATCGTCAGCACGTCGCCAAGAACTTCGAGCGACATTCCGCGTGCGTTCGCATCGTCGACTGACAACGCGCGCGCAGGTCATCGCGAAGACTTCTTCGGTGTGACCGGTCTGATGTCAACAGCCCGAAAGACCCCGTAGTGCAGCGCACTACGGTTGCTCACCATCCTCCAGAGCTGGTCGCAGCTCCTCGAAGGCGCGAAAGATGCGCGAGCTACCGCCTTGGCAACTTGGAGGGTCATCCCGTGACCTCGCCGAAGTAGGTGAACGGCTGGTCGTCGTGGTCGCGCAGGAGGAGGCCAACCCGGTGCCCGGCGGACTTGCTGTCGAGGAGCCACTGGTTCACCGACTCGTCGCTGTCGTTGCCCTCCATCGTCAGCTTGTCGTGGTCCAGGTGGTTCCGGTAGTCGTGGCGGCCGAGGGTAACGAAGAGAACGCACCAATCGCTTGGCGGCGGCGGCGCGGGCGGGCTCGCAGGCGCCGGAGTTCGACATGGACCTGCGGGCGCGGGAGAGTGCCGGAGGCGGCACTCGCGGAGCGGCTGTCGGACGCGACGTTCGGCCGGGTGCGTTGGCTCGTCGAGGCGCGCGCGGCGTATCGCTGGGGCGGCAACGCGTTGAAAACGTTCGAAATTCGAGAACGGACCGACCGGGCCCGCCCGCGCGGTAGGCCGGATCCCGCTGCGACCGGCGCATGAGGTCGGCCTGGACGGAACCCCTCCGGAAAAACCCTCGCAGCGGTCCGGAAGAAGTCCGCACCCCGGCGGAAGACCTCGACAGCGACTCGCTTGTCCGATGCCCGACGCTTTCGGGCCTCGGGGATGGCGGCGCCGAGCCATGAGCGTCCTCCGGTGCGGTGTCGGATGCCTGGCGCGTGCCTTCGCATCACGCTCACGGCCTGGCATGTGTTTCGCAGGCTTCCGAAGCTCGATCATGTTCCGGGAGCACTCGAGCGCACTCGGTCGGAGTCGGAGAGAGCACCATGTTGGGCGACCGAACGGATGAGCCGATTTCCGAGAACCTTCCCCTGCGCACGCCGATGGCCGGCGAGCGCATCCGCGACAGGGATGTCGCGCTCGGGCGGTCGCGCGCGCGCAGTACGCGCTGGGCCCATGGCGGCACGGCGCCGTGCCCGGTTGGTCGGTCATCCCGGAGGTCGGAGGCGACTTCGGCGGGAAGGGGTTGGTCTTCTCAATCTCCGGAGGGATCGGATTCGGGCAGCTCGACGAAGCGTCGCCGAGCGATGACGCGATCATCGAGATCTATCAACCCTCGGGTGGCCTCACGGTTCGACTTCGCGCGGGGCCGCGCTGGATCTCGGGTCCGGTGCGGGTCGGCCTGCTCGTGGGATTCGACTGGTGGATGAACGCCTACTTCGACTGTGGCGGGGACTCCGAGAGCTGTTACGCCGACGATGGGACGCCTTACTATCACTATCCAGCGGGACCGTCAGGGTATCTCGAATTCTCGTTGGGTGTCGAGGTCGAAGGGGATCTTCTCTTGTCTCACTGAGCGCGCTTTGCCCTCCGCGGTCGGAGTGATGGCGGCGGCGCCGAGCTCTGGCCCCGGACGCGCGTTCATCCACCCGTTCGCGCGGGGCGGGCCTCGGTGCCAGCCTCGAACTTGGACCTGTGGCAACTGCTCATTTGGGCTCCATAGATTGGCCGAACGCGCGCGAGGTGCAACCGTTCGGACCCGCGAGCTGCGCGACATCGCGCACCAGCTTTTCGGGCTCTCCGAGGGAATCTGTGCGTGTTATTAATCGTCGCGAAAGTATCTGCACCTCGCATCATCAGTCGTGGCACGGGCGTCCCCGCCCGTGTAGCCTTCGTTGTGGCTTTCACAGGCGGGGACGCCTGTGCCACGAGACTCCGACTGCGACTACTTTCGCAACGAACTGCTTATCGGGTTCACCACACCAGGCCACGGGGGCAATGCCGCTCATCCCGAGCGCAGTCGAGGGACGAGCGCGGTGAAGCGGAAACCGCCCGTCCTTCGACTGCGCTCAGGACGAGCGGCCGGGAATTCGAGGGAGGTGCGGTCAACCCGATAAGCAAGTCGCAACGATCAATACGGGCGAGACAACCCGGAAACTCACGTGTCCGGCTTCCCGCGAGGTGCTTTCCACGCACAGATTCTGTCGGAGAGTCCGAAGTCTCGCGGAGCCCGAACGACATCAGCTCGGCGGGTTCGTGGACGAGATGCACACCCCTCCACGTCCTCGAACAGCCGCCCGTGCTCGGGTCCGGTCCGGCGGACAGTTCCCTCAGGTGGTCACGTGCGCCGCCAGGAGCTCTTCCACGGTCCGCCCCACGACGTAGCGCGTGCCCGACTCCAGGGCCGCGAAGTGCTTCTCGCCGCAGGCGATCTTGGCACGCTCGGTGTCGCGCAGCGCTTCGATCGAGAGCGTGTCCTTCGTCTCGACGACGAAATACAGTCGCTCGCCTTCGTCGGTCGTAATGAGCACCGCCCAGTCCGGGTTGTAGTTCCCGAGCGGCGTCTTCACCTGGAACCAGCCCGGCAGCTTCGCGTAGACCTTCACCGCGTCGTTCTTCTCGAGCCCTTCGGCGAAGTCCCGCTCGACGTTCGAGTCGTAGCGCACCCGCTCGTAGACCGACTTGCGGCTCTCGAGCGATTCCTTCAGGTAGGCATTCAGCTCCTCGCTCTCGAACAGCTCCTGGGCGTAGTACGCGTCGCTCCCGAGGCGCTCGTACTTGATGCCCTCTACGATTGCGATTTGCTTGCAGCGGTTGACGGCTTTCGCCGCCTCGTCGAGGAACTGCTGCGGGTTCTTGCGGAAGTCGCCGAGGCGGCCGCTCTGCGTGAGGATGGTGTAGAGGCTGCGCCGGGTGAGCTGCGTGCGGTCCTGGAGGTTCGTCAAAAGGTCGGGCAGGAGGACGTCCGACTCGTTGAGCACGCGCGTCTCCGCCCCGTGGTCCTGCTCCTCGATGTCGACGCCGCCCTTTCCGATCTTCACATCGGCCTTGCGCCACTCGAGCCGGGTGCGGGTCACCGGCGGCATCGCCCGCAGCGCCTTCGTGCAGTCGGCGAGCAGCTTGTCGTTGTCGAAGTGCACCCGATACGTCGTCTTGTGCTTGATGCGCTCCCACAGCTCCTTGAAATCGGGGCTGTCGAGCACCGCTCGCCGCGTGGGGACCCGGCGCCGCTCGTCGGCGTTCTTGACGTTCAGCTTGCCGGCGAGCTTTTCTAAGACGGCCATGATCGCTTGCCGCTGCGCCTCGAACCCGGCCGGCACGGAGACGTGGTTCTCATGGAGCGCCCGGCGCAGCGCGTCCTGCACCCGGCCGTGCGCGTCGATGTAGCCCTTCTCGTGAAGGTGTTCCCACACCTCCTTCGACCGCTCGACTCCGAGCGGGGCGACGCCGTCCGTCCCGGGCACGGGAATGGCGGCGAACTGGTACGTCTGAACCACGCCGAACCGGATGTCCGTGTCCTTTTCAATCTCCTTCTGCAGGTTCTCGGCGAACTCCTCGTAGCTCTCGTTCGCGATGACCGTCAGCGTGTTCACGTCGAAGCCGCGCACGCGCTCGCCCTGCTGGTTCACGCAGATGCGCAGGCCGCGGCCGATGGTCTGACGTCGCTCGCCTTCGGTACGAATCTCGCGCAGCGTGCAGATCTGGAAGACGTTCGGGTTGTCCCAGCCCTCGCGCAGCGCCGAGTGGCTGAAGATGAACTTGAGCGGCGTCTCCAGGCTTAGCAGCCGCTCCTTGTCCTTCATGATCAGCGCGTAGGTGTCGTCGTCGGCCTTCGTGCTGCCGGATGTGTCCTTCACCACCTCGACCTGCTTGCCGGCGATTTTCTTCTTGTCGATGGAGAAGTAGCCGCCATGCACCTCGTGGGCCGCATGGTGCAGGTCCACCTCCTTGAACAGCGTCACGTAGTCGGGATGCTTCGCCCAGCGCGCGTATTCCTCCTCGAAGAGACGCGCGTACTCGCCCATCTGCGGGTTGCCGTCGGCGTCGTACAGCCGGTACTTGTTCACCGCATCGATGAAGAAGAGGCTCAGAACCTTGATGCCGCGCGGGCGTAGCAGCCGCTCCTTGTCGAGGTGCTCCTTGATCGTCCGGCGAATCAGCTCCCTCTGCAGCGCGAGCGGCTCGACGTCGCCGTACGCCTCCCCGGGGCGCAGGTAGACCACATCGCCCGGCACCCTCAGCTCGACGAACTGCTGGCCCTTGCCGGTGCGGATCTCGCCGATGCGGAGGTTGCGGTAGACGGCGCGTCCGGTGGTCTGCTCGAGGTCGTCCCCGTCCTGGAGGACGACCGTCGTGCGCTGCACCGCTCCGGTCGGCGTCCTCTTGTCCAGCTCGACGGTCGCAGTGATCGCTCCGCGCTGGTTCCTCGTCGATACGAGCCGCACGTAGGGCTTGTTGTGGGCCTGCTCGATGGTCCCCGCCGCGACCTCGATCTGCTTCACCAGACGGCGCTCGTAGGCGTCCACCGCGTCGAGCCGATAGACCATGTGGTGCTTGTCGACGTGGGTCGCCGAATAGCGCAGGGTGCAGAGCGGGTTCATCCGAGAGAGAGCCTGGCGGCCGCGTCCTTCGAGACCGCCGTCGACGCTCTGCGGCTCGTCGACGATCAGAATCGGCTGCGTCGCGCGGATGAGGTCGATGGGCTTTTCGCCGCTCGTCTTCTCGCTCGCGCGGTACATCACGTTCTTCGACTTCTCCTTCCGCTTCGCCTCGTCCGCCTCCTCCGCCGCGGCCTCCTCTTCGTCACCGAACTTGTTGATCGCGCCAACGGTCACGACCATGACCCGGATGTGCGGGCTCGTCGCGAAGTCGCGGACCGTCCCGAGCTCGGACGAGTCGTAGACGAACCAGTCGTAGGGGGCACCGGCGTAGAGACCGCAGAAGTGGTCCTTCGTCATCTCCAGCGTCTTGGCGACGCCTTCGCGGATGGCGACCGACGGCACGACGATGACGAACTTCGTGAACCCGTACTTCTTGTTCAGCTCGAAGATGGTCCGCAGGTACACGTAGGTCTTGCCGGTGCCGGTCTCCATCTCGACGGTGAAGTCCCCGGAAGCGAGCTTCTGCGTCGGCTCGAGCGCGTTGCGGAGCTGCACCTCGTTGAGGTTCTTCAAGAGCTCGTCGTCGAGCAGCTTCAGCCGGTTGCCGATGCCGAGGTCGTTGCCGTTGAACGCGAGCCCTTGCTGCGTGTCCTGCCCCGCGCGGAGCACCGTGAACTCGGTCCGCCCCGTCTCCTGTCCGCGAAACAGGTCGCAGATGGCCGCGACGGCGTCCTTCTGGTACGGGAGGTCCGACTCGAAGTGCAGCTTCATCGGTTCTTCCCTTTCTTCCGCGGAACCTTCGCGACCGCCTCTTCGAGGGCGCGCGCCATGTCTCGGTCGACTCGGGTCGGCAGCGCGTCGCGCTCGCGGCGATACAGGTCGTACTGCTCCTCGGCGAGCTCCCTGGCCTCTTCCTGCGACACCTTGCCCTTGTGCGTGAGCACCTCGCGGTCGCCGAGGCGGAGGAAGTCGTCGAGCTTGGCGGCGTACATCGCCATCGTCGTCGGCTTTCGCTGCTTCGCCTGGAGCTCCGCAAACTCGAGGTAGGCCGTGACGATGCGGTTGAGCGTATCGAGCTCGTCCGCGCTCAGGAAGTTCTTCGCGACCGTCACCTCGGAACGACGCGGCGTCGCTCCGGTGAAGCTCGTCAGCCCCATGTTCGGCTTCGTGGCGTCGGCGCGGGCAGCGACCACCTCCGCGGCCGTGTGACCATGGGCCGCCCAGTGCAGCTTGTTCTGCACCGTCGCGAAGAAGCGCTTCGACACCTCGGACCTTGAATCGTAGTCGACCGCCTCGCCGTAGATGTCGAGCACCTTCCGATAGAACACCTTCTCCGACGAACGGATGTCCCGGATGCGGGCGAGCAGCTCCTCGAAGTATGAGGGCTGGCCGTCGTTCTTCAGTCGCTCGTCGTCGAGAGCGAAGCCCTTGGTCAGGTACTCGCGCAGCCGCTCGGTCGCCCATTGCCGGAACTGCGTGCCTCGGGGCGACCGGACCCGGTAACCGACCGCGAGGATCGCCTCGAGGGAGTAGTGGAGCACCTGCCGACGGACGGTCCGGGCCCCCTCGGTTCGAACCTGTAAGTACGGCTTACAAGTTCCCTCCTCGACGAGCTCGCCCTCCGCGTAGACGGCTTTCAGGTGCTGCGTGACGTTCTGTGGTGTGGTCTGGAACAGCTCGGCGATCCCGGCCTGGGAGAGCCAGAGCGACCCGCCCTCGAACCGGCACTCGATGCGCGCGCGGCCGTCCTCGGTCCGGTAGACGATGAACTGTCCGACCTCGCTCATAGGCTTCGCACCTTCTCGATGCCGTGCTGCTTCAGGATCTCGGCGAGGTTCGTCTTCGCCACGTCGTTCTTGAAGCTCGCGTCGCGAAACACGCACGTCGACTCGGTCTCGGGCGCGAGCTGACTATGCCAGTCCGCGATGCCGAGCGCGAGCGGCTCGGCGTCCGCCACGGCGATGCTCTTGTCGAGGCAGGTGAAGAGGACGCCGCCGCCGACGCTGTGGACTGTCTTGCCGGCGATCTTCTTCTTTTCGATTTTCACACAGAGATCGAGGCCGAGCTTCAGCAGTAGCTCGTACAGCACGTCCTGCTCCGTGCGGTCGTCCTTGATGGCCTGCGTGTGGTCGAAGAGGTCCTTCTCCAGGTCCTTGGTCGCCGGGTCCCACTCGCGGATGTTCGTGCTGTCGAGCTTGAAGACCCGGAAGCCCGTGTCGCCCGCGAACATCGGGTTTTCGGCGCGGATCTTCTGGCCGGCGCGGCGGAGCCGCTCCTTTGTGATATCGGCGATGGTGCCGAAGGGACCACCGATTACCTCCGGAAGTTGAACCAGAATGTATCGACGACTGCCGTTATCGGATTTGTTGTATTCTAATACTGCGTGACCGGTGGTCCCGCTGCCGGCGAAGAAGTCCAGAACGATCGCGGTGGGGTCCTCGGCGGTGACCGCCTGAACGCAGTCGTGTACAGCCCACAGACTCTTAGGGAAGGTAAATGGCGAGTTCGGCACAAGCGCTTTCAGAATCTTTGTGCCGTACTCGTTCGCATCGTACCGGGTATCGGTCCAGACCGTTCGGTACGTTTCGAAGTCTTTGCCAATCTCGATCTCGTATCCGTCAGAAATCTTGCGAGCGCGAAGAAGGTGTCGAACTCGATCGACTGACTGACGCGCATATCGCCACTTTCGTTCAACACCACTCCGATCGATGGGGTATACGTGGTAGGTCCCCTTGACCAGGACAGTCTGCTCGGGATGAAAGCTGTCGTCGCAGACCTCTCCAAAACCGATAATCTGGTCGTCTTTGACCAGGACTGGATAGAAGCAGTTCTTCGCATCGCCGCGTTCCGACTCCGTCCCCCAATTCCTCAGGTGTGACCATGTAATGTCCCCCTGAGGGATCTGCCGATCTGCGATAACCTTTGTTCCTGCCGGCAGAACAAATATCGCATACTCGTGAGTGTAGGAAAAATTGGTACCCTGTACTCCACGAGGGTTGTGTACGATCGTGACACATACATGATCATACGAACCTTCCTCGAACACATCCTTGAGCAGGCAAGCGAGATTGCCCTGCTCGTTCTCGTCGATCGTGCAGATGAGAACGCCGTCGGACTGCAATAGGTCTCGAGCAACCTTGAGTCGGGCGTACATGAGGTTAAGCCAATTGGTGTGGTACCGGCCTCCCGCTTCCGGGTTACTCACGAGCGCTGCGCCGCCCTCCGTCTGCTGCGTCACCTCCAGATATGTCTTTATTCCGTCTTGGTAGTTGTTCGGGTAAAGCAAGTCGCGGCCGGTGTTGTACGGCGGGTCGATGTAGATGAGCTTGACCTTCCCTGCGTAGCTCTTCTGCAGAAGCTTCAGCACCTCGAGGTTGTCGCCCTCGATCATGATGTTCTGCGTCTTCTCCCAGTCGACGCTCTCCTCGGGGCAGGGCCGCAGGGTGCCGGTGGAGGGCGTGAGCGCGAGCTGGCGGGCTCGTCGCTTTCCGTGCCAGTTCAGACCGTACTTCTCCTCGACGTCGGTGACCGTCTGGTCGCCCACGAGCTGCTTGAGCACGTCGAGGTTGAGGACCGTGCCCTTCTCGCCCTCGGTGACGAGCTCGGGGAACAGCGCCTTGAGCTTCTCGATGTTCTCGGCGACGAGGTCCGGCGAGCGGGTCTCGGGGTCGGCGGGCTTAAGCTTCATCATCGGCGGGTCCCTTGGCGGCGCGACTGGGTCTTCGTTGACGACGGACGTTTGGACACGGAAGGTTCGCCGGCGTGCTCCCGCACGCGACGGCAGAACTTGCGAAAGCTCGGAGAGCGGTTCTTTCGTTCGAGGGGCTCGTCGACGGCCAGCACGGCGCCCATGGCCTCGCCCCAGCCGGGCTTGTCTTCGCTCTGGGCCCCGATGATCTCCTGAAACAGCTCCCAGGTGCGGCCGACCCGGTCCGGCTTCCAAGCGGCGAGCTTGTTGCGACTGGCTTCGGGGAACGCTTTGCGAACCGCGGCGGCATCGCCGAGATACCAGGCCTCGGTCTCTTCGATGGCCAGGCGGAAGATGGTCCGTGGTCTTGGATTGATCTTCTTGTGCAGGGACTCGAGCCGCCCGAGCAGCTCGGCGCAGTCGTCTTCGTCCACGTCGGCGAGGACGACGACCCGGTCGACGGCGGGATCGAAATGACGGCCCCACACCCGGAGCGTCGTCGCGAGGTTGTCGAAGAGCCCGCGCTGGGTGGGCGCCGGCTCTTTGTTCGGATCCGTCGAGAGCCGGCCTCTACCCTGATGCGGGTAGACCTGAAAGGAGTGCGCCGGGAGCAGTCGGGGCAGCAGCGCCTCGAGGAATGTGACCTCAGCCGGTCCTTCGACCAAGAAGTGCAGCCTCACGGCGACACCCGGTCGTTCAGGTGATTGCTGTACCAGAGGCTGCCGAGCGGCATGCCCTCGTCGACCAGCTCTCGGATGGTGGGAATGTCGGCCGCCCGCTGCACCTCGGCGTAGCCCTGCTCGTTGCGCTGCATGAGCCACACCTCCTCGGGGGCGAGCGCGTCGACGAAGTACGGCGAGTGCGTGGTGACCAGGACGTTGATCTCGCCGTTCGCGGCGTGGCGCTTGAACTCGTGGGCGAGGCGGTTCAGCAGCCGGTGGTAGAGGCCGTTCTCCGGCTCCTCGATGCCGATGAACGGCCGCGGCTCGGGGTCGTTCAGCAGGATGAGGTAAGCGAACATCTTTAGGGTGCCGTCGGACACGTTCGCGGCAAAGTGCGGCTCCTTGAAGCCCTTCTCGTTGAAGGCAAGCAGCAGGCGCCCATCAGCGCTCTTCTGACTCCGGATGCTCTGGATGCCCGGGATGCGCCGGGCGATGTCCTTCAGGATGCGCGCGAAGGCCTCGCCCCCGTTCTGCCGTTCCATGTGCTGGACGACGTTCGCCAGGTTGTCGCCGCTGCGATTGAGGTGCTTCTGCGCGCCCGCCACCGGGATGGCGCGGGCGGCGTCCGGAAGGAAGTACGACAGATACCAGCCTTCGATGAACGCCCGCAGCTTGTTGAGCCTCGGGTGGTCCTTGATGTTGCCGATGGACGTCAGGGCGAGCTTACGAGGGTCGTCGAGGGTCACCTCCACCCGTTCGCTGCCCTCTTCGTTCTTGGTCGACTGCCCGGACCAGGCCTCGCCCTTGCCATGCGCGAGCTTGACGAACGGGAAGGGGCGACCGCGCTTCTGGCCGAGGCGGCGCTGCCGAATCTCCTCCCAGGCGACGACCGGAATACCTTGCTTCAGCTCGATGCCGATGGAATAGGAGATGGGCCGGGACTTCGGGTCTTCCCGGTAGTAGAGGTCGAACGCGATGGGCCCGCTCGAGCCGCGGGTCCGCAGCGTCTCGAAGCCTCCCCGATGGGGCTTGTCGCAGGCCGCCTCGACATTCTCCGCGAGACAGTCGGCGAGGAACCCGAAGGCGTCGAGGAGGGTGGACTTCCCACTGCCATTGGGCCCGATGAGGCAGGCCATCGGCGGCAGGTCGTCCTTCGTCCGGTCGTGCTCGGGCTTGCCCAGGACGACGTCGTGCAATGCCTTGTAGCGCTGGATGCGGATGCCGAGCAGGTGTCCCATCTCACGTCTCCGGCGAGGACAGCGAGGCGCTCGCCTCCGCGAGTCGCCGTTCCAATAGCTTGATTTCGAGATTCAGCGCCACCTGCCTGGCGAGCTGTTTCTCTCGTCGGGCGATGCGGCGGCGCCTGGCGAGCCGCTTCTCCAGCTCGTCGCACGCGGCCATCGCCTCGGCTTGCCGGGACGCCTGTTCGGGCGACCTGGGTATAAAAAACCGGCCCGTACGGCGCGCGACGGCGAGCGCGTCGACGACCCGCATCCACCCATCGTAGAGGGCGTCGAGCGAGTCGAGCGGCTGGCGCGCGAGCGCGAGCGCCTCGACGAGGCGCGGCTCGTCATCCTCGACGAGGGCACCCGACGAGAGCTCGACCGTTCGCAGGTCGGCGTCGAGCACCACGCGGCCAGGTTCGTTCAGGGCGCTTCGCTTGTGCGCGAGCGAGAGACCGAACGCCTCTCCTCGCGCACAGACGAGCAGCACCGGGTATGGGACGGCGCGATGCACAAGGGTCGCGAGCGGCGCAAGCTTCGCGTCCGGCCGGGCGGAGATTTCTAGCACCGCGATCTCGCCGTACCCGCGACCGTCGCCCCGATTGGCCGGGATCCCGATGAGGTCCGGCTTCAGCGCGGCGACCCACACGAGCTTGTCCAGGTCCTCGCGGATGCGCCGGCGGTCGGTCGTGGTCCGGACCCCGCGCTCGAGCAGCAGCTCTTTCGTCACCCGCTTGTCGACGCGCGTCTCGGGCGGGAGCTGAAGCGCATCGACCAGCCGGATCATGGCGCCCCGTCGGGCAGCACCGCGAGGAACGCGACCACCTCGAAGTCCCGCACCCCCGCGAACTCGCCGGCGAGCGCGTGGGTGCCGCCCGGTGTGAACAGGCTCTCGACGGCGCGCTCCTCCCGCTTGCCGACGACGCTCGCCATCGCCGCCGCGAGGAGCTTCTGGGCGTTTGCCATCTCCTCGCCCCGCCGGGTCTGCCGGTCGAAGCGCGCGCAGGCCTCCTCGTCCGGCAGGTCCCGTCCGACGCACAGGCGCTTGAGGCGGTCGAGCACCCGGCGCGCCTGCGGGTAGGGCAGGAGCACGGTGCCGTCGTCGCCGACATGGACGAGGTAGTGCGGCGCGAGCGGGTAGTCCGGACGGGCGGCGTCCCCCTCGGCACGCAGGCAGAAGATGATCCCCGGCTCGAGGTCGGCGTCGCTCGTGGTCGTCACCGCCATGGTACCGAGCGGGAGCGACTCGACGAGCCGCGGGCGGGCGCGGCGGAAGTCGGCGAGGTCGATGCGGAAGTCGGTCAGCGTCAGGTCCGTGATGGAGATGCCGCTCGACAGGTCCTCGAGGTCGATGACCGCATCCTGGAGCTTCAGGAGCTGCCTCTTGCGGTATTCGAGGTCGTTCATCTGATCGCCGGACTGCGTCTCGATGAGGTTCTCCTCGCCGGTCGCCGAGATGTCGAGCAGCACCATCCGGCCGCTCACCCGCTGTTCGAGGTTGATATACTCCTCGAGCTGCATGTTCGGCCAGAAGTTCACGAGTTGGATGCATCGGTTCGGCGAGCCGATGCGGTCGATGCGGCCAAAGCGCTGGATGATGCGCACCGGGTTCCAGTGAATGTCGTAGTTCACGAGCCAGTCGCAGTCCTGGAGGTTCTGCCCCTCGGAGATGCAGTCGGTCGCGATCAGGAGGTCGAGCTCGCCCTCGTCGCTCAGGTCCGCTGGCCGCTCCTTGGAGCGCGGCGAGAAGGCGGTGAGGATCGACGCGAGATCGTGCCGCAGCCCGGGGAGCGTCGTCCGGTTCGCGCCAGTGCCGGTGACGAGCGCGCTTTCTAGCCCCTGCGCCTTCGCCCACGGGGCGAGCTGCTCGTAAAGATAGCGGGCGGTATCGGCGAACGCGGTGAAGACCAGGACCTTGCGGTTATCCGGGTTGCGCGGCGCGCGGCACTTGTTCTCGATGACCTCTCGCAAGGCGGCGAGCTTCGCGTCGCGGTCGGCGGTGACCTGGCGGGCGGCAGCGAGGAGGGTCGCGAGCCGGTTGCGGTCCTCGCGCAGGTCCTGTCGCCACCGGTGCAGGTCGACATCCTGCAGGAGCACCTTCACCTTGCGACCGACGAGCAAGGGCTCCAGCGCGGGGTCGTCGAAGTCGAGCGCCTCGAGGTCGAGCTCCTCGGTCACCTCCGACTGCGCCTCGATGCGCTCCAGCATCCGCTCGACGTCGCGGAGCTGCCGCTCGACGGTCAGGGCGAACGAGCTGACGGCGCTCTCGAGGCGCTTGAGCACGTTGACCCGGAGCAGGTGGATGAGGCTCTCCTCCCGGTCGACCTGGCGGAAGAAGCTGGTCCCGCCGCGGACCTCCGTGCTGTACTTCGCGTCGTAAGCGGCCTGCTTGTGCGGAAGCACGTACTTCAGCGGGGCGTACGAGGCGAGGTTCAGCTTTCGGATCTCGTTGTTGATCTCGCGGATGGAGCTGAACTGCCCCGCGAGGTCGACGTCGGCCTTGATGTTGATCGGTGGGAGCCGCTCGGGAAACCGGCCCGTCTCGTCAGTGCCGTAGTACTTCGCGACGTGCTTTCGCGAGCGCGCGAGGGTGAGCTGGTCCAGGAGGTTGAAGTAGTCGAACCCGAGCATGTCGATGAGGCGCGCCGGCGTCCGGTCCTGCTCCTCGAGATCGAGCCAGCGGTTGAACTGCTTCTGCGCGAGCCGCGTCGTCGCGTCGATGCTCTCGATGCCGTGCGCCTTGAGCGCGGTGTCGTCACCCTCGGTCGCGAAGGCGATCTGGTTTCGCAGGTCAGCCATCCGGTTGTTCACCGGGGTCGCCGACAGCATGAGGACGCGGGTCTTCACGCCTTCCTGGATGATGCGCCGCATGAGCCGGTCGTACCGTGTCTCGCTGCCGGCCTTCGGGGTCTTCTTGTTACGGAAGTTGTGGGACTCGTCGATGACGACGAGATCGTAGTTGCCCCAGTGCACGTGCGCGAGGTCGAGGTCGCCGGAGAGCCCGTCGTCGCGCGACAGGTCGGTGTGGTTCAGGACGTCGTAATTGAAGCGGTCGGCGGCGAGGATGTTGCGACGGTCGTTCGCCTTGTAGAGGGTCCAGTTGTCGCGCAGGCGCTTCGGACACAGGACGAGCACCCGGTCGTTGCGCAGCTCGTGGTACTTGATGACCGCGAGCGCCTCGAACGTCTTTCCGAGACCGACGCTGTCCGCGATGATGCAACCGCCATAGCGGTTGAGCTTGTCGATCGCCCCGATGGCGCCGTCACGCTGGAACTTGAAGAGCTTTTTCCAGACGACCGTGTTGCGGATTCCGGTCGCCGCGTTGACGACCCGGTCCTCGTCGAGCTCGTCGCCTCGTGCCCCGAAGAGGTGGTGGAGGACGAGCGCGTAGACCGAGAGGGGATCGCGGTGCGCCGCGAGCCGGTCGAGCGCGCCGAGGAGCCCCGCGGGGTCCGGCGCGTGGGCCGACAGCGCGTTCCACTGGGCATCGAACCACGCCGCGACCGTCTCACTCTCGCGCGCGGACTCCGACGCCTGGACGAGGCTCAGCTCCTCCGCCTGCGTCAGGCCGAGGCCGTGCGTCGTCCACGACAGCGAGCCCGTCACGGCCTGCTGTGGGCGCCCTTCGGCATCGCGGGTGACGAGCGTCCCCTGTGGAATGCTTCTGCGCGCCGAGCGGATCTCGACCGCTTGCCGTAGCCACGCCGCGCATCGCCTCGCGAGCGCCCGCGCATGGAGCCGGTTGCGCGAAGCCCGGTCGCGCTCGTCGCCGAGGAGCCCGAGATCGGTGCTCGCCGCAGGGAGGACGAGCCGCGTCGGCCCGAGCCCTGCGAGACCTGCCTCCAGGGCGGCGAACGCGAAGAGCGAGAACGACGAGCTCACGACGTCGAGACGGGCGCCGGGCGCGAGCGTCGTCTGGACGAGATCGATGACCCGGTCGTCGGCCGCGTTCCGGACGAGCCTCACGGTGCGTCTGCCTCCAAGGCGAAGCGGCCCGAGGGCATCGCGCGGTCGCCCGTCGAACGACCCGAAGATGCATATCGGGTTGACACCACCAGCGACTCGCTCCCTCGGTGGTCGCGGGCCGCTGGCTCGCGAGATGACGACAAGGGTGCCTTTCTGGCGGACCAGCGGCCCGCCACCACCGACTTGGGGAGGCGCTCCCGTCCAGGTGCGGTCATCCCGATAAGCAGTCGACGTGAATTCGTCATCGGGGTCGGCGATCCGGTCGCCCCGCGTCGCGCACGCGCAAGACGCCCGAGCAGTCGCGGATGAGGAAGCCGGCCGCGGTGGCGTCGTAATCGTGCTTGCAGGCGAGGGTGGTCGGCATCGTTCTGGGGCGCGGAGCGTACCGGTCGCGCCCGGATGCGTCAAGTCGAGCGCCTCGGGCCGGCGTCGAGATGAAGCTCTCCCGGTGGGCGGCAGCGAGAGCGCCGCGCCGGAGCGCTCTCGCCGTCCTCGTCGACGCTCCTCCGGAGCGCACGCCCCGAGTGCGTCGAGCGTCCGTGGCCCGCGCCGGGCGAGGAGCCGACGTAGCCGCGCCGATCGATCTCCAGCGCGAGGTCGACGGTCGCGGCGAACGTCGAGTCGCACAATGAGCGCGGCCCGACGTATCCGCTTCGCGACCTGCGCACGAAGTGGCCGACCTTTCACCAGGCCGTGGTCCTCGTGGCGAATCTTGTCGACCTCGCGGCGTTCGCCTCTTCCGCGGTCAGCGGCGCTTTCCGTTCTTCGGCGCGGTCGGTGCGGGCTTCGCGGTCGGTGCGGGCTTCGCGGTCGCTTGATCCTTGCCGGCCGTTGCCGTCTCGGCCGGCGCGGTCCCGGCGTCGTCGGCCTTCTTCCCGGCATCCGACTCCGAGGTCTCCGCTTCGGCCGGCGCGCCCGCCGTCTGCGTCGGCTCGGCGCCCTCGGCTTGCTCCGGCCGCGGGTCCGTCTTCTTCTCGGGCTCGGCGGGGGGCTTGCTGGGGTTCGCCTTCTTCGTCGCCGGCGGCGGGTTGGAGGGCGGCTCCGGCGGCGGATCCGACGGCGGGTTCGTGGGCTGGTCGGTGGTCTGCGGCGTGTGGCTCGTCGTCGGGAGAATCGCTCGCAGCGCGTTGCGCGCCGGGAGGCCCAGCGCGGCACCGGCGAGGACCAGAATCGAGGAATCCGTCTGCTCCAGTTGGAGGTGCGCCTTGTCCCGGGCTTCCAGCGCTTTCGCCTTCTTCGCCTGCGTGATCTTCAGCTCTTGCGCGAGCGCCGCGAGCGCCGCCTCGATCGGTGGCAAGAAGGCTTCGACCTTGATGAACGCCGCCTCGAGGACGCTTCGGATCATCGCCGCCTTCTCCGTCGCCGCCTCGCGTTCGGCGTCGGTGAGCGGCTCGTCGGGGAACGGCCCCCGCACCGCCCGCACGGTGCTCCGGCCGAGGTCCGCGACCTTGAACGGATCGCCCCGGACCACCACACCCACGCTGCAAGCGGTGCGCGCGTCGACGGTTTCCTTGTCGGTGGCCGTCAGGATGTCGGTGATCGCCGTGCGAAAGGGTTTGATGGCGGTGAGCACGTCGTCGGCGAGCGCGACCTGCGTCGGCGTGTAGACCCGCTGCGTCGCCATCGCGTGACCCGCGGAAACGAGCGCGGCCTCGATGGCGCTCTCCGCCGCATCGCCGATCTTGATCAGGACCTCGAGCTCGGGCACCAACTCCTGCAGCAGCTTTCGCCGCGCCGGGCTCGGCGCCCCGCGCGCCCCGGCCGGCAACGCCAGCTCCGCCACGAGCTGGTCGTGCAGCAGCATCACCTCCTTGCGAAACTCCGCCCGCGACGTGCGCAGCGAGTCCAAGGAATACGTCGGCCCCCGTTCCTTATGCTTCGCCACCAGCGCCTCGATTCTCGCGGAAACGGAGCTCTCGACCGCCGGGTCGACCGTCGACTTCGCGCCTCCCTTGCCAGAACCCGTTGCCATCTTCGTCTCCACTCTTCGCGCGGCAGGAATCGCCGGCGCCACGACCTTCCGGCGGAGAAGCCTCCGGGGGGCGCCGCTGCCGTTCTCCTCGGAAGGGTGATTTCGGTCGGGCGCTGTAGCAGGTCGTGCAGGGGCTGTCAAGCGGCCGGCAACCAGGCGACGAAAGGTCGGCCGAACGGCTCGATTTCGGATCGACAGCGGTAAGGGTTCCGCTGGGCAGGAGCGCCGGCGGATCTCGGGCGCCGACGGAGCGCACCGCGAACCCGATCGGCCCCAGCACCGCAACCGATGAGCAGCAGCGTCGTCGGGTAACTCGCGACAGCCAGCCGAACCGGTTCCGGGGGGCGGGAGCGGTGGTGAGCTTCACATCGACGCCGACCCACCGCGTGCTTGGTGATGATCGATGGCAGCGGACTGCTTGTCGGGTCGCTCGTCGGGTTGCGGGCGCTGGTTGCCGTAGGGCGGGAAGCGGTGCCGGCCTGCGCTTGGGGTCCAGTAGGGCGTCTCGGTTGCCAGACATGAGCGCTCCCGGGTAGCGTATGCATCGAGCTGCGGGTCGGCGGGCGAAGGCGACCGGCCTCTCGCGCGCGCCGGCTGTCGGAAATCCACCAATCCGCGCCAGCCCGGCGGGCCTTCTCCTTTCCCAGCGGGAGCGCAGCGCTCCTTCGAAAGCGGAATCGTTGGGCGAGAGAGGACCGGCCAGCCGCGGCGCCGGCGAGAGCGCGCGACCGGGCGCCTGGCTTTTCACGATTGGATCGATCGCCCGGCTTCGAGTACGGTTCGATCCGACGAAAGGCTTTTCTAGGAGGTGGCGATGGCGGTTTCCGGGCGGAACACCAAGCTGGGGCAGGCGCTGGTCAAGGCTGGCGTCATCGACGAGATGCAGATGCGCGCCGCGCTCGGCAACACCGAGCAGTGGGGCTTCCGCTTGGGGAAGACGCTCGTGCGGATGCGCTTCGTCCACGAGGAGCAGGTGGCGAAGGCGATTGCGGACGCGACCGGCTTTCCGTTCATCGACCTGACGTCGAACCCGCCGGAGCCGTCGGCCAGGCCCTACCTGGACGAGGCCTTCTGCGCCGAGCGCGGGGTCTTTCCGCTGGCGGTGCGCGAGAAGGCTGGGTCGCGGACGCTCTTTCTCGCGATGGCGGACCCGACCGACGTCGAGGCCATCGACCTGACGGCCGCCCGGGGCCGGTGCCGGGTCAAGCCCTTCGTCGCGTGCGAGCAGCTCGTGGAGAAGGCGATCGACAAGTTCTACCGCGGGGCCAACGTCGAGCTGCAGGTCGTGGACGAGACGACCATCGCCGAGATGGACGAGATGAAGCTGGTCGACGTGAACGACATCACGATGGCCGGCGTCCAGGCGCCGGTCGTCCATCTGAGCGGCTCGAAGCCGGTGCAGGCGCCGAAAGGACCGTCGCCGGCCGAGCGCATGGCGCAGCGCTTCGGACCCCCGGGCGGGAACGCGACCGCCCCTGGCCTGGCGGCCATCGACCCGCTCGCCGCCATCACCGGCCATCCCGTGGCCGCGCCGGCTCCGGCGGTGACCGCGCTGGAAGCCCGGCTCGCCGCCCTCGAGCAGCAGGTGAGCGCGCTGCACAAGACCCAGGATGCGTCCTCGGCGCTCCTGCGGGCGTTCACCGAGCTGCTCATCGAGAAGCGTTACCTCGCCGCCGAGGAAGTTCGCGCCCGCATGGGCCGCCGCGCGTAGGCGCATGAACGCCGCCGCGGGCACCGGCGGGCCCGAAAAGCGACGCCATCGCCCCGCGCTCGGATGCAGCGCAAGCGTTCAACAGAAGCCCTGACGCAGACCGCGCTTGCCGATTCGGCGCCGGCGGCTAGCGACCACCGAGCTAGCGAGTCGCTGGTGGCGTCGACCCGGTGAGCAGACCGCCGACGCTCGTGTTTGGTGGGAAGGCGCCGCCCGCTTGCGCTTCGGAGCGCGGGACCTAGCTTCGAACGTTCAGGTGGAGGCGCGATGAAGACGGCGATCGAAGCATGGGTCTTGACGGCCGCGGTGGTGCTGGCGGCGGGTTCGGCGGGTGCCCGAGGGAGCGCGAGGCCACATCGCCGCGCGCCCAAGGCGGAGATCGCCCGCGGGAAGTACCTCGTCGACTTCGGCGGCTGCGGGGACTGTCACACGCCGCAGAAGTTCGACCCGAAGCTGGGAATGCCGGTTCCCGACGAGAGCCGCGCGCTCAGCGGACAACCGGCGAAGGGACCCGACCCGGCGGGAACGCTGGGGCCGCGGGACCAGGCGCTCATCGGTCCGACGTTCACGTCGTTCAAGGCGCCGTTTGGCACCGTTTCTTCGCCGTTTACGCGGCGAACCTGACGCCCGACCGCGACACCGGCCTCGGCGGCTGGAGCGCGGCCGACTTCATCCGCTCGATGCGCACCGGCCGCGAGTTCGGCACCGGGCGGCCGATTCTCCCGCCGATGCCATGGCCGGACATCGCGCACCTGTCCGACCGGGACCTGCGGGCGATTTTTCGCCTATCTCCAGTCGCTCGAGCCCATCCGCAACCCGGTGCCGCCGCCGAAAGTCGACCCGCACGCGATGGAGGCCATCGGCAAGGCGACGGACGCGATGGTCCACGCCGCGGCGCGCCCGCACAGCTGAAGTTCCGGTCGACGCCAGCTTCTTGCCAGGCGGCCCGTGACTGTGTAGATCGGGCTGTCCTTTGCCGGGAGGCCGACGTGACGGAGAAGAGGCTCGAGCTCGACCGCGCCACGAGCGCGCTGCTGGTGATGGATTTTCAGAGCACGGTGGTGGAGCGGTTCGCGGCGAACGCGGCGGGGCTGACGTCGCGGGTGGCGAGCGTCATCGCGGCGGCGCGCGAGGCCGATGTCCGGGTCCTCTACGTGGTCGTCGGCTTTCGGCCGGGCTACCCCGAAGTGAGCGCGCGCAACAAGTCGTTCAGTGCGCTCCGGCAGTCCGCGCGGTTCGTGCCGGGCTCGCCGGAGATCGAAATTCACCCCGACGTCGCTCCGCGCGAGAGCGAGGTGGTGGTGACCAAGCACCGGGTCAGCGGCTTCTTCGGCACCGACCTCGACCTCATCCTGCGCGCGAACGGACTCGAGACGCTCGTCCTGACGGGCATCGCCACGAGCGGCGTGGTACTGAGCACGCTTCGTCACGCCGCCGACGCCGATTACGCTTGCGTCGTCGCTTCCGACGGCTGCGCCGACGCCGACCCCGAAGTGCATCGGATGTTGTTGGAGAAGGTGTTCCCGCGCCAAGCCGAGGTCGTGACCTGCGCGGACGTGGTCGCGGCGCTGCGCTGCGCGCCTGACCGCCGAGCTCGGGCTGACAGCGCGGCGGAACGTCGATGACCAGGCGAGACGAGGAGCTTCGCGAGGCGCAGGTCGGAGGCAACGAACCCTCGGCGGGGCCCGTCAAGATCTTCGATTACGATCCGCGCTGGCCGGAGCAGTTCTCGGTCGAGGCGGCGGCTGTCCGGGCTGTCCTGGGCGACCGAGTCCTCCATCTCGAGCACGTCGGCTCGACCTCGGTGCCGCGGCTTCCCGCGAAACCGATCATCGACATGCTGTTGGTCGTGGTCGATTCCGCGGACGAGCCGGCGTATGTTCCAGAGATGGAAGCTGCGGGGTATACGCTCCGGATTCGCGAGCGGAACTGGCACGAGCATCGGATGTTTGGAGGTCGGCGCGTCGCGATCAATCTGCACGTCTTCTCGAAGGGCTGTCCCGAGATCGGGCGCATGTTGGCGTTTCGCAACTGGTTGCGTAGCCATGAGCGGGATCGAGAGCTTTACGCTCGAACCAAGCGCGAGCTCGCTCGAAAGACATGGAAGTATGTCCAGCACTACGCCGACGCCAAGACCGGTGTGGTCGAAGAAATACTGAAGGGCGTTCCGCTTCGCTTAGGTTCGCGGCGGTCACCATGAGCCGCGCGTGGAGCGGACCGAGGTTCTTTGGCTCCGCGCTGTTTCAAATGGGAATCGGAATTGGAGTTGGAGCCGGACACCCCAGTGTCCGGGTGCAGGCAGGGACTTCGAGAACCGTTGGGCGGGGGCTTGCCCCCCGCCGCACGCTGACGCCGCCCCCAACGGCGGGGGAAAACCCCCGCCCTGCAATCCTCATTCGCGTTGCCGTGCCTGCACCCGGACACTGACGTGTCCGGCTCCAATTTCGGCCGAGAAAGAGCATGATCATGAACGTCATCTCGTTCCCCGCCACCCACGCGAAACGGCGCAGAGCCAGTTCTTTTCGGTCCGCGGAGCAAGCGGGTCCCGCTCTTTCGACGATTCGCGGCACCAACCGGATAAGCAGTTGTCCGCCCCCCCAAAACGGTGCATGCTCTGCCCGCGACGGCGCGACGTCGACCGTCGCCGGTCGGAGGCTTGAGTTGCGCGCATCGATTCTCATCGCAGTCCTGCTGGCCTCATGCTCGGTAGGAGGGCAGCCGGGCAGAGACGGCGGAAGCGGAAGCTCGAACACCTACGTCGACGCGGGCTCGTCGCCCGACGCGGGCTCGCCCGTCACGACCGGGTGCTCTTCCGACACCGACTGCCCGGGCCAGGTCTGCAACGCGGCGACGGGCCAGTGCCAGGCTTCGCTGTGCGCTCCGACGTGCGCCGACTGGCAGACCTGCCAGTTGCGCGCCTGCGTGCCGAGCCCCGGCCGCTGCGCGTCCGATGCGGACTGCCCGGCAACGGTGCCGCTCTGCGACGGCTCGCACACCTGCACCGCGCCGACCTTGACCGCCAAGGCGAGCCTCTCCTACGACGCGCTCATCGTGACGAACGCTGCCTACGCGCCGGGCTTCGAGCAGCTCGCGCTCCTGCACACGCTGACCGGCGTGCCCACCCGCGTCGAGACCATCGAGGACATCTGCGCCGCGACGCCGGGCGGTTGCGACGACTCCGACCCCTGCAACGACACGCCCAAGGCGATCAAGACCTACCTCGAAGCGCAGCATCTCGCGGGCGTCACGCAGGTCGTGCTGGGCGGCGACGCGACCATCGTGCCCTCGCGCTCGACGAGCGACGCTTTCTCGAACGCCCTGGTCGGCGCGGACTACCAGGAGACGTTCCTCTCCGACGACTACTACGGCGACTTTTCCGAGTGGGACACGAACCACGACTGCGTCTACGGCGATCCGACGACCGACACGCCCGCCTACTCGCCGGTGGTGGGCATCACGCGGGTGTCGGTGTCGTCGCAGGACGAGCTGCAGACCTACATCGCCAAGGCGACGCAGTACCTGACCGCGTACGACACCTCGCGCATCGCGACCGCGTTGTTCCTCTCGAACATCGCGACCACCTTGAGCGTCCCGCTCGTGGGAGACGTGCCGGTCGACTCAGCCTTCTACTTCGAGGCCCCCGGACGAACGCTGTCGATCCTGCCGACGGACTGGGACATCACCAAGCTCTACTCGGACTCGACGTTCAGCACCGCGGCGGGCGCCCAGCAGCTCACGGTGCCCGCGGAGCAGGCCGCGCTCGAGGCCGGGTCGAGCCTGGTGGTCCACTCCGGTCACGGCGACGAATGGGACCTGACCGTCGAGCAGGACGGCTCGAACGAGTTTTCAGGCGACATGGCCTACGCGCTGACGAACACGCAATACCCGATCATGGTTTCGTGCGCCTGCGAGGCCGCGACGTTCGCCGACGGCGACAGGTGCGCTGGCCAGCAGTACATCACCGCTCCTGCTGGGGGCGGCGTCGGATATCTGGGCAACAGCACCATCGGCCTCGGCATCGCGGGCGGGATGCAGCTCCTCGACGGCTTCTTGCGCAAGGCTTTTTCCGGCGGCCAGGTGCTCGCGGGCGAGGCGGTGCAGGCGGCGCACGCCAACCTGCCGACGAGCGACGCCATCAGCATCCCGGTTCCGATCATCGGCACCTATCAGGCGTCGGTGATCGACGCCGACAGTTGGCGCTGGACGCAGAAGGCCGCGACCTACCTGGGCGACGGCCTCTTGCCGGTCTACACCGACCCGACGCTGATTCCGGCGCCGACCTTTACCGTCTCGCGGCAGGCGATTGGCAACTTTTCCCAAGTGACGTTCACGCCGTCGTTCGCGGTGGAGGGCACGCTCGAAGTGGCGGTCGGAAGCGACATCTACGAGCTCGACCTCGACGCCAGCGGCGCGCCCGTGGTGCTGACCGTCGCCGGCGCGCCGAGCTCGGTGACCTACGGGTTTTCGTCGCTCTCGACGCTCGACGACTACGCGACCGCGTCGTTGAACTGAGACCTGAGGTGGGGACCAGCACCGAAGCCGTCGAGGCGGGCGTCCGCCTCGGCCTGGGAGCGAAGACATGAGGAATGCGGTTCTGTGCGTGGCTCTTCTGATCATCAGCGCGGCCTGTCACAAGGCAACGCCGGCTCCGGCCCCGGCGCCGGCAGTGCCCGCGGCGGTCGCCAAGGCGCCGGCGGTTCAGAGGCCGGTGTTCCCTCACGTGGCGGTCACGCACAGCTTCGGCGGCTCGTGCACCGTGACCGTGTACGGAACCACGGTCTGCACCGATTACTTCGAGGATGCAGCGACGGTGCAGAAGGGGTGTACTCAGGCCGTGGACAAGAACGCCAAGACATCCTACTCGGCTGGACATTGCACGGCAAAAGACCTCGTCGGCAAGTGCACGACGTCCTTCGGACCGGTGAACTACTACTACCGACCCTCGCCGCTCGCGGCCATGCAGAGGGCTTGCAAGAACAGCCATGGCACCTGGGCGAGCCCGTAGACGCTGGCAAGGCCAAGCGAGATCATGCGCGCTCGTGGGTGTTCCCGCGATCAGACCGATCGGTCGGATCCGACGGATCGGTCTGATCGTCCTCGGCACTGAACGAGCGATGGGCGCGGCCGGGAGCAGCGAACCGGCACGACCAAGCTACCGCAGATGCGCGCGGCGCCAGAGCGGCGCGATGGCGGCAAATCGCTGGTCGGTGAGCGCGGCGGGAACCGACGGGTCATCGGTCATCACGAGCGACTCAGCGATGGTCTCGCGCGCGAGCGCAGGCGCGCGCACGTATGCGCCAAGCAGCGCCTCCGCCGCGAGATGACGCGCGCGAGCTCCTTCGTCGGCCCGCGTCGGACCCATCGCCACCCACGCCCAGCTCGACGCCGCCTGCCCGAGGGCATCGGCGATGTCCTTCATCGCCATCGGGTCCGAGGTGTTCGCCAGCCGCGCCGCCAACAGCGCGACCGATCGCTCCTCGCGACACTGGCCCAACCCCGAAATCGCCGCGAGCGCGAGGTCGCCCGCGTCGGCGAGGTGCGAGGCGAGGGTCTCAAAGCTTCCTTGGTCGCACAGGCGGCCGAGACCCTGCGCCGCCGCCCGCACGAGTCGGTGGTCGGAGGAGCCGCTGAAAAAGATCTCAGTCAAGAGCGGGAGCGCGCGCGCGTCCCGGTCGCGCCCCAACGCGTCGGTCAGGGCCTCGCGAAAGAAGCGCGCCGCGTCAGGGTCCGCCGCGCGAACCTTGGCCATCATCGGTGATTCCTGGGACAAGCGCGCGAGCATCGCCGGCACCGCGGCGGGACCGAGGCGCACGAGGAGCGGAACGATCATGCCCCGTCGGTCGCGCGGCAGCCGACTCGTACGCTGGGCCAGCCCATCGACGATCGCGCCGTAATCAGGAGCCTGCGAGGTGGACATCGCCGTTGGCACGGGAGACGCGGGAGACGCGGACGGCGCCACGGACGCGGTCAGCACCAACGCGCAGAGGATGGCGCTCATCGTCCCGACTCCCACCACTTGACGCCCAGGTCGCGCGACACGTTGGTGCCGCAGTGAACCTCGCCCATCTCGATGTGATAGGTGTCCCAGTCGTCCGCAAAGAAGACGTCCAGCCCGAGCGCGGACAGGCGCGAGACTGCGTCCGCCTTGAACGGGTCGACGCCGTTGATCATCGGTCCGAACGGCTCTGGCACCACCACCCGGCCGTCGACGTGCAAGAGGTTGACCGTCCCCGGCTGGTAGGCGAGCGCCGAGCCCAGCACCGGCTCGAAGAGGAACGGCATCGGCGTGATCTCGCTGTCGGCGAGCCCGATTTCGCTTTGCAACGAGCTCACCGCCGCGTCGATCGCCACCTCCGCCTTCTGGCTTTCGGCCATGAGGTCGGCGTTCCCGAGCACGTCGTCGATGCTGACCGCGCCGTTGATCTGCCGCGGATTGCCGGATCCGTCCCAGCTCATGTAGTCGAAATCTTCCTTGCCCACGAACATCTGGGTCGAGCCGTCGCCGGCCGCCTGCATCTGTTGCAGCATCGAGCGCGCGAGCGCGGGCTTCGCCGCGAGCAGGCCCCAGCCGCGCGGGGTGTTCGTCTCGACGAACGAAGTGATCTCATCGACGTGGCCGACGAGCAGGAACGTCGTGTCGATGTGGATCTCGGGCTGCACCTGCTGCGCGGAAACGAAGGCCGTGTAGACCGGGTCCGGCTGGTCGGCCGGGGTCGGGCCCTTGCCCCAGAAGTTGCGGCCGAGCGGGTAGTGCTCGCTTCCCTTGTCGTAGGGCGGCACCACGTCGAAGTTGCCAAAGGAGCTCATGCTGTAACCGTTGCCGCTCCCGTTGGCCATCGACGGCCCGTGGAGGTAGACGGTGGCGACGTTCGGACCGAACACCGCCTTGAGCACGTCGCCGCCGGCTGGGCGGTCCGGCTGCGGCGAGCGCGTGTAGACCTTCATCCCGATCGGCTTGCCGCCGGGTCCGGGACGCGACGTGTACGCGACGTCGAAGAAGTCTTGCGCCCACTGATCGTAGTCGGTGTCGCCCAGCTCGATCGGAGTTTCCTCGATGCCGCCGGTGCAGACCGGCTTCACCCCGTCGCGCAGCGAGTCCGTCGAGGTGTCCTGCGCATCGGCGTCACCCGTGTAGTACACGCGCTCGGTCTTCGCGGTGTTCCATTGAAAGAGCACTGGCGCGACCCGCAGCATCGCGTGGTCGATTCCCAGGGGCTTGCCTGTCGCGCCGTCGACCTCGTACGTGAGATGGAAGGTCCCGTCCCAGCCGTCATTGGTCGTGCCGACGAACGCGGTGGCCTCGATGGCGAACGCCTCGCCGGCGCGCACGTCCCCGGTGGCGAGGGACACGTGCGACGGATCCGGAACCAACGTGTAGTCGGCGGCGAGGTCGCGCGACCCCGTCACGCGGAAGAGCTTCGCATGAGCCGCGCCGAGGCTGTCGACCGAGAGCACGCCCACCGCCCCATTGGGAGCGCTCGGGAAGGCGCGCACCGCGATGGGCGAGAGATCCTGGGTGTCGGCATCGCCCGCGACGTGAGACTCGGTCGCGTCGGGCTGGCCGTCCTGGTCGTCGTCGTCGAGGTTCGCGAGGACCACCGCTCCCGCCTTGGCGGTGAAGTCGTTCTTGCCCGCCTCGTCGGTGATTCCCTGGAGGTCGAGCGCGCCGTCGCGGTTCGCGTCCACGACCAGGTCGACGTTGGGCGGGTGCGGTGCCGAGGAGCTCTTCTGCTTGGGGGAGGAAGCGCAAGCGGCGAGCAGGAGCACGCCGAGCACGGCCAGTCGTCGCGGCGCCATCGGGCTACTTCGCCGGCTTGGGCGCCATCGCGGGCACGGTGGTCGGCCGAACAGGCGCCGTCGCGGTGGGCACCCGCGCCGAGAGCTTCGCGATCTTCGCCACCTGCGCGTCGACCTTCGCCTGGAGGGAGCGCACCTGCCCCTCGAGAGCGGTGACGCGGTGCTGCTGCGACAGCTCGCGGGGGATGATGAAGAAGCCGGTGCCGACGACGAACACCACGATGGCGACGAAGGCAGCGAACGCTGCCTGGACGACGAGCGAGCGAAGCCCCTCGGGGCTCGGGCGCGCGGTGGGCGAGCGGGGCATGCGGCCTCCTCCAGGCGGCCGGAGGATAGCCGAGTTTCCGCTGGGCGCGAAGGCTCGCCGCCGGCGCGAGATGGCTCGGGTCGCGCGCGGCGCCTACGCGGGGGCCTTTTCGACGACCACCTGCGCCTGGCACGCGGCGCAGGCATCGAACAGGGGCCAGTCGTCGGGGTGCGAGTCGATGTCCATCCGCTCGCCGCAGGAGGGACAGGGGCCTTCGCCGCCCAGGACGCCGCTCTTCTGGCGCGCCCGTTGGATGCCGAGGACCGGCCCGGCGATGAGGAACGCGGGCACGAGCACGAAATGGACGGCGGGGAGGAGCACCGACGCGACGGCGAGTCCCCAGCAGGCGGCCCAGGCATTGGCGAGTCGACCCATCCGCGCCGGACGATCCCAGGTCGCGACGCGCGCCTCGCCGGTCGTGCGCCGGTCGCCCGCGCTCAAGATCACGGGCTGCGGCGCTCCCCGGGCCATCATCGCGGCATGCCGGCGTTCGGCGCGGGCGTTCATCCTTCACCTGTAACACCGCCCGCACGCGCGGCCATCGAAAGAACCCGGGGCTTGCGGTCACCCGAACCGCCCCGGCCGTCGGCTCCAGGCGAGATCCGGAACGCGCGCCAGACGCGGTTCACCCGCGTCCGCCCGCTACCCCTCTCGTTCGCGCTTCTTCAGCCGCGCCTCGCGCCGGCCGTGGGCCGCCGCCTCGCGCTCCCGCTCCTCGGCCGTCTCGCACACGAGCGGGGGCATCGGCACCGGGCGCCCCGCCTCGTCCAACGACACGAAGGTGAGGTAGGCGGTGGTCGTGTGGTGCCGCTCGCCGGTCAGCGGGTCCTCGCTGAAGACGTCGACGCCCACCTCGAGGCTGGTCCGGAAGACCGCGTTCACCTGCGCCCGCACCACCGCGATGTGCCCGACCTTGATCGGCGCGTGGAAATGGATGTCGTCCATGCTCGCGGTCACCACCGGTTTGCGGCAGTGCCGCTGGGCAGCGACAGCGCCGGCGAGGTCCAGCCAGCCGCAGACCGCGCCGCCGAACACCGTCCCGAGCGCGTTCGCCTGCCCCGGCAGAACGACGTGCGTCGCTTCCACCCGCGTCGCCGCCGCGGTCCTCGTGCTCATCGTCACCTCAGGCTCTGAGGAAGGTCGACACCGTGTCGAGAAACTGCGTCCGCCCGGCGCCGCGAATGTCGACTTGCGAGACGTCGACGACCAGCGTGTCCAGCCGATACTTGTTCTTTAGAATCAACGGCAGGGTGGTATAGTAGCCGGAGAGGCCGACCAGAAAATCGCGCGAGATGCCCTGCTCCTCGGCGCGCCCGCGGGTCTTGATGCGGCTCGTCAGCACCTCCACGTTCGGCACGTCGAGGCAGATCACCTTGTCCGGCTGGGCGACGTTTTTGTTCAATTTGTGGAAATACTCGAAATAGAGGTCGAGCTCCCGGTCGTCCATGTGGCCGAGGCCGTGCAGGTACTTCGCGAACACCTCGGGGTCCTCGAGCAGGGTCCGGTCCTGGATGCAGCTCTTCGGGACTTTGACGATCAGCTCGTGGTGCTCGATGCGTTTGATCAGGAACTCGAGCTGGAGCGTGAAGCTCCACCGGCGCATGTCGGCGTAGTAGTCGCTCAGGAAGCGGTTGTCGACCACCGGCTCGTCGAACAGCTCGAGCCCCAGCTCCTGGCTCAGCATCTTCGCCGCGGTGGTCTTCCCGGCGCCGATGTTCCCCGCGAGCGCGATGAAGAGCTTGCGTTTCACGTCAGCGCTCCTACCCAAGGGCGGTGCTGCCGGTCCTCGGAGCCCGTCGACCGCTTGGACGCGGCCTCCGCGAAAGTCTACTGGACTTTCGCGAGCCTCGGGGCAGCTCAGTCGAGCCAGTCGCGGTCCCGCAGCTTCTTCGGGAGATACTGCTCGGTCACGAAGCTGATGTCCCGGTTCGAGAGGGCCTGGATTTCGTACTTCTTCCCCGAGCGGACCATCTCGTTGATCTCTCGCTGCCACTTCAAGTCCTTGAACCACGGATACGCGAGCATCTCCTTGGCCCGCTGGACGTCCTTGTCGTTCATCGCGATCGCGACGTCGCTCGGAAGCGCGTAGCGGTGGGCGTCGAAGGAGGAGAGGCCGATGAACTTCGCGTCGGGCACCGCCATCCGCATCGACTCGTAGGCGAGGTTGATCGAGCCCTGCTTGACGACCGAATAGATGTAGAACCCCCAGGGATCGTTGTCGACCAGCACGTAGACCGGAAGGCGCAGCTCGCGGTGGAGTCGCTGGAGCAACCGGCGGACGCCCCGCGGAGGCTGGCCGCCGCCGTGCAGAATGATCGCCCCCGTCCGTTTCCAGAACTTGTCTTCGTTGAACCGAGACCACACCGCACCCTTCTCGATGAGCAGCACGAACTTCGCTTCGTGCTTGACGAACTCGATGGTATCGGGCTCCACGATCGACGGAATCGACCAGCCGCCGGAGCCCATTCGCCGCAAGTCGATCTGATCTCCGCGGTCGCGGATGGTGAGCGGTCCGATCATCGCTCCTTTGGTCTCCGCCGCCAGGTGCAGCTCCTCCCGAAGAGCATCGACCGTGACCTCGAGGTCTTCGATGATGGGGTCGGACTCCGACTGGTCGTCGAACGTGTTCACCTTGGTCGTCCCGAGGGTGTGCTTCATCACGTAGTACAGGTCTCGGATGCTCGCCGTCTTTCCGCTTTCGATGAGCTTGCGGCAGCCGTCGGCGACCAGAAACGTCTGCATGAACTTCTTGGCCATCGAGGCGTTGAAGAAGGCGCGCGCGCTCTTGGCGTCGCCGAGCTGGATCACCCGCTTGCTCTCATCGAAGAAGGCATTGGACAGCGAGCGCGAAGGAATCATCAGCGTCGGGTTCTTGGCTCGCTGGACCTGCGAGACCACGTCGCTCGCGAGCTTTCTGATCTTGGCGCGGGTCTTCTCCGCGCGCGGCGAAAGGGCGACCGAAGCGATGGGTTCCGGCAGCGCTGCCGGTTTGCGCGGGGGCGTCCTCGGCGAACGGGTCGGGCTCTTGGCCTTCGGCGACGCTTTCGCTGGGCCGGTGGTCTTCTTCGCAGCCATGTTCCCTCAAGTCATTCGTCAGCTTCGACCGACGATTCCCTACTCTTGGAGGTCCTCTTGCGCTCGGCCTCCTCCAGCATCTTCTCGAAATCCGCCCCCGCGGTGACCTGGACCGACATCGCGGTGAACACCTCTCGGAGGTCGGATTCCGCCAGGCCGGTCAAGTGATGAAGAGACCGCGCGAGCTCGTCGATGTAGAGCTGGAAGCGATCCCGCCGCTCGCCTTCCTGCCGGGCCCGCTTGATCTTGCGCAGGTAGGTCCCGAGCTTGCGGCCGCAATCCTGGAGCGCGAGCTTCACCTCGCTCAGGATGTCCGGGTAGTGCGCGATCGCCTCTTTCGACTCGCTGGTGAACGGCACCCAGACGCTCGCGATGTGCACCAGCACCGCCATCGGCCCCACCGGAAGGGAGCCCTTGGGCTGCGTAAGCTCGTAGTTTCGCCAGTCGGTCTTCGTCACCGCTTCCGTGATGCCGCAGGCGCCGCGCTGGAAGAGCAAGGGGACCCGGTTCGCCATCCGGTACAGCTCGACGGTCTTGTCCGCCGGGTAGGTGCCGCCGTACGCGAGCCCCACCTCCACCTGGAACGGGTTCCCCCGGTACACCTTCGGTGGCCGGGTCACCGTCGCGAGGAAGTAGCGCCGCCCCTTGATCTGCTCCTCGCCCTCTTCCAGCGTCGGGCCCGTCGCCTCGGGCGCGGGCGCCCCGGCCGCCGCCGAACCCTCCGCCGGCGCTTCCGCAATGCTGGAGGGCTGCTGCTTATCGCGCGCCTTCGCGATCGAGAGCTGCGCCTCGCGCGCGATCGCCTCCTGGTCCATCTCGTCTTCGAGGTCGATCACCGAGAGGAACGACTTCAAGCCCTGCCGCATCAGCAGGTCGCCGATGGGCGCGAGGCAGTTCGTCGGCGGCGGCGGCACCTTCGACTCGACGAGCGCCTTGTGCAGCGCTTCCGCCTGCGCCTGCGGAATCCTGCGCGGCGCGACGCGCGGGCCCAGGCCGGCGACGCGGACGATGTCTTCCGCGGTTCGCGAGGAGATCCGCGAAAAGCTCTTTTGCAAGAACGTGGTGAGCGTCTTCTCGTCGGTCTCCTGCAGCTTCGACATCAAGACCCCGAGCTCGATGCCGTGCGGGTGCGGCATGATCTCGGTCGCCTCCGGCGGCAGCTCGTGGGTCGAAGCCGGTAGCTCCAGGGGCGGCGTCTTCGGGCGGAAATAGCGAATCGTCGCGTGCGGGTTGGCGAGCGAGGTCTGCTCCAGGTACCTCAGGACGCTGCGCTGCCCGTTGACGAAGTTCGCGGTCAGCTCGATTTCCACCCGGGTGCCGTGGGGCTTGTCGACCATGAAATCCGGGTCGAGCTTCGCCTCGGGAGAAGCGGTGCCGGTCAGCATCGGGTTCAGCGGCCGCTGCCACTTCACCTCCCGGTCGTCCGCGTCGGGCGCGTTCTTCCGGGTGTCGATGCGGATGAGGAACTGGTGCGCCGGCTTCCCCGGCTCGGTCCGGGACAGCACCCGCGCCGGCTTTCCCGTGGTGAGCTGCCCGTACATCACCGCCGCGCTGATCCCGATGCCCTGCTGCCCCCGCGATTGCTTCAATCGATGGAACTTAGAACCATAGAGCAATTTGCCGAAGACCTTGGGAATCTGCGCCTTGACGATGCCGGGACCGTTGTCCTCCACCGCGACCTGGTAGCGGTCGCCGCCCAGCTCCACGATCTCGACCTCGACCTCCGGGAGGATGCCCGCCTCCTCGCAGGCGTCGAGCGAGTTGTCCACCGCCTCTTTGATGGTGGTCAGAAGCGCTTTCGAGGGGTTGTCGAACCCGAGGAGGTGCCGGTTCTTGGTGAAGAACTCCGAGATGGAGATTTCCCGCTGCTTCTGCGCCATCGACTCGGCGGTCGCCCGCCGGGCCGGCTTGGGCGGAGGCTCGGGCACGGACGGCGGCGCCACGGACGTCTGGGCCGGCGGCTCGGCAGGCTCTACGGCAGCGGTCACGGGCACCGCGACCGACTTTCGGGCGGGCGGCGCCGCCGCCGGACGGGCCGCCCGGGGCGAATCGATCAAGCTGAGCTGCGGCGCGGAGCCGCGCGGACTTTTCGCCATGGCCGTCCCTGTCGATCGCGCGTCGGGTCGCCGTCTGTAACAACGCGCGGCCCGTCGTTCAAGGCGCGGCTTATACTCTTCATCGCGCCGGGCGAAGGGCGCCGGTGCTCGCCTCCGGGCGATTTCGAGGCAATCGGGCGAGCGCTGGGATTGACCGTCGCCGCCGGTGCGTTACGTGAACGAGGGCGCCCTTCGAGCGGCGCGGAGGTTTCTCGTGAGCACCGATTCCGGCTTCCACGGCTACGGCCAGAGCGGCCGCTGGGACGTCCCCCGGGCGCGCGGCCTGGGGTTCTCGCAGTTTCTGCGCACCAGCATCCTGATGGCGGGGCTCGTCGCCCTGCTCGTTTTCGTCGGGCGGCTCGTCGGCGGCTGGACGCACCTGGGCGCCGCCGACGGGATGGTGCTGTTCGGGGTCCTCGGCGTCCTCTTCAACCTCGGCGCCTGGTGGTTCTCCGACCGCCTCGCCCTCGCGGTCCACCGCGCCCAACCGGCCGATCCGTCGCAGTTCTCGTTCCTCTACGAAATCGTCGAGGAGCTCGCCGGCCGCGCCGGCCTCCCGATGCCGCGGGTCTACATCATCCCGTCGATGACCCCCAACGCCTTCGCTACCGGGCGAAACCCCTCCCATGCGGCGGTAGCGGTGACGCAGGGCATCCTGCGCATCCTGGACAAGCGCCAGCTCCGCGGAGTCCTCGCCCACGAGATGAGCCACGTCCGTAACCACGACACCCTGATTTCCACCATCGCCGCCTCCATCGCCGGCCTCATCAGCGCGGTCGGCATCGGCGTGCGCTGGAGCGCGATTTTCGGCGGCTGGGGCGGACGCGACCGCGACGACAACATCATCGGCCTCCTCGTGATGGGCATCGTCGCGCCCCTGGTGGCGATGCTGGTGCAGCTCGCGATCAGCCGCTCCCGCGAATACGGCGCCGACGAGACCGGGGCCAAGCTCTGCGGCGATCCCGACGCCCTCGCCGACGCCCTGGAGCGGCTGGAGGTCGGCGTCCAGCGCATTCCCTACGAGCACGCCGGGATGGCGACCGCCCACCTCTTCATCGTCAACCCGTTCTCGGGCCGGAAGGTGATGCGCCTTCTGTCGACCCACCCTCCGACGGAGGAGCGCATCGCCCGCTTGCGCAAGATGTCGATGACCGTGCGCTGAAGCGACCGGTGTGCCGCAAAGGTCCGGCCGGGAAAGAGGACACGCCATCGAGCGGGGCGGCGCTTCCCTCGCCGACCGTGGCCAGCGTGGGCATCGTGAGCCGAAGCCGGCGGCCGGCCGGCGGAGGGGCCGATGCGACGAGCGTGGGTGGCGGTCGGGCTGGTGGCGCTCGGGTGCGGACCGGCCAGCCCCTCGAACGGCACTTCCGCGACGACCGAACACCTGACGCCGTCGCGGGTGGTGCTGACCCAGGCGCAGTTCACGCCCGCGCCAAACCGGCCGAGCTGGCTGAGCGGCTTCTCCGCGGATGACTTCTGGTTCGCGCCCTCGACCGGAGGGGTGCTGCGCTCGCGCCACCAAGGGCTGCCGATGCGCGTCGCCGAGCTGGAGCCCTCCCGGATCGGCGGACCGCTGGCGAACCCCATCTTCCTCTCGAGCGGCGACGCCTTCTTCACCGTGCTCCTCGCGAACGGGAGCCAGAAGCTCGTCCACTGGAAGGACGGGAGCGTCGAGGACCTGACGGTGGCGCTGGCGGGGTCGGGGACGGCGTTCGAACGGGTCGCCGACCTGCGCCGTACGCCGTCGGGCGAGATGGTGGCGTTGATCCACGCGGCGACGGACTCCCGCCACCTGACGTTCGTCTCTTGGGATGGACGGGCGCTCGCCACCGGTCCGGCGTTCGACGTCCCCTCCGACCTGGTGACCTGGCAGGCGGTCGCGGTGTCCTCCACGCAAGCGCTCCTGCTCGGCGCGGACCGGAGCGGCCTCTATCGGATGGCGCGCTTCGACGGCCACGCGCTTTCGGCCGCCGTTTCGCTGCCGGGCCAGATGGGAAGCCCGCTGATGCCGACGGGACCGGACGCGGCGTTCATCGCGGTTGACGGGATGCGCTTCTGGGATGGGAAAGCGCTCTCGCCACTCTCGGCGCCGCCGGACTCGCCCGTGTACCTGGCGTTCGCCCCCGACGGCCTGGCGAGCGTCGAAAGCGACGGCGGCGCGACGGGCTACGCGAATCCTCGCGTGGTGATCGAGCATGCGTCGGGCGGCATCACGCGCTT
Source organism: Myxococcales bacterium (assembly GCA_021787845.1). Classification (GTDB taxonomy): domain Bacteria; phylum Myxococcota; class Myxococcia; order Myxococcales; family JAJYLH01; genus JAJYLH01. Next base: position 16,121 of record JAJYLH010000042.1, on the reverse strand, counting down.
TTCGGTCGGCGATGCGGGCACCGCGTCGAGCCGCCACTGGCTCGCGGCCGGCATCGCCGGAACGACGCTGCTCGTGATGGTCGACGGCACCGCTGCCGCCGACCCGTCCGTCGTCGCGGTCGACCTGCGACCCTGACGACCGATCGGCCTCGTCACCCGGAAGGCGCGCGCTCCTCGTCTCACCGGCAGCGCGCGCGAGCCCCAGGAGGATGGACGGTCCGGCCGCCATCGGCTGGCTCCCGCGCTGGAACGATGACGCGACCGTCCGTCCGTCGTTCCAGCGCGATCGATCGAGGGATCGTCCCATAGTCGATCGCTCTGGAACGTCGGACAGCCGCGTCCAGCGCCTGTCGGCGTTGGGCCGGACCGTCCAACCTACTGGGGCGAGCGTCGGGACGAGAGAACCAGGCGCGCGGGCGCGAGGGTTGAGGACGATTCGCTCCGACCTTTCGAGGCAGGCTCCTATCCCGGATCGCGGCAGACGACGTCGCCGAAGTCGGCGGCGTTGTTCTGCTCGTCGCACTCGTGATGCTCCCCGGGAGGGGTCATGCCCGGCGTGCCGGGATCGTCGGCGATCACCGTCACGTGGACCGGGTGCACTGTCGGGGGGCCGCTCCAGTCCAGGGAGACGTCTGCGGTGCCGCCAGGCGGCAGCGGTCGCGGGACCGTCGCCACTCCGAGGAGCGACCGCCCCGACGCCTCATCGTCGTAGAACGCGACGTGCAACCCGGCTCGGACGCCGCGCGCGCCTTCGTTCGCCACCGTCGCGTCGAGCGTCAGCTCCTCGGGGCACCGGGTTCCGTCCGCCCACACCCGCGTCACGACGAAGTCCGGGGCGTCGAAGGTGCCGTGGCCCTGGTGGTTCTCCCGGAACGAGTTGGTCGTCCCCGGTCCCCAGTTCGGCTTCTCGCGGGTCGGGATGCCGCCGAAGTCGTCGACGTTGGTCAGGTGGAAGCTGTGCTCGTTCCACACCGGGCGGCTTTCGACCCAGCCGTCGGTCGGGCTCGCGAAGAGGCGGACTCCGTGCATCCCGTTCGCGTGGTGGGTGCCCCAGGGGCAGGTGATGTTGCAGATGTCGTTGCTGACCGCCAGGAGGTTGGCGGCACCGGAGCCGTCCACCGCCGCGACCACCGGCATCTCGTAGGCGGTGCAGGACGAGTTCGCAATCGCCAGGTCCTCGAACCCCGTGGCGCCGTCGAAGACGTGCACGTAGCACTCGTCGCCGTAGACCACTTCCGCCCGACCGTTGCCGTCGAAATCGAAGACGCTGGAGCCGGTGACCGAGGACGAGAAGTCCTGCGTCTTGACCGTCCAGAGGATGTTGCCCGGCCGCCCCGGCTTGAAAACGGTGTAGCTGCCGCGGCCGGCGACCCCGATTTCCGCCTGGCCGTCCCCGTCGAAGTCCGCGATGGTCGGAGGCCCTCCGCTCCCGCCGCCAGGGATCGGCACCGGGTTCATCACCACCCCCCCGGTCCAGTCCTGCACCCGCACCCGTCCGTTCGAGACCACCGCGACCTCCGCCTTGCCCACCGTCGTTCGGATGCTCGGGTTGTCGAAGAGGTCGGCCACGGCCGGGAAGCCATCCCACAGCCGCGTGCCCGCCTGGGTACGCAGGTCGTCCGGCCACAGCTTCTCGCACCGCGCGTTCCCCTGCCGGTCGCGGGTCATCTCGTAGGCCATGTCGCCGGTGAGGATCTCCGGAAAGCCGTTGCCGAGATCCTCGACCACCGAGAGCGGTCCCTCGCCGTTGTCGCCGGTGCCGGAAGCGCCGCCGCTACACAGGACCCGTCCCGTCCTCCCGTCGAGCACCGTGTTGCCGAGGATCACCTCGGGATGCCCGTCGCCGTCGAGGTCCGCGATCTCCGGCCCGCCCCAGCCGACGTAGAGCCCCGGCGCGCGCCAGTAGAAGCTGCCGTCGGAGTGGAAGGCGATGAGGCCGCCCGCGTCCCCGCCCGTCGGATCCCACCCGCCGGTGACGATTTCCGGCTTGCCGTCGCCGTCGAGGTCCCCCGCCGCCGGCGAGCTGACCGCGTTCACCCGCAGAGCGGGATCGGTCACGGTCCACAGCGGCGCTCCCGTATCCCCTCGCACCGCTCGCAAGACGCCCTCGACGTCGGTCGTTCCCCCGTCGACGAAGGTCGAGAAGATCACCGCCGGCGGCTCGGTCGGGTGTTGGCGCCCGTCGAGGCGCACCACCACGGGCGTCGACATCACCTCGTCGAAGTCCGGCAGCTCGATGACGCGCTCGGTCGAACGCTGCGGGTCGAGATACGGCCACCACCAGACGGTCGCCGGCGTCTGGAAATCCGCCGGCTCCGGGACGAACGTGCACGCGTGCGTCGGCACGACGCAGGCGTCGTGCGAGCACGTCTCTCCAGGTTCGCAGCAGGCCGCGCCGCATTGCCTCGAAGCAGGGCAGGCGGGCTGCTGCGGGCAGCCGGCCTCAGAGGCGAGGCAGGCGCAGGTCTGCCGTCCGGGACCGCAGCCGGGGGGCGGCGTGCCGCCGCAGCCGAGAAGACCGAGGCTGGCCGCCACCCACGCCCACCACCCGCGGCGTCCCTTCGACATGTCCCCCCCGACGCCGACCGGCGCTTCGCCGGTCCGCCGGTCGCTAACCTAGGCACGACCCCAGGCCCTCGACGTCGCCGGAAGCGCGAACCGCCGAACGCCGAGTGGAAGAGCCCGCCCGTCGCCGCCTCGGCGCGGCTCGGCCGGACCCTGCCCTCCGATCGGCGCTTCCGACCGAGAGCGCCGAGCCGGACGGGTCGGTGTCGTCGGTCGGGCACGGTGCCGGCCTCACCCGGACACTGAGCTGTCCGGCTCCAAGTCTGTCCACCGGATAGGCAGGCCCCGGACCGACCGGTGACGCCAGCCGTCCACGGCCGCCGCCGAGGTCGGATGAGAAAGCCCCTCGGGGCTGTTGACTGAGCTGGCGCCGCTCGACTAGAAGCGGCGAGCGCGTTCACCGCTTCCCCTGGAGCTTCGGCCGATGGCCCTGACGGACAAACGCAAGCAGAGCCTGTACTTCCCGGAGGACATGCTCCGGGAAATCCAGGAGGAGGCGACCCGACAGGACCGGTCGCTCTCGTGGATCGTCCAGCAAGCCTGGCGCATCGCCCGCGCGGACGTCGCCCGGTTCCCGTCGGTCAACGACGTGCTCAACCCCCGCGACGAGCGCGACGACCCCAAGGGCCGCGACGAGTAGCGCCGCGCCGCCCGAGATGCCGGCGCCGGTCGTGCCCCTCACGATCGATCGAACCGTGCTGCCGATCGCCGACTGCCCCGCTTGCCGGCAGCAGACGCTCGTCTATCTGGAATTCGCCGAAGACGGCTCCCCCCTCGAGCGCTGTCTCGAGTGCGGAACCCGGGTGAGCGCTTCCGCCATCCGGCACCTCAGCCGCTCGGCGATCGAGCGGCTCGGCTACGCCGTTCGGGACCCCAGCCGCCCGGCGGCTGCCCCGTCGCATCCCGGCGGCGCTCCAGCCTTGCGGGCATGCGGCGGCTGTCGGCGCGCCTGCCCGCGTCTCGGCCCCGCCGGGTGACCGGTGCCCTTTTTCGAGCCCGATTTCATCGCATGCACTTTACCGCGTGTTCCGGCCGGCTCGCGCGATGAAATGCAGTATACTGCAAGAGGCGCAATCGCCGTCGAAAAAGGGGCCCCGGGCCGCCGCGCGAGATCCAGCGGTCGGGGCCCCCAGGCCGGCGCCGCTTCGATTCAGGCTTTGACGGCTTTGCCGGTCGAGTGGATCGAGATCTTCTTCGGCTGCTTCTCCGGCTTCTTCCCGAGCACCAGGGTCAGGACCCCGTTCTTGAGGTCGGCGTTGCAGGCGTTCTGGTCGACGTCCTCGGGCAGCGTGAACGAGCGACAAAACGAACCGTAGCTGCGCTCGTAGCTGTACCAGGTGTCGCTCTCGTCAGCCTTTTCGGCCTCGCGCTTGCCGCTGACGCTCAAGCGGTTGCCGCTGACGGAGACCTCGAGGTCCTTCTCGTCGATGCCGGGCAGGTCCGCCTTGAACACGTACCCGTCCTTGGTCTCGCGCACGTCGAACTGCGGGACGTACTGCAGCTCGCGGGTCGCGGTCGGGACCATCTCCCGGAAGGGATCCCAGCGCGCGAGATCGCGGATCATCTCGAACGGATCGAACCGGCCGAGGGTGCTCGGAACGCTCTCGCCTCGTCGCAAGATATTGGCCATGACTTCCCCCTTTCTGGTCGGCGCGGACAACGCGTCGAACCTTTCATTTCTTTGCTAGCCATCGCGGGGCGCGACTCCAAGAAACGGCGGAACGCGCGGACGGCGGGCGCCCCGGGCGGCTGAGGGTCGCGGCCCGACGGGCGACGGCGGGCACGTCGATCGCTCGCGCCACGAGATGTCATCCAGGAGCGGTGCAGATTGCCGAAAGCGCTGCCGAGCCGGCGCGCGCCCGATGGGAACGCACCCTCCCCTGCCGCAGCCGCGAGGCGAGGGCGTCCCCGATGCCCCGTGCCACCCGCGGTCGGGGGCTCCTCGTCCAACGAAGAATCGCGGCCGGCAGCATATTGCATGTTTCCGCGAGGCGGCCCGAGAACATGCAGTAAACCGCGACTCGCCGATCGGGCGAAAGAAAAGAAGCCCCGGGGCCTCGGGGGCTAGAGGCCGGCGCGCGGCTCGGCGGGCTTGCGGGCGCGCAGCGCGGCCTTCTTCTCCTCGATGACCTTGAGCATCCGCTTGCGGATGAGGCCGCGCTTGACGCTGGAGAGCCGGTCGACGAAGAGCACGCCGTCGAGGTGATCCATCTCGTGCTGGAGGGCGATGGCGAGAAGGCCGTCGGCGTCGATTTCGAACGGCTGGCCCTTCTCATCGAGCGCCCGGACGGTCACCCTGGCGAAGCGCTCGATCTCCTCGGCCTCGCCGGGAAGGGACAGGCAGCCTTCCTGGTACTTGGTGCGTCCCTCGGCGCTGACCAGCTCGGGGTTGATGAACACCCGCAACCTCTCGCCTTCCTGTTTGCTGGAGGTGTCGGTGATGAGCACCCGGCGCGAGACGCCGACCTGGACCGCCGCCAACCCCACGCCCTCTTCGGCGTAGAGGGTGTCGACCATGTCCTTGACGAGCTTCTTGACCTGGTCATCGACCTTGGCGACCGGCTTGGACTTCTGCTTGAGAGCTGGGTCTGGGTAGATGAGCACCTCACGCACCATGGCTCTGGCCCTCAAGAGGCGTCCACCCGAAGCAAAGGCGGGCGACCGCTCCAACGGCGACCCGCCGCCGCAGCGCCGGCAGGCGAATCACGGGTCCCGCAATCTAACGCAGCGCGCCGTCTGGCGCAAACTCCGCCGGGCCTCGCCTACTTCCACGATTCCGGGACGTACACCACGTCGCCCGGACGCAGGTAGAAGTTTGGGGCGCGGCCGACCCCGATGTCCTCGACCGGGACCGTGAAGCGCTCTTCACCGTTCTTCGCCGGCCGGATGACCCGGGTCGAGTTCTCGCTCGCGAACTGCGCGAACCCTCCCGCGAGAACGATCGCCTCCACCACGGTCATGTTGTCGGTGTAGGGGAAAGCGCCGGGCTTCTGGACCTTCCCGAACACCAGCACCTTCTTCGAGTTGTACTCCTTGGCGGTCACCGTCACCTGCGGGTGGCGCAGGTACCCTTTCGCGAGGCAGGTCGTGAGCCGGGTGGCGAGGGCGCTCGTCGTTTCCCCGAGCACCTCGAGCCGCCCGCAGAACGGGAAGTCGATGGTCCCGTCCGGCCCGACCCGGAACGCGCCCGACAGGTCCGGCTCGCCGAACACCCGCACCTCGAAGACGTCGCCCGGCCCCAGCTCGTCGCCGAGCGGCTGCGCCGCCGGAGGGCTCAGCGACTGGAGGCGAACCGAGGACTCCGCTTGCGGTCGCGGGCAGCCGGTGAGGCCGGCGACGCACAAGAGCACCGCGGCGACCTCGCCCCTTGGTCTCGTCACCCGCACCGCCTTCGTCTCCCGCACCCCGGCCCGACCGCTCGCACGGGGTCGCCCTCGTCGGCCGACGGCTGCCGCCGGACGGCGCGCCCGGCGCCGACCGTTTTCGGACCGCGCCAGGCGTCCGGCGCGCCTCCTGTTTCGAGCCGCGCCTGTCTCGAGTCGAGCCCTCGACGCCTTCGCGACCTCGTGCGGGCTAGAACAACGTCGCCAGGCCCAGACCGAATTCCCACCGGGTGTAGTCGTACGCCAGGTTCGAGGAGGCGTTCGCCACGTTGGCCACGCTCCTCGTGGACAGGCCGACGTTGCTCGTCACCCTGAGCCAGTCGTTCAGGTGGTAGTCCGCCTCCAGGGTGCCCGACCCCCCGGTGTCCTGGCGGGCACTCGAGGTCCCTGCGGGTCCGTAGCCGACGAAGTCGAGCGAGGCGCTCGCGGTCAGGACGAACCGGTTGAACTCGCCCCGCAGGTCCCAGTACAGCCGATTATCCCCGAAAAAGAGTGTACTGCCGGCCAGCGGCTGGTCCGAGCGTTGAAAACCGACGCGGGTCGAGAGCGTCTCGCTCACCCGATAACCGATCTCCGCCTGGCCGATGGCGTCGTCGAGCCGCGCGGTCTGCGAGGAAGCGAAGAACATCGCCTCGTAGCCGGCCCGGATCGCGAAGGTGAAGCGCGTGTTCAGAAGGGTCCCGAACCCGAGCATCGCCTGGAGGGGGCTCGCCGCCTGGGTGCCCTGGACGCTCGAGCCGTACATATACGACCACCAGCCGTAGCTCACCTGGAGGGTAAAACCGGTCTTGGGAAACAGGTGCCACTTGGCGTCGAGCGCGACCGTGCTCGACAGGGTGTTGTAGGCGGAAGCCACCAGCGGGTCGCAGGTGGGGTCGTTGTCGCAGGCGGCGTACTTGTCGCTGTTCGTCACCCCGACCTGCGGCGAGAAGAGGTCGGCCCCGAAGGTGTAGCCGAGGCCGATCTCGATGGCGCCGCCCCCGGGGCGCAGGCGCAGGCGCGCGTTGGAAGTGTTCTGGAGACCGAGCACGCCCACCCCGAAGAGCGGATTGTCGGTCTGGTCGCTCCGGTTCAACGTCTCGCCCAGGTCGAGACCGAAAGCGCCGTCGGGGTTGAACGCCGCCGTCCCCTCCACCGCCGCGCTCGCGTAGGAGAAAGCGGCGAGGTCCGCCTGGAGGTCCATGTACTGGTTCCAGTCGAGGTGGCCCCGCAGGGAGATCCGCGCCGACTCGCCCGGGACCTGGAGGTCGAACGCGCCGGTGAAGACGCCCAGGCCGTCGCCCGGATCGGTCGTGGTGCCGCCGAGGGTTCCGACCACCCCCACCGCCGCCAGGCTGTCGTAGCGGGCTCCCGCCTCGACCCCGAGCTTGAGCCGGCCGGGCCCGAACCGGATGCCGTCCCCCAGCCCGGCCTCGGCAGGGCTCGCGCTCAGCAGGACCGCTCCTAGGACCAGGAGGGCGACGGTTCCCCGCCGCCGCGGCAAGTGGTGCAGGAGGGCTCCTCCTTTGTTCGAGCGATCGTGTCCCGCGGCCATCACCCGTTTAGCTCACCCCAAAGGGTCACGAAGTCCTCACCGCAACGGGCTCGCCGGCGGAGGCCGAAAGAACGTGCTCTCCACGGGCTGCGGGCTGATGGTGTCTTCCTGGGGGAGGTCGGCCGGGACCGTCACCTCGACCTTTGTCTTGTTCGAGTCGTAGAACGCGAGGGAGCCGATGCACTGCTGGGCCTCGATCTTGAAGGAGAGCACCTTGCTCTTGGCGAGGCCGATCTTGTCGAACTCGTGCTCGACCGCCTCTTCCTCGCGGTCCTTGATCGCCGCGCGCATGTCCTCGATGGAGAGCTCCGCCACTTTCAGGAGGCCGGAGATTTGCGTCTTGCGCTCGTTGACGCACTGGAGCCGGATGACGTCCTTCTCGTTGCGGGCCTCGGCGGCGAGCTTGTCCACCGCGCCCAGCACCCCGCGCATCGCGACGATGTCCCTCTCGCCGACCTTCTCCATCTGCCGGTCCGTCAGACTCCGCTGGTCGCTCGCCGGAGCCTGGGCCCGGGCGAGAGCGCCCGGGAAGAAGAGCGCCAAGGCGAGACAGGGGCCGGTGGAAAAAAGGCGCATGGATGCGTCATCCCCTCGAAAGAAACGCCGCCCGTCCGGGAAGAGCAGCCGCGAGAACCGCGCGCCCGAGCCGAACAGGCGCGTCGCCGGCCGTCATGGGCGGCGGAGTATACGGGCCCGCCGAAAAACGTGTCAACCACCGTCCCACGCCGGCCACGCACGAACCTCCTCGATCCGGATCCGAGGCTGAGGGCTAGCGCTCCTACCCAGCATCGGGTTTCCCGACCGTGTCGTCCTCTTGGTGTCGGCACCCCGGGAAAATCTTTACGCCCCCTCCCGACTTGCGGTGTCGCCCGGACGAGAGCCGCCGCTCGTCTCTTCAAGCTTCCCGCTTCGCGAGGAGGACGGCCGCGTCGGCCGCCTTGAGCCGGTCGCTCTCCTGGAAGGCGTCGAGGAGCTTGACGTGGCCTTCCACCAGCGCCCGCACGCTCGCCTCGAACGTCACCTTCATCCGTTTGAGCTCGGCCAGCTCCTCGAGCACCTCGGTCCGGCGCCGGTGGGCGTCCTGGACGATCGCCTCGGCCTGGGCCTCGGCCTTAGCGACCACCACCTCGGCGTCCTTCTGGGCCTGCGCCTTCATCTCCTGCGCGAGGCGTTGGGCGCTGACCAGCGCCTCCTGCAGCGCGCGCTCGCGGTCGCGGGTGTCGGCGAGGAGCGCGTCGCGGGCGCGGACTTCCTCCTTGAGCGCGATGGTCTCCCGCACCAGGTCTTCCAGCTCGTCGGCGCACAGCTCGAGGAACTGGCGCACCTCGTGGGGGTCGAGCCCGCGAAAGGCGCGGTCGAACTGTTTCTGCTGGATGTCGAGGGGGGTCAGGCGCATGCGGAGAATTCTAGATCGGCGCGGGACGAACGCCAGAAACCGGTCAGGGGTGGCTCAGGGTGAGGAAGAGCTGGACCACCACGGCCAGGGCGAAAACGCCGACCATCGCCCACAGGAGATAGGTGAGCGTCCGCAGGCGCCCGGAGCGGTCGTACAGGTGCATCGAGCGCAGCTCCGGCAGGTCGCCCGCCCGCATCCAGCGGGTGCTATTCTCGCGACGGACCAGGTCGTCGGGCGCGACGAACTTCAGCCGGTACAGGTTCTGGAAGTCGCGAAACGAGGGGCACATCAGCTCGCCGTCGCCGTGGCGGACGTAGATCTTCATGGGTTCCACGATAACCCACGCCTGGCGTCGCCGACGCGGAATCGAGGGGAGGGTGCGTCGGCTTCGTGGCAGGGGCGGCCTTCCAGGTGCGTCGAACGGGTGGCAGGATTCGGAGCCCGAAGGATGGCCCAGGGCTCGGCGTGCCGAAGCGGGGGCTGGCCGGCAATTTGCTTGCATCGAGCGACCGGCCGGAAGGGATTCCGGCGGGAGGCGTCCTGAAGATGGCACCGAGCACCAGCACGCGGCCGGGGGAGACGCGGATGACCGACGAGGTGCGCGCGCGCATCGACCAGGCGCTCCGGGCGCGGCCGGTGGAGGACCTGCCGTCGGGTTCCGCGCGGGCGCTCTACGAGCTCCTGCTCGCGCACGGCTTCGACCGGACCGACGTGCTCGAGCTCGCGGGTTCGCTGGTCGACCTGGTGGCGGGCGACGTGCGGCACGACGCGCCGGGCAACGTCTGACCGCTTCTGTTCCCTCAGAACAACGCATGGCCTGCCGGCCGCCGCCCATGAAAGGAGTCGGCGGTGCCAGGCCTGCCGGCATGGCGTCGGGACAGCGGCCCGACACCACCTTTTTCAGGACAGTGGCGCCGGTATCCTCGCCCGGATACGGGCCAGAGGCGGGCCGTCACTGCGGCTTCCTCGCTCGTGGCGCGGTACGGCGAATCCCCGGTCGGTGGCAGGACTCCAACGGCAGCGCCTAGGTTTCCTGGAGTGGAGCAGAAGCGATGCCGCACGTCATCGAGGTCGACGAGAGGACTTTCGGCGCCCAGGTCGTGGCGGAGAGCCGCCGCCGGCCGGTGGTGGTCGACTTCTGGGCGGCCTGGTGCGCGCCCTGCCGGATGCTGGGGCCGGTGCTGGAGAAGCTCGCGGAGGAATACGGCGGGCGGTTCTTGCTCGCGAAGCTCGACACCGACCAGAACCAGGCGCTGGCGCGCGAGTTCGAGATCACCGGGATTCCGGCGGTGAAGGCGTTCGTCGACGGGCGGGTGGAAGAGGAGTTCACCGGCGCGCTCCCGGAACGGGAGGTACGCCGGTGGCTGGAGCGGTTCGTGCCCGGGCCGGCGGACGAGCTGGCCGAGAAGGGGGCAAGAGCGCTATCGGAGGGCATGACCGCGGAAGCCGAGCAGGCGTTCACGCGGGCGCTGGAGCTGAAGCCGGGCCACGGGCCGTCGCTCCTCGCGCTCGCGCAGCTGGCGATCGATCGGGGCGAGGCGAAGGAGGCGGGAGCGCTCCTCGATCGGTTGAGCCCGGACGACCGGACGCGGCTGGCGCCCCAGGTCGCGAGCGTGCGGCTCAAGCTTCGGACGGCGAGCGCGGGGAGCCTCGAAGAGGCGCGAGCGAACGCGCGGGAGAGGCCGGGCGACCTCGAGCTGCAGGTCGAGCTCGGGCGAGCGCTCGGGAGCGCGGGACGGCACGAGGAGGCGCTGGAGACGCTGCTCGGGGTGGTGCGACAGGTTCGCCGGGAGGGCGCCGGCGAGCGGGCGCGCCAGGCGATGCTCGACGTCTTCGAGGCGGCCGGCAGCCGCTCCGAGCTGTCCGACGAGTACCGGTCGCGGCTCGCCGCCGAGCTGTACCGGTGAAGCATAGCGGCAGCGGCGCGTGCCATCGAAAGCGCAGCCGCTCAGCAGCCTGACCCTCACCCGGCGCTGCCTCTAGCCGATCGGACCGATCGGTCGGATCCGTCGGATCGGTCCGATCGGTCCTGACCGGTGCCTTCGGTCCGCGGGCGCGCCAACACGACGCCGCGGCGGGAACGAGGAGCCCCATCGCTCTCACCGACCGGGAGCGCTTTCGCTACAGGCGCAGGAAGAACATCGGGGGCCGCTTCTGGAAGAAGGTCTCGATGTTGCGCTGGGCCTCGCGCGACAGCCCCGACAGGCGGATGCCCGCGCCCTGGGTGCACTCCGGATTCGCGAGGTTGTCCACCCGGACGAACTCGACCTTGCCGCGGCTCTTCATCCGCTGCCCCTCGAGCACGATGTCGAGGTCGAGCTCGTGCCCCTCCGGCAAGGTCTCGAGCGAGACCACGAACAGCCCGCCGTCGTCGAGGGTCTGCGAAAAACCGGTGTAGAAGGTGTTCTCGCCGTAGGTCTGGACCTCGACCTCGATCTTCTTCGGCGGTGGAGCGAGCTTGACCCGGCGCCGCCGGGAGAGCTTCTTCAGGGTGCCGGTCGACAGCGTCTGGGGCGCCTGGGCGGCCGGGCGGCCGGCGGCGGGCGCCGCGGCAGGGAACGCCCGCGGATCGGCGGTCCCCTGAGGAGCGGCAGCGCTGCCGGGTGCCGCCGCGACCGAGGCCGCGTCGGACGCGCTCTGGTCCGCCTCCCGCCCTTCGCGCTCAGTGCGCAGGTGCGAGAGAAAGTCATCGGTCTGCGAGCGGCGCTGCGCTTCTTTTCGTTCGCGCTCGGAGCGGGCCGCCTCCTCGGCGCGTCGCGCCTCTTCGGCCGCCCGCTGTTCCGCCTCGGCCCTCTCCTTGGCGGCCCGAGCGGCCCCAGCGGCCGCCTCGGCGTCGTTCTCGATGCCCTGGACGAGCTTCTCGGCCTGGTCGAGAGCGGACAGGCGCTGCTGGCGCGCGGTTTCCGCTCGGGCGAGCGCCGAGGTGAGCGCCTTTTGCGCGAGCTCGCGGGCCTGGAGCGCCGCCCGCCGGGCCTGAACCGAGGCGGAGCGCTCCTCCTCGGCATATGGGCCGCTGGGCTCCGACGCGGACGCCCACAGGTCGCGCGCGCGGCGCACGTCGGCGGCGTTCGCCTGGGAGTGGCTGGCGAGCGAGTCGAGCCGGGCCTCCAGGGCCTTGCGCCGGCCGTCGGTGCCGTCGGAGGGCATCCGGTCCAGCTTCTGCCAGAGCCGCTGCTCCTCGCGGGCGAGCGCGCTTTCCGCCTCGAGAACGCCCTTTTCGTCTTCCTTCAAGCGACCAGCCTGGGTCTTCGCCATCGTCGTCCTTCGCCTTCAGGTCTCTCGAGCTCAACGAGCGGACCTTCGTCGAGCGGCCTCGAGGCACGCCCGAAAAACGAGCCATCTTACCCGCAATTCTTCAACACGATGCGAGGATGATGCGGGTCCACCGCCAGGGTGGCGGGAGAGCCGGCGGTCGCGTGCAAGGCGTGCAGGTATGCCTCGAGGACCGTGTAGGTGTAGCGCTCGGGGTTCGCCTTGGTCATGGTCTTGCCGTCGAGATCGATGAACTTGTCGCCGCCTCCTCCGAGGTAGCTCGAGAGCGCGACGACGATGTCTCCGCCGACCGCGTCGGAATCGGCCTCGTCGCGGGTGATGGTGACGTTCGGCTCGCCCTCGAACGAGGCGAGGGTGATCGACCGGACGCGCTGGCCGTCCTGGGTGCGCACGAGGTTGCCGCCGACGGTGGAGAGCTGCTCGGCGGGCTTGGAGCAGTCGACCTCGTAGCTCAACCCCGACACCTGCAGGAACTGGCCGCCCGGATGGTTGCCCGGGGTCGCGAGGGTCGCGACGCCGTGCTCCAGGAGGTGGAACAGCTCCTGCACCGTCACCCGCACCGTGACGAGCTCGTCGGAGAAGGGAATCACGTCCTTGAGGACCGCTCTCGTCAAGGGTCCCTTGGCGAGCTCGGTCCGGGTGACGCACAGGCCGAGGTCGCGGATGTCGCCGGCATTGTCGACGGCGACGTCGGGAGGGCTGCCGCTGTCCTGGAGCGCTTTAAGGAAGGCGTCGGTCATCCGGTCGCCCAGGGCGCTCTCCTGGGTGCGCACGACGGTGTGGTCGACGGGCACCGGGGAAGCGAGGTAGGTGACGGTGTAGCTGGGGTCGGCGACGGGCTGCGAACAGTCGGCGTTGAATTGGATACAGGAGAGCGCCGTCGGGGCGAGCGCGATCGCCAGCAGGGCCGGTGCTCTTCGCATCAGTAACCCATCCGCAGCGAGACGAGTCCGTGGATGCCCTCGCCCGGCAACAGCCCCGGCATCTCGCTGGTGTCGGGCCGCGGGACCGGGTCCAAGTAGCTCAAGTCGGTGACGTTCCAGACCTCGACGCTCATGACGAGGTGGGAGAAGAGCGGCCGGGTGCGCACCGACGCGGACAAGAGGCCGTAGGCCGGAATCTGGTAGCGCCGGGTCGCCTCGAGCTCGGTGCGATCGTCGTTACGCCGCTCGGAGCCGAACTCGGCGAGGAGGGTGAAGCTCCCGAGGCCCAGGACGGGCAGGACGATTCCCCAGTTCGCGCGAAGCTGCGGCGCGTCGGTCAAGAGCGCGAACGCCGGCGTGACCTCGTCGGTCTCGAGATCGAAGGCGCGAAACCAGCTCGCGTTGGCGAACGAGAAGCCCCCGGCCGGCAGGTCGTAGCGCCCTTCGGCCTCGACCCCGACGACGCGCACTCCCTTGTCGCGGTTGACGATGAGCGGCGAGCCGGTGGAGTCGACGGCCGAGATCGGGTCTTGAAACTCGTTCCAGAACCCGTCGACGCCCAAGGTCGCGCGCTGGCCGGCGACGGCGCCCGCGGCCTCGCCTCCGACCTGGATCGTCGTCAGGACCACCGGCCTCAGCGGGTCGACGTGCTTGCCTCGGGAGTCGACCTGGAACCCCGTCGCCTGGCCGCTGTCGAGCGTCGGCGGCACCGCGACGATGGAGAGGTACTCCTGGAACGTGGGCGCCCGAAACGCGCGGGAGAACCGGGCCTGGAACGAGAGGGCGCGGGTCGGCCGGTAGACGAGCGCGAGCCGCGGGCTCGGGGAGAGGCCGAAGCCCGAGACGTAGTCGCCGCGCAGCCCTACGGTGAGCAGGAGCGGTTGCGCTAGCCGCCACTCGTCCTGGGCGAAGAGGCCCGCCACCAGCCTCGCGTCGTCGGCCGGGTTTCGCTGGGGGAAGGCGATCCCCGCCGGGGCGACCATCTCGCCGCCCGTCGGCTTGTCGCCGTTCAGGTTCGCGGTGAGCCCGAAGTCCGCGATCGCCTGGCGCTCGACCTGGCCCCCCAGGGTCAGGCGATTCCCCGGGAAGAGCGCGCCCGACGCGCCCGCGCGCAGGCCGAACGACTCCATCCCGATCTTGGTTTCTTCGCGCACCCCGTCCGGGAAGACCGTCGCGCCTTGGGTGTAGCCGTCCGGGAAGAGAACGAAGAGCCGGTCGGTCTGGTCGAGGTCCAGGTCGAGGTCGAAGCCGAGCTTCCAGCTTCCGACCGGCGCCTCGAGGCCGAGGTTCGCGAGCTCCTCGTTCCAGCCGAGGTCGCTGCCCGGGCCCACCACGTCGATGAGCCCCACGAGAGCGCCGCGGTCCTCGTGCAGCACCTGCGCGGAGCCCTTCAGGAGCGAACCCGCCTTCCCAAAGCGGTACCGGCCCCGAAGAGTCGCGTCGAACCCCTGCCGGTGGTCGTCGGTCATCCCCGCGGGAACGTCGGGGTCGGTCGTGAGCGCGTCGTGGGCAATCGTCTTCTGATACCCGTCGCGCCGCTCGAAGTCGGCGGAGCCATCGAGCGAGAACCCGCCAAAGGTGTGCCCGCCGTTCGCGCTCGCCTGCACCTCGCCGAAGGAGCCGTACGACGCGCGCGCGGCGAAGCCATCGTTACGGCGCGGCACCAGGTTCACCACCGCCGAAAACGCGCCGCTGCCGAAAAGGACGCTGCCGGGACCGCGAATCACCTCGATGCGGGCGAGGTCGTCCACCGGCCGCTCCCAGAGGACGCGGCCGTCGTAGGGGTCGTTCATCCGCTGGCCGTCGAAGAGGACCAGGATTTCCGGGTCGCTCGTGATGCCGCGGACCGTGACCTCCCAGAAGCCCTGCACGTCGCGGCGGGTGTCGAAACCCGGGAGGATCTTCATCACGTCGATGAGCGTGTGCAGCCCGAGCGCGCGCATCTCGGCCCCGGTCACCACCGACTCGATCGCCGGCCTGTCGCTCGCCGCCTGCCGGTGCCGGCCCGCGAGATAGGCGGCGTCCTCCGCCGCGTAGAGCGAGAGATCCTCGGCGAGGGCGGCGGAGGATCCGGCAGCGGTTCCTCCGGACGGCGCCGCTGGCGCTCCCCCAGGCTGCCAGGTCTCGATGCGCACCGGCCGGCCGCCCGACGGAATCGGCGTGCCCAAGCCCTCCCCGGGAGCGGTCGAGCTCGGCGGGCCCGCCGCGGGGCTCAGCTCAGAAGGAGCGGTTCCGGCGGGCGGCACCGGTGCCGGTGTGACGGACGAGGCGGGACCCGGCGCCGGGAGGGCAGGAGGGGAGCCGGCGGGTTCGCCGGCGCCGGCGACGCCCACCCGCTGCGGGCGTCGTCTCGACGCGAAGATGGCGCTCTGCCGGCCGGACCAGTCGGTGGCGACGACGTAGTAGGAAACGGGCGCGGTCACTTCGGACGCGGGAATGGTCGCCTCGTAGGTGTCCGCGCCGTGGCAGGTCAACGGCAGCCTCTCCCAGGGGCCATCGCCGACTCGGTAGACGAGCGTCGCCCGGGCGAGGCTTTCGACGCCGAACACGTTGCCCGAGAGGACGAGCGGCCGGTGCGGGTCGCAGCGCGCGGGCGGCGTGTGCAGGAAGGTCATGCTCTGAGCGTCGGCGAGCGGGCACGAAAGCCCCACCGCCAGGGCGGTCGCGAGAAGGAAGCCGGCGCGATGTCCCAGGAGCGACAAGAGGTCTCGCCTTTGCGCGAAGGCCGGCATTTTCGGCGGCGGTCCGGGCCCGCGTCAACGCCGACCCGAGGCCGGCGCGCAGAGTCCACTTCGCGCCGACGGCGCTCGAGGCGTGCCCGGGGCGGCCGTCAGGTGGCGGTGTTCGAGCCGGCGGACTGGGCGCCCGGCCGGCGGCCTGGCACACCGGCTCGTCCCGGCCCGGGCGGACCGCCCGCCGAAGGGCGTGCGTCAGAAAAATGAGGAGCCGCCCGGTCATCCGGCCGCCCGGCGTTCCCAGAAGCCCTCGAAGCGGCCGCTGAGGATGCAGCAGCGCAGGGCGATGATCGCGTCGGCGCCGGCGACGGT
>JAJYLH010000104.1 GCA_021787845.1 Myxococcales bacterium | reverse complement strand
GGCTGTGCCGAGCCCTCACGGCCCTTCGAGGGCCGGGCACGAGGGCCGTGGCAACGAGCGAGGTCCGTGGGCCCGGCCGCCTCAGGGCGAGCGGGAACGACAACCTGAGATGTCTGGATACCCAGCCTCCGATGGACCATCTTGAACCGCGTGAAGCGGGCCACACGTCGAAGGAGACGGCGGCCGACCTGGAGGCGCGCCTCGACGACGCTGGCCACGAGGTGGCGTTCGCGGCGAAGGCGCCGGGCTACGTCGCGCTGGCCAAGGGCCGGGGTCGAAGGACCGTCGCGACCGGTAGCGGTCCGCCCATTTTCCGGCGCGCCCTTCTGGTGCTATGGTCGCCCGCGACATTCCGGGTCGGACGAAGATCCGTGGAGGCCGCGTGAAGACCACCATCGCCCTTTTCGCCTTGTTGCTCGCGGCCTGCACCCCGAGCAAGAGCGCATCCCCCGACGCCGGAACACCCGACGGCGGCCCCGCTCCCATCAAGTGCGGCAGCAAGACCTGCGCCCCCGGGCAATCGTGCCTGGCGCTCGATAGCTCTCCCGGGGTTCCCGCCTGCGTCGACCCCGGCGACTGCCACGCGGTGCCCCTCGGCAAAGACCTCGTCGGGCAGATGCTCAAGGCCGCCGGCTACACCCGCTGCACCCTGAAGTTCCCCGACAACTACCTCGCGCAGTTCCCCCAGGCGCTCCAGCACGACCCGTGGCGGCTGCCGCACTTCGATCGCATTCACAACGATCCCTTGCTGGCGCCCGGGTGGGCGGACGCGCTGACGGCGGCGATGGGCGACCCGGCCCGGACGCGAGCGGCCAGCGAGGACATCGCTGAGGCGGCGAAGCGGCTCGGCTATCCGATCAAGACGACGCGGCCGTCGTACCCCGTCGACCCCGACCATCCGCTGGCGAAGGCGATTGCGAACCTCGATGCGTCGCTGGGTGGAACGGCCGACGAGGCATCGCTCGAGACGCAAGCGGCAGGCATCCCCTTGTCCTTGCGCAAGAAGGTCGCGCAGATCATCGAGGCCGAGTCGAACGCCCTCGGCTGGCGCAACCAGGCCTTCGCGAATGTCGCGGACCTCCCGGCGCTCTACCGCTACGCCGCCGCCTTCTATCTTCAGAGCGGAGACGGGCGCGCGCTCGACCCGAACCAGTCTGCGGTCCGCGAGATGCTGACGACCGGCATCGACTGGACCGCGCTCTATCAAGGCGCTTACGACCTCGCGGCGACGGTGGAGGACGTCGGGCTCGAGAGCGAGGCGGGCGAGCTGGGTTTCAGCTTCCAGGCGGACACGCCGCTCGGGAAGGTGATCGTTGGCGACGCGAAGGCCGAGACCTATCCGGCGTTGCTCGACCCGGTGCTCCTGCTCGTCGACACGGGCGGCGACGACACCTACCACTTCGCGGCGGGCGCGAACACCTCGGTCGACGCGCCGATATCGGTGGTCGTGGACCTCGGCGGCAACGACACGTACGCCTACGATGTGGTCCCGAACCCGAACGACACCGGACGGCTGCCTTCCGACATCGATGGTCGGTTCAACCCGCGCGACCCGTCTCAGGGCGAGACGGCGATGAGCAAGAGCGACCGGCCGCGACAGGGCGCCGGCCGCTGCGGGTACGGGATGCTCTTCGATTTCGGCGGAAACGATCACTACCAGTCCCTCCGGATGTCGCAGGGCTTCGGCGCCTTCGGCGTGGGCGTCCTCGAAGACCGCGCCGGCGATGACACCTACGAGGCCGAGGCGGGCGCGCAAGGCGCGGCGGACTTCGGCATCGGGCTTCTGCTCGACGCCAGCGGCAACGACCAGCACAAGATCTACGCCTTCGGGCAGGGGTTCGCCTACGTCCGCGGTTTCGGGGCGCTGATCGACGGCGGCGGCGACGATCTCTACTACGCGAACCCGGGCGACCCGTCGGAGGGCGGCGACCCGCTCTATTACACTCCGCAGCTTCCGGGCAATGGGAACGCTTCGTTCGTCCAGGGCTCCGCGTTCGGCCGCCGCGACGACACCTATGTCGCTCCGATGAGCGGCGGCATCGGCTTGCTCGCGGATTTGGGTAGCGGGAAGGACCACTACGTCGCCTCCGTCTTCGGACAGGGCACGGGCTACATGTTCGGCACCGGGGTCTTGGAGGACATGGGCGGCGATGATCAGTACGAAGGCAAGTGGTACGTGCAGGGGTCGGACGCCCACTTCGCGCTGGCGGTCTTTCACGACCACGGGGGCAACGATCAATACAACAACCAGAACGTCGCGCCGACCGCGACCTCGATGGGCGTCGGGCACGACTACTCCGTCGGCTGGTTCCTCGATGACGGGGGCGACGACGTCTATCACGCGCCGGGGCTGTCGCTCGGGAGCGGCAACGCGCAAGGGTTCGGGTTCTTCATCGACGGCGGCGGCAACGACCAGTACACCGCGAACGGCGGGCCGACGATGGGCGACTACGGAGACCCGGCCGGCGACTCGACTCGCGCGGCCGAGCCGACGCTGGGGTTCCTCCTCGACCGCGGCGGACAGAACACCTGGAAAGTCGGCAGCGAGTCGCGGTCGCTCGATGGCAAGACCACGACCGCGCCGCCCGACGCCAGCTCGCCGCCGGCGAAGGGCGTGCTCCTCCAGGCGAGCCAGGGCGACATCCTGTTCTTGCCGTGAAGCACGAGCTTAGGAAATCTCCGATGCGGCATGTCTTGGACAGCGGTGGCGAAGGTTCATCGGGTGTGGCTTCCCCGTCGATGAACCGCAACGGATTTCGCAAGCGCGTTGGGCCACAAGCCAGTAGGATGGACAGTCCCGTCGAGCGCGGTTCTTCGCGCTCGGCAGGCTGTCCGTCTGAGAGCGATCGTTCGCATTGGCGCCCGTCCTGCAAATGGACGCTCTGGAAGGACGGGCAGCCGGGAATCGCGTTGCGATTCCACGGACTGCCCATCCTACTGCCTGTCGCTTACACCGCTGATCCGTCCAAGGCGAAGACCGCACCCCGTTAATCGACGTCGAGGCAGCCATGACGACGGGAGTCTCCTACAAGCAACATCGGCCGCGCGGCCGTTTCGACGCCATCGTCATCGGCTCGGGCATCGGAGGTCTCGCCTGCGCGTCGGCGCTGGCGCGGTTCGCCGGCCGGCGGGTGCTGGTGCTCGAACGCCACTACCGAATCGGCGGCTACACCCACACCTTCACCCGGCCCGGCTACGAATGGGATGTCGGTGTCCACTACCTCGGCCAGGTCGGCGAGCACGGCGGAGTCCGTACCCTGTTCGACCGCCTCACCGACGGCTCCCTCCGGTTCGCGCCGCTCCCCGAGGTCTACGATCGCATCGTCATCGGCGATCGCACCTACGACTTCGTGACTGGTTCGCGCCGGTTCATCGAGCGGATGTCGTCCTACTTCCCGGCCGAAACCGACGCTATCCGCCGTTACGTCTCGCTCTGCCGCGAGGTGGCCCACGCGGGCCAGTCGTTCTTCCTCGAGCGCGCGCTACCCGAGAAGCTCGCGGGTCTCGCCGGCCCTCTGCTGCGCCGGCGCTTTCTCTCCTTCGCGCGCCGCACCACCCTCGACGTGCTCCGCGGCTTGACGGCGAACCCCGAGCTCATCGCCGTTCTCGCCGGGCAGTACGGAGACTACGGCCTTCCGCCTTCTGGCTCCAGCTTCGCGATGCACGCGATGGTGGCCGCCCACTACTTCGGAGGCGCCTGGTATCCCGTCGGCGGCGCCTCGGCCATCGCCCGCGCGTTCGCTCCGGTGATCGAGGAGCACGGCGGAGCGCTCTGTCATTCGGCCGAGGTCACCGGCGTCATCGTCGAGCGCGGACGCGCGGTCGGGGTGCGCCTCGCCGACGGCTCCGAACAACGCGCGCCGGTTGTGATCAGCGACGCCGGAGTCGCCAACACCTTCGGTCGCCTCGTGCCGGCGGAGATGGTCCCCGCGGAGTTGCGGTCGGCGATGGCGCACGTGTCTCCCTCGGTCGGCTACTTCTGTCTCTACCTTGGCTTTCGGCGCACCGATGCGGAGCTGGGGCTCACGGGCACCAACCTCTGGCTGTATCCGAGCGCGGACTACGACGGCGACGTTCGCCGGTTCCTTGATGACCCGGCGGCGCCGCTGCCGACCGTGTTCGCGTCTTTCCCTTCCTCGAAGGACCCCTCGTGGCCCGAGCGCTTTCCGGGCCGGGCGACGGTGGACCTCGTCGCGCCGTGTCCCTTCGAGTGGGTCGAGCGCTGGACGGATACCCGTTGGCATCATCGGGGACCGGAGTACGAAGCTTTCAAGGCAAAGATCACCGAGCGGATGCTGGAGGCGCTCTATCGAGCCTTGCCGCAGCTCCGGGGACAGGTCGATGTCGCGGAGCTTTCGACGCCGCTGTCCACCCGCCACTTCGCCGGCCATCCGCGGGGCGAGCTCTACGGGCTCGAGCATTCGCCGGCCCGGTTCGAGCTGCCGCTCCGAGCGCGGACCCCGATTCCGGGCCTCTTCCTCACTGGCGCCGACCTCGCCACCGCCGGCGTGGCGGGCGCGCTCTCGGGAGGGATGCTGACCGCGATCGCCGCCGCCGGCCTGCGTTTGGGCACCTGGCCCGTCGTCAACGCTGGCAACACGGCAAGGAACTTCGCGTCCGCGCTCGCGAGACGGTGGTGGCCGGCTGGCCCGCGGGCAAACGCGGGACCGGGCGAGAGTGCCGCAAGCGAAGCCGTCGATCGAGTCGCGCGATCGGGATGAGGCGACGCAGGATGGCGCGAAGCCGAAGAGGTCGCGTTCTCGCGGGAGTTGCTTATTCGGTTGACGCCACCCGGTCCAATCGAACGCCACCCGCCGCTCCCTCACCGTCGCGGTACTGACCTGCTTGCACGTGGCCCAGGCGGATCTGTACCGCGACCGTGACGGAGCGGCGCACGGCCGATGAGCTTCGATGGCGTCAAGCGGATAAGCAGGCTGGCGGGAATCCGCTCTTCCCTTGCCGGCCTTGGACGGCTATCATCGCCGCCCCTCTTCGCGAGGAGGAGACGGCAATGCTCCAGGCGGCACGAGAAGCGGCACCGATGCCAGGCCTCGACCCGCGCGTCGCACGGCTGAAAGAGCGGCTTCTGACCGCGCCCTACGAGGTCTGCCTGGCGCGGGCGCTCCACTTCACGCGCTCGTACCGCGAGACCGAAGGCATGGATCCCGCCCTGCGAAACGCCCGGGCCCTGCGCCGGACGCTGGAGCAGCAGCGGATCTTCATCGCCCCGGACGAGCGCATCGCCGGGTCGAAGACCGAGAAGAACCTCGCCGCGCCGCTGTCGGTGGAGCGAGGCGATTTCCTCCGGACGCTGCAGATGGAGATGGACGTGCTCCACCTGAAGCGGCGTCCGTTCCAGATCAGCGACGAGGAGCGGCGCCTGTTCTGGGAAGAGATACTGCCTTACTGGGACGGCCGCACGCTGCGCGACCACAAGGCGCGGGTGTGGGAGGAGCGCGGGATCATCGAGACCCGTCCGAGCTTCGTTCAGGCCCTGCGCGCGCAGATCGACGGCCTGAATTTCGTACGCGCGCTCGGCCGCTCGGGCCTGCGCTCGATGCTCGGAGCGAACCTGCGCGCCCGGCGGACCTTGCGGCGAACGCGCAACCTCTATGCCTTGCGCTACGAGCTTGCCCGAAACAATCCGACACCTGCGACGTACGTCTTCGATGTTCAGGGACACCTCTCCCTCGGTGTCGAGAAAGCGGTCGCGCATGGGATGGACTCCATCATTGCTGAGGCGCGGGCGCGCATGGCGCAGCCGGATGTGGACCGGCATGCGCGCGACTTCTTGCAGGCTGTGATCGTCAGCCTGGAAGCTGCCATCGCTTATGCGGGACGTTTCGCCGCCCTCGCCGAGCAGATGGCGGGGAGCGCCGCCGATGAAGCCGAGAAGACCCGGCTTCTCGCCATCGCGTCGGCGTGCCGGCAGGTGCCGCGCTTGCCGCCGCGGACGTTCCAGGAAGCCTTGCAGTCGGTGTGGATGACCCACGTCGTCGGCGAAATCCAGTACGGGACCCACGAGGTCTTCGCCGACGGCCGGGTCGATCAGTACCTCTATCCTTATCTGCGTGACGACCTCGCCGCCGGCCGCATCGATCGCGAGGAAGCCATCGCGCTCGTGCAAGAATACTACCTGAAGCTCAGCGCGAACGTCGAGCCGATTCCCGAAGCGGGCATGGAGACCAACGCGGTCCTCGGAAACAGCCAGCACGTCGTCACCATCGGCGGCCTGACGCCCCTGGGCGAGGATGCGACCAACGCGCTGACGTGGCTCATGCTCGAAGCGCACGAGCGCATGGGCGGTGCCATCAACCAGCTCAGCGTTCGCATCCACCGCGGCTCCCCGCCGGAGCTGTTGCGACGCACCTCCGAGGTCTTCCGGAGCGCCAACGGCATCTCCATCTATAACGATGACGCCATCGTTCCCGCGTTGCGCGCCGATGGCTTGAGCGAGGAAGACGCCCGCGACTACTGCGTCGTCGGCTGCATCGAGACGAGCGGCCACGGCGACACCCACGGTTGTCCGGGCGGGCATGAAATCTCTCTGCCCGCGGTCCTGATGCTCACCCTCACCCGAGGCCGCCGGCCCTATCGCATCCTCGGCCAGCAGCGCGGGTTCGATTCCGGCGATCCCAGAGGTTTCCAGACCTTCAAAGATCTCATGACGGCGCTCAAACGCCAGCTCGGCCATCAGCTCGGCGTCCTCATCGACGCGACGGAAGGGAAGGACCGCGCTTACCGCGACGTGCTGCCGGCGCCGTACGTGTCCGCGCTGATGGACGGATGCATCGAACGGGCGCGGGACATCACCGACGGCGGCGCGCGCTATGATTTCACCTCCATCGACATGCGTGGACTGGGAACGCTCGTCGACTCGCTGGCGGCCTTGCGCAGCTTTGTGTTCGAGCGCAATGTCCTCAGCCTCATGGATCTCCTGCGCGCGCTCGAAACCGATTTCCGGGGCCAGGAAGTGCTGCGCCAGAGGCTCATCCACGAGCCCCCGAAATTCGGAATGGGAGACGCGCGCGCCGACGACCTGGCACTGGAGATCGTCGGCTGGATCCACGAGGAGGCCGGGCAGCATCGCAACTTGCGCGGCGGGCGTTTCCGCTGCTGCTACTACTCCTATGGGAACCACGTCCTCGACGGCTTCATGCTGGGGGCGACCCCGGATGGGAGGCGCGCCGGCAGTCCCATCTCCAACGGAGTCTCCCCGTCGAACCTCATCGATTCCCACGCCGGGCCGACCGGCTCCATGCGTTCCGTCGCCCGCCTCCCGCCGGAGAAGATTTCCTCCGGCGTCTCGCTGAACCTGCGCTTCCATCCGAACTTCATCCGCCATCCGTCCGGGATCGAGGCGTTCGCGGGGATGATTCGCACCTACTTCGACCTCGGCGGGATGCACCTGCAACCGAACGTGGTCTCCACCGAGACCCTGCGCGACGCGCAGGCGCATCCCGAGGCCTACCGCGACCTGATCGTGAAGGTGTCCGGCTATTCCGCCTACTTCACCGACCTCGGGCGCTCGATTCAAGAGGACATCATCGCCCGGGCGGAGTTTGGACGGTGAGCGGGCCGACCGGCGTGGTCTTCGACGTGTCGCGGGCCTGCGTCGACGACGGGCCGGGCCTGCGAACGGTCGTGTTCCTCAAAGGCTGTCGCCTCAACTGCCCCTGGTGCCAGAATCCCGAAGGGCAATCGTTCGCGCCGGAGGTCGCTTACGACCGCAAGCGTTGCATCGGATGTCGGACGTGCCGGCAGGTCTGCCAGCGCGACTGCCCGTTCGATCATCCGCCGGGCGAGCGCGAGCCGTGCGCGGTCGGGCACCTCTGTTCGTCCGTATGTCCGGCGCGGGCGAAGCGTCTGGTCGGCGCGACCTACGACGTGGGACAGCTCGTCGAAGAGGTGGCGGGACCGGCGAGCGACGCTTCGTTCTTCCAGGGCACCGGCGGAGGCGTGACCTTCTCCGGTGGCGAGCCGCTGGCGCAGCCGGAGTTCCTGTTTGCCTCCTGCGACGCGTTCGCGGAACGCGGAATCCATCGCGCGGTGGAGACGGCGGGCCACTGGCCGGTGTCGCTCGCTCCCGAGCTGGCCCGCCGGGTCGATCTCGTGCTGTTCACCCTGACCCATGTGGACGAAGAGAAGTTCCGCCAGGCCACCGGGGCGACGAACCGGCTCCTGCTCCAGAATCTCACGACCCTTCTGGGGGCTCCCGTCGCCGTCAGCGTCCGGCTTCTCGTGATCCCGGGGCTGAACGACACCCCCGCGGACGCCCGCGCCATCGCTGGATGGCTCAAGGAACATCCTGCGCCGCCCAAGTTGACGCTGGTGCCGTTCCATCGCCTGGCCACGGCGAAGGCCGAGCTGTATGGACGGCCGTTCGCCTACGCCGATCGCCCGCCGGTCGGCGCTGCGACGCTCGCCCAGGTCGCGTCCTGGTTCGCCGACGCGGGCATCGCCGCCGCACCAGAGGGATAGGATCTTCACCCGCAATCCCAATCGTAGGATGGGTGGAGCGCAGCGCAGCCCATCGTCTCCCCCGGCGACCGCCCGATGGGCTCCGCTGCGCTCCACCCATCCTACACGCTCGTCGCGCAACCGGAAGGCATCGTCGCGTCGTCCGGGGCCTTATTGGAGAGCCGGGTGGTCACGTCGGGGAGCCGGCGGCCGAGGCTGGGGTGGAAAAATATTCGACGCCCGCGCCCGCGCCGCCGCCGAGCGGCAGCGGTGCCAACCCCGGGACGCCGAGCGCGAAGAAGGGGCCGTTGGGCTCCAGCGGAGCAGCAGCGCCAGCGAGCGGCAAGCCGCGAAGGCCGCTCGCCGACGTCATCGCTCGCGCGGGCCGTCGTGAAGCGTTCGCCACCTTGCGCTCGCCGAAGCCGCGTGGTATCCCGCGCCCTGACGGAGGTGTGAGTGGCGAATCGATTGGTCTGGATGGCGACGTTCCTGCTGTGCACGACGACGGCCTCGGCATGCCCGACGACCTCGTCACGTGCCGAGAGGCCCAGCCCCTCGGCGCTCGGCCCCAACGTTTCGAAGGTTGCGCCGGTCACACGACCTGCCGCGCCGTTGCGGACGTCGGCGGCCCCGGGTCAAGCACCGAAGGGCTTCGTCTCGATCGCACCGGGGACGTTCACGATGGGGTCGCCGGCGGACGAGCCCGGACGGGAGTCCATGGGGTACGATGAGACGCAGCATCAGGTGACGATCAGCCATGGCTACTTCATGGAGGCGACGGATGTGACGCAAAGGGAGTGGCAGTCGCTGATGGGGAACAACCCGTCGTACTTCAAGTCGTGCGGGAGCAACTGCCCGGTGGAGCGAGTTTCGTGGTGGGATGCGGTGGCCTATGCGAACGCGCTGTCGAAGAAGGAGGGGTTGCAGCAATGCTACGCGCTGACCGGGTGCCGTGGTACGGCGGGGGGCGGATGTTCCGCTACGAACGCCTACTGCGGGGTACTCGTTGCATCCAAAGCACGATGTTCGGGCAGGAACCCCTTCTGCACGGGGAACTACGCCTGCACGGGAGTGACGTTCGCCGGGCTGAGCTGCACGGGATACCGGCTGCCGACGGAAGCGGAATGGGAATACGCGGCGCGGGCAGGGACGACCACGGCCATCTACACGGGAGTTCTTACGATCGCCGGACGGCACAACGGACCGGAGCTGGATCCGATCGCCTGGTACGGGGGAAACAGCGGGGTGTCCTACGCGGGCGGGATAGACTGTTCGGGCTGGCACGAGAAGCAGTATCCGTCGTCGACCTGCGGCCCGCATCCGGTTGGGCAGAAGAAGGCGAACGCGTGGGGGTTGTACGACACGCTGGGGAACGTGTGGCAGTGGGTATGGGATCGGTACGGGAGCTATCCGAGCGGAGCGGCGACGGATCCGACGGGGCCAAGGACGGAGGGGGGCCGGGTCGAGCGTGGCGGCTCCTGGGACAACGACGCGAGCTACGCGCGGGCCGCGGGCCGCTTCGGCGTCCACCCGACTGACCGCGACGCCGAGACAGGCTTCCGTCTCGCGAGGTCTAAGTAGGCGGCCCCGGAAGTTCGCTAACGGTTGGGGTGGCCGTGTCGCGGAGGTTGGCATGGCTTGAGCCGCGTCGCGAAAACGGAGCCGTCGAATCCGTTAGCGAACTTCCGGGGCTGCCTACTAAGCCTTAGCGCTTCCCGGGTGACCCAGGCGGTCGCCTATGGGGCGATAGGCAGAGGCCAGGGTCACCCAGGGCGGCGGGCTTGACAGTGTCCGAGGCCGCATCGTACGGTCGCGCACATGCGCATCCACCGAGCTTTCGCCCTGGTCCCGGTCGTCGCTCTCTGCGGTTGTGCCCATCTCGCCGAGCTGATGGGTCTGTCCATCGACCTTCGTCACCAGAAGGTCCAGTCGATCTCCGCTCGGCTCGCGGGCGGGCCGGCGCTCTGTCCCGGGATGGCGGCGCCGCTCGTGGTCACCGCGATCCTCGACGGAGGGAAGTCGGTCGCGACCCAAGGCGCCGGCGGCGGGAAGGTGACCTGGGACAGCTTCCAGATTTCGGGCCAGGCGGCGAGCGTCGCGCGCAACGGGCTCGTCACCCTCGACGCGGACCCGCGCGCGACCTTCGGGAAAACGGCGACCCTCGACATCGTGGTCGCGGGCGACCCCGCGCATCACGCCCGGGTATCGATTGCCCCGCGCTACGACTGCGCGTTCACCGCGGACTTCTCGGGCAAGAACGGCGAGAACGGCAGCGATGGATTCTCGGGTCACGACGGCATCGACGGGCGAGATGAGATGTCGAGCGGCGACGAGGCGCGCCCAGGAGGCACGGGACAGAACGGCGCCAAGGGACATGACGGCGACAATGGCCGCGACGGGCGCGACGCGGGGGACGTCGAGGTGACCGTTGCCCTCGCGCGAGCCACGCCTGCGCTCCTCGCGGTCGACGCCCATGGGCTGCGGTCCGGATGGCATCAGTTGTTCCTGGTCGATCCGCACGGAGGCAGCGTCACGGTCCGCGCGGATGGCGGCGCGGGGGGAAACGGCGGCAACGGCGGCCACGGCGGCGCGGGCGGTCATGGAGGCGACGGCGCTCCCGCGGGGAACGGCGGAGACGGAGGCGATGGCGGCGACGGCGGCGAGGGAGGCAACGGCGGCGACGGCGGACGCATCTCGGTCCGGGTGGCGCGCGCGGCGCGACCGTACCTGTCGGCGCTCACCTTCGACAACGCGGGCGGCTCCGGCGGGTCGGCCGGCCACGCTGGCTTCGGCGGCGACGGCGGCATCACCTACAGCGGCGCGAGCCAGGGTCGCGACGGTCAGATGGGCCAAGACGGCCGCCGCAGCGGCAACGCGGGCCAGAGCGGTCCCGCGCCGTCGATCGTCGTCGGCCCGGTCGACGCGTTCTGAGGCCCGCATCCGCTCGTCGTCGATGCCAGTCTCTAGCCGTGGAGTGTCGAATGCGATCGCTTCTTCGACCGCGCCTGCCGGCTCTCGCGCTCGGCCTTCTGGTCCTGCTCCTGCCCTCGATCGCGCGGGCCGACATGGGGCTTCCGATGCTCGTGGTGGTCTGGCCCGCCTCGTGGTTTGCGTTCGTCCCCGTCGTGCTCATCGAGACCGCGATCGCGGTTCGGATCTTTCAGCAGCGGTTTCGCTCCTGCCTCGGCCCGGTGACGGCGGCGAACGCCGTTTCCACCCTCGCGGGGATTCCACTGACCTGGCTCGGCATGCTGCTCCTGGAAATCGGAGGCTGGGTATCCAGACATCTCAGGTTGTCGTTCCCGCTCGCCCTGAGGCGGCCAGGCCCACGGACCTCGCTCGTTGCCACCGCCCTCGTGCCCGGCCCTCGAAGGGTCGTGAGGGCTCGGCACAGCCTGTGTGTAGACTCTCAAAACCTTTCCCCCCCTGAGCCGGGGATTTCTCAAAACTTTCCCCCCCGGACTTCCAAAACTTTCCCCCCTTGCGTGACGCCGGGAAGCTGGTCCACGGGAGCGGTCATGGAGG